>CAZOHT010000010.1:0-11382 GCA_964579825.1 uncultured Anaerolineaceae bacterium
GTCACCACCGTTCTCGCACTCGTCCTGCTGCTGTCGTTCAAGACCCCGGATCCCGCGACCTCGCTCGGCGGCGCGACCGATGGAGCCGCGGCCGTCGCAGGCGCGACCGCCAGCCCGACGCCCGGGACCGGTACGTCCTCGACGACGCCTGACTCCGGCACGACGCCGACCGTCACGGCCAGCCCCGCCCCGACCGCCGCCACGACCGTCACCGGGGCCACCGTCCCCACCCGCTTCGGGGACGTCGCGGTGCAGATCACCGTCGAGGGCGGCCGGATCATCGACGTCCAGGCGGTCGCCCTGCCGACCCGCGGACGGAGCGGCGAGATCTCCGACTACGTGGCGCCGATCCTGGCCAGCGAGGCCCTGCAAGCGCAGAGCGCGAACATCGACATCATCTCCGGCGCCACCTACACGAGCCTCGCGTACGCCAAGTCGCTCCAGTCGGCGCTGGACCAGGCCGGCATCGCCGCGGTCCTCGCGCCGGTCGGTTGACGCCGAGCGTCAGGTGAAGAGGGCGCTGTAGCCGTTGAGGGCCGGCTGCCCACCGAGGTGAGCGAAGAGCACCGTCGAGTCGCGCCCGATCTCGCCACGGGTGACCAGGTCGATGAGGCCGGCCATCGACTTTCCCTCGTAGACCGGGTCCGTGATCATCCCCTCCAGCCGCGCGACGAGTCTCATGGCATCGAGCGTCGCCTCGTCCGGGATGCCGTAGACCCCGGCATGGTAGCGCTCGTCCAGTTCGATCTCCTCGTCGCGCAGGTCGCGTTCGAGGCCGATGAGCGTGGCGGTCCGGCGGGCGATCCGGGCGACCTGCTCGCGGGTCTCGGCGGGCTTGGCGGAGGCGTCGATGCCGATGATGCGCCGCTTCCGGCCGCCGGCATCGGCGAGCGCCGCCGCCCCGGCGATCATCCCGGCCTGCGTGCTGCCGGTCACCGAACAGACGATGACCGTGTCGAAGAAGGTCCCGAGCTCCTGCTCCTGCTGAGCCACCTCGTACGCCCAGTTCGCGTAACCGAGCCCGCCGAGCGGGTGGTCGGAGGCGCCGGCCGGGATCGCGTATGGCCGGCCCCCGCCCTCCTCCACCTCGCGAAGCGCGGCCTCCCAGCTCTCCTTGAACCCGATCCCGAAGCCGGCGCGGACGAGCCGGACATCCGCCCCGACCAGACGGCTCAGCAGGATGTTGCCGACCCGGTCGTAGACCGCGTCCGGCCAGTCGACCCAGCTCTCCTGGATGAGCACACAGCCCAGCCCGACATGGGCCGCGACCGCAGCGACCTGGCGCGTGTGATTGGACTGGACACCACCGATGGAGACAAGCGTGTCGCACCCGGTCGCGAGGGCGTCCGCGACCAGGTACTCCAGCTTGCGGGTCTTGTTCCCACCGAACGCGATGCCCGAGTTGCAGTCGTCGCGCTTGGCCCACACGGCGGCGCCACCGAGATGCTTGGAGAGTCGTCCGAGCGGCTGGACCGGCGACGGACCGAACATGAGGGGGTAGCGCGCGAAGTCGCCGATGGACATGAAGGCCTCCTCGTGGTCAGGCGGGCGAGATCGCGCCGGCCGGGATCTGCTGGGTGATGCAGTGCGGACCGCCACCGCCGAACGCGAGCGTGTCGCCAGGCACGCCGACGATCTCACGGTCCGGATAGACGCTGGCCAGGAACGCGAGCATGGGCTCGTCGTGGACATCGCCGCCGGTCGGGACGATGACCGCGCCGTTGGCCAGATAGTGGTTGGCGTAGGAGACGGCGGGATCGCGGCCCGGATCCATGATCGTCACGCCGAAGGGCCGGCCACTGGCATCGCGCGACGCCGCCAGCGCCGCCAGGTTCGCCTGCCCACCGGCCCAGGCGTCGGCGGTCGGATCGGTCGGCGCCTCCAGGAGGATGCGGCCCGGAGCGAGATACTGCGCGACGCCGTCGACGTGACCGTCCGTGCCTTCGGGTCCCGTGTCCAGGACGTGGCCGTTCGGGAGCCACACGATGGTCGTGACGCCCAGGTAGTCGCGCAGGGTCTGTTCGATCTCGGCGCGCGTCATCTCGGGGTTCCGGTTCGGGTCGAGCAGACATTGCTCGGTGGTGAGCAGCGTCCCCTCCCCGTCCACGAACACGGCGCCGCCCTCCAGGATCATCGGCGCTCGGAACAGTCGCATCCCGAGGTGCTCCGCGATCCGGTCCGGCAGCCGGGCATCGTCGCCGTGTGGATGCCAGCGATTCCCCCAGGCGTTGAACCCGAACTTGACGGCCGCGACCCGACCGCGCGTGTCGCGCACGAAGATCGGTCCGGCGTCGCGCATCCAGGAGTCGTCGATCGGCAATTCGAGCGGTTCGACGCCCTCGCCACACCGGTCGCGGACCTCACGAGCCAGGCCCGGGTCGCAGACCATCGTGACGGGTTCGAATCCGGCGATCGCCCGCGCCACCGCGGCGTAGTCGTCCTTCGCCTCGTCGAATCGGTCGCCCCACAGGGCCAAGCGCGCCGGCCAGGCCATCAGGCAACCCGCGTGCGGCTCCCACTCGGGCGGCATGGCGTACCCGGCGTCGGCCGGCGTGGTCAGGTCGGGGTCGGGCACGCTCGGTGGTCCTCCGCGGCAGGCCTGGATCGGTCGCCGCCAGCGTACCGGTCCGAGCGCTGTCGATTCGGGCGACGCTCGTTCGTCGCTAGGATGTGCGCGACAGACGATCGCGTCCGATCGACGAAGGAGGGACCGAACGATGGCGAACTACCTGCTGGTCTACCACGGTGGCTCGATGCCGGAGTCGCCCGAAGAGGGCGTCGCGGTCATGAAGGCCTGGACCGACTGGTTCGGAACGCTCGGCGACGCCGTCGTCGACGGCGGCAATCCGGCATCGGCGACCAAGGAGATCGCCTCGGATGGGTCCGTGAGCGATGTCGCCGACGGACCGTCCGGCTACTCGATCATCAAGGCGGACTCGCTGGACGCGGCGGTGGCCCTCGCTGCGGGGTGCCCGGTCCTCCAGGGCGGAGCATCGATCCAGGTCGTGGAGACCTTCGAGGCCATGTGACCGACCGGGCCGCGCGGCGCCGGATCAGGGATGCGGCGCCGCCTGTGCCGGCCCAGGCACGCTACCTGGCGGGCTTGGGCTTCTTCGCCTTCGGCTCCTTGGGCGGGAGGGCCATGGTGTGGGCCAGGCTTGCGCCGAGTGCCGAGCGCAGCCGCCCGTCGTCGCCGGCGCGGTCGGCGGGCAGGACCACATACCCACGCATCGGGCGTCCCGGCATCGGTGCGAACGGCGAGCCGCCGTTCTCGATCACGTCGGCCTGCCCGTCATCGTCGAGACGCACGAACACGTCATCGCCGAACAGCCCGGCGAACATGTAGCCGTTCGCGAACGCCGCGAGATTCCCGAACATCGGCCGGGTCGTGACGTGCGGATCCTCGGGCAGCGCCCCCTTGAACCGCTCGATCGCCGCGGGACTTGGCTTTGGCATGACCTGGCCGGTGGCGGGGCCACCTGACGAAGCTCCGGGCATCGGGCTCGGCGCGGTGCTCGGCGTCTCGACCGCCATCGCCAGGATCTGCTCACGAGATGCGGACATGTTGTGCAACCGCTGGCCGTGGTCCGACGTCGCCTCCACCACGTCGTCCTCCGGGCCCGTGACCTCCCAGCCGCAGGCGCAGCGAACCGTCAACTCGCGACCATCCATCGTGCCTCCTTCGACCATCAGTCCAGTGCTCTGAACGGCTCGGGCACATACCCGGTCAGCGCCGTCCGCCAGGGTGCCCCGAGTCCCTGGCTCACCACCGGATCGTCCGTTGCCAGCCAGGCGAGGTGGCGGAGGCCGTGTTCGAGCACCTGTTCGTATCCGATCTCGCGCGGAGCCTCGGACGCGGCCGATCGAGCGAGATCGGCTCGGCCGATCCGAGCCGATGCCATGTCCCCGACGAGCGCGGGCGCGATGACCACGATGAACGAGAGGATCACGGCGCGACCGTCGCGGCGCCACGAAGTGGAGTGCACAAGGATCGGTTCGCCGATCTCCGCACGGACGATGCGGGCGACGGTCTGGACGGGGTGCTCCGTCTCGGCGACCTCGATGCGCCACGGGGCGCTCCCGCACGGCCCGGTCAGGGCCAGTCGACCACCATCCAGCCAGATCACGAAGACCTCGGCCTGGACCGGACCTTCGACGTCGATGCCATCCGGGAGTCGCATTGGCGACGATGATACGGGCCCCGGAGCCGTCCGCGGACGATCGTTTGCGGCTTATCGGTCACCTGTGTGTTACCGTAGCTGGACTGTTACGGATCGCGACGGAGGGTGATGACATGGCGACAGGCACCGGAACGAAGGACGATCCCTGGGTCCTCCAGACCCCGCCCGGGACGTCGGAATACCGGATGTGGCGCGACGACGCCAACGACCCGCCGGCGATCATCTGCCAGGTCGGCGGGACACAGCTCAAGTACGACGCGCGGGCCATCGACGACCTGCACACGATGCTGAAGGCCCACGGCGACTGGATGCCACTCGGGGGCGCGGACGAGCAGAAGCCGGCGGCCGACGGGACCGTGGAAGCCTGGGGCCGCTCCGAGTCGAACCCCGTCGGCGGCTGGTATGGGCTCAAGAAGGGCCTGCGCGGCCGGTTCGGCGTCTACATGCCGCCGCTGCTGGAGGCGCTCGGCCTCGCCGAGTTGACCCACGACGCGAAGAACAATCGGATGCGAGCCCGTTGATGCGCGCCCGCTGATGCCCGCCGCGGAACCGGCCGGCGACCCGTTCGATGCCCTTGGCGACGGCAACCGGCGTGCCATCCTCGAGCTGCTCGGAGCGGGTGAACGGTCCGTCCAGGACCTCGCGGATGCGCTGCCGATCAGCCGGCCGGCGGTCTCGCGCCACCTGCGTCTGCTGAAGGACGCCGGCCTGGTGGCGGAGGAGCCGCGCGGGACTCGTCGCATCTACCGCCTCCACGCCTCGGGTGCGGACGCGGTGCGCGCGTACGTCGAACGGGTCTGGGGCGAGGCGGCCGGACGCTACCGCCTGGTGGCCGAGAACACGACGCCCCCGTCGAGCGAGCCGTGATCGAACCGATCCTGCTCACGTTCTCGGTGGCGTGTCCGCTCGACCACGCCTTCGATGTCTGGACGGCGCGGATCGACCGCTGGTGGCCGCGGGATCACACGGTCAGCGGCGCCGATGCCATGGATCTCACCGTCATCCTGGAGGGCCGGCCCGGTGGGCGGATCTTCGAGCGGACGGCCAGTGGCGCCGAGCACGACTGGGGTGAGGTGACGGCCTGGGAGCCGCCGACCCGCCTGGCCTACACCTGGCACCTCAACCGGGATCGCTCGGACGCGACCGATGTCGAGATCCGGTTCTCGGCGCTCGACGAGGCATCGACGCAGATCGCCATCGAGCATCGCGGATGGGAGCGACTCGGGGCGGACGGCCCGGTCTGGCGTGAGCGGAATGGCGGCGGTTGGGCGACCCTCCTGCCGCACTACGTGCGAGCCGCCGAGCGCACCTGAATCGGGGCAGCGGCTGCTACCGTACGAGCATGTCGGTCCACCACCCGTCGGCGCCGGCTGGGCGCGCACCACGCCATCGCGCGACGGCCGCCACGTACTGGAACGAAGCCCTCGAGACCATCGACCGGACGACGCAGCGAGCCCTCGAGACCCGCCGGCTGCGGCGTCAGCTCGCCTACACTGCCCGGACGAGTCCGTTCTATCGGGCCAAGTGGGCACGGACGGGGACCGACGTCCGACGGGTCCGCGACGCGGTCGAGATCGCGGACCTCCCGTTCACCGAGAAGGCCGAGCTCCAGGCCGCCCAGGACGAGGCCCCACCGTTCGGGACGAACGCGTGCGCGCCGATGGACCGACTCGTGCGGATGCAGGCGACCGGCGGGACCACGTCGCGCCCGATGCGGATGGCCCTGACCCGGCGCGACATCGCGGTCTATAACGAGATCGGGGCTCGAGCGGCCTGGGCTGCGGGGCTGCGACCCGGCGACCTGTTGTTCGAGTGCATGAACTACGCGATGTACGCCGGCGGGGTCAACGACCACATGACCTTCGAGACCCTCGGGGCGTGTGTCGCCCCGGTCGGCGTCGGCCAGTCGAAGCGCCTCCTCCAGATCCTGGGCGACGCCGGGACGGATGCCGCCATCTACTCGACGCCGTCGTACGCCCTGCACCTGGCCGGCGCCGCGCGCGCGGAGGGCGTCGACCCGGAACGCCTTCGCATCCGGAAGGGCCTGTTCTCCGGTGACGCCGGTCTCGAGGTCGGCGCGCTCCGCCAGGAGATCGAGACGACGTTCGGGATGGTGGCGCGGAACATCTACGGGACCAGCGAGACCGCCCCGGTCGCGGCCGAGTGCGACGAGGCGGACGGGCTGCACTTCGTCGGCCAGGGGGCCTACCTGGCGGAGCTGATCGATGTCGAGACCGGGGCGGTCCTCGAGGCCCGCGACGGCGTCGTCGGCGAGCTGGTCCTGACGACCCTGGAACGCGAGGCTCATCCGCTCATCCGGATGCGGACCCACGACCACGTCCGGGTGACGACGTCCCCGTGCGTCTGCGGCCGGACCGGCTTCCGATTCCAGCTCCTCGGTCGGAGCGACGACATGTTCATCGTCCGTGGGATCAACGTGTACCCGCTCGCGGTCGGGACCGTCGTGGACGAGTTCCGGCCCGAGGTGAACGGCGAGTTCCAGGTCGTGCTGCGCGACGCACCGCCGCACAAGCTCGCGCCACTGGTCCGGGTCGCGCTGGCCGACCCCCTGCCGGAGGCGGACCGGGATCGGCTGACCGGCCGGATCACGGACCGGATCCACGAGCTGTTGGTGTTCAGCCCGGACGTGGAGCTCGTCGAGGCCTCGGCCCTTCCCCGCTCCGAGACGAAGTCGCGCCGGATCGTCCGGACGTATCGGGAGGCAGCCCATGCGTGACGCCTCGCCGCTCATCGTCGAGCGCGTCGGCGCGGTCGTCATGCTCCGCCTGGACCGGCCACACGTCCTGAACGCGTTGAGTCCGACGCTCGTGGAAGCGCTGCTCGAGGCGGTCGAGGTTGTCGCCCGGGACCCGGAGGCGCGCTGTCTCGTGGTGACCGCGAACGGGCGGGCCTTCTCGGCCGGCGCGGACCTCGGGGCGATGCTGGCGATGGACCGGCCCGCATTCGCCGCGTTCATCGGACGACTCCAGGAACTCAGCCGTCGGATGCGCGCGCTGTCGATCCCGACCGTCGCTGCCGTCCACGGGCACGCGCTGGCGGGCGGCTTCGAGCTCGCGCTCTCGTGCGACGTCCGGATCGCCGCGTCGGACGCCGTGTTCGGACTGCCGGATACGGCCATCGGCCTGAGCCCGACGAGCGGGATGAGCTACCTGCTGCCGCGGGTCGTCGGGGATGGCTGGGCACGGGACCTGCTGCTGACCGGCCGCTGGATCGACGCAGGCGTCGCGGAACGGATCGGGCTGGTGACGCAGGTCGTGGCGCCGGAGGAGCTGGAAGGCGCGGTCGCGGCGCTGGCATCCGAGCTCGCCGGGCACCCACCGGTCGGGATCGCCCACATCAAGGCGGAGCTACGACGCGGCTCCGATGCCGACTTCGAGGAGGCGCTTAATGACGAGGAACGGCGCGAGATCGCCTGCTTCGAGACCGACGAGGTCCAGGCCCGCCTGCGAGCGTTCGTCGAGCGGCGGCGCTGACCGGCCCGGGGTGATCGGTCGGCTGACCGGCGGGCGGCTGACCGGCACGAGTTGACCGGCGCGAGTTGACCGGCGCGGGGCTGATCGGCGGGCGGCTGACCGGCGCGGGGTGATCAGCCTGATTGATCGAACGGGAGCTTTCGCCGCTCACCGGATCAGGGGGATCGACAGGAACCGAGATCCACCACGCTCACCCGTGGCGATCCTGACCAGCCAGCCTGATCGTGGCGACCACAGTCTGATCGTGGCGACCGCCGCCTGATCCCGGCGACCGCCGCCTGATCGTGGCCACCGCCGCCTGATCGTTGCGATCGCCGCCTGATCGTTGCGATCGCCGCCTGATCCCGGCGACCGCCGCCTGATCGTCGCGACCGCCGCCGCCTGGCCGCCCTAGAGGCCGAACGTCCGCCGCAGGTTGTCCCAGTTGAGGATCAGGTCTCCGATCCCGACGGCGATGAGCAGGACGCCGGCGATGACATCGATCGCACGGTGATGGCGCGTCACGAACCGCACGATCTGCTGCTGTCGTGCCCCGGCCAGCAGGGACAGCACCACCAGCGGAAGGCCGAAGCCGAGCCCGTAGGCGAGGAAGACGAGGACCTTCTCCACCGCCTCGGTCAACCCGACCGAGTAGGCGATCAGGGCCAGGGCGAACGCTCCGGCACACGGCAGCGCCAGCGGGCCGAGCAGCAGGCCGTACAGGTACGCCCGCCCGAACGGGTTCGCGACGAACGGCACCCGGACGCTCGACAGGCGCGCGAATGGGTTCCGATCCGCCAGCAGGGCCAGCCCCAGGCCGATCAGCAACGCGTCGGTGAGTGGGATGAGGTATCCAAGGACCGCACCGATCGGCACCGAGACGACGACCAGGACCACGGCCACGCCGAGCATGGTCGTGAGGACGCCGAGCAGGATGATGAGACCGAGGAGACCGGTCCCTCGCCGCCCGGCCAGCGACTCCGTGTTGGCCGACAGGTAGGCCAGGAAGCTTGGGTAGAGCGGCAGGAGGCACGGGCTCGCCGCGCTGGCGAGCCCCAGGGTGAACGCGAGCCAGAGACCCTCCAGGGCTCAGGCCCCGTGGGCTTCGGCGAGGGCGACGATCTGGTCGGGGCTCTTGTGCCCGAAGTCCGTGTTGGTCACGGTCCCGTCCGTCCCGATGATGAGCATCGGCGTGGACGGCGGGTTCAGGAACTGGTCGCCGAATTCCGCCGCCAACGCCCTGGCGACCTCGGTCCCGGCGATCGCATACCGCCCTTCGAAGCCATTGTCGACCCGGTAGTCGGCCAGGCTCGCGGCATCCTCGTTCGGGTCCACGTCGAGGACGACGTAGACGACGTCGTCCGTGGGGAGCTGCTCCAGGGCCGTCATGACGTCGCCCTGCTGGGCTCGGCAGTTGCTGCACCAGATGGCCATCGTCTCGACGATGACGACCTTGCCCGCGAGGTCCGCGATCCGGAACGTCTCGCCGGTCGCCACATCGGTCAGGGGCGCCGTCGCCCAGGGCTGCGCCAGCACGACGGCCGGCGGCTCGGGCGAGGCATCAGTCGAGGCGGCGGGTGAGACGGCGGCGGACGGTGGAGACGAGGCATCGGGCGGCAACGACTCGGCGGCCGGCGGGGTGGTCGCGTCAGGCAGCGGCTGGGTGCTGGTGGTCGGCACTCCGGTGGAGCCAGAGCACGCCGCGAGCACGAGGGCGACGAGGATGCCGGCGACCGTGGGGGCAAGGCGTGGGTGGGTGATCATCGACGGATGATGACCCATCCGCATGACGGTTCGATGTCGCACGGCCCGGGGTATCGTGTGCGGACGACGCGCCGGCCGATGCGCCCCCTCACGCACGCCGCGCTCATGGTCGCGGGAGGCAAACATGCCCACGTTCATGTTCCGAGCTCGGTACACGGCAGCCGGAGCGGCAGGACTACTCAAGGAGGGCGGCACCGCGCGTGCGGCGGTCGTCAAGGGGGTCGGCGAAAGCGTCGGCGGGACGCTGATCGCGCAGTACTGGGTGATGGGCGAAGACGACTACGTCGCCATCGCGGAGATGCCGGACGTCGAGTCGGCCGCCGCCATGGCCCTGGCGGTCGGCGCCAGTGGGGCCGCCTCGGTCACGACGTCCCAGCTGTTCTCGGCCGGCGACGTGGATACCATCGTCGCTCGACGCGTGAACTACCGGCCGCCCGGGGGCTGACCTGGACGTCGACATCGAGCGGGATCCTGGCGGCCCCACGCCGGATCCCGCTTCCCTCACGCCGGATCCGGGCGCGCTCACTCCAGACCCGGCTACTCGTGCCTCGCAAGGCGCGGCCGCCATGGACCTTGTCGGCCGGCTGATCGACGTGCGCGCGTCGCGGCCACTCTTCGTGCCGCCCCGTGACGGCCTGATCGATGAGCTGCTGCTGCCACCACCCGAGGCTGGATCGCCCATCGACAGCCTCCTGGCCCGCGTGGAGGAGGCCGCCCTCGCCGGCTGGGACAAGACCGACGGCGGCGACCTCGCCTACATCCCGAACGGCGCGCTCTACAGCGGCGTCCTTGGTGCGCTCCTCGCCGCCGGCAGCCACGCCTTCACGGGACAGGCCGGCGAAGCCCCGGCGATGGTCGCGATCGAAGAGGGGGTCATCCGCTGGATGGCCGACCTCGTCGGCCTGCCGGCCGAAGCCGGCGGGATCCTCCTGTCCGGTGGATCGCTCGCCAACCAGACGGCGATCGCGACGGCCCGAGCTCGACTCGGGGATGATCCTTCCGATGGAACGCTCTACGTCTCGGAGCGGGTCCATCACTCGGTCCTGAAGGCTGCGCGGCTGGCCGGTGTGGCCGAGGCCCGGATCCGCGTGATCGGCGCAGACACGAACTACCGACTGGATGCCGCCTCGCTCAGGGCCGCCATCGATACCGATCGAGCCCGTGGCTTGCGGCCGTTCCTCGTCGTCGGGGTCGCCGGCAGCACGGACACCGGTGCGGTGGATCCACTCGAGGATATCGCCGACATCGCGGCGGACAGCGGAGCGTGGTTCCACGTAGATGCCGCGTACGGCGGATTCTTCGCCCTGACCACACGCGGTCGGGCGCGGTTCACCGGGATCGAGCGAGCCGACTCGGTGACCCTCGATGCCCACAAGGGCCTGTTCCTCCCGTACGGGATCGGGGCGCTGCTGGTCCGCGACCGCGCGGCGTTGCGGGCGGCACACGCGGGATCAGGCGCCTACCTGCGCGACGTCGCCGCCACGGACGAGCTCCCTCACTACTTCCAGCTGGGACCGGAACTGACCCGCCCGACCCGCGGCCTGGCGGTCTGGGTGCCGCTCCAGTTGCATGGCGTCGCGGCCTTCCGATCGACGCTGGACCGGATGCTCGATCTCGCCGAGCTTGCCGCTACCCGCCTGGAGGCGATCGATGGGATCGACGTCGTCGGTCGCCCGGAGCTGTCGGTCGTCGCCTTCCGAGCGACGGGTGGCGATGCCGCGACGGACCGGATCCTGGATGCGATCAACGGATCGGGACGGTTCCACGTGTCATCGACGACGCTCGACGGCCAGGCCACGATCCGCCTCGCGTTCCTGAACCCCTCAAGCACACGGGAGCACGTCGAGGGCGTCGTCGACCTGATCCGCGCGGCGTCCGGCGAGGCGTCCGGCGAGGCGTCCCGCGAGGCCTAGGCGGCCGCCTCGCCGAGCTCCACCGGCTCGTCCGGATCGCCTTCGATCGTG
>CAZOHT010000010.1:11482-22802 GCA_964579825.1 uncultured Anaerolineaceae bacterium
CTAGGCGGCCGCCTCGCCGAGCTCCACCGGCTCGTCCGGATCGCCTTCGATCGTGACCCGCGGGATCCAGTCCAGCCAGCGCGGCATCCACCAGTTCCAGTCGCCCAGCAGCGTCATGGACGCCGGCAACAGGACGCTCCGGATGATGGTCGCATCGATGAGCACGGCGACGGCCAGGCCCAGGCCGAGTTGCTGGATGAACACGAACTTGAGCGTAACGAAGACCGCGAAGACCACGACCATGATCGAGGCGGCACTCGTGATGACCCCGGCCGTCACCGAGATCCCCTTCGCGACGGCCGCGCGTGATTCGAGCCCGCGGTCTCGAGCCTCCTTGATCCGCGTGAGGATGAACAGGTGGTAGTCCATCGATAGGCCGAACAGGATCGTGAAGATGAACAGGGGGACCCAACTCTCAATGACCCCGCTCGGCGTGATCCCGAGTGGGCCGGCGAACCAGCCATCCTGGAACACGAGCACCAGGACGCCATACGCCGCGGCGGTCGAGAGCAGGTTCAGGATGATGGCCTTGATCGGGATGACGATCGAGTGGAACGCCACGAGCATCAACAGGAATGACAGGCCCAGCACGAACGCGAAGATCCGCGGGATCCCGTCGGCGTAGAGCTGCGTGACGTCCACCGAGAAGGCGGCATCGCCGGTCACGTAGGTCCGGACGTTCGGCAGGTCGGCGAACACCGCCGGGTTCACGTCGCTACGCATGTGCCGGACCAGGTCGCGGTTGACCTCGTCGTTCAAGCCGCCGGCCATCGTGAACGAGACCATCGCGACCTTGCCATCGACCGACGGGGTCACGGTCACGGGCTCGCTCAGGCCGTCCTGCTCGAGGCCCGCCGTCTTGAGGGCTTCGATCGCGGCCTGGGTCGCCGGCTGATCGGCGTCCGTGACGACGACCTGGAGCCGTAGCTCGCTGCCCTGCGGCCACTTCTCGTTGAGCAGGTTGATCCCGGCGACGCCGTCGATGGTGGCGGGGAAGGCCGTGATGTCGGTCGTGCCGGTGCGCAGGTGCAGGACCGGCAGCGCCAGCAGGACCAGGAACCCGGCCGACAGGATCGTCATCGGGATGGGCCGGGCCATGACCCACATCACGAACCGGCCCCAGAACCCGCTGCCCTCCTGCTTCGCCGCCCGATGGTCCAGCCACGCCAGCGCGGACCGACCCCAGCTACGGACCGGACCGACGGGGATGGCGACCGCCAGCCGCGGCAGCCACGCCGCCGGCCTGCCGAGGTTCACCCGGTCGCCCAGGATTGCGAGCGTGGCGGGCAGGAACGTCAGGCTGCCGACGACCGACACGAAGACGACCGAGATGGTCCCGACCGCCATCGACGTGAAGAGCGAGACGCCCAGCGTCACCAGGCCGGCCAGCGAGATCATCACCGCGAGTCCGGAGAAGAAGACGGCTCGGCCGGCTGTGCTGCTGGAGACTTCGATCGCCTTGTCGCGGTCGCGGCCCGCCCGCCGTTCCACCCGGAACCGGCTGATCATGAACAGGGAGTAGTCGACCGCGACCGCGAGCCCGATGAGGACGATGAGCTGCGTGGCGTTCGCGCTGACCGGACCCACGACCTGGCTGTAGATGCCGAGCATCCCGAACGCGGCGATCAACGACGTGATCGCCAGGACCAGGGGCACGACCGACGCCACGATGGCGCCGAAGGCGAACAGCAGGATGATGAAGGTGAGCGGGATGGTCAGCTTGAGCGACTCGTCCAGGTCGCTCGAGATCAGCTCGGTGATGTCGTCGTTGATGAACGTGAAGCTGACCACGTGCATCGCCAGGTCCGGGTTCGCGGTCCTCGCCTCGTCGATGATCGGCCGGATCGGCTCCAGGAGCGCCGCGACCTGCGCCGAGTCGCCGGGCACCTTGGCCACGATCCGCACGGTCGTCCCGTCGGGGCTGATGAGACCGGCCTCGGGCGGCGTGAGGAACGGGTCCAGGACCTGGTCGAACGTGGGCGTCGTGACGCCGTCGATGTCCGCGGTGGCTGCGCCCAGCTGCGCGACGAGCCCGCTGACCGTCGCCCGGAACGCGGGGTCGGCGGCGGCCCCCTCGCCTCCATCGATGACGACGAGGAACTGCTCCGACGGATCGGCGGCTCCGCCGGCATTGAAGACGTCGAGCGCTTCGGAGGCTTCGAGGCGCTGCTCGTTGGGGTTACCGCTGACTTCCGCGGTGTCGATGCCGCCCATCTGGGTGCTGGCGACCAGGAGCCCGATCGTTCCGGCGAACCACAGGATGACGACGAGCCATCGATTGCGGGCGCTCCACATCGCGACCTGGACGGTCGCGGGCTCGCGGCCCGAGCCGGTGTTCAGCGGCTGCCTGGTCTCGGACGAGCTGGACGGGTCGGCGGGTTCGGTCGGCATCGGGGCAGTCTACGTCGTCGGCCGCCCTCGACCCACCCTGTCGCCGGGAGACCCGAAGGTCCGGCGAGTCGGGCGATCAGGCCTCAGGCGGCCGCCGGATCCACGACCCGGAACCCTTCCCGCCCCGCGGCGGCGGCGAGGCGCGTGTCCAGGGTGACCAGCGGCATCGAGGCTGGCGCGTCCTCCGTCGCGGCGATCGCTGCCGCCAGCTGCAGCGCGTCCGCGGTCCGCAAGGGGTGCGTTCGAAGCAACCGGATGGCGACCTGTCTGGCGCGAGGCCCCGGTTGGACCTCGTGCCAGGCAAGCGCGAGACCGTCGAGCCGAGTCAGGGCCTCGGCCATGGCCGATGCCGAGATCGATCCGTCGCGCTCCAGGCGCGCCAGGGCCGAGACGCATTCGATCTCGGTCGCCCACCAGACCACGAGGTCCGGGTCCCGGACATATGTCCGGACGATGGCACGAGTCGAGGGCTCGGCCACGAGCAGCGGGACGATCGCCGAGCTGTCCCAGAACCTCATCGGCCGTCACGACGTTCGTCAAGCAGAGCACCGACCGCGCTCGCACCGCGTCCCACTTCCGGACCGGGCTGGCGGATCAAGGCGACCGGCGGCGCGCCCTGCCCGACTCGGACGATCCCGGCTCGCTCCAGTCGGAGCAGGCGACCTGGAGCATCGTCCGAGGACGCGACCGGCTCGAGCCTGGCGACTGGCCGGCCGCGATCCGTGATGACCACGCTCTCGCCACCCCGGACCAGGTCGATCAGGGCACTGAGACCGTTCTTGGCGTCGGTGATGGTCGTGCGCCTCATCTGGCTATTCTAGCCAGCTGATGATGGCCTGACAAGGCCGTCCGACAGTCCTCAGACCGCCAGTCCGCGGCGCTTCTCCAGGACGAGCTGCAGGTCCTGGCTGACACCGGTCGCGAACCCGGCCTCGCTCAGGGCCAGGTAGTACTCCCAGGTCCGGATGAAGCGGTCGTCGAAACCCATCGCGCGGACGGTCTCCGCCTGTGCCATGAACCGCGTCCGCCAGGCGGCGAGCGTGCGGACGTAGCTCGACGCGATGTCGCGGACACCGGTCACCAGCAGGTCCGTGTCGTGGATGGACTGTTCGATGACGGCGAGTGACGGGCAGAGCCCGCCCGGGAAGATGTAGGTCTGGATCCAGTTCGCTCCGCGGCGCTGGGTCTCGTAGGCCGCGTCCGGGAACGTGATGGACTGGAGACTGAGCTTCCCGCCCGGGACGAGCGCCCGGTCGCAGGCCCGGAAGAACGTCGTGTAGTACTCCGCACCCACCGCTTCGAGCATCTCGATCGAGACGATCGCGTCGTACGTGCCCTCGATGTCCCGGTAATCGCGCAGCTGGATGTCGACGAGGTCCTGGAGGCCGGCGGCCCGGACGCGCTCGGTCGCGAGCGCGTGCTGCTCCTTTGAGATCGTGATGGACGTGACCCGGCAGCCCAGTTCGCCCGCCGCGTACAGCGCGAACCCGCCCCAGCCGGAGCCGATCTCCAGGACGTGCTGGCCGGCCTTGAGCCCGGCGCCCTCCGCCATGAGTCGGTACTTGTTGCGCTGGGCGTCCGCCAACGACTGCTCCGGCGTGTCGAAGACGGCGCTCGAGTAGGTCATCGACTCGTCCAGGAACAGCCGGTAGAAGTCGTTGCCCAGGTCGTAATGCGCCGAGATGTTCTTGCGACTCTGGGTCTTCGTGTTGCGACGCTGGCGATGGGCCCACGTCCGCTGGAGCTGCATCGGGAACCGCCACCAACCCTCGGACAGGGCGAGGGCGCTGCGGTTGACCGCGGCCCACCTGAGGAGGCCCGGCAGGTCCGGGCTGGACCACAGGCCGTCCATGTACGCCTCGCCGCCACCGGTCTCGCCGTGGACCAGCATCCGGGTGAGGGCCTCGAAGGAATGGAGGTGGATCTCGCCGCGCAGATCGGACGCCTCGTCACCGAAGGTCTGGCGCGACCCATCCGGCAGGACGACCGTCAGGTGCCCCGTCCGGATGCGACGAGCGCCGGCCAGGGCCGTCCGCCAGGCAAGGCGGGCCAGGAGCCCGTCGGTCGGTGCGGCCATGGGCCGGGTGGACATGCCTTCGGTCATCGGGTCGCCTCCCCGTGTCGGTGGAAGGTGGCGCCGCGCCGCCAGAGGCGCAGCGCATGCCAGTGGATCATGCCGATGGTCTTGTGGGTGACGAACGGGTGCCGGATGAGCATCCGCGCCAGATTCCGGTCCGTCAGGCGATGGCGGGTCAGGTCCAGGCTCGTGTGGAGCAGCAGCGCATCGTCCTGATCCTCGTTGATGGTGATCCGAAGTCGGCTCGACTCGTCGCGGACGCGGACCGTGTAGCGCCCGACCATCTCGATGAACGGCGACACGTAGAAGTCCTTGTCCATCGAGGCGGCCAGGTCTCCCGCCGCGGCGCCGGTCGTATCGGGATCGGACGCCACGCCTCTCGCCTCGCCATCTCGACTGAGCGTGTACAGATGGCGCTCGCCGTGGGTGTTGTGGACCTCGATGACGACCCGTCGCAGGTCGCCGGTCTCGTCCCGGCAGAGGAAGAAGCTGGCCGGATTGAACACGTAGCCGAAGACGCGCAGGTTCGTCACGAGCGTGATCTGCCAGCCGGTGGCGTCCACGCCTTCCGACGCGAGATGGCGCCGGATGTCGGCCGGCAGGTCCGTCGCGGGTGGGTCCAGGTGGTCCCCGTCGCGGAAGGACAGGATGTTGCGCCGGCCACGGCTCACGAGACGAAGCGACGCATCGACCTCGTCGAGCTCATCGAGATCGAGGGCGGCGTAGTAGACGTCGTGCTCGAGCGCGTACACGAACGGTCGAGCTCGACGATGGCGCACGACGCCCTCGAGCAGGTGGGAATTCACGCGGCCACCTCGCCCATCTCGCCCATCTCGCCCATCTCGCCGAGACCGAGGCGCTCGGCCACCTCGAACCCGGACCGACAGCCATCCTCGTGGAAGCCGTAGCCCAGGTGCGCCCCCGCATAGTAGGTCCCCCGGTGACCCTGCAGGCCGCGGATCGACGCCTGCGCTTCGAGCGATCGGAACGTGTAGAGCGGGTGGCTGAAGGCGCGGGCGAGGATCACGTGCTCGTCGCGCACCAGGTCGCCCGGGTTGACCGAGACGAAGTAGTCCGTGTCGCCCGGCAGGGCCTGGAGGCGGTTCATGTGATAGGTCATCGTCACCGCGGCGCCGGGCGGATCGCAGGCGGCCTGGTCCACGTTCCACGAGGACCACGCCGCCCGATGGTGCGGCATGACCCGGGGGTCCGTGTGCAGCACGACCTGGTTGCGGTTGTAGTCGAAGCCACCCAGCGCCGACGTCTCTGCGCGATCCGCATCCGCGAGGAGGGCCAGCGCGTCGTCGGCATGGGTCGCGAGGACGACGGCGTCGAAGCGTTCCTGGCGGCCTCGTGCCGTTCGGACGGTCGCGCCGCCGGGCGTGTCGCGAGTGACCGCCACGACCGGGTCGTCGGAACGGACGGTCCCGGCCGGGAGCGTGGCGATCAGCCGGTCCACGTACGTGCGCGAGCCGCCGGTCACGGTCCGCCACGGGAGCGCGCGACCGAGCCCGATGAGTCCATGGTTGTCGAGGAATCGCAGGAGGTAGTCGACCGGGTACTCAAGGGTCCGACCGGGAGCCGTGGACCAGACCGCGGCCGTGATCGGGATGAGGAAGTGGTCGCGGAATGCCGGGCCGAACCGCCGATCCGCGAGGTACTGGCCGAGGGTCATCCCGGTGGGCTCAGGCGCGTCCAGGATGGCCCGGGCATCGCCGTAGAAGCGGAGGATGTCCGGAAAGAGGCGCAGGTAGGCGGGGCTCGCGAGCAGGCTCGGCTGGGCGAGGAACCCGCGGACCCCGCGCGAGCCGAACTCCACGCGGCACGACCGACAAGCCGAGGCGAACGACATGTCGCTGGGCTGGGTCTCCACGCCCAGCTCGTCGAACAGGCCGACGAGGCGCGGGTAGGTCGGCTCGTTGTAGACGATGAACCCGGTGTCGACGTTGATCGGTCCGGCCGGTGAGCCGACCTCCACCGTCGCGACGTGACCGCCAGGCACCGACTCGCCTTCGTGGAGCGTGACCTCGTGCCCGTTTCGGTGGAGCGCATACGTCGCGGTCAGTCCGCTGACGCCGGCCCCGATGACCGCGACCTTCATGCGGACGTCTCCGCCGCCGGCACGGTGGCCTTCGCGGCGGCGCGCTCGTCGAGCGCGCGCTGCATGCCACCGAGGGCGTCCTTGGCGATCTTCTCGAAGGCGCCACCGACGAAGGGCTGGACCAGGCGCATCCAGCCACCAAGGGCGATGTCGGCGGTGTAGTCGATGGCCGTGCCGGTCGGCGTCCGCTCGAAGCGGATGTCGTCCACCGCGGAGACCCCGGATCCCTCGCCGGTCAGGACGACGCGCGTCGGCGGCTCGAAGGTCGTGACGCGGTACTCCATCGGCGCGACCTTGCCGCGCATGCGGACGCCCAGTCGGTAGGCGGACCCCAGGGCGACGGGGCCGGGCTGGACCGCCTCGGACGTCGCCACGCCGGGGTCCCAGCGGCTCGAATTCGAGAAGTCGGCGATGAATGCGAACGCGTCCTCGATGGGCAGCGTCGTCTCGATGCGCTCGTGTAGCTTGGTCATGGCTCGCTCCAGCTCGGGGCCGGTCATCCAAGCGGGCAGGTGGCCCGAAAGGACTGGCGTGGATCTACCTTCGTTGATCGATGACGCACTCGAAGTGACCGTCGTCGGGAGCTTCTCCCGGGTCGGCTTCAAGGTCCGTCGACAGGTATTCGGATGGACCGCACCGGCGGATGGGTCGCTCACCGGGCGGACCGCGCTGGTGACCGGTCCGACGTCCGGCCTGGGCCGGGAGACGGCCGGAGCACTGGCCGCGCTGGGTGCGCGGGTCGTGCTGGTCGGTCGGAGCGAGGCGAAGCTCGCGAGCGTCCGCGAGACCCTGATCGCCGAGCACGGCGAGGACCGGTTCCCGGCCATCGTGGCCGACATGGGCTCGCTGGCGTCCGTGCGGGCTGCCGTCGAGCAGGTCCTCGCGACCGAGTCGCGACTGGACGTCCTCATCGACAACGCCGGCGCCATCTATCCGGAACGAACGGTTGGCCCGGACGGCATCGAGGCCACGATGGCGATCATGGCCGTCAACCCGTTCGTGCTGATCTCCGGGCTGCTGCCGCTGATGGAGCGATCGGGCGACGCCCGGGTGGTCACCGTCACGTCCGGCGGCATGTACACCCAGGCACTCGACCTGGACGACCTCCAGTGGGCGACGGGCGAGTACTCCGGTCCGCGCGCCTACGCCCGCGTGAAGCGGATGCAGGTCGCGCTCGTCCGGGAGCGGGCTCGACGGTTGCGCGCGGCCGGGCGTACCGGCGTCCGGATCAACGCCATGCACCCGGGCTGGGCGGACACGCCCGGCCTCGCCGAGCAGTTGCCCGCCTTCTATGACGCGATGCGGCCGATCCTCCGCTCCCCCGCCGAAGGGGCGGACACCATCCTCTGGCTGGCCACGGACCCGACGGCGGGCTCGATCGGCGGCCAGGTGTTCCTGGACCGCCGACCACGTCCCTTCGATCGTCTGCCGTCGACGCGGCTGACGGCCGCCGACCGGGCGCGCCTCTGGGACATCGTCGTCGGGCTGACCGGCGATCCGGATCCGATCGCCGGGCGCTGACCGACCCGACTAGCGCGCGGCGCCTCGAGCCGCCGCGGTGAGGGCGGCCAGTCCACCGGCAAGCTCGTCGGGTGTGGGCCAGCCAAAGCCGAGCCGGAAGTGGCGTCGCGACTGGTCGAACCAGTGGCCGGGACCCACCACCGTCCCGTAGTCGTCGAGCAGGATCCTGTAGAACTCGTCGACGTCGACGTCGACGCCGTCCCGGAAGCGAGGGAAGCCCACGACGCCGCCGGCGGGCTCCACCCACTCGAAGTCGTCCTGGCCGGCCATCCATGCGCGGGTCGTCGTCAGCGCGACCTGGATCGCGCCACGGATCGTCGCCAGCCGGGCGTCGCGACGGGCCATCGCGACCTCGGCGATCGCCTCGTCGACGACGGAGTTCGTGATGAGGATCTGTTCCTTGGCCGCGAGGAACCGCTCCATCAGTGGCCGGTCCCGGGTCACGAGCCAGCCGATGCGGATGCCCGGCAACCCGTCCGCCTTCGACAGCGACGAGACGCTGATGGCCCGCGCCGAGAGCGAGGCGGCCAGGGGCCGGGCACCACCGAACGTCATCTCGCGGTACGTCTCGTCGACGAGCAGCCTGGCCTGCGGGTGCGCCTCGACCAGGTCGACGATGGTGCGGACCGTGCCTTCCGGCATGACCTGGCCGGTCGGATTGTGCGGATCCGTCATTGACACGAGGGTCGTCCGCGGCGTGAGCATGGCGGCGATCCGAGTCGGATCGACCGCCCAGCCGTCCTCGTAGGTCAGGTCCACGTAGCTGATGTCCGCACCGATCGCCCGCGGCGTCTCCAGGTTGGTGGCGTAGTTCGGTCGCGCGACGATGAGGTGGTCGCCGGGCCGGAGCAGTGACGTCGAGATGATGAAGAGGGCCGCCGCCGCGCCCGGCGTCACGAGCACGTCCTCGGGCGTGAGACCCGCACCCCCGGCGGCGATCGCGGCCCGCAGTCCCGGCCGGCCCATGTGGTCGCCGTACATCAGGACGAGGTCGTCCAACGACACGTCCAGGTCGCGCAATGGCGTGTCGGGCACGGAACTCTCGGCCAGGTTGAAGCGGATCCGGTCGTAGCCGAACTGCTCGGGCGATTCGGCCTCGATGGCCATCCGGCGGTAGTCCATGACGAGAGGATAGGGCGAGGCTACAGATGAATATCCGTTCATGTGCGAAACTACGCACTTCCCGCTGCAGGAGCGACCGATGCCCGTCCCGCTGTACCAGGCCAAGGCCGAATTCTTTCGCACGCTCGGACACCCGGCGCGGATCCGCGTGCTGGAGCTGCTGAGCGAGCGAGACCACGCCGTGCACGAGCTCCTCGACCAGATCGAGATCGAGCCGAGCAACCTGTCCCAGCAGCTGGCCGTCCTGCGTCGTGCCGGGCTCGTCGCGCAGCACCGGGATGGCGGCGAGGTCGTCTACTCGATCAGCGTCCCCGAAGTCCGCGACCTGTTGCTCGCCGCGCGCACGATCCTGCTCGGGCTGATCGCGGACCAGGACGATCTGAAGGCGCAGCTGCGGGCACCCGTCAACGAGGTGGCCTCGCGTTGAGTGACGGCATCGCGACCACCGCGCTCGACGGCGCCGATGCCGCGTTCGAGACGGCCGTCCGACGGGCACGGGCGCTCGCCCCTCGGCGGGCCGACCTCGACGCGGCCCGGCGGCAGCCCAGGCGAGACATCCTGGCCGGCATCACGGTCGCGGTCGTCGCCCTCCCGCTCGCCCTGGCGTTCGGGATCACGTCCGGGCTTGGGGCGGAAGCCGGCCTCGTCACCGCCGTGATCGCGGGGGTCCTCGCCGCGGTCTTCGGTGGCAGCAACCTGCAGATCAGCGGCCCGACCGGTGCGATGACCGTCGTCCTCGTCCCGATCGTCGCGGAGTTCGGGGCCGATGGGGTCCTGGTCGTCGGCCTCCTGGCCGGCGGGATGCTCATCGGTCTCGCCTTCGCCGGCGCCGGACGCTACATGCAGTACGTCCCGCTCCCGGTCGTCGAGGGCTTCACCGTGGGCATCGCGGTGATCATCGCCCTGCAACAGCTCCCGGCCGCGTTTGGCGTCTCCGTGCCGACCGGCGAGACGGTCCTGGCGACGGCCGCCGAGGCGCTGGCCGCCTGGGTCGCGTCACCGGCATGGGCTTCCCTGCTGATCACCGGCGTGGTGGCCGGCACGATGCTCACGGCCGCTCGGCTGCGACCGGGCCTGCCCGTGTCACTGGTCGCCGTCATCGCGGTGACCCTGATCGTGGCCGCCGCTCAGCTCCCGGTGGCGACCATCGGGCCGATCCCGGCCGGACTCCCGTCGCCGGCCCTGCCCGGCCTCCAGCCCGGGCAGGTGGGCAAGCTGTTGCTGCCGGCCGTGGCCGTCGCGGCCCTCGCCGCCCTCGAGAGCCTCATGTCGGCGACCGTGGCGGACGGGATGACGATCGGCGAACGCCACGACTCGGATCGGGAACTGTTCGGACAGGGCATCGCGAACCTCGCGGTCCCGTTCTTCGGCGGGATCCCGGCGACCGCCGCCATCGCCCGCACGGCCGTCAACGTCCGGTCCGGCGCCCGCTCCCGGCTCGCCGCCGTCACCCAGTCGGCGGCGCTGCTCCTGGTGATCCTGCTTGCGTCGCAGTGGGTCGCCTGGATCCCGCTCGCCGCGCTCGCCGGCGTCCTCGTCGCGACGGCCATCCAGATGGTCGAGGTCTCGAGCCTGAGCGCGCTCCTGCGGGCGACCCGCGGCGACGCCGCGGTGCTCGTCATCACGGCGGCGGCCACCATCGCCCTGGACCTGGTCACCGCGGTGATCCTCGGGTTCATCGTCGCCGGCGCGTTCGCGCTCCAGCAGATGGCTCGGTCGGCACGGCTGGACGAGATCTCTCTGGACGACGGGGACCACGCCGACGAGGAGCAGGCCCTCATCGACGAGCACATCGTCGCGTACCGCCTGGACGGGCCACTGTTCTTCGGGGCCGCCCATGCGTTCCTGCTCGAGGTCTCGGAAGTCAGCGACGTCCGGGTCGTCGTCCTGCGGATGTCGCGCGTGGCCTCACTGGATGCGACCGGCGCATCCGTCCTCGCCGACACGATCAAGCGGCTGGAGGCCCGGGGCGTGACGGTCCTGCTGTCGGGCGTCCGCGCCGCCCACGCGCCGATCCTCACGAGGCTCGGTGTCTACGACGAGTTGGCCCATGAGCGGCACGTCTTCGAGACCACGCCGGACGCGATCGAGCACGCCCGCAAGCACGC
>CAZOHT010000010.1:22902-103894 GCA_964579825.1 uncultured Anaerolineaceae bacterium
CCTCGAACGCGAAGAACAGGCCGAGCGCGAACGCCGCCGGATGACGCCGGTGCCAGGCGACGTCCCTCTGGCTCGCCAGGTACGGCGTCGCGGGCAGGGACGACTCGCCCATGGATCGAACACCTCCGGGACGATCGTCTCGCCGCGGGTCGATCCGCGCCAAGGGCACTTGGTCGTCCCAGGAGCGGTCCGAACGTCACGGACCGGTGCCGGACGCCCGACCCGATGTGGCACCATCGTCCGATGCCGAACAGCGAGCGCGCCGGTCTCCCCGCGGATCCCACCCAGCTGGTCGACCTCGATCGGCTGATCGGCGCGTTCCACGACGTCATCCCCGACCCCACGGACCCCACGCAGCGCGTCGCCTTCGGGACCTCCGGGCATCGCGGATCATCGCTGAACGGCGCGTTCAACGAGGCCCATATCGTCGCGATGAGCGAGGCGATCTGCCGCTACCGCGCTTCGCAGGGCACGGACGGCCCGCTGTTCGTCGGCCGCGACACGCACGGGTTGTCCGAGCCGGCCTTCGAGACGACGCTCGAGGTCCTCGCGGCGAACGGCGTGGACATCCGGGTGGACGCCGCCGATGGCTACACGCCGACGCCGGTCGTCTCGCACGCCATCCTGACCTGGAACCACGGGCGGACGGACCATCTTGCCGACGGCATCGTCATCACGCCATCCCACAACCCGCCGGAAGACGGCGGGTTCAAGTACGACCCGCCGAACGGTGGACCCGCGGATACGGACATCACGGGCGTCATCCAGGCCGAGGCGAACCGGCTGCTCGAGTCAGGGTGGGAGTCGGTCCGACGCACGCCCTTCGCCCAGGCGCGCCTCGTCGCGACCGCCCACGACTACGTCTCGAGCTACGTCGGCGACCTGGAGCACGTCATCGACATGGCGGCGATCGCCGGGTCCGGACTGCGCCTCGGCGTCGACCCCCTTGGCGGCGCCAGCGTCGCCTACTGGCCCGCCATCGCCGAACACTACGGGCTGGACCTGACCGTCACGAACGACCGCGTGGACCCGCAGTTCGGGTTCATGACCTGCGACTGGGACGGGCGGATCCGGATGGACCCGTCATCGCCGTTTGCGATGGCGCGCCTCGTCGAGTTGCGCGACCGGTTCGATGTCGCCTTCGGCAACGACGCCGACGCGGACCGGCACGGGATCGTCACACCCGGTGTCGGGCTGCTGAACCCGAACCACTTCCTGTCGGCTGCCGTGACGTACCTGTTCGCCGGCGGTCGCGACTGGGGTCCAGACGTGGCGGTCGGCAAGACCCTGGTCTCGAGCGGCATGCTCGATCGCGTCGCCCACGACCTCAAGCGCCGGCTGCTGGAGGTCCCGGTCGGGTTCAAGTGGTTCGTGCCGGGGCTGCTGGACGGGACGGTCGGGTTCGCCGGCGAGGAAAGTGCCGGGGCCTCGTTCCTGCGCCGGGACGGCACGACGTGGACGACCGACAAGGACGGCATCATCGCGTGCCTGCTCGCCGCGGAACTGACCGCCAGGTCCGGGCGCGACCCGGGCGAGGCGTACCGCGAACTGGAGGACCGGTTCGGGGCACCGGCCTACAAGCGCATCGATGCGCCGGCCACGCCGGATCAGAAGGCGATCCTGGCGAAGCTCTCGCCGGAGCAGGTGTCCGCCACGGAGCTGGCGGGCGAATCGGTGACCGGGATCCTGACCACGGCCCCCGGCAACGGCGCCTCCATCGGCGGACTCAAGGTCACCACCGAGCACGGCTGGTTCGCGGCGCGACCGTCCGGGACCGAGAACGTCTACAAGATCTACGCCGAGAGCTTCCTGAGCGAGGAGCACCTCGTGCGCATCATCGAGGAAGCCCAGGCCGTCGTCGGGCGAGCGCTCCAGGGCTAGCCGAACGAGGCGACGATCGCGTCCAGCTCCTCATCGGTGGGCTCCACGACGATGATTCCGGAGGGCGTCACGACGACCGGCGTCGCGTAGAAGCCGGCGCCATGGACCATGGCGCGCGCGGTCTCGTCCTCGTCCACCCGCACGTACCGGAACGGCACCCCGGCTCGCTCGAGATGCTCGCGGGCGCGCGTCGTGTCCTCACAGGTATCCCGGCCATAGACAGGTATCCCGGCCATAGACCAGGACGACCTCGGCCGGCTCGAGGGCGATGGGGTCCGTCACGATCCGGTCACGCCAGGGGTCCGACCGGTCCGTCCATGCCCGCGACGACGACACCACCCTGGAGGACCAGGGCGATCCGCGCACGATCGGCCAGGATCGAGACATCTCCAACCGGATCGCCGTCCACGACGATCAGGTCGGCGACCGCGCCCGGGGCCACCATCCCGACGTCATCCAGCCCGCACGCCAGTGCTCCGACCCGCGTCGCGGCCACCAGCGCATCAAGGGTCGGCACGCCACCCTCGACCATCCGGATGAGCTCGAGCGCATCGCCCCCGGGCGGCCAGCTGTCGAAGCCAAGCGCGAGCGGGACACCGGCCGCGTGGGCGGCGACCAGCGTCAGGTACGCGTCGTCACGCTGGCGCTTGGCCTGTTCGACCAGCACTTCCGGGTAGTGATCGGCATGGAGTGCGGCCACGTCGTGGAACGTCGTCAGCGTCGGGACGAGCACGATGCCCCTGGTCGCCATCGCATCCAGGAGGTCCGGCGCCCGATGGAGCGAGAGACCGTGTTCGATCGTATCCACGCCTTCTTCGATCGCCAGCCGGGCGCCACCGAGACCTTCGGCGTGCGCGGCGACCCGCCGACCCATCCGATGGGCCTCATCCACGAGCGCGCGCAGCTCGTCGCGGGTGACCTGCGCCGGCTCCGGGTCCTCGAACACGACCGACCGAGCCCCGGTCGCCATGACCTTGATGAAGTCCGCGCCACGCCGGATCTGCTCGCGGACGGCCTTGCGCATATCGTCCGGCCCGTCCGCTTCACGGTACATCGAGCCGAAGATGACCCCGCCGGGCGCCGTCGCCGACACGATCCGGGCGCAGGTCAGGACCCGCGGACCCGGGGTCAGCCCGAGCCGGATGGCATCGCGCAGGAGGAGGGCATGGTCGTCCTCGCTGCCGACGTCGCGGACCGTCGTCACGCCAGCGGCCAGGAACGCGCGAGCGCCGTTCGCCAGCTCGAAGACGCGCAGCTCGGTGGGTCGGGGCGCCTCGCCTCGAAGGATCGGAGGCAGCCGCTCGTAGCTGCTGAGGTGGACGTGCACGTCGATCAGCCCGGGCATGAGCGTCCGGCCGGCCAGGTCGCGCACGGTCGCGCCACCCGGGATCGGCGGGGCGCCGCCCGGGTACACCCCGACGATCCGGTCGCCCGAGATCTCGACCGCCGCCTGTTCCAGGACCCCGCCGAGCCCGTCGACGACCCGGGCGTCGGTCAGCCAGAGGGAGCTGTCGACCGTCACTCGTGGGTCTCGACGCCCGCCACGGGCTCGGGCGTCAGCTGGCCGCCGCGGACCGTGGCGCCCAGCACGATGGCGGCCGCCACGAGGACGATGTTCTTGATGATGTACTGCCCTTCGAGCGTCGGGACGAACGGGAAGTGGACGAACGTCTCCGCCGGGAACAGGAAGAGCGGGGTCACCGTCCCGGCCATCTGGACGAACAGGAGCAGGAGCGTCACGCGCATCCAGCGCCCGACCAGCAATCCGACGCCGATCGCCATCTCCCACAGCCCCAGGATGGGCAGGGCGACGGATGCCGGTACGATCCCCAAGGTGAGTGCGTCGATCGTCCGGCCGGCCAGGTCCTCGGCCGGGCTGAGGCCGGGGACCAGCTTGAGCGCCCCGAACCAGAAGAAGACGACACCGAGCGCGATCCGCAACAGCAGAACGCCGTAGCCGGCCATCCAGCCCGTGATCCGGCGGTCGATCCGGTCGAACCGATCCATGAGCGTCGTCATCGGATCAAGCCTATCGGCTGGACCCGAGGAGCACCACGATGGACCGCCCGCCGACCCAGTAGTGGCCATCGACCGCCGGACCGTCATCCCCCACCTCGGTCAGCTGGTCCGGTCCCGTGAGGGTCGTATCGATGATCCGACGCCACGGGCCCCCGGGGCCAGGGTCCGGCAGCGCGAACTCGAGCGGCTCCCACCAGGCGTTGCAGATGAGGTGGACCGCCTCGTCGCCGGATCTGAAGGTCATCGCGATCGAGCGCGAATCGGGGCCCAGGTCCGGCTCCCCGAGCCGGACCCCGTGCAGCTCCGGATCGCCCGCCTCGAGGACGTCCAGGAGTCGCCGGCGCCACGCGATCAGCTCCCTGGCGAACCGAAGGACGTCGGCGTGTCGCTCCACGGCCGTCCAGTCGAACCAGCTCGTCGGGTCGTCGCGCACCCAGGCGTTGTTGTTGCCGCCCTGGGTCCGGCGCACCTCGTCGCCCATGAGGATCATCGGGACACCGACGGCGAGCAGGTCCACCACGAGGAAGTTCCGGATCTGGCGTGCCCGGAGCGCGTCGATCGCCGGGTCGTCGGTCGGGCCCTCCGCACCGCCATTCCAGCTGAGGTTGAGGTCGCTGCCGTCGCGACCGTCCTCGCCGTTGGCCAGGTTGTGCTTCGCGTCGTACGAGACCAGGTCGTTGAGCGTGAACCCGTCGTGGCAGGTGATGAAGTTGAGGCTGGATTCGAGCTCCGGGTCCTTGTGGCCGTACAGGTCCGGACTGCCGATGAATCGCTGGACGAACGCGTGCACGCGACCACCGTCACCGCGCAGGAACGAGCGCACGTCGTCGCGAAACAGGCCGTTCCACTCGACCCAGCGGTCGCCCGCGAAGTTGCCGACCTGGTACAGGCCGCCGGCGTCCCACGCCTCGGCGATGAGCCGCGTGCCGGCCAGGACGGGGTCCGTCTCGATGTCGTACAGGATCGGCGGTTCCGGGATCGGGTGGCCGGACTCGTCGCGTGAGAAGACGGACGCGAGGTCGAACCGGAACCCGTCCACGTGCATCTCGTGGACCCAGTAGCGCAGGCTGTCGCGGATCAGCCGGCGGACGACGGCGCCGTTGGCGTTGAGCGTGTTGCCGGTCCCGGTGAAATCCGCATACCGCGACCGATCGGTGGCGTCCAGCAGGTAGTAGTCGTCGTTGGCGAGACCACGGAACGAGCGCGTCGGGCCGTCCGCCCCACCCTCGGCCGTGTGGTTGTAGACGACATCGAGGATGACCTCGAGGCCGGCGCGATGGAGGGCCTTGACCAGGTCCCGGAACTCGTCCACGGCGACCAGCGGGTCCGGCCGGGTGGCATACCCGACGTGCGGGGCGAAGAACGAGACGGTCTGATAGCCCCAGTAGTTGGTCAGGCCCGGCGGGGCGGTCTGCGGATCGAACTGGAAGACCGGCAGGAGTTCGACCGCGGTGACCCCGAGATCGACGAGGTATGGGATCTTCTCGATGAAGCCGGCGTAGGTTCCGCGCCTGGCCGCGTCGACCCCGGAGCTCGGGTCCTTCGTGAATCCAGCGAGGTGCGCCTCGTACACGACCGTCTCGCGAAAGGGCTGGGCCAGCGGCCGATCACCCTCCCAGTCGTACCGACTCGTGTCCACGACGACGCTCTTCATCGGGACGGACGCGTCGGCGGGCTCATGCGCCCCGAGGCGACGGTACCCCTCCGGCACGGCCGTGCCGCGGGCGTAGGGGTCGAGCAGGACGTGGCTGGGGTCGAAGCGCAGGCCGGCCCCCGGCTCCCACGGGCCGTGGGCCGCGAACCCATAGAGCTGGCCCGGCGCCAGGTCCGGCACGAGGACGTGCCAGTAGTCGCCGGTCCGGTGGACGGACGGGTCGAGGGGGATCCGTGCCGCCGCCGCTGCCCCATCCTCGACCCGATCGAAGAGCAGCATTTCGAGTCCGGTCGCCCGCCGCGCGTAGATGGCGAAGTTGACCCCGTCGGGGCCGATGGTGGCGCCGAGCGGATCGCCCGTGCCGGGCTGGACGAAACGGCCCGTCGTTCGGCCGTGCACCACCGTCATCCGGGGAGCATAGGACCTCGCGACGGGCCGTGGCTCAGGCACGCACCGCCACGTGGGCGGCGGCGGTCAGAAGCCGATCGCCTCCTGGACCAGGACGATCGTGATCCTGCCGGGTCGCTCCCCGTTGAGGATCAGGATCTTGTTCATGGCGCTGTGCATGCCGTAGGCCTCCTGGGCGCGAGCATCCTCGAGCGGGTATCGCCCAAGACGCTCTCAGGTGCTTCTCATCCGTTCCCGTCAACATCACCACCGAACCGCCAGACTACCGAGGACCGTATGCCCACCCGTCACGCCCTCAGGGCCCTTACCCTCGTCGTCGCCGGGACCGTCGCCGCCTGTGGTGGTGGAGCGGCCGCCTCGACCGTGCCCGCGACCTCGTCGGTACCGTCATCGGCGGCATCGGCCGATCCATCGCCCGCGGCGTCCAGCGAGGCGCCCACCGAGGCCAGCGCCGGCGCGGCGACCAAGCTCGATGCCAACACGGCCACCCGGGAGGAGCTAGCGGCGGCCTTCGCGGCGGCCGGGATCAGCAACGCCGACAAGTGGGCCCGCGAGGTCGCCGAGTACCGGCCCTACCCGAACGACCCGACCTGGGCCCAGCTGCGCCAGGAGCTCGGCAAGTACAACATCGATCCGGCCGTCCTCGAGCAGATCATCAGCCTGCTGCAGGTCGAGTGAGCGGACCGTCTGGGGCCCTTCGCGCGGCCGAGCCCGCCTCAACGGACACCTCAGGCGCGAGGGTCCGCCGTTGGCTGATCGTGCTGGCGGCGATCGGGACCATCGGCACGACTCTGGAACTCGTCCTGTTGCGCCATTGGGATGACGGCCTGCAGGTCATCCCGTTCGTGGCACTCGGGGCCCTCGGCGTGGCCATCGTCCTGGTCGCGCGCCGACCCACCGCCTGGTCCATCCGGGTCGCCCGGATCCTGACCGGCGCCGTCCTCGTGACCGCGGCGATCGGCGTGTTCGTGCACATCCGTGCCAACTACGAGACGGCCCCGCTGGACTTCCGCTACACCGACTCGTGGCCGACGACGTCGGAGCCTGTCCGATGGCTCCTCGCCGCCACCGATACGGTGGGCCCGTCGCCCAGCCTGGCACCGCTGGCGATGGCCTTCGTCGCGCTCGTCCTCCTGCTCGCCACGATAGACCACCCGGCCCTCGCATCAGACGGCTGAGGCGATCTCCCGCTTGCGCCGGGCGATGAACGCGTCAAGCTCCTCGGCCCTGGCCGGATCCAGCGGCGGCGGGGTCGCCTCGGCCAGCATCCGCTTCCAGATGGTGTTGGCCCGCTGCGTGGCGGTCCGGGCGTCGTCCGCCTCCCACGTCTCGAAGTTGCGCCAGTCGGACACGAGCGGGCGGTAGAACGCGGTCTCGTAGCGCTCGAGCGTGTGCGAGCTGCCGAAGAAGTGACCGCCCGGCCCGACCTCCGCGAGGGCATCGAAGCCAAGCGTCGCCTCCGACACGTCGAAGGGGACGAGGACCTCGGACAGCATCTGGAGGATCTCGGCGTCGATGATGAGCTTCTCGAACGAGGCCGTCAGGCCGCCCTCCAGCCAGCCGGCACCCTGGTACAGCAAGTTCACGCCGCCCATGACGGCGCCCCAGACGGCCATCTCGGACTCGTAGGCGGCCTGCGCGTCCACGACGTTCGATGCGGTCGCGTTCGACGAACGCCACGGCAGCCGATAGCGGCGCGCCATCTGCCCGCTGGCCAGCGCGCCCTTGACGTATTCCGGGGTCCCGAAGGCCGGCGCGCCGGTCCGCATGTCCACGTTCGAGGTGAAGGCGCCGTAGACCATCGGGGCCCCGGGTCGGACGATCTGGGACAGCGCCACGAGGAACAGCGCCTCGGCGTTCTGTTGCGCGATCGCGCCGGCCAATGAGACGACGCTCATCGCCCCCGCCAACGTGAACGGTGTGGCGACGACGGGCTGGCCGAACAGCGCCATCTGGATGAGGCCGTCGCCCATCGGGCCGTCCAGGCGCAGTGGCGAGTTCGTGTTGATGACGGTCATGACACTCGGCTCGCGGACCAGCGTGTCGCGGTCCACGCCTCGGACGATCCCGACGACGTCGAGCGCGTCCTCGACCGGCGTCGCGCCGAACCCGAGGCCCTGCCACGTCTTGTCCAGCTCGGTCGCGAACGTGTGATACATGTCGAGGTGGCGCGTCTCGACGGGCAGGTCGTTCGGTTCGATGGGTCCCCCACCCTCCTGGTGGATGATGTCGAGGGCGCCGACGAGCCGAACGAAGTCGCGGAAGTCGGCGAACGTGCCGGATCGACGGCCGCGGTCCAGGTCGTTCGCGAACGCGGGCCCGCCGACCGAACCGAACACGAGGTTCCGGCCACCGAACACGATGTCCCGCGCGGGATTGCGCGCGTGGAGGGTGAACTCGCTCGGCGCGGTCGCGACGAGCGACTCGACCTGGGCCGGGTCCAGGCGGACCTTGCGCGACGAGCGATCGACCATCGCGCCTGCGCCTTCGAAGGCGTCGAGCGTCCGGTCGCCCAGGACCTCCACGCCGATCTCGGAGAGGATGCGAAGCGACGCCTGGTGGATCGCCTCGACCTGGTCGTCGGACAGGATCCGGAGGGGCTCGAACGGGTTGACCGGTCGACGCCACGGGAGCTGCTGGAGGCCGGGTGCCGCACGACGCGGACGACGATGCGGTCCGGCGGCGGCCGCGTCCGGTGCGGGGTTGGCGTCCGGGTCCATCGCCGGATGCTACGACGCGCGACGTTCGGCCGAGCGTGCGGTCCCGGCGCGCGGGCGACGTGGCACCGCGCGCATCTCGCAGATGCACATCCGACACAGCTGAGCGTGGACACCAGCCGGACCGACATCCTGCCGCCGTCTGGAACCAACTCTACGAGGCTTCCGTCGCCGATCCGCATCTGACGGACGCATCGTGGGCCGGACGCTGGCAGCGGATTCTCAGACCCATCTCAGACAGGGAGCGTGGAATGGGGGTCACATCACACGAGGTAGGCTGACGACATGCATCTCCTGGTCATCGAAGACGACCCTCGCTTGGTCCGGCTGCTGCGCCGCCTGCTCGAGGAGGATCGCCATGTCGTCGAGACCGCCACGGACGGCGAGTCCGGGCTCGACATCGCCGAGGCGACGACCGGCATCGAAGCCGTGATCCTCGACGTCGGGCTTCCGGACATCTCCGGGCTGGAGGTCGCTCGTCGGCTTCGAGCCTCGGGTTCGGAAGTGCCCATCCTTATGCTGACGGCCCGCGACACGGTCAGCGACCGGGTCGGCGGCCTGGACGCCGGCGCCGACGACTACCTCGTCAAGCCGTTCGCGTACGAGGAACTCGCCGCCCGGATCCGCGCCCTCTCGCGCCGCGGCAGCAATGGCGTCGCCCGCCGAACGGAGCCCAAGCTCGAGGTCGGCCCGATCGCCCTCGACGAGACGACCCGCCGGGTGACCCTCGACGGGCGGACCGTCGACCTGAGTCCGCGCGAGTTCTCGCTGCTCGAGTGCCTGCTGCGCCATCCCGGCCAGACCCTCACCCGCGACCAGCTCCTGGACCAGGCCTGGCCGTTCAGCGTGGCCGTGACCCCGAATGCGGTCGACGCCTACATCCACTACCTGCGCGAGAAGCTCGGTGGCGCCGGCCGGTTGATCGAGACCGTGCGCGGCGTCGGCTATCGGCTCGCGGATGCCTGACGGGCCCAGCTCGCCCGTCGATCTCGAGGCGCAGGATGCGCCGGCGCTGGCGGCCGATGCCCGGCTGCTGGAACGCGTCTGGCGCAACCTGACCCTGTGGAGTGGCGGCACGACGCTCCTCGTCCTGCTCGCGCTCTCGGCCGTGCTGTATGCGGCCGTCGCCGGTTCGCTCGCCAACGCGGGGATCGACGAACTCCAGGAGCGGTTCGACCGTGAGACGCGCCAGCGACCGGACCCGGACGACGACTCGCGGCTCGGGTTCATCTTCGGCTCCAGCACGTACGCGCTCGCGCTCGATGCCGATGGCAACCCGGTCGTCCGACCCGGCTCGCGCCTGCCGGACGGGTTCCCCTACGAGCCCGGGGTGGAAGCGGCCGCGGGCGGTGGGCGCGACATCCAGACGGCCACGATCGCCGGGACGCCGGTCCGCGTCCTGACCCAGAACGTCGTCGTGGACGGCCAGACCTACACGCTCCAGGTGATCCAGGACCGGACGACCGAACAGCAGACCCTCGAGATCATGTTGGCGATCCTGCTCATCGGCGGACTGGTGGTCATCGTCGTCGCGTTCGGGTTCGGGACGATCTACGCGCGACGGGCGCTCGTCCCGATCCGCGAGTCGCTGACCGGACAGCGGGCGGCGCTCCGCCGGCAACGCGAGTTCGCGGCCGATGCGAGCCACGAATTGCGGACGCCGCTGACCGTCATCCGGAGCAGCGTCGAGCACCTGGAGCGCCATCGGACGGAGCCGGTCGAGTCCGTCGGGTCTGCGCTCGTCGATATCGACGAGGAAGTCAAGCACCTGACCGCCATCGTGGATGACCTGCTGCTGCTCGCCCGCTCGGATTCGGGAGCCATCCAGCTCGAGCGGGTGCCGGTCGACCTGAGTGACGTGGTGGTCGACGGCGCCTCGGCGATGGCGAAGCCCGCCGCGGATCGCGGCGTCAACGTCGTGGTGGATCCGGGGCCGGCGGTCGTCACCGGCGACCCGGCCCGGCTGCGCCAGCTCGTCATGATCCTGGTCGACAACGCGATCCGGCACAGCCCGGAGGGTCATCGCGTGTCGGTGTCGGTCGGGACGGTCGGGACATCGGCGTCGCTCGTGGTCGAGGACCAGGGGCCGGGGATCTCGGATGCCGACCTGCCGCACCTGTTCGAACGTTTCTATCGAGCGCCCGGCGCCCCGGGCGGCGGGACCGGCCTCGGGCTGGCCATCGCGGCCTGGATCGTGGATCGCCACGGCGGCCGGATCGTGGCCGAGAACCGCACCGAGGGCGGCGCGCGGTTCAAGGTGACGCTGCCTGCCAGCGGCTCGTCGCCCGTGCCGGATGACGCGGTCGAGCCGGCGCCCGTGTGGCACCCCGAGGGCTGACATCCCTCCATCGTGGCGTCGGGAACCGACCGAGCGATGGCGCTCACCCGACACCAGAGGCGCCCGACCTAGCCGGCCGAGCGCCTCGGGACCGCGGGCTGCAGTGGTCAGCTCGTCGGGCCGCCCGTCGCCTCGGCGATGAGCGAGGCGGCATCGGCGATGGGGATCGCGAAGCCCAGGCCCTCGGCGTTGGCCGAGACCGCGGTGTTGATGCCGATGACGGCGCCGGAGGCGTCGAGCAGCGGGCCGCCGCTGTTACCCGGGTTGATAGCCGCGTCGGTCTGGATGAGGCCGGTCAGGGTCTCGGGGCGGCCGGTCGTCTCGTCCTGGACCGTGATGGTCCGGCCGAGCGCCGACACGATGCCGCGGGTCACGGTCTCGGTGAAGGTCCCGAGTGGGCTACCGATCGCGACGGCGGTCTCCCCGACCTTGATCGCCGATGAGTCGCCGATGGTCGCGGCGGTCAGCCCGGTCGCCTCGCCCTTGATGAGGGCCAGGTCGGTCTCGTCGGAGATCCGCACGATCGTGGCCGGGAATTCGGTGCCATCGGACAGCTTCACGGTGAGCGACTGGCTGCCCTCGACGACGTGCTTGTTGGTCAGGATGTAGCCGTCGCTGGTCAGGATCACGCCGGAGCCCACGCCGGTCGTCGGGATGTCGTTGCCCATGAAGCCGCGTGCTGAGACGCCGTCGGCGGTGATCGTCACGACGGACGGGGTGACCGCGGCGATCATCTCGGTCAGGTCGATCGTTTCGACCGTCGACTTCGTGTTGGCGGACACCGCCCCGGGGGTGGCCGACGGGGCTGCGGCGGCCGGTGTGGTCGGGGACCCGGCGGTCCCGCCGCCGAGCCCCGCGACGAGCGCCACGGTGGAGCCCGAGGCGATGGCCGCGGACAGGAGCGACACGCCGAGGACGGTGCGCAGCCGACCGGATCGGGCGGTGGTGGCGTCTGGAGCGTCGGCGCGGGCCTCGCCCGATCGCGTCGTGGCCGGCGCGGCGACCGGTGGGACGACCGGCTCGGTCGTCACCGTCGGCGGGCGCAGCGGCTCAGGGAGGATGGGGGTGGATTCGTACATGCGGGGACGCTCCGGATGGATGGGCAAATTCGTGCGTATTGCGTCCAGTACAACGCCGCTGTCTGAAAGCAGCGTGAGAATCGAAATGGACCGCGGAGCCCCGAAGGAGCTCCGCGGTCCGCGCGCTCGAGACCGGCTGGATCAGCCGGGCGTGGCGGAGGCGTCGGGGGACGCGCTGGGGGTGGAGTCGTCCGGATCGATCCCGTCCGGGCCATGGCCGGGGCCGTGGTCGTGGCCGGGGCCCTTGCCGTCGCGACCGAACCCGGCGTTGACGGACGCCGCGTCCAGGGAGCCATCGCTGTTGGTGGTGCCTTCGGCACGGACGTGGTCCCCGACGGCGATGTCGGCGAGGGACTTGCCTGCGACGCCGTCCACCGTGTAGGTGGTCGAGCCATCGACGTGGATCGTCGCGCTCGTCCCGTCACGTCGGGTCACCGTGATGGTGTCGGACGTCTTGGCCGTGACTTCGCCGCCCAGGCTCGGCATGACGACCACGATCTGGGTGATCGTGAAGGTGCCGTCCGCGGCCTGGGTCTGCGCGAAGCGGATCTCGTCACCGACGGCGAGGTCACCGACGGCGATGGTCGCGCCAGCCTTGGTGATGGTCGTGTCGGCGGTCACGACGATCGTGCGCGTCCAGCCGTCCTCGGTCTTGAGCGACAGGCTCGAGCCGTCGATGGACGTGATCGTGATGGCCCCGAAGCCACGACCGAAGCCACCGAAGTCGCCCATCCGGCCGGGGCCCTTGCCGCCGACGTTGGGATCGCCGCTGGCCGATGGTGTGGTCGGAGTCGTCGTCGAGCCGGACGGGGCCGGTGACGCTCCCATGGCTGCGACCGCCCCGACGAGGACGAGAGCGGCCGTGCCGGTCACGATCCCGACGCGGAAGAACGGCGACGAGCTTCGCTTGCGGTGCGGGCCGCCCGGAGGCGGCGCACCGTGCGGCTTGTCATCTGAGGGTTCGACCGGTGCGGGTTCGAACGCCTCGCCGCCGGGTCGGACGGGGGTGAGCGGTACGATGTGTCCTGGTTCGGTCATGAAGACCTCCTGTGGTGAGTCAGGGTCGTGGTCGTGACCCGTGCCCAGACGATGGCCCGGGAATCTTCAAGGGTCCTGAGAACGCCCGGCTGGTTCGCGCCAGACCGGTTCGAGCCGGACCGGTGCGGCCGCGGGAACGAAGGATCGGCTGACCGAGGGCGGGGAGGAGACGCCGCCACGGGGTCAGCCGATCAGGACGGTCGCGATCGCTCGGGTCAGCGGGAGGAAGACTCGATGCGTCTGGGAGGAGGCGCCTGTCGATCACCGTCGATCGCAGCTTCGCGCCCGGACCTGAGACGTGTCTGAGAGCGTCGGCGCCCACGGTGGTCGCTATCATCGAGCCGATGACCGAACTCGCCCCGCCCGACGCCGCGACCGAACCTGCCGAGCCCGTGATCGACAAGGACATCGTCGCGTGGAGCGACCTCGATGACCTTGTCGTGATCCTCGCCGAGCGGTTGGCCGACCATCGGTTCGACGTCATGCTCGCGATCACCCGAGGCGGACTCGTGCCGGCCGGGATGCTCGCCTACCGGCTCAGGCTGCGGAACATCCTGGTGGCCGCGGTCGAGTACTACGACGACCACGGCATGCCCGGCCCGCACCCGACGTTCCTGCAATTCCCGGCCGATCCGTTGCTGCGCGGCCAGCGGGTCCTGATCGTCGACGAGGTCTGGGACAGCGGCACGACGATCGCCGCCGTGACCGAGCGGGTCCGCCAGGCCGGCGGGCTCCCGACGACCGCGGTCCTCCACTACAAGCCGGCCCGGTCCACGGTGCCCGGTCGTCCGGACGTCTACGCGGTCGAGACCGATCGCTGGGTGGTCTACCCGTTCAAGGCGGGCGGCTGACCGACCGCGCACGGGGCGAGAAGCGGCGGTAACGCCCCCCTGCCCGTCCCCGAGGTCCGATCTCTCTGGCCCTCTCGTCAGATGCTGTCCAGGCCAGCACGTGCCGTGCGGTTCTCGTCAGCTGAAGGCCCAGCCCGTCATGTGACTGGCACAGGGCGGTCGGGAACCTTGTCGGGGCACGCACAGGCCATCCCTGGGTCGTCGGGTGGTGGCCCCACCAGCATCTGACCGAAAACCGCGCGGGCGAGGAGCCGCGGGCCACCGCCCCCGCCGCAGCTGACCGGAACCGCGTGTCGCGAGGACGCAGGCCGGCGATCAAGCTCAGGTTCGGCGGCCCAGGGCCGCTTCGAACGGATCGAACGCCTCGGTGCGATCGGCGACCGCGTCCGCCCCGAGGGGCCCGCGTGGCGCCGCCGCTGCCGGCTCGCCCCCGAGCGCGGACCAGCCCCGATCCGCCAGGCGCTCCAGCGTCGCCTCCGCGACCGCCAGCATCCCTTGGGCATGTGCCAGCGCGAGCCCCTCGAGCGGGGCGGACGCGATGGCCTCGCGGACCTCGGCCGCGACCAGGATCCCGGCGCGCGTCTGACGGGCCAGGGCACCCGGGTCGCGACTCGCGAGCCGCAAGACGATCGCCATGTCGCCGCCATGTGCGAGGACGGCGGCCAGGATGTGCGGCCAGCGGGCGAGCGCGCCCGGTTCATCGGCATGCGGTCCGGATGGTTCGGCGATGCCGAGGGCCAGGTCCGGGAAGAGCGCCCGGCGGACGACGACCTCGGCGATCGATCGGGCGGCCGGAGACGGCTCATCGGTGATCCAGGCGGGCATGGCGCCCGCGACGATCTGGCTCGCCGGCACGCCGGCCGCCCGGGCCAGGGCCACGGAGATCGCCTGGAGCGCCAGTGCGCGGCCAGAGCGCGTGGCGGCATCCGAGGGCACGCCCGCTCGGAGGTCCGGGCCGACCACCAGCGGCCCCGCCCCGATCGTGACCATCGTGCCGGCGCGGCCGTGCAGCCGATGAGCGAACGCGTGGTCGGCGAGCGCGCGGTCCGGGTCCACGCCGTCCACGACGATCTCCCCCATCGGGTCGGACTCGACGAGATCGATCCGCTCGAAGGCCGCCACGACGGCGCTCTCAGGCGCCCACAGGGCCGGCGCACCCGTCGCCAGGCGGACGTAGGCGCGGCGTTCGGCGGCAGCCTGGTCCACGGCGCGGCGGAGCTCGGACAGGGCGCGCTGACTGCCGGTCGGGGCAGCCTCGACGGGCTCCCCGCGACCCGCGACCCCCGCACGGTCCGCTCGAGCACTGGGTCGCCATTCGGGCACCTCGACGCCCGCGTCGGTCAGCCGGTCCGCCAGTTCGCGGCCGATCGGCACCTCGACCCGCAGCAGGTCCATCCCGGCGGCGATCAGGTCGGGCGCCACCTCGAGGGCGTCCGCGACATCCGATTCCAGGACCGTCGTCCCGACCCACGGCCTCGCCGCGTCGCCAAGGACGCCGATCGTCTCGAGTCGGACGGTGCGCTCGGCATCGATGCGCTCCACGGCGGCGCTGGCGAGCCGCGTGGCCTCCGCCTCGGCGACGGCGCGCCGGTCGGGGCGCCGCAGGAGCTCAGCTTCGAGAGCCAGGTCGACCGCCCCGGAGCTGATGTCCTGCGCGAGCTGGACCGGATCGAGGTCGTACTCGAGGAGCGCCATCGCGAACGGCAGCGCGATCCCCCCACCGAGCCCCCCGGGCAGGGTCGCCAGCCAGCGGTCGACGGTCGAACCCGCGAGCGGTCGGCCGGCGCGGTCCAGGCCGCTCACCCCGAAGAGCCGAAGGATCGCCCGCTCCTGGCCGGCACTCGTGGTCGCCCGGGCGCGGGCGCCCCACGAGCCGGCGAGGGTCTCGGCCAGGCCCAGCAGTCGATCGGTCTCGCCAAGCGGGGTCGTCACGGGGGCCAAGTATGGACCGCCCTCAGTCCACCGTTCCAGCCAGACGATTGCCGGCCAGGAACGCCCGATAGGCCAGGACCGGGTCATCGAAGGAGAACCGGACGGTCCGCTCCCCCACTCGCTCCGAGCCCGGGACGAGCGCCGCGTAGTCGGCGTGGATCCCGACGGCGTAGTCGACCTCGATGACGGCCGGCGGCCCGACGCGCAGGACGTCCAGCTCGCCCGCAGCCGCTCGACGGACGGCGCGCTCCGATGCCGCCCGGATCAGATCGCCGGCGACCGTCGGGTGGAGCGAGGCCGCGCCGTGGTTGCCGGCGGCGTCCTTGACGACGACCCGTTCCGCCCATGGCAGCCAGCCGGCGACCTCCTCGGCCAGGGCGTCGTCCCCCGCGACCAGGCCGACCGGCACGCCCCAGCCACCCAGCACGAGCGCATTGAGGCCGTACTCGCCGGTCGGGCGCCCGTCCAGGCGCGTCTCGACGGGCCGGCCTGAGTAGGTGTGGGCGATCGTCCCGGTCGGATGGCCGGCCCGGGCGTGGTAGCCGATGAACAGGGCGACGTCCACGCCGGCGTCCGGGCCGGCGCCCTGGACCATCGACCAGACCTTCTGGCCCTGGATGACCCGCGCCGCCGGGTGGAGCGCAGCCGGCAGCAGGTTGAACATCGAGCCGTGGCTGTCGTTGACGACGACCTCGGTGGCGCCGCCGGCCAACACGCCCTCGATGGCCGCGTTCGTCTCGCCGACCATCAGGTCCACCATCGCCGGGTAGCGGGCGTGGCCGGAGCCGGTGGGACCCGGGTGGTTGACGCCGGCGATGCCCTCCATGTCGACGCTGATCCAGGCTTTCATGCGTCCCCCTCGGTGGAGCTGGAGGTGGTGGTGGCACCCGATGGGTCGGCCGGGTCGGGGCCCGTCCGCGCCTGGTGGCCGATCCAGACATGGCCGTCGGCGAACCGCTCGGCCTTCCAGATCGGCGCTCGCGCCTTGGTCTCATCGATCGCGTACCGGGCGGCGCGGAACGCGTCGTCCCGATGCGCGGCGACCGCGACCACCGCGATGGACGCCGCCCCGAGCGGAACGTCGCCGGTCCGATGGACGATCGCCAGGCGGGTCACCCCGAACCGGTCGGCGATCTCGGTCGCGATGTCGTCGAGGACGCGGATCGCCATCGTGTCGTGCGCCTCGTATTCGAGGGCATCCACCGAGCGCCCGGCATGGCGGGCGGCCTCCGCTTCCTGGCCTGGAGCCGGCGTCCCGGGGCTCGAGCGGGTCCGCCCGAGGAAGCCGACGATCGCGCCGTCGCCGTCGGTGGCGAGGCGGTCGCCCAGCTCCCCGAGGATCCCGGCACCGAACGGGGCCTCGCGCAGTTCGAGGATCCGGAGCGGGCTGGTCCCGTCGGGCGCATCGGCCGTGGCGTCCCCCGCAGGATCCGTGCCCGAGCCGCCGGACACCGGCGGGATCACGGCCAGTTCGTCGCCGTCGGCGAGCGCGTCGGCGGGGTCGGCGTAGTCCCCGTTCCGGGCGAACCGGACCGAGTCGCGACCGGGTGCCAGGACCGGGAATCGAGCCACGAGCCCCGACCAGCCATCGGCGACGGTCGCGTCATCGGCCAGCTCCAGGTCGACATGACGCTCCCCCACTTGCTCACGTTGGATGGCGAACAGACGGACGCGGACGTGCACGACGGCTTCCCTCGGGCTCAGCCGCGCCATACGGCGACGAGCAGCCCGTCCCCGACCGGCAGGATCGTGGCGGTCATCCGCGGGTCGTTCAGCATCCCCGCATCGAACACCCGCAGCGCGTTGGTGTCCACGTCGTCCGGTGACGTGGGACTCACACCCGACACGCGACCGCTCCACAGGACGTTGTCCGCGACGATCAACGCGCCGGGGACCAGCCGATCCGCGACCGCCTCGACGTAGGCGCCGTACTCGTGCTTGAGGGCATCGATGAAGACGAGGTCGAACGGCCCGGCGAGCGCGGGGTCGTCGGCCTCGAAGGCGGCCAGGGCCCGCTGGTTGACGACGACGATCCGCTCGTCGGCGATGCCGGCTTCCCGCCACCAGCCCCGAGCGAGGTCGGTTCGCGCGCGATCCGGGTCCAGCGTCACGATCGTCCCGTCCGCTGGCTGCCCGAGCGCCATCCATAGCGTCGAATAGCCGTAGGCCGTCCCGAACTCCAGGACGCGCCGTCGGCCGGATGCCAGGACGGTCAGGGCGCGACCCGCGTCGCGGTCCACGATCGGCACGCCGAGCGGCTCGGCCGCGGCTTCGATGGCCGCCAGGGCGGGGATGACGGGCGGGGAGATCGACTCGATCCAGTCGAGATCGGCCGGTGTCGGGTACCAGGCTCGGTCGGTCCTCATCGCTCCCTCATACCAGCAGGCCGGCACCGAAGTAGAGACCGGCGGCCACGATCGTCCCGGCGAGGATCGTGCCGACGTTGATGTAGTGGAGGCCCGTCGCGGACTCCATCGAACGGGTCTTGGCCGTCTGGATGGCCGCCCACGACACGATCACCGGGAAGATGAGGCCGACGATCAGGCGCAGCCAGACGAACAACGCGTAGGGGCCGGTCAGCGCCGAGAACGGGGCGACGTCGGCCGGGCCCGCACCAGTCCCGACCCACACCCAGAACAGGACGATCTGGGCGGCCACGACCGCGAACAGGGCCCGCGACAACAGGATGAGCGGCGCCTCCGGCAGCTTGGGCGTGACCAGGTACCAGTGGCCGAGGATCATCGCAACGAACACGCCGCCGGCGGAGGCCGTCACGACCGCGAGCTGGACGAGCAGGCCGCCGATGCCGATCAGCGTCGTACCACCCCACGACAGGGCCCCGAACACGAGGGCGAGCAGTCCCGTCGCCAGGGCCACGAGCTCCACCCAGGCGCCGGCGGCCGGGCGCGCGCGTCGGACCACCAGCGCGAGCGCGACCAGACCGCAGAACGCCAGTAGCGCCGCGGCTCTCGGGCCGGCCCAGGCCGGATCACTCGTGACCGGAGAGTCGACCACGGCGACCGGCAGCGCGCCGTCCGACAGCCACGCCAGCAGGCCGAAGACCAGGGCGCTGGTCGCCGTGAAGGCGAGGAAGCCGCTCGTCGCCGATGTCCGTCGTCGAAGGAGCACGACGGCCGCGTAACTGCCGACGGCAAGGCCCGTGAGCACCGTCCAGTTGACGAACGGCAGGTTCTGGGCGATCTGCGTGGAGGGCACGTCCCGAGTGTACCGGCGTCGGACTACGATGAGCCGGAGGAGGTGCCGAGTTGGCCATCGATCGCGACACGACGTTCACCTGGTACGGCCACGCCTGCGTGGAGGCCCGCACACCGGGCGGCAAGATCGTGCTGATGGACCCTTGGTTCGGCAACCCCCTGAGCCCGCGGTCGGCGGACGCCGTGGACCGCTGCGATGTCCTCCTCGTCACCCACGGTCATGGCGACCACATGGGCGACGCCGTCGCTCTGGCCAGTCGCCTCCGACCCGCCTGGCCGTGTATCCACGAGATGAGCCTGTGGCTGGGACGGACCCTGCCCGGCGGCGGCGACGCGACGATCGGCATGAACAAGGGCGGGACGGTCGACGTCGCCGGCCTGAAGGTCACGATGGTGAGCGCGGACCACTCGGCCGGCGACTGGAACGCCGACGGCGGCGTGCCGCTCTACCTGGGTGAGCCGGCGGGCTTCGTGGTCGAAGTCGAGAACGGCTTCCGCTTCTATCACGCGGGCGACACCGGGGCCTTCGGCGACATGCGCCTCATCGCGGACCTGTACGCCCCGGACCTGGCGATCCTGCCGATCGGCGGCCACTACACGATGGGACCGCGCGAGGCGGCGTATGCCGTGGGTCTCCTGGGCGTGAGCCACGTGATGCCGATCCACTACGGGACGTTCCCGGCGCTGGCCGGGACACCTGACCAACTGCGGTCCGAACTGGCCGCCAGCGGCCTGGGTCACGTGGAGGTCCACGCGCCCCCGCCGGGTGGGACGTTCGGCTGATCTCCCAGCTCCCCACCTGAGCCTTCCATACCCCTCCGGTCCCCACCCCGGACTGGTGCGCCTCCGCACCATCTGTCGCGGATCGGACTGGCGCGAATGACCCGGAAGTACTACCGTCTAGCTCTCGGCACGTAGTACCGATGGACCACCGGTGGACACGCTTATTTGTGCCCCACCGACCGGTCACGTTCATCCATTCCAGGTCTTATCTCGCAGCAGGACTATCCCTCGCTGCAGGCGACCCAGGGGGCACCATTGCGCGATCTGTTGGCATCGTCCACACATCTCGCCGGCATCGACTCGTCCAGCGCGATCGGCCCGGCGGGACGCCCGAGCGGGCGCGAATCGACCGTCCTCGTGGTCGGTGGCGCCGGGTATGTCGGGTCCATCCTCGTGGCCCGACTGCTGGACTCCGGGTACGACGTCCTCGTGCTCGATCCACTGCTGTACAGCGGCGACTCGTTGGCGGCGGTCCTGGGCCGACCGGGCTTCGAACTCCATGTCGGCGACAGCCGCGACGAGGCGATCGTCCGGTCGCTGCTGAGTCGAGCCGGATCCGTGGTTCACCTGGGGGAGATCGTCGGCGATCCGGCGTGCGAACTCGACCCGACGGTGACCGTGGCGGTCAACTACACCGCGTCGATCCGCCTGGCGGAGCTGGCCCAGCAGGCGGGCGTCGAGCGCTTCATCTACCCATCGTCCTGCAGCGTCTACGGCGCCACCGACGTGGTCGTCGATGAGCTCGGCGCACACAACCCGGTCTCGCTCTATGGTCGAGTCAAGTCCGCCTCCGAGGAACACATCCTCGACCTCAGGACGGACCGCTTCCACCCGACCGTCTTCCGCCTGGCCACCGTCTACGGCCTGTCTCCGCGCCCGCGCTTCGATCTCGTGGTGAACGTCCTCGCCGGGCGCGCCGCCGCGGATCGACGGATCGTGGTCCAGGGCGGCGGGCAGTGGCGACCGTTCGTCCACGTCGCCGATGCGGCATCGGTCCTGGCCGCGACCCTCACCATGCCGCTCGAGCAGGTCTCAGGCGAGATCTTCAACCTCGGCTCCAATCTCCAGAACCACACGATCGCCGGCGTCGCAGAGCTCGTCCGCAAGCACGTCCCGGATGTCGCGATCGAAGTCACCGAGAGTGTCGATCCGCGCAACTACCGGGTCGATTTCGACAAGCTTGCGACGGTCTTCGGCTTCCAGCCCTCCCGTACCGTCGATGACGGGATCGCGGAGATCGTGCGAGCCGTCGACGACCGGCACATCGTGGACATCCGGGATGCCTTCCACAGCAACGTCCGGGCCCTGGTGGAGACCGACGCCCGTCACCGCCTCTGGCGAGAGGACCTGGCGGGACGCCCCGCTGACGCCTTCCGACCGCGCGATGTCGAGGTGCTGCAGCGGGTGATGCCGACGCGTCGTCTTCCGCTCCTCGAGGACGCCGTCACCTAGGATGCCCGTCCGCGAGTCGGCGCGGACCGGCACGCACCTCGGGATGGCCGTTCGAACCGTCGAGATCACGGTTCCACCTGCCCGGGTGGACCCATGACCTCTGGCTGACTGGAGCGCACCCTCCGCTATCGTATGCTGCAAGACGCCTCGACCACCGCACAAGGGACTGGGATGACATCAGAGACCGCATCTACCACTCGTGATCGGATCCGGGGGGTCATCACGGCCCATGGGCATCTGCCCGTGGATGTGACGACCCTGGCCGATGACGCCGACCTGTTCCAGGCCGGCATGACCTCGCACGCGAGCGTCAATCTCATGCTCGGACTCGAGGCGGAGTTCGACATCGAGTTCCCGGATGCGATGCTCAAGCGAAGCGTCTTCCAGAGCGTGTCGGCCATCGCCGCCGCACTCGCTGAGCTTGGTGTCGACGCCGCATGAGCGCCGCCCTCGATCGCGAGCAGGCGTTCCTGGCGACCATCCGTCGGATCGCGGACGAGGTCGCGGCACCCAACGCGGACGACGTGGACCGCAACGCCCGCTTCCCGCAGGAGACGATCGACGCGCTGAAGGCCGAACGGGCCCTGTCGGCCTGCATCCCCGAGGCGTATGACGGGGGTGGGATCTCGCTCGAGACGATCGCCGCGGCCTGCTTCGAGCTTGGTCGCCGGTGCGGCGCGAGCGCCATGGTCTTCGCCATGCACAACATCAAGGTGGCGTCCATCGTGCGACACGTGGACGACTCACCAGCCTTCCAGGCGTACCTGCGCGACGTCTCGCGCGAGCAGCGCCTCGTGGCGTCGGTGACGTCGGAGATCGGGACGGGCGGCGACATGGGTCGCTCCATCGCGGCCGTCACGCCCGATGTCGAGGGGCGGGCCACGTTCGAGAAACAGGCCCCGACCGTTTCCTATGCGGCCTACGCGGACGACCTCCTGACGACCCTTCGCCGAGCGCCGGATGCCGAGCCCGGCGACCAGGTCCTCGTGCTGACCCGGCGCGGCGAGTTCACCCTCGAGCAGACCGGCACGTGGGATCCGATGGGCATGCGCGGCACCTGCTCACCCGGCTATATCGTCCGCGGCGACATCCCCGTGGAGAACGTCATGCCCGTGCCGTTCTCGACCATCGGCCCGGAGTCGATGGTGCCCATCTCGCACATCCTCTGGTCGCATCTCTGGCTGGGCATCGCGACCGACGCGTTCGATCGTGCCCGCGCGTTCGTCCGGGCCAGTGCGCGGAACCGGCCGGACGTGATCCCGCCGACCGCCGCGCGGCTGTCGCAGCTCATGAGCGAGTTGTCGCTCCTGCGCGCCGAGGTCTCGACCGGGCTCCGCGACTGGACGGACGCCAACGCCGGCGGCGATCGGGAGTCGCTGACGACGATGGCGATGATCCTGCGCTTCAACAACCTGAAGATCGCGGCATCGGACCAGGCGCCGCGGGTGTGCCAGGGGGCGATGAGCGTGTGCGGCATCGTCGGCTACAAGAACGACACGCCATACAGCGTGGGCCGGCACCTGCGCGACAGCATGTCGGCGTGCCTCATGGTCGCCAACGAGCGGATCCACCAGACGAACGCCAGCCTGCTGTTGATCGCCAAGGACGTCTAATGACCGCGTACCGCGCGGCCACCGCCGAGCAGGCGGCCTTCCTCGCCGACCTGGTGGAGCACGGCCATCTCGTGGCGACCGGCGTCGACGGCATCTACGGCCACGGTCCCGACTTCGATCGCGTGAGGCTGGCCTTCAGCGAGGTGATCTGGCGCCTCTCGGCCCCAGACGCCCCGGAACAGATGCGCTTCCCTCCGCTGCTGCCGCGGCACGAGATCGAGACGAACGGCTACCTGGCCTCCTTCCCGCACCTCGCGGGCACGGTGTTCTCGTTCGACGGCGACGAGGCGGACGCGCTCGAGTTGGAGGCCGTCGCCGCCCGGCACGAGGACTGGAGCCGATTCCAGTCGATGACCGACCTGGTCGTCCTCCCGGCCGCCTGCTATCCGGTCTACCCCCAGGTCGCCAAGCGCGGACCGCTCACGCTCGAGGGCGTGACCGTGGATACGGGTCCGGCCTGGGTCTTCCGCCGAGAGCCGTCGGGCGATCCGGCGCGCCTGCAGATGTTCCACATGCACGAGCTCGTCCGGATCGGCGATCCCGATGTGGTGGCGGCGTGGCGGGACACGTGGCTCGGCCGGGTCACGGACCTGTTCGCGCGCCTGGGCCTGCAGGCCTGGTCGGAGATCGCGAACGACCCCTTCTTCGGGCGAGCCGGACGGATGCTCGCCGCGAACCAGCGAGCCCAGGAGTTGAAGTTCGAGCTCGTCGCGCTCGTCGGCGGCCCGGAGCCGACGGCGATCGCCTCGTTCAACTACCACCAGGACCACTTCACGGCCGCCTACGGGATCGGCCTGGAGGGGGGCGGCGTCGCCCACACCGGCTGCCTCGGGTTCGGGGTGGAACGGATCGCCCTCGCGATGTTCCGCGCGAACGGGCTGGACGTGGCCACGTGGCCGGCCGAGGTGCGCTCGGAGCTGTGGCCATGACCCGGGGCATGGTCAGCCTGTTCGGCCACGACCCGGCGACCTACACGCCGCACTGGCTGCATGGCGGCGACCGGACCTATCTCGAGACCGATTGCTTCACGGACATCGTCATCGAGTTGCTGCACGCGCGCGGCGACGAGCCAGTAGCCGCCCTGGGGTCGTTCGTCCGGATGGACTTCGAGAACGACCAGTGGACGTTCTTCAAGCCACACGCCGTGGACCTCGAGGTCCTGTACGGGATGGACATCCACGAGATGCAGCCCTTCCGCCCGATCCCGCAGCAGATCGAGGAACTGCTCGGGCTGGGACGGACGATGACCGTCGAGCTCGACGCGTGGTACCTGCCGGACACGGCCGCGACGAGCTATGGCAACGCGCACGTCAAGACCGGCGTCATCGCCGAGTCGATCGATCTCGCGGGCGAGCGGTTCCGCTACTTCCACAACGCCTCGCTGTACGAACTGGGCGGCGACGACTTCCGTGGGATCTTCCGCCAGGGGCCCGGCTGGTCCGAGGACGTACTGCCGCCCTATCTCGAACTGATCCGGTTCGACGCGGGTCCATCCCTTCACGGCGAGGACCTGCGGGCGGCGGCGCGTGGGCTGCTCCGCGGGCACCTGGACCGGATCGTGCCGGGCAACCCGTTCGAACGGTTCGACGATCGCCTCCAGGCCGACCTCCCGACGATCCTGGCCGGTGACGACAAGCTGTACCACGCGTACACGTTCGCCACGTTCCGGATGGCCGGATCCGGGTTCGAACTCCTGGGATCGCACGTGGACTGGCTCCTCGGCGAGGCCGGCGCACCGGCCTCGGCCGCGATGGCGCGCATCGTCGATGGCTGCAAGCTGCTGGGCTTCAAGTTGGCGCGGCGCCGCCCGTTCGACCCGAGCGAGGCCATGGCCGGCCTGCGCGATTCGTGGACCGAGGCGATAGGGTCGCTCGACGACGCCGTACGCTAGGGGCATGCGCGCCGCCATGACACCTGCCCGGACCCGGATCGACGGGCACGAGCACATCCCGATCGACTCTGGCTGGCAGGCCGCGTCCGCCACACCCGACACCCGACCCGACCCCGGGAGTCTCGAGGGCCTCGAGTGGCTGGAGACCCGTGTCCCCGGTACGGCGGCCGGCGCGATGCGCGAGGCGGGGCGCACGCTGGGCGACCTGGACGCCGCGGACTGGTGGTTCCGGGTGACGTTCGAGGCGATGCCGGCGACCAGCGCAGAGGAGGTCGTCCTGTGCTTCGGCGGGATCGCCACGCTGGCCGAGGTCTTCCTGAACGGCGAGTCCCTGCTGACGAGCGAGTCGATGTTCGCGGACCACGCCGTGGACGTCGGGTCGCGCCTGCGCGGGACGAATGAGCTCCTCATCCGATGCCGGGCGCTGACCCCACAGGTGGCCGTCCAGCGCAAGCCTCGGGCCCGCTGGCGGACGCGGCTCGTGGCGGACAACAACCTGCGCTGGTTCCGGACGATGCTGCTCGGGCGGATCCCCGGTTTCGCCGCCGGACCCGCGGCTGTCGGGCCGTGGCGACCGGTCTGGCTGGAGCGACGGCGCCGTGTCCAGATCGACGACCTGGCGTTGCGGCCCCGGCTCGACGGCGACGATGGGCTCCTCGTCATCGATGCCGCCGTGCGTGGGATCGGCGGTTTCGCGCCGGACGCCGTCGGCGTCGAGGTCTCGGGGCCGACCGGTGTCGTCCACGCGTCCCTCACCGTCTCCTCGAACGGGGACGCCGTCACCGCCCGGGGCACGGTCCGCGTGCCAGCGGTCCAGCGTTGGTGGCCGCACACCCACGGCGACCCCGTCACCTACGCCGTCCGGCTCTTCGTCGAGTCTGGCGGGACGGCCACGTCCGTCGACGCCGGCCGGGTCGGCTTCCGCGACATCGCGCCTGGCCCCACGGCGGATCACGACATCGATCGGGACGGACTGGACCTGCAGGTCAACGGGATCCCGATCTTCGTCCGTGGGGCGCTGTGGACCCCGCTCGATATCGTCGGGCTCGCGCCGTCGGTCGACGACCTGCGGACCGCCATCCTCGCGGTCCGTGACGCGGGCATGAACATGCTGCGGGTCCCGGGCGTCGGTGCCTACGAGCAGGCGGCGTTCCACGACCTGTGCGACGAACAGGGGATCCTCGTCTGGCAGGACCTGATGTACGCGAGCATGGATTACCCGTTCGTCGACGACCGGTTCCGGGCCGTCGCGGAAGCCGAGGCACGGGCGGTCGTCGCGCGGATCGGGGGCCGTCCCAGCACGGCCGTCGTCTGTGGAAGCAGCGAGATCGAACAGCAGGTGGCGATGCTCGGCCTGGACCTGGGCCTCGCCCGGATCCCGTTCTTCGACACAACCGTACCCGCGATCCTGGCCGCCGCCGACGTCGACGCCGTGTTCGTGCCGTCCACCCCGTTCGGCGGCGACCTCCCGATGCGCCCGGACCGCGGCGTGACCAACTACTACGGCGTCGGTGGGTACCGCGGTCCGCTCTCGGACGCCCGGACGAGCGGCCTCCGCTTCGCCGGGGAGTGCCTCGCGTTCGCCAACGTGCCCACGGAGGCGTCGCTCGCCGAGCTCATCGATGGCCTGCCCGACCAGGGCTACGTCAACCACCCGATCTGGAAGCTCGGTGTCGCCAGGGATCCCGGTGCGGGCTGGGACTTCGACGACATGCGCGACCACTATCTGCGGACGGTGTTCGGGCTGGATCCGATCCCGATCCGACGCGGCGACGGGGACCGCTATCTCGAACTCTCGCGTGCGGTGACGGGCGAGATCATGGCCTACGCCTTCGGCGAATGGCGGCGCACCGGCTCGCCATGCCGTGGCGGGCTGATCCTGTGGCTGCGCGATCTCGTCGGAGGGGCCGGCTGGGGCGTCGTGGACCACCGTGGCGCCCCGAAGACGGCCTACCACCACCTCCGGCGGATCCTGGCCCCCACGGCCGTCTGGCTGACGGATGAAATGACGGGCGGTGTCGTCGCGCACGTCGCCAACGACGGACCGACGCCCCTGTCGGCCAGGCTGCGCGTCGGGCTCTACTCGGACCTCGAACTGCCGGTCGGCCGGGGAGAGACCGCCATCGAGCTGCCCGCCCACGGCGCGGTCCACCACGACGTCGAGGCGGTCATCGGTCGATTCGTGGATGCCGCCTGGGCGTTCCGGTTCGGGCCCCCCGCCCAGGACGCCATCGTCGTCAGCCTGGAACGCGACGGTGCGCACGGCGTCGAGCTGCTGTCGCAGGCCTTCCACTTCCCGGCCGGTCGACCACTGACCCCGGAACGCGGTGACCGGCTCGGTCTGTCGGCCAGCGCGGAACGGCACGGCGACGGGACGATCCGGCTCACGGTCGCGAGCCGGCGCCTGGCGTACGGGGTGCGGATCCATGTGCCCGGCTTCGCGACCTCCGACGATGCGTTCTCCGTGGAGCCGGGTGGGACCCGGACGGTCGCGCTGACGCCGCTGACCCCGGACGCCGCCTTCCCTGGTGGCAACGTGTCCGCCCTGAACCTGCGGGGTCGCGTCACGATCGGCGAGCGCAGCCCGTGACGAGCGCATCGGCGATCGCCGGCGTGCCGTCGTCCCGCCCGCTCTGGCTGGACGTCGCACCGGACCCCGTGTTCGGTACCCACCATGCGCCCCGCCCGGAGACGGCCCAGCGGACGGCGGTCCTCATCCTGCCGCCCTGGGGCTGGGATGAGGTGACCTCGTATGCCGCTCGACGCGCGTGGGCCGAACGGCTCGCCGCCGACGGCCATCACGCGCTCAGGATCGACCTGCCCGGGACGGGGGACAGCGGTGGCTCGCCATCCGACCCGGACCGCGTCCAGGCCTGGACGGATGCCGTCTCGTCGGCGGCCGCCTGGCTCCGCTCGCAACCCGGCGTCACGCGCGTGGCGGCCATCGGGCTCGGGCTCGGTGGCCTCGTCGCAAGCCGCTCGATCGCCCAGGGCGCCGCCATCGACGATCTCGTGCTGTGGAGCGCGCCCGTCCGCGGCCGCTCGTTCCTGCGAGAACTGCGGGCCTTCGCCGCGATGCAGAGCTCTCGGTACAGCCTGACCGGGGAGCCGGAACCCGAGCTGCTGCCGGAAGGCTGGCTGGAAGTGGGCGGATTCGTCCTGTCCGCGGAGACGGTGGCGGACCTCGGGCCGCTCGAGATGACCGACATCCCTCCGGGCCGCGTGCAGCGAGCGCTGCTTCTCGAGCGCGACGGGATGGGCCACGACGCGGCCCTCGAGGCCGCCCTGGTCGACCGGGGCGTCACGGTCGACGCGGCGAAGGGCGACGGATGGACCGCGATGGTCTTCCATCCGGAGCGGTACGCCCCGCCACTGGACGTCTTCGATCGAGTGGTCGCGTGGCTGGCCGACGCGCCGGCAGGTGGGGCACCGGCTCTTGCCCAGCCGACCCCGACAGCGCTCGACACCGTGACGCTCCAGCTCGAGGGCCGGTCAGTCCAGGAATCCGCCGTCCGGATCGACCAGCCGTTCGGTCGGCTGTTCGGGATCCTCGGCCGCCCCGTGGACGTGCCCGCCACGGACCTGTGCGCCGTGTTCCTGAATGCCGGCGCCGTCCGGCGGATCGGCCCGAACCGGCTTTGGGTGGAAGGCGCCCGGCGCTGGAATGCGCGGGGCATCCCGACCATCCGGATGGACCTCGAGGGCATCGGCGATGCCGACGGCGATCCGCGACGGTACCTGGATGTCGGCAACTACTACACACCGGAGTACGGCGCCGAGGTCGGCGCCACCCTCGACGAGCTGGGTCGACGCGGGTTCGGCCCGCGCTTCGTCGTCATCGGCCTGTGCGCCGGGGGCTATTGGGCCTTCCAGACAGCTGCCGACGATCGCCGGATCGTGGAGGCCATCATCCTGAACCCGCGGGCCATGATGTGGGATCCCGACCTCCTCACGCGTCGTGAGGCCCGTAAGGTCGAGCGCCTCCTGGAGCCAGGACTCTGGAACAGCATCATCCACGGCGAGATCCCTGCGTCGAGGATGCTGAGCGTATCCAGGGCGGTCGCGCGGCGGTCCGCAGCGACGGCCTTCGGGGCCGTACGGAGACTCGGTGCGGGGCGACGTGACACCTCGACGCCGGGGGGCACGGTCGAGACACGCCTCGACGCCCTGCGCGAGCACGGGACGCGGACCATCCTGGCGTTCTCGGGCGATGAGCCGGTGTACGGAGAGCTCGAGGACGAGGGGCTCTTCACGCAGCTCGGACGCTGGCCGAACCTGAGCGTCGAACGACTCCCCGGGGTCGATCATACGGTCCGTCCGATCGCCGCCCAGCGTGCCGTCCACGAACTGCTCGGTCGCGAAGTCGAGCGCCTCCTTGGCGCCGGCCCGGGCTGAAGGTCGTGCTGGTGCCGGGGCCGATGGCGCGACCGTGCCCATGACCGACCCTGGGCTCGACGCGCAGCAGCGTCGGGCGAACGACCGACTGTGGCGCCGTGGCCGGGATCTCGTGTCGGCCTACGCGACGCGTCTTCTGCGACCGGTCGAGGTGTTGCTGCTCGTCCGATATCGCGAGGCGCTGTCGGCGCGGACCCTGGAACTCGGCAGCGGGGCTGGAAGGCTGACCGGATACCTGATCGAGGTGGGATCCGACGTCCACGGCATCGACATCTCGCCGGCGATGATCGCCTACTGCCGCAACCGCTATCCTCGCGGCACCTTCACCAGGGCGGATCTGCGGGCGGTCGACACGATCCCAGGTGGACCGTTCGATGCGGTCTTCGCGCCCTTCAACGTCCTCGATGTACTGACCGACGGCGAACGCGGCGCGCTCCTCGACCGGATCGGCGCGGTCCTCGCCGACGACGGGCTGTTCATCATGTCGACGCACAATCGCGGATACGCGCCGCGCCTGGCCGACCCATTCGCCCTTCGTGGCAAGACCTTGCGCCGGATCGTCGAAACGGCGATCCATCTCCCAACCTGGTACCGGAACCGTAAGCGCGTCCTGCCGTTCGAGCACGAGGAGCCGGGCTACGCCGTCCTGAACGACGTTTCGCACGACTTCAAGGCCCTGCATTACTACATCTCACGGGACGCGCAGGAGCAGCAGCTCGAGGCTCATGGGTTCGCATTCATCGAGTGCCTTGACCTCGACGGTCGCGAGGTGCCGCCCGGAGCCTTGGCCGAGGACTGCCCGGAACTCCACTACGTGGCACGACGAGCCCGGACGACCTGACCTCAGTCGTACGACTCCAGACAGCGGCGGACATGGTCGCGTCCGACGTTCCAGTCGTAGGCGCGGAAGACGTGCAGATCTGCGATGTGCTGCGCGGCCGAGTAGAACATCTCGTACTGGAGCTGCCGTCCCGCGAACTCCGTGCCGACCAGGTCCCACATGAGCTTCAGGAGCTTGACCCGCTCGCGCGCCGACATCGTGGCGGAGCCGTAGTAGCGCTCGACGTCCTCGGCGGTCTCGGGGGCCTCGAAGCTCTCCTCGGACGGCATCGCGATGAAGCCGCCGCCGCCCAGTTCGCGCAGTGCCCGCATGAGGTCCACGACCCAGCGGCGCTGCAGGCTGATGCCGGCGTGGACGAATCGGGGCGCCGGGAGGGCCATGGCACCGCGCATCTCCGGCTTGGCCTCGGCCGCCAGGATGATCGCCTCGAGGGCCGAACAGAACGCTGCGATGTCGCCGCCCAGCTGCGCCTGGACCGGCGGGATCGCCGACAGGCCATGCGCATCCGCGAGCTCGATCGCCAGCCCGGACGCGAACTCCATCTTGACCAGGAACCGGATCAGACCCTGGTAGTTCGCCAGGAGGTGCGCGCCGGTCTCGTAGAACTGGGCGTTGACGAGCTTGATGTCGCGATGGACGAACACGTGCTCCCAGGGCACGAACACGTCGCGCATGACGACCAGGCTGTCCGACTCGTCGAAGCGGGAGGAGAGCGGGTAGTCGAACGTGCTGGTCGCGAGTGAGGCATACGGCCGTCGCGGGTAGACGCGCAGGCCCTCGCTGGCGAGGGGCATGACCACGGAGATCGCGTAGTCCTCGTCGCCCGGCTGCAGCGGTGTGATGTAGCTGAGGAACAGGTAGTCCGCGATGGCTGCGGACGTGCCGATCATCTGGGCGCCGCGGATGACGATCCCATCGTCACGCTCCTCGACGATGCCCGGGTACAGGAATGGCTCCGGCTGGAGGTGGGCGGGCTTGGACCGGTCGACCTGGGGCGGTGTGATGGCGTAGGCCACGTACCAGTCGTTGTCGCGGGCCTTTCGGTAGAAGTCGGCCACGTTGTCACCGAATCGCTTCCCACCGCGGTCGAACACCCCGCGCATCCCGAAGAAGGCGGTGATCATCGCGGCGGCGTGGTCCGGCGTCCGGCCCATCAACCCGAATCCGCCTTCGGCCCAGTGCCGATGCATGCGACGGCGCATCGTGAGGTCGGCCGCATCGCGTGGCGGAAGCCACATCGCGTCGTGTGTCGCACCATCCGCCTCGAAGCCGATGTCGCCGCGCTCGATCGCGCCGTCGTACAGGGACGCGGTCACGCGCGCCGGACCGGCAAAGCCCGGGTGGGTCGTGACGTCGTCGACCAGCTCACCGTCCAGCAGGATGGTCCGGCCGTCGTGAGCGATCCCGGCGAGATAGTCAGATCCGCGACGCATGCAGGGGTTGCCTCATCGTTCGATCGATCGAGCCCGGCGGTCCGGGGACGACGAGAGTATGGGATGGACGGCTCGGCCGACCACAGGACGTTCGTCGGGGTGCGTGAACGCACCAGACGGCGCACGATACCGCGTGATGAGCGACGCCGAACTCTTCCGCCAGGCTTTCAGGCGCTATGCGACGACCGTCGCGGTCCTGACCTACCAGGATTCCTCTGACATCGCGTGCGGGATGACCGCCACGTCGATCTGCTCACTGTCGGCGTCGCCGCCGTCCTTGCTGGTGTGCATCAACAAGGAGGCGCGGGCCCACGCCGAGATCATCGGGCGGGGCTCGTTCGGGGTGAACCTCCTGTCGGTCGAGCAGCGGCCGATCGCCCTGCACTGCAGTCGCACCGGCGGGGACAAGCACCTCCGCACGGACTGGCTTTCGGAGGATGCGGCGGCCGGCGCGACGCCGCGGCTCATCGGTGCGCTGGCCCACCTCGAGCTGCAGATCGACCGGACGTACGAGGCGTACTCCCACACGATGTTCCTGGGCCTGATCCAGTCAGTCTGGCTCAACCCCGTGGACGCCCCGCCCCTGCTCTACCACGGCGGGACGTACGGTCAGCTGGAGACGGCGGCGGAACGGACCGAGCGATTCCACTGGGAACTGCACGCCGACTGAACCTCAGCTCGCGACGCCCAACGCGCGAGTGATCCGGGCGGCGTCCGAGACCGCTCGGATCACCTGGTCGTCAGTGATGTCCTCGAGGCCGGCCCACCCGAGGACCGTCTGGGCTGCGACCGCGGAACGGATCCCGGTCGTCTCGATGAGGCCCTCGATGGTCAGGGCCTGTACGACGTCGGGCCCAGATCCGTCGGCGAAGGGATGCACCAGGGGTGCGCGTGGCGTCGGGACCACCAGCGTGTGGCCCCCCGGATCCCCGGCCGCTGCCGGCCCCATCTGCCATCGCTGCCCGGGCGAACGGTTCGTCTGTCCGGATGCCGGCGCTTCGACCACGAACCACCGGCCTTCGATCAGGACGTGGCGCTCAGGATGGAGGTAGATCGCCCGAACGGCTCTCGCGGCCGCGTCCGCGTCGGGTGAATCGGGATCCGGATCCATCGCGATGACGATCGGGCGGGCCAACGCCAGGAACGAGGCGACGACCGACTCGATCCACGTCGGATCGGGGGTCGCCGGGGCCGCGTCCAGCCAGGATGCCGACCACGCCCTCCAGCCGGCCATCGCGGGCCGGGCGTACCGGCTGGCCAACTGATGGTCCACCTTGCGCGGCGAAGCCGGGACAGCCGGGGCGGGCGCGATGAGCGTCGCCAAGGTGGGAGCAGCCACTGGCCTGGCAGCTTCAGCGCCTTGCCACGGGCCGATCGTCGCCGGGGCCTGGAGCGGCGCGACGACGACGACGGAGTCGGACTCCGTCGCCGCCGAGCGGACGGCCGGTTCCGGCACCGTCTGCCCGCGCGTCTGGCGTTCCGAGCGACGGATGAGCAGGATCCGGACGCCGAGGAAGAGCACCATGAACAGCAACGGCACCAGGGCCGCGAGGGCGATCGGCGCGAGTTGTGTCGGCATCGGCGTTGAGAGCCCCATCGTGCGTGGCGGCTGCGACGCGACGACCTATGGTCGGGCGTCCCGTCATGGTAGGCACCAACCCGTCGGAATGCATCTTGGAGCCCATCGCGGTGCCGGAGGTCAACGGGTCAAGATGCGTCCCGGGCCGACATCCTGCCTGTACCCGATACCATTGGACCGGTGAACACCTCCTCCCGGACCGTGGCACGTCGAGCTGCGGGTTTGGCGCTCCTCGTGATCGTCATCGTCGGCGTCTCGGCAGCACCCGCCGCGATCACCCCCGTGCCCACGCCGCCCCCGACGACCGTGCCGATCGCGGGCACCGCCGCGACCCGGGCCCCGACCGTACCGGAGGCCAAGACCGTCCGCGTCACGTCCATCAAAGCGCTGCTCAACGCGCTCGAGGACGACACGGTCGACGCGATCGTCGTCAAAGACGGCACCTACCGCATCAGCCCGTCGAATGAGCTCGCTGAAGACTCGCTGTGGATCGGTGCCCGCTTCGCTGACCGGACGAGGCCAGTCCTTGTCCGCGCGGAGACGCGCGGCGGTGTGACCTTCGAGGGGGATGGGCGGGGCGACTACGGGGCATTGAGCTTCGAGGACGGCGCTCACCATCAGACGTGGGACGGTTTCAACTTCACGAACATGGTCGCCGATCAGACCGGGGTCATCGAGGTCGGAGGATATGTCCCGAGGCGTACGCCGCATCACATCACGGTGACGAACATCCGCATCGAGTCGAGTGTCAAGGGCCGCGCCACGACGATGGTTGGCCGCTCCTGGGACCATGGCATCTACATCGCGCACGCGAAAGGCACCGGTCCCCATGACCTGGTCTTCGAAGACATCTACGTCGATGGTCGTGGCGGCCTCGCGAGCGCCGTCCACTTCGATCACGGCGACGAAGCGAATCCTGCCGCTCGTGACGTCACGGTCCGCCGACTCACCGTGGTCGGGACACAACAAGCCATCATCCTCTGGGAACCTACCCTGCACGACATCACATTCGACTCGGTCACGATCCGGGACGTGCTCCGATTCGGGATCCGTTTCGAATCGATCGGCGCCACAGGCATCACGTTCGCCAATATCACATCGATCCGATCAGGCTGCCAGGGGTTCTTCAGCTCGGAGGGCGACGCGCCACCCGGGGTCACGTTCGTGAACGCCGACCTCGACCCCGCGCGAGACCCCGCAGCGGACGGTTGCCCCGACTGACGGTCTCGGAGATCGCGTGGCGGGGGTGGTGGCGAAGCGCAACAGCCCGCGCCGGCATCGATTGACCGTCCAGACCGGACCATCCATCATGGTGCACCCCGTTGGAGGACGATTCGTGGCTGAAACTCGTCGGTTCGCGACGACCCGGACCTGGTTGTGGTTCATCGCGCTCGCGACGATCGTCGGTGCGACCGTCGCGATCCTTGCAAGTCAACTCGTCGCCCCCACCTACGCGGGTCGCGCGACGATCCTCGTCTCGCCGATGCCGCGCGAGGCCCAGATCACGAATGGCGATCTCGAGGTCACTCGGGTCGCGGCTGCCACGCTCGGCGAGCTGGCGACGACAGGCCCCGTCCTCGATCGAGCGATCGATTCCACAGATGTCGCCACGAATGCGACGGCCCTCGCAAAGGTGGTCACGACGCGCGTGCCAGTCGGGACGAGCCTGCTCGAGATCACGGTCACTCAGTCCAACAAGGACGCGGCTGCAGAGCTGGCCAACGCGATCGCCGCCGAACTGATCGACTATGCCGACCCGAACCGCTCCAACGGAGGGTCCGCCTGGCAGGTCGACGCGGCCGTGGTCGACCCCGCGATCCCGCCTACCCAGGCCGAGGGCTTCGGGACCGGGATGACCGTCGTCCTTGCTGCTCTTATCGCCATGGTCATCGCGGCGAGCCTCGCGTTCCTCGTTGAGAACATGCGGGCCAACCAACCCTTCTCCGACAAGGATCGGAGCGAAGGTCGACGCAGCGACTCGAACTTGGACCGTGGAGACTCCCGCCAGCCGATCGGCTAACCGCTCGACCGCGATGGTGACCAACCCATGAGAGCGGCTGCCCTCCGGATCTCGACCGTGACCGGCGTTGACGAGCGGGTCGCGCTTCGTCTTGCGATCCTCGGGATCCTCGCGTCGGGTGCGATCGTCGGAGCGGCCGTTCTGACACGTGGCCTGCTGCCCGCCGCGGGTCTGGCGGGGGCCCTGCTCGTCATCGTGGCGAGCCTCCGGTGGCCGCTGATGCTGCTCTACGTCTATGTGTTCCTGATCCCGCTCGAGGAACTCATCGTCCTGGGCCCGTTCGGGACCGTCACGCGCATCGCGGGCGTCCTGTTCATCGTGGCCTACGCACTGCCGCGGATCGGGCGCCTTCGACTGACGGCGATGCCGTCTGCTGCGTGGGCCTACCTCGGTTGGGCCATCCTGAGCATCGTGTGGGCGTTGGATCCGACCGTGGCCATGGCGGAGGCCGCCGTCCTCATCCTCCTGTTCGCCATCGGGACCGTCATCGCCATCGTGGTCGTCGAGCGCCCGTCCGTCGTGGGCCCCCTCATGTGGACGTATAGCGTCTCCGCCACGATCATCGCCCTCTACGGGCTATTGCTGTTCCTGATGGGCCAGACGATCGATGGCAACCGGATCGCCGCGCTCCCCGGACAGGACCCGGCCTACTACGCGGCCCTGCTGCTCCCAGCCCTGGCCTTCAGCCTCGACCGTCTCGTCCAGGGCCGGGATCTCGCACCCAGCGCAGCGGTGGCCATCATCACGCTGACCGGCGTCGTGGTGTCCGGCACACGCGGCGCCTGGGTCAGCGCCGGCATCGTCATCCTGTTCTTCGTCCTGCCGCGGATCAGCACGCCGAAGCGGATCATCGCCGTCCTTGGGATGCTCATCGTGCTGCTTGGGAGCCTCCAGGTCCCGGCTGTCTCGTCGCTGCTCACCGAACGGACCGAGATCGCCGTGTCGAGCGGAGGCGCCGGACGGACGGACATCTGGACCGTCGGCATCGGGATCATCAAGCAGGCCCCGATCGTGGGCGTGGGTCTGGCGAACTTCCCGACCGCCTATACGGCCGAACTCGTGCGCGACTCCGACGTCGGTGTCTACTCGGCGGAAAACCCCGCCCACCGCAACTCGCACAGCATCATCATCGGGACGATGGGTGAGTTGGGCATCATCGGTTTCGCATTCCTGTGCCTCCTGATCCTGCCGCTGGTGTTCCGACCCGGTTGGGGAGTCGATGCCGTGGCGATCCAGTCCGCCCTCGTGGCGCTCGTCATGAGCGCCCTGTTCCTCGACATCATCAATCGCAAGCAGTTCTGGCTCATCGTCGGGCTTGCGTGTGGCCTGGCCTACGTCGCTCGTTCGGAACGTCTGCGCACGTTGGTCCGACCGTCGGCGCCCACGCCGAGCTGAGGTGGCGCATCGTCCACCCCTCGCGGCGCCGGTCGCTCGTGCCGTCGTGACGGGCGGGGCCGGGTTCGTCGGAAGTCACCTCGTCGATCGACTGACCCGCGACGGCGTTGCCGTCCTCGTCGTCGATGACCTGTCGACCGGGCGGATGGACAACCTGCCGTCCAGCGTGACCCTCGAGGAGGTCGACATCGCGACCGACGAACTCGAGGCCATGTTCCGCCGCTGGCGTCCGGACGTCGTCTTCCACCTGGCGGCGCAAGCCAGTGTCCCGCTCTCGCTGAAGGACCCGATGCGTGACCTGGCCGTCAACGTCGTCGGGACCCATCGCGTCGCCTCGTCGGCACGCCTGGCTGGCGCCGAACGACTCGTGTTCGTGTCGTCTGGTGGTGCCATCTACGGCGAGACGTCGCGACCAGCGACGGAACGAACGACCCCGAAGCCGTCCTCCTACTACGGGGTCCACAAGCTCGCCGCCGAGGGCCATGTCAGCCTGTGTGGGATCCCGTTCGCGATCGCGCGGCCGTCGAATATCTATGGGCCTATCCAGACCGGAGGTCTCGACGGGGCGGTCGTCGCAGCGTTCGTGGAGGCTGCGAGCTCCACGGGCTCGATCCGGATCGACGGCGATGGGTCGCAGACGCGCGACTTCGTCGACGCCCGCGATGCGGTCGAGGCATTACTCCTGCTCGCCGACCAGGACACGCCTGTCGGGACCTGGAACATCGCCTCCGGGCGGCGTGTCTCGATCACCGAGCTAGCCGACTTGGTGGAAGCGGCACTTGGCCGTCCGCTCATTCGCACGTCCTCGTCGAGCCGGCCCGGCGACGTCCAGCACTCGTCCGTCTCGAGTACGAAGCTTCGGCGGCTCGGCTGGCGGCCGCGGCGCGACCTGGCCACCGGCGTGCGCGAACTGATCGCCCTTCGCGCCTGACCGATCCACACGGGACTGCCGCGTCCGCGACGTGATCCGCAGAGGCAGGCTACACTGGTGCCCGCAGGCATCACATTTGCCTCGCAGGGACCGGCCCCATCGGGACCCCACCCGATCGACGTCCCACGACCCCCAAGCCCCGCGTAGGTCCTGGCTCCGGCGAGGCTGCGACCTGCCCGAGGATCCTCGCACCCTGGCGCTCACCGCCACGGTCAAGACTCTGGGACCGGGCGTCGCCATGCGACACCACCCGGCCCTCGAAGCACACCCGTCGCGAGGCGGGGCCGCAAAGCCACGGGACCCCCAGGGTCAGCCGGGCTGCCGGAAGGAGTACCGATCGCATGCATCGGGACACGTTCAACCGGGTCGACGAGACCCCCACGCCGCTCCCCACCCAGTCCGTTCGACGGCCCCGGCCGGTGCGTCGGCGGGCGATCGGCGTCGTCGCACTCGTGTTGCTGGCCCTCGTCGGATCGACCGTCGAAGTGTTCGCCGGTGCCGCCTCGGGCGGCCTGGTGAACCCGGAGACCACGACCCAGGAGGCTACGACGTCCGTCACGTCGTACCAGGAAGGCAGCGCCAGGATCACCTACAACGGTCGCTGGGCGAACGCGTCATACAGTGGCTACTCGGGCGGACTTGCCCGCGGTTCGATCCAGCGCAACGCCGGAGCGACGTTCGCGTTCACCGGCAAGAGCGTCTCCTGGGTCGGGCCGGTCGGTCCGACGCGAGGCGCGGCAAAGGTCTATGTCGACGGGACCTACGTCAAGACCGTCAGCACATACGCCAGCCGATTCGTCGCATCAAAGACCCTCTTCAGCAAGGCCTTCACGACGTCCGGGGCCCACACCCTGCGCATCGTCGTCGTGGCGACGACCGGTCACCCCCTGGTCGCCATCGACAAGTTCACCGTGAGCTCGACGAGCACCACAACGGCGCCGGTGGCTCCGACCACGACCGGAACCACGGTCACGGTGACCTCGATCCCGGCCCTGCTGACCGCCCTGGATAACAACAACGTGGGCCAGATCATCGTGAAGAACGGGACCTATCGCATCAGTCCGTCCAACCAGACCGCCTCGAACTCGCTATGGATCGGCGGGCGCTTCGCGGACCGGACCAGGCCGATCGTCGTTCGAGCGGAGACGCGCGGTGGCGTGATCTTCGATGGCGGGGGCGGATCGAGCTTCGGCGGTCTGAGCTTCGAGGATGGGGCCCATCATCAGACCTGGGATGGCTTCACATTCGCGAACATGGCGGCGACGGAGACCGGGATCATCGAGGTCGGCGGGTACGTGCCGCGCCGAGCGCCCCACAACATCATCGTGCGCAACATCGTGATCAAGAGCTCATGCACGGGCCGGGCAACGACCTCGAGTGGGCGGAGCTGGGATCATGGGATCTACATCGCCCATGCGCTCAAGACAGGTCCGTATACCCTCCGATTCGAGAACATCACGGTGGACGGGCGCGGCGGCCTCGCCAGTGCGGTCCACTTCTACCACAGCACGTCGGAGGCCCCGAACGCCTCCAGCGTCGTCGTCCGAGGACTGCACGTGACGGGCACCCAGCAGGCCGTCATCCTGTGGGATTCGACCCTGCGGAACATCACGATCGACGACGTGGATGTCAACGGGGCCCTCGGCTACGCCATCCGCTACGAGGGGGCCGGATCATCCGGCATCATCCTGTCTAACATCACCACGAGGAACTCCGGCTACCAGGGGTTCTACAGCACGCAGGGCTCGAAGCCGGCCGGCGTCACGTTCATCAACAACAGCTTCAACTGAGAGTCGCCCAGGACTCTCAGCCAATATGCCCCGATGTGCCTTGCAGGCACGCCGGGGCAGGACTGGGGTCGGATTGGGTTCGCGCTCTGGACCGTTGATCGCCGATACGGAGCGGCCACGCCTCCGCATCGCCATGGCCCTCTATTCCACCCTCGACCATGACAGTCGGGTCCTGCGGGAGGCTGGCAGTCTGGCTGCGGCCGGCCACGACGTCACCGTCTACTGCCTCGCCTGGGCCGGCACCACCGAGGTCTCCTTCCGCGTCGTCACGCATCGACCGGATCGCTCAAGCGTCCTGCCGGATGCCAGCAGCTCGTTCCACCGTGGTGGTCGTGTCGGTCCGCTCCGCCGACTGACACGCCTGGCCGGATGGATGAGCGGCTACATCCGGAACATCCGGGCGTGGGGCAGCTGGATCGTCGAGGACGCCGGAGCCGTCGACGCCTGGCACGCGCATGACCTTCCAGGGCTGATCGCCATCGGACCTCGCGTCCGCTCCGGTGCGGCCCTCGTGTACGACAGCCACGAGATCTTCCTCGAGGCGGGCACGGCGACCCGCCTTCCGGGTCCGGTGCGTCGACTCCTGGCCGCGTACGAGCGACGACTCGTCCGCCGCGTCGATGCGATGGTGACTGTCAACGAGGCCTACGCCGGCGTCCTCGAGAAGCGGCTCGCCCCACGCCGCATGGTGATCGTTCGGAACTGCCCGCCGCGCTGGCAGCCGACGGCCGATGGCGCTCCTCGGCTGCGGGCATCGGCCGGGCTCGCCGACGATGTCCCGCTCATCCTGTACCACGGGTCCCTCGCGGCCGATCGCGGCATCGAGCAGTCGGTCGCCGCCCTGTCCGGACCTGGCATGGAGGATGTCCATCTGGCGTTACTGGGCTTTGGGAACGTCGACCGACTCGGCATCGATGGTGCTCCGGCGTCGGCTCGCGTCCATCGGGTCGAGGCCGTGTCGCCGGCGGAGTTGCTGGGGTGGGTCTCGGAAGCCGACGTCGATGTCATGCCCCTCCAGCGGTCCAGCCTCAATCATTGGCTATGCACGCCGAACAAGCTGTGGGAGAGCCTCGCAGCTGGAGTCCCCGTGGTGGTGAGCGACTTCCCCGTGATGCGCAGGATCGTCATGGACGACCCGGGGGGACCTCTGGGCGCCGTCTGCGATCCGGCCGACCCGGCGTCGCTCGCGGTCGCTGTCCGTTCGCTCCTCGACAGGCCGCCATCTGACCGTGCGGTGCTGCGGGCCCGGTGTCGCGCCGCTGCAGCCGAGCGCTGGAACTGGGAGACGGAGTCCGCTCGCCTGATCGACCTCTATGGCGACCTGGGCCGCACAGGGTAGCGCCGTGCGTTCCGCCCATCGACGCGGTCCGCGCCTCCCGAGTCAGCCGCGCTTCGACATCCGATAGGCCACATCCTCACGGATCCGTGCGACGTCGTCGCGCAGATTGCCCATGCGATCCGCCTGCCACGACCGAGGGTGGATGAGGAGATAGACGACACGCTCCCCGCGATCGATGGCCGAGTACGGATCGCCATGCATCCACTGGTCGGGGTAGAGCAGGTCGCGATGGTAGCTGGTCACGGTCTGGAGGAACGACTCGTCATAGGTTTCGAGCCGCACGCCCATGCTGCCACGGAAGGCGGGGTCCGCCAGGATCTCGGTGTTCTTCACTTCGAGTCGCCGGTTCAGGAAGTCGCCGTGTGAGGCGACGACCGACATCGGGAGCCCGGTCACGCGCCTGAGCCGCGCGATGTTCACGGCGAACCGTTCGCGCGCCTCCGGGATCAGGGCTCGGGCGGCCGCGGTGGTCCGCGGACGCCGGTCCTTGGCGACGGTGGCCAACTCCTCGTAGTGATAGCTCGCCTCTCCCCCTCGGGCGTCGATCGCCTGCATCAGACCCACATCCAGCGTGGAGAGCCGGAAGAAGAACGAGCCGCGGACACCGAGACGCGCCTCGATCTCCCACATCGACCGCGCGGTCCCTGGGTCCGTATCGATGTCGTGGCGAAGCAGGAGGTAGCGCTGCCCAGGAACCCCGTCGCCCCGCGCGAGCTCCCAATACCGCCCGATCGGAACGATGGCGTACCCGTGATCGATCGCGTGTCGCAGCAGCGCCTCGTAGGCCTCGAGGCGGGACGCCATGAAGAAATCGGCCACGACCCGGTCACGCACCGTCCGGAGGTCCATCGGTCCTCAGCCCCGACCGATCCGGCGCGTCACTGGTCGCGCTCGTCGTTCGATGCTTCGCTGGAGGGCTCCGGGTACCAGGTGGCGTCGCTTTCCGTCGACGAGCGTGCGGGGGCCGGCGGCCGAGAGCGTGTGGAACCCGTCGGGTTGCGGGGACCCGGGCGGCGGCGGGATCGTCGCCACCGGTGTCTCCGAGAAGGATCGTGTCGTCAACGTGTCGACGCGGCAGATCGTCAACTGCGCGCCGTATCCACCGACGCAGTACTGGCTCGGACGGTACAGGGTCCCATCGACGACGAATGGCGTACCGCCCGGACGCGCGGATCGAGCGTCCGTCTTGACCGGATTGAGTTCGTGGGGCTCCCAGGGCCCCGTGAGCGCGGGCGCGTGCCAGATGAACAGGTTGTGCGTCGGCCCGAGGTCGGCGCTCGTCGCGAACATCCACCAACGGTCGCCGACGCGCGTCACGGAGGCATCGACCGCCGGGAAGTCCGGCAGCAGCGTGACCTCCGCCCGCCACCCGCGTGGCCAGTCACGGGCCCGGTAGAGGATGAGCTCGCGAGCGGCAGACGTCTCCGGGAGCATGAACGTCTCGCCCTGGTCCTCGATGAGGTAGGGATACGAGGCGTGGACGCCGACGTCGAGGACGGTCTCCGGCTCGGTCGACGTCCCATCGGGGCCGAACGCGACATGCGCGATGGTGCCTCGGCCCTCGCGCTGGTCGTAATCCTCGAAGAAGACGTGGAGGTCGTCGCCGACGTGCGCTCCGAACGGATCCGCTGCGAATCGGCCAGGGCGCAGTGGCAACCATGCGGTCGGCAATTCGGCGCGAGCGCGGACCACCGTCTCGATCGGCGCATCGATGACGCCCACGTTCCAGTCGTCATGCTCCAGGACAGCGCGGGGCATGTTCCAGAGACGTCGACCCACAGAGGCGATGCGCAGGACCGGCTCTGGGAGCGCATCAGCCCGCCCTGCGGGCTTCCCGTCACGCGATGACTCCGCAGGTGGCTGGCTCCCGTCGAGTCGTTTGAGCAGCTCACCGGCGGGCCAGCCGGCGGTGTCCAGGAGGAGTCGATCGAGCTGGCTGCCACGGTGCCACGCAAGGAGTCCCTCGCGCAGCACGCGATCACCGGGAGCGGCGATGAGCGCGACGCGCATCGGCCGGTCCTGGACATAGGCGACGCGGGCCACCCGCTCGGGCGCGCGTGACATCGCGTTCCCGAAGACGAAGGTCCAGGTCTCGCCGGCGGATCCGACCTCCTGGAGGTCCGAGCCCAGGCGCAGGTCCAGGGCGACATCCACCGGCACACCGGCGCGATCGCGGACCGCTGACAGCGAGTCAGGAACGGGCACCACCGCCATGGGTCCGGAGCCACCGAGACCCGGGTCCGTCGCCGGACCGGGCAGCATCCGGTCCCATCGAGCGATCGCGACACCCTCGAGCGCTTCGACGGCGTCGATGACGGCGGTCTGCCAGGCCAGGATCGGCCCATCGGTGACGATGGCGGCCGACAGCTTCGCCGTCAGCAAGTGGTCAGTCACGGCCGGGTTCACGCTTGCGCCCACACTATCCGACTATATCCGACCGGACGAACCGCACCCGGACCGGGCCGCCCGCGCACGCTACGATCGGGGCCTGATGACACCGCTTTCGCCGACGCAGGCCGAAGTCGACCACCCTGGATGAGTGACATCCTCTGGGTCACGCCGACCTATCCGTGGCCCCAGGAGCCCTCGTTCGGCACCTTCTACCAGACCCAGGCGCAGGCGGTCCACCGTCAGGGCGTGGAGCTCACGGTGGTCTGCCCGACGCCGTGGGCGCCGTGGCCGCTGCCCTACGCCAGCGCTCGCTGGCGCCGCTACGCGGATGCCCCGCGGACGGACCGTGACGGCTCCGTTCCGGTCATCCGGCCACCATATGTGAATGTGCCGGGTGAGCCAGGGTGGGCGCGTCCCGACCAGCGCATCGCGGGCGCGGTCTGGAGGGCACGTGCAGCGTGGTTCGGCGCCAAGGTGATCCACGGTCACTACGCGATCACCGGGCTGGCCGCCTGGCGCCTCGCCCGACGGACCGGCCTGCCGTTCGTGTTGACCTTCCACGGCAGCGACATGAACACCTGGCCCGACGAGCATCCCGATCGACTGCCCGACCTTCGCCGCGCGCTGCACGACGCCAGTGCCGTCTTCGCGGTCAGCCAGGCACTCGCCGATCGGGCGGCGTTCTTGACCGGCGTCGAGACCCAGCATCTGCCGCTCGGCTGTGACCACCGGGCGCTGGCGGCCGGGGCGCTCCCCAGGGACGTCGCGCGGACGGCCCTCGACCTCCCGAATGACCGCATCATCGTGTTGTTCGTCGGGCACCTCAAGCGCACGAAGGGCGTCCGTGAACTCGTGGAGGCCGTCCTCGAGGTCGGCGATCCATTCATGGCCGTGCTCGTTGGCGACGGCCCGGAGCGCGGGTACGGCACGTCGGATCCGTTGGCGGATGGCCATGTCCTGTACCGCGGGGCGCTCCCCCACGATGACGTGACGGCGTACATGTGCGCCGCCGACGTGCTGGTCCTGCCGTCGTATGGTGAGGGACTTCCGACGGTCTTCGTGGAAGCCGGGTCCCTGCGGCTCCCGGTCATCGGCAGCCGAGTCGGCGGGATCCCGGAACTGCTCGAGCCTGACCGCGGCACGATCCTGGGCGATATCCAGCCCGCGACGATCGGGGCGGCCCTGCGGGCATTCCGTCAGGATCGTCCGGCTGCGGAGGCGGCGGCCGAACGCCTGCACGATCATGTCCTTCGCGAGTACGACATCGATCGCAACGCGGCGCGACTGGTCGACACCTACCGTCGGATCGCACCAACTGTCGGGAGCGGTCGGACGTGACGGGATCGAAGCGCGCGATGGACTTGCTGCTTGGGTCGGTCGGTCTGATCGTCGCGATCCCGATGATGGGCCTCATCGCGTTGCTGATGCGACTGTCGGGCGACGATGGGCCGTTCCTGTACCGGGCGCCACGGATCGGCGAGGGCGGTCGGGTCATCACGGTCCTCAAGATCCGCACCATGCGCGAGGGAGCGACGGGATCTCGCCTGACCTCGACCAGTGACGCGCGGATCACCCGCGTCGGACGGCTGTTGCGACGGGTCCGCATCGATGAGCTGCCACAACTCATCAACGTCGTGCGGGGCGAGATGTCGCTGGTGGGTCCTCGCCCAGAGGACCCGATGTTCGTCGACTTCACCGACCCTCTCCACCGCAAGGTCTTCACGGCTCGGCCCGGCATCACCGGCCTGGCGCAACTCGAGTTCCACGACGAGGCGAGGATCCTGGCCGGCGAGGATTCCGAGCGGCGGTATCGGGAGGTCGTCCTGCCGGCCAAGTTGCGGCTCGACGCCAAGTACCTTGACGAGCGGACGACGATGCTCGATCTCAAGATCCTGGCCAGGACCGTCGGAGCGGTCCTGGGAAGCGACTAGGTCGCTGAGCGCGGGGCGGGTCAGGTCACCCCGTCACGTCACGCGACCGGGGTCCCGTCGGTGCCACGAGAGTGGACATGGCCGGTCGCAACATGGATCACGGTACCGATGGCCAGCCCGATGGTGAATCCGGTCAAGTTGTCGATCACATCGGCGCTCTGGCACTGCCGATCGAGGACGGTGACCACCAGTTGGACGGCTTCGATCGCGAACGGGAACGCGATCCCCGCCAGGATCAAGCCCACCTTGGCCTTCGATCCGGGCATCAGTCCGATCGCCACGCCGAGTGGCATGAACAGCAGCACGTTGAGCCCCGTCTCCCCGAACCGGAGGACCTCGCGGATCGGGGCCATGGAGAGACGGCTGAGATCGCAGGCGCCGCTGCCCTCCGCACCGGACCGGAACACGCCGCCACCTGGCGTCAGCGTCGCGGCGACGATGATCCCGACGCCGAAGACGAGCCCCCAGGCGATCACGTTCGACACGCGCAGCGTCCGACCGAGGCGCCCGGCGAGGGCGAACGCCAGGATCGCCGAGATCACGAGGCCCGGCAGGAACCCCGGATACTCTCGGAGCCTCATCGGTCGGCCAGCGCGTCAGGTGAGGGAGGCCGTCGAGCCCGGTCCGATCCGATCAGCGTCGTGCCGATCCCAGGATCGCTTCGAGCCCGCCCACGACCCGATCGACATCCGTCGCCCGCAGGCCTGGCCAGATCGGCAGGGAGACGACCCGCTCGTACTCCCGCGTCGCGACCGGACAATCGGTCGCGACGTAGCCGCGCTCCGCGTAGTACGGGTGCAGGTGCAGCGGGATGAAGTGCACGCTGGTCCCGATCCCGAGGGCCTTGAGCCCGTCGATGACCCCGGCACGGTCGATCGTCAGCCTGTCGAGGTGCAACCGCACGATGAACAGATGCCACGCATGCGATCCGTCCGGCGTATCGGCCGGGAGTTCCAGGAGGTCGGCCACGGGTCCGCCGCCGAGCCGCTCCGCGTACCCCGAGGCGAGCGCCCGGCGTGCGGCGAGCAGCTCCTCGGCCCGATCGAGCTGGACGAGGCCCAAGGCTGAGGCCATGTCGGTCATGTTGTACTTGTACCCGACGTCCTCGATCTCGTAGTACCAGGAGCCGGCCGCGGTATAGCGATTCCAGGCGTTGCGGCTGATCCCGTGGAGCGACATCAGGCGCGCCCGATCGGCCACGTCCGGGTCATCCGTGACGAGCATCCCGCCTTCGCCGGTCGTGATGGTCTTCGTCGCGTAGAACGAGTAGGCACCCGCCTTGCCGAAGGTCCCCGCGTACCGTCCCTGGGCGGATCCGACGCGCGACGGGAACGAGTGGGCGGCGTCCTCGAGAACCGGGATCCCGAGCGGGTCCAGCACCTCGAGGAGGCGAGCCATGTCCGCGGGATAGCCCGCCAGGTGGACGATCACGACGGCTCGCGTCCGCTCCGTGACCGCGGCGAGGATGGTCTCAGGCGTCGCATTCAGCGTGACCGGGTCGACATCGACCAGGACGGCGCGGGCTCCCAGGTAGGCCACGACCTCCGCGCTGGACGCGAAGGTCCAGGTCGGCACGATGACCTCGTCGCCTGGGCCGACGCCGAACGCCTCCAGGGCGAGGTGCAACGCGGCCGTGGCCGAATTCAGGGCGATCGCGAAGCGCCCACCGACCTTGGTCGCGAATGCCTCCTCGAACCGCTTGGTCCGGGCGCCGGTCGTCAGCCACCCTGAATCCAGGACCTCCATGACCGCATCCTTCTCGCGATCCGTGATCGACGGGAAGGCGAAGGGCAGGAACGGCTCGGTCACGGCCGTCCGGCCTGCCACTGACGGTGGATCGGACGGCGGAGTCGAGAGCCCAAGGTCGGATGGTGTGCTGGCTTCCATGCGCCCATGATAGGTGGCCGAGCCGTTCGGGAGCCGCTTCCATGTCAGGCACTGGTGCGGCCCGGCCACACCAGAGACGATCAGTCGATCGACTCGAGGTGATCGGACAGGAACCCGATGACGCGGTCGACCTCGGTGTCGCGCAGGGCCGGCGTGATCGGCAGGTTGACGATCCGGTGGCAGATCCCCTCGGCGATCGGGGCCTGTCCTGCGGCATAGCCCCACCGCTCGAGTCGGTCGACGACCGGATGGATCGGCGATACGAACCAGTCGCCGAGATCCACGCCGGCTTTCTCGCTTGCCGCGACGACGGTCGGGCGATCGGAGACGAGCAGCGGGTACCGAAGGAATGCGTGGACGATCCCTTCCGGTTCGGCTGGGACGGTTCGACCTCGATCGCGCAGCCAGGCGGAATACCGCCCCGCGATCGCTCGGCGCCGAGCCACCTCGGCGGCAAGATGCGGGACACGGTCCGCGCCGTATCCCGCCTGCCACGACGACAGGCCGGTGAGGAACCCGGCAGGCATCGTCGCCGTTTCGAGTTCATCCTGGCTCGACGAGCTGGGGACGAGTCCTCGCCGGCTGAGCGCTCGGTACGCGGAGCGACCGGTCCGGAACAGGCGTCCGTGGCCGCCATGCCGCATCCCGAACACCAGGGTCCGCAACAGCGCGATCGAGGCCGACGAGGGAGCGGGCGCCTCCGCTTCGATCACCGCGAGGCGGGCCGCGATCGCCGGATCGGTGGCGACCGCGAACCCCCCGAGGCCGGTCGAGATCGTCTTGCTCCACTGGGTCGAGAAGAACGATGCCGGTGTGGACGCGCCATTCGGACGATCACGGTAGGTGCCGCCCAGGCCATGCGTGCAATCGTCGATGACCCTGATATCGCGTGCCGCACCCAGGGACGTGAGGCTTGCGAGGTCGGCCGATAGCCCGAAGGTGTTCTGGGCGATGATCGCGCGGGTCCTCGGCCCGATGGCTGCCTCGACCGCGGCCGGATCGATCGTCAGGGTGGCCGGATCGATGTCGACATAGATCGGTGTCGCGCCGGTGTACAGGATCGCGTTGGGTACCGCGACACAGGTGAACGCCGGGAGGATGACCTCATCCCCGGGGCCGATGTCGCAGGCACGCAGGATCGCGTAAAGGGCCACGCGGCCCTTGGCGAACAGGAAGATCGATCCGGGCGGTACCCCGGTGACCTCGCCGACCCGCTCCCGGAACAGCGCCCGGCTATCGCTCATCGGCCGGCACCGAACAGCAGTGGGTCGTACTGACGGGCCAGCGTGGCATAGGACCGCTCACGCGCCACCCAGGTTCGCCCGTTCGACCCCATCGCCTGTCGCCGGTCTGTCGGTAGATCGCGCATCGACCGGATCGCGGCCGCCAGTGCAACAGCATCGTCCGGCGGGATCGTCAGCCCGCAGTCGGCCTCCTGGACCAGGTCGTTCGCTCCGTCCGCGGCGAGGATGATCGGGCGGGCGGCCGCCATGTAGTCATAGACCTTGTTCGGTGAGATCCCGAATCGATACAGCGGACTCTTGTGATACCCGACGTAACAGACGTCGAATCCGCTCAGGGTAGACGGCACGTCGGCCTTCGGGATCGCGCCGACGAACCGCACGGCCGGCAGGTCCGCCGCCAGCGACCGAAGGCGATCGCCCTCGGACCCCTGGCCGACGATGACGATCTCGATCCGCTCACCGTCGAGCAGCCGCGCCGCCTCGAGCAGGTTGTCGATCGCATTGGCGAGCGCCAGCGTCCCGACGAAGCCGACCCTGAAGGGCCGGTCCCCGTCTCCCGTCGTCGAAGGCGGCACCGTTGCCGTCGTCGGCTCTGCCAGCACATCGGCACTGACACCGTTGGGGATGACGGTCAACTTGCCTGGATCGGCCCCGCGGTCGGCCAGGTGCGAGGCCAGAGCCGGCAAGACCGAGACGATCCGATCGGCGACCCGGTAGGCTCGATCCTCGAACCACTGCATCGTGAACACCAGCGGGTGCCGGGGCGACAGGCCACCAAGCTCACGCAGGGTCAGCGGCCAGACGTCGCGGACCTCGAACAGCAGGCGACTGCCGAACCGTCGGGCCCAACGCGCTGCCGGGAGGATCGGGTACAAGGACGGCGACGACACGACGATCGCGTCAGGCTCCGGCAAGCGGCCCGTCGGCAGCCGGTACAGGCGCAACATGAACACGATCATGTTCCAGACTCGACCGATGCTGATCGCGCGCCGGTACGTCGGCACACGCACCCAGCAGTACGTGAGGCCATCCAGGGGCTCGACAGTGTAGGCTCCCGCAACGGCCGGTTGGCGGGCGAACAGATGGGAGTAGGACCCGGAGATGATGACGACGGTCGCGCCGAGCCGCACGAGCTCCCGCCCCAACTCGTAGTGGCGGAACTCCATCCCGTGGTCGGCGGACCCGGCGTACTGATTCACGAACCAGACCACACGCGGTCGCGGGTCATCTGGACCCGATGGGCGGACGTCGATCATCGGCGGGTCGCGAGCACCTCGGCGAGACATGGCAGCCTGGCGCTCAGGCGTACGCCAGCATGAAATGGTCGTCTCCGACTATACAGTCGGCCGATCGGATCGTTGACATGCTCCTTGAGGGGATCGATCTGTGACCGACGTCCGGACCGAGACCGAGGAACCGAACTCGGGTCAGGCCTTCTCCAACCGCGTCCTGATGTTGTTCGCCACCCAGGTCTTCACCGCGGGAATGGCCATCTTCAACGGCTTCCTCCTGGCCCGAGCCCTGGGTCCAAGCGCCAAGGGCGACTACTACCTGGTGACGCTGCTTCCTGCCACCATCATGGTCTTCATCCAATTCGGTTTGCCGTCCGCCCTGAGCTTCTTCTCAGCACGGGGCCTCGTTGACCGGATCGTGTCCCGAACGCTGATCCTGACGGTCGCCCTCACGGGACCTGCCTTCGTGATCGTCATCGCGATCCTTCCGTTCCTCCAACAGACGATCGTCCAAGGACCCGACAGGTCGTTGATCCTGTTCTGTCTGCTGGCCCTGCCCTTGCTCCTGAACGCGACGTTCACGACCGCGGTGGTGATCGGGCGCCAAGCGGTGGGCTGGGCATCTGCTGTCTACGTCATCGTTGCCGCGAGTACGACAGCGCTGTTGGTCATCCTTGTCGTCATCTTGGATCTCGGACTGATGGGAGCCCTTGTGGCCTACCTACTCAACGCCGTGATCCTTGCAACCGGCTTCATCATCGGAGCCAAGCGGACGTCGGACCTTCCGCCTCGTACCGGCGTCGTCCGATACCGGGCGCTCTTCGGGTTCGGCCTGCGCCTGTACCCCGGGAACCTCAGCCAGTTCCTGACGAATCGGGCCGACGTCTACCTCATCGCCTGGCTCATGGTGGCTCCATCCGCCCCGCTCGGCTACTACAGCATGGGCGTCTCGATGGCAGAACTCGTCTTGTTCTTTCCGCGCGTCGTTTCGACCATCTTCTTCCCACACGTCTCACGCGCGACCAGGGAAGATGCCGATCGCCAAGTCCCTCGCGTCACACGGGTGACGTTGCTCCTGACGGCGTGCGTCGCGATCGCCATGGTTCCGACCGCGACGACCCTCATCCTGTGGCTGATCCCAGCGTTCACTCCCGCGCTCTCGGCCCTATATGTCCTCCTGCCCGGCGTCGCCGCCCTGAGCGTCTCCGAGGTGCTGAGTGGGTATGCGGCCGGCCTCGGACGAACCACCTTGACGTCCATGGTCAGCATCTCGGTGCTGATCGCGAACGTCGCCCTCAACATCGTGCTGATCCCGATCTACGGGATCGTCGGAGCGGCACTCGCGTCGCTGTTGACCTACACCTTCGCGGCCGTGACGTTCTCGGTGATCGCGTCTCGCCTAGCCGATACCCCGCTTCGGCGCTTCTGGATCCCACACATGGACGACGTCCGATTCGTCGTGTCGACCTTGACGGCGCTGGGGCGACGGATAGCGGCTTCGCGGACCGGCGCCACCCGCACTGGGTGACGCCGGCGCCGCGTCTGGGATCGACCGGACAGCCCTACAGCCCCGAGTTTCCGCCCCCGTCGACCATGTTGCCGGTGTCGTACGGCAATCCCTCGGAGCCCGTGGCCTTGAGGTTCCGATACACCCCACTCGCCTGATGGAAGTTGACCGAGACGTCGCCCTGACCGCAGTTGGTGATCGTCCATCCATCGAGGATCAGATCCGTGGTCGGGACATCCTCGTAGAACGCGTAGGCCAGGTTGGACGCGACGATGTCGGTGATGTGGATGGACGTCTCCTTGACCGTGCTGGAGTCGATCTGGATCCCGGACCACGTGCGACCGGATCCCGTGATGTTCCATCGACTCAAGGTCAGGTTCGTATTGCCGCGGCCGCCGGCCATCGAGATGTAGGCGCCGTAGGTCTTGTACGCCTTGTCGGACGTCGGACCACGGGTGATGTTCCGGATCTTGATGTCCGTGATCGTCACGTTCTTGCTGCTGCGGATCTCGAAGATGCCGGCCTGGTCCAGGACGTAGCCGTCGAACGTGAAGCCCTGCATCGTGATATTGCTGGCCAGGCTGTTCAGACCGAAGTAGAACTGCCCCCATCGGGTGGAGTCGCCGTTCCCGGTGAAGGTGACCGTAGCCCCAGCTTCTGGCCTGATGACCAGTCGGCTGGACCGGGCGACGTCGATGTAGATGGCGGGCAGCTTGTAGGTCCCGGCCCTGAACTCGATGACATCGACGTTCTCGTCGGCGATCAGGGCCTTCAACTGCGACGCGGTGCCCGACGTCGTGAATGTCTTGACACCCGCAGATGGAGCGACGGTGGGGGCGGCGGTCGGGGCGGCGGTCGGTGCCGTCGTCGGAGCGCTCGTGGGGGCTGCGGTCGGGGCTGCGGTGGGCGCGCTCGTGGGGGCTGCGGTGGGGGCTGCGGTGGGCGCACTCGTCGTAGCGGCGGTCGGTGTCGCCGTCGGCGCGGGCACCTCAGCGGCCACTGGCTCGACCGCGACCTTGTTGTTCCCGCGGATGATGAACTTGTCGACCGCCACCGTCGGGTGGCCGTTCGTCGCCAGGGAGACCATCTGGAAGGTGTGGGTGCCGTAGCCGCTGAACAGCTGCTGGAAGACCACGGTCGAAGCCACATAGCGGCTGGCATACATGTCGACCGTGTTCACGTATGCGCCGTCGATGTAGATCTTGGCCTCACCACGCGTCGGCCCGACCGGGCCGACCCAGGCGAACCCGGTGCCCTTGAACGTGACCGTGGCGCCCGCCCCGCGCTGGTCGGTGGAGCGCACTCGGCCACCGCTGTAGCTGCGGTAGGAAACGCGCGTCCAGTGCCCGTTCCAGTCCACGGACGCGCTGTTCTCCTGGTAGGTCGTGACCTTGTAGTTGGTCGACCAGGCGGCGACGGAGCCGCCTGAACCGGAACCTGCGAACACACCGACGGTCGGGATGATCAATCCGACGAGGACAAGGCCCATGAGTCCGGTGGCCGCCCAATCGCGCGCACCGCGCTTGCGTGGGGCCAGGCTTGGGGTTGGCTTGGGGGTCTCGTCGACCCAGTTCGATCCATCCCAATACATCCGATCGGTGCTCCCTTCGGCAACCCGGCTGACCTCGTGGGCCCCGTGGCTTTGCGGCCCCGCCTCGCGACGGGTGTGCTATTTCGTGGGTTCGATCCCCGGGGTGAGCCCGGGACCGGTCCGCTAGTCTCCCCGCTGAGCCCGCCGAGCGCCATGGCGGGATGGTCCCGAGCGACCGGCAGCGAGCACGACCGAGAGGCTCGGACACCGATGTCCGCTCTGGTGCGGTCCGGACGGGTCCGGACGCCGCAGTCACGGTCAGTAGTCCTACGCGCCGGCGGCACGGCTGACCGCTGTGGTCCGGTGCGTGTGCGCACACCGACTGCCATGCCGCCTCGCGAGCGTGGCCCGGGGCTCGCCGGCGTGGGCGCGGCCAGGCATCGGTGAGCGATGATTGGCGGCGTGACCACCCTCCATGCGAACGCTGGGTCCAGCCCGGACCTCCCGCCCGCCCTCTCGCTGCCCGCGCGTGCCGACATCGCGATCATCGGGGCCGGGATCCTCGGACTCGCGGTCGCGCGCGAGTTGCTCGCGAGGCATCCGGATGCACGGATCGCCGTCCTCGAACGCGAACGCAGGCTGGCCGCCCACCAGACCGGGCGCAACAGCGGCGTGCTGCATGCCGGCCTGTACTACACGCCCGGATCGCTCAAGGCCCGCCTCACCCGCCAGGGTCAGGTCGCGCTCGAGCGATATGCCACCGAGCGCGGGATCGCCTTCGAGCGCTGCGGCAAGCTGGTGGTGGCGCTGGACGCGTCGGAGCTCGGCGCACTCGACGCCCTGCGACGGCGCGCAGAGGCGAACCAGGTCCCCGGGCTGGAGTCCGTCGATCGGGATCGGATCCGCGAGATCGAGCCGCACGCCGAAGGCATCCGCGGCCTGTGGAGCCCGGGCACGGGGATCATCGACTATGCCGCGGTGGCCGCGGCATTCGCCGACGACGTGCGCGCCGCGGGCGGCACGATCCACCTGGACCATGAGGTCACCACGATCACGCAGTCGCCCGAGGGCCTGCTGCTGGCAACCAGGCAGGGCGAGATCCTTGCCGGCCGGGTCATCGCGTGCGCCGGGCTGTGGTCGGATCGCGTCGCGGCGATGAGCGGGACGGGCGGGCAGGAACGGATCATCCCGTTCCGCGGCGACTACTACACGCTCACGCCGACCGCCCGATCGCTCGTTCGCGGCCTGATCTACCCGGTCCCCGATCCACGCTTTCCGTTCCTCGGGGTCCACTTCACCCGGCGGATCGACGGCGAGGTCTGGGCCGGCCCGAACGCCGTCCTGGCGTTCGCTCGAACCGGGTATCGACGCCGCGACGTCGACCTGCGCGACCTGGCGGGCATCGCGTCCAGTCGCGGGTTCCTGCGCCTGGCGCGACGCTTCTGGCGCATGGGAGCCGCGGAGATGTGGCGCGACTGGTCCAGGACGGCGTTCCTGCGTGAACTGCAGCGCTTCGTCCCGGCCATCCAGGCCGAAGACCTCACGTTCGGCCCGTCCGGCATCCGCGCCCAGGCCGTGGACCTGGACGGCACGCTGGTCGACGACTTCCGGTTCCGAGGCACGGACCGGATCCTGCACGTCGTCAACGCCCCATCACCCGCCGCCACCGCCTCGATGGCCATCGCCGAGGAGATCGCCGACCGCGCCGACGACCGCTTCGGCCTCTGATCGGGACCCACAGGTCAGCCGGCGGAGACCGTCCTGACCTCGTTGCCGACGATCACGCACACCTCGTCGACGTCGTCCAGACGCGCCGTGATGAAGTCGTAGTCGCGCATCTGGTCCGTTCGACGCAGGTAGGCCACGCTGTTGCCGCCGGCGATGGCGCCGACCGGCTGGTGCTCCCAGCGCGCCGCGATCTCTGCCGACGCCGCGTCCGCCGCACGGAATCCGGACTGCATGAGCCGGGCCGCGAGCCACGCACAGCCGAGCTGATCCTCCTCCCGGAACTCTCCGCGGCTGCCGGCACCGATGATGGCGACGCGATCGTGGCGCGCAGCGACGTGGCGCGCTGTCGCCGACACGTTCCTCAGGCACGCGGCGTAGGCCGCTTCGGCCGGCGCCGACGCCAGCATCAGCTCCGTCCCCGAGGTCGACAGCATCACCAGCGGGCGCTCGACGTCCTGGCGCTCGGTCAGGTCCGCCGGGCTGTTGTTCATGTCGAACCCGTACGGCATGTGACCACCCAGCTCGCCGGCGAGGATCGAGTCCGGATGGGCGTCACGCAGTCGCACGGCGTCGTCGAGATCGGCCGCGATCAGGCAGCGACGCCCGGACACCGCGGCCGTCACGGCCAGGGTCGTCGCCCGGATCACATCGATCGCCACGATGGCGTGGTCGTCCCGGTAGCGAGTCGCCGATGCCGGGAAGCAGTCGATGACGAAGATCCGATCCCGTGCCGAGGCCGCCACGTCGTTCGGCCTCAACCCGGCCGGCGGGGCCGGAGGTTGTCGTGCGCGAAGGCGTCGGAGTGGAGACCACGTCGATAGATCTCCACGCGGAGGATCTCCTCGAGCCGGATATTGCACAGGTGCACGTCCGGCCCGAAGTGGTTCAACAGGGCGAACTGGCTGGCCTTGTTGGGGGCCTCGAAGAGCGCGGTGTCGAGTCCGAAGGCCTCCGCGAAACGATCGGCCGTCGCCGGAACGAAGTCGCCACGCTCATCAAAGCAGCCGATGCCGACCGCGCTCTCCCGGGCTTCGATGATGACCTGGCGGGCACCGGCGTCGAGCCACTGGCGCCCCTGGGCGATCAGGCCCGACACGACGTCCGAGCTGAAGGCACCGTCGTGCTTCTTCCCGAGCTCGAACTGCACCTGCAGGCCCCGGTCCCGCGCCAGGCGCATCACGTCGGCGGGTGCGAGCGGCATGTCGGTGAACCCCTCACCGGCCTCGATGCCGGTGAACCCGATGTCGGCGACGAGGTCGAGGTAGAACGGGAGCTCGCCTTGCTGGACCGCGATCTCGAACGGTCCGCCGCCGGTGACCGTCGGCACGCCGAACGCCCGGCACGCGGCGACCTTCCAGCGGGTGACCCGCTCGTCGCCGATCTGCCAACCGGCCATGGAGATCTTCATGGTCTCCATCAGGTGACGGCTCTGCACCAGGTGACCGTGGAACGTGTACGGGTCGTAGCCGGGATCGAACGGGCACGTCGCCGGGCGCAGGTCCGGCACGCCGATACGCTCGAGATAGTCCCGGGTGTGGACGGTCCCGACCGGGACATCCATGGGAGGCAGTGCGTCGATCCGGTCATCCATCAGGCGATCCCTCCGCTGGACTTTCGCTGCACGAAGCCACGCATGGCGACCCGGAACGGCGCGAGGTCGTCGCGGGCGAAGTAGGCGGTCTCACGGACACCGAGGAGCGACGTGGCCCAGTCGCGGATCGTCAGCTTGCCATCCCGCCGGTACTGCAGCGCCGAGTCGACGTCCGCACCCTCCACCATCCACCGTCGTCCCTCCATCGGCTCGGCCTCCGGCACGGGCTGGCCGGTCAGGTCCAGGTACATGGCGCGCGCGACGTCGAGGCCACCCTTCGAGACGAACAGGCGGAAGGTCGCACCGATCCTGGGGTTGGCATCGAGGACCTTGTACTGACCGTCACGGGCATCGAACCGGTATCCGATGTCCAGGATCCCTCGATAGCCGATCGCCTTCATCCACTTGACCGTCGTGTCGCGGACCGCGTCGTTCGCCTGGCACACCCCTAGGCTCGTCACGCCGGTGTAGACCGGCGACTGCCGCAGCTTCCGACCTGTGAAGCCCATGCGCGCATCCGACGCCTCGTCGAAGTAGCCGTTGAACATCCAGACATCGTGTTCTCCGCCCGGGATGAACTCCTGCAGCATCAGATTCGGCTCGTCGGGATCCTCCATGGCCACGTAGCGTCGGACGAGTTCGTCCGGGTCGTCGACGATGACCATCTTGAGTCCGGTCCGAAGCTTGAGCCGGTTGCCGTCGATCCCCTTCAACATGACCGGAAACTCGGCGGTGGCCGCGAATCGGGTCACGTCGTCAACGTCCTTGGGGAAGACGACATCGGGCGTCGGTACGCCATGCTCACGCGCCAGGAAGTGCATCGAACGCTTGTCGGCCAGGGCCGCGGCCAGTCCGGCTGGCTGTCTCGGAAAGAGGTACCACTCCCCCAACACATCGGCGTACGCCGACACCAGGAGGGAGGTCTGGTCCCACGTCGGGATCAGGATGGTCCCTCCACCGAGCTGGCGACCCAGGTCGAGGAGGTAGTCGACGGTGGCCTCAGGTGCGGCCGCAGCCAGGTCGAACACGTGACGTCGCGCGAGGTAGCGCGAGCGCGCAGCCGCACGGGGCGGGTTCGCATCGACGGCGTGGACGGGGATCCCAAGCCGTCCCAGGCTGCGGATGATCCCGAGGCAGCCGTAGTTCTGCGCGCTGAGCACCAGCACGGGCGTGGTGGTATCGAGAGGCGGATATGGAGGCATCGCTAGTACGGTAACGGTTGGTTCGCTGTGTGGTGATGGACCACGGTGTCTGCACGCAACGACATCACTCGAAGACCTGGAGCGGAGCGCACGGGTAGACGACCACCGACAGGTCGTCGCGCCCGTCCTGTTGCCTCCGAACGAGGTCGACGACCTCGGCCCAGTTGGGCACGATCTGCATGCCCGGGAGGCCATCCGGGAGGGGGCGTTCCAGGTGGACGGTCTGGTACATGAGGATCGGCAGTGCGGGCCCCGACGCAACGGCACGACGTCGGCGAGGCCGGAGGCGCCTGAGACCGGACGCCCCAAGGCCCACCAGTCCGACCTGACCCTGCGCCCACGCGACCTCGATCCGGCGACGGACCCGTGCGATCCCGGTGAGCGGTGCGAGCGGATACAGGCCGTGGTGACCGATCCCCTCTGGACACGCGGCGATGAGGATCCGCGACGCGGATCGACTGGCGTGCTGGAGGGGGATGATCCCCTTGCTACGCATGAACGTGGCTGAGATGTCCATGGGATACGCATTCGCGATCACGACATCTGCGTTCGCCGGCATCGCGGCCGCGTACGCCGACCTCGAGTAGGCGGATGCCTCCGCGTAGGCGACAGCCGGATCACCAGCCACGATCCGGACGATCCGGCGCTGGCCGTCGACGTGCGCCATGACCATCCAGCGCAGACCGACCAAACGGGCGATCTCATCCAGGTCGGCGCGAAAGTCGTTGGCTACGTCGTACCGACCGCCGGCGCCGGCACGGCCGAAATGCAGCCGAGCGATCGACCGCCGGCCGAGGATCCCAAGGGCGAGCTTGCTTCCACCGCCGAAGCCGGCCGTGTGCTGGGGATACACGCCGCCGATGCCGATGACCAGGTCGGCAGCCGCGGCCGCGCGGTTGACGACCACGGGCGTCCCCATCCGGCTGACCCCGATCTTCACGCAATCGCCCTGGTCGTCATGCGAGATGACTCGACAGCCGACGTCAGCGCCCACCTTGCGCGTGAGTCGCTCCCGGGACAACGGGCCGTGGGTGCCTGTCGCGACGAGGACGGTCACCTGGGATCGTGCGACGCCCGCTGCGTCCAACTCAGCGAGCAGGGCCCCGAGGATCGTCTCGACCGGTGTCGGACGGGTCAGATCGTCGACCACGATGACGACGGTTCGCGCTCCGTGGGCGATGGCGGCGAGCGGCTCGGCACCGACGGGGGCACGCACGGCGGCGACGATCTCGTCGAGCTCGAGCGGGCGCGGGAGCTCCGGGGCATGGACGGTCACCTGCCAGCCCGCCGGAAACGGAAGGTCGACCATGTCATCGCCGTACCAGGCGGCCGTCCTGATCGCGACCGACGACCCCGGGCGCGCCGGACCGACCGGCGTCAGGAGCGCGGTGTCCTTCAGGTTCATGCCTTCTGGACGCCGAGGAGCGCTCGCAGGACAGTCTCTGCCACGGCGCATGATCCACCATTCGCTGGCCGGCAATGGTGGTGCAGGCCGGGCGTGGTGTTGACCTCGAGAAAGACCCCGCCCGATCCCGCAAGGGATCGTGTCGGATCATTCGTCAGCACGTCGACGCCGGCGAAGCGCGTCCCGATCGCGGTCACGAGCGGCGCGACCTCATCGATCAGATCCCGTCCGACGAGCGCGGTGACGTCCTCGTCGTAGATCGTGCGCTGTTCGTGGCTCGAGACGGTGTCCGGGCGGACCCACCTGGCCACGATCGAGTCACCGGCTGGCACGATGTCCTCAGTCGACAGCCCCTGACCAGCGAGGGTCTGCTCGATGCGCCGATCCACCGACACGCCCTTGGCGGTCAGTAGCTCGATGATCGAGGAGGTCCCGTCCCCGACGATCCGGATCCCGGAGCGCCGGACGGCATGGATCATCTGCCCATCGAGGAACAGCAATCGGACCGATTCCGCGGGGACCATCCGCTCCACGACGACCCGGTTCGCGAACAGGGAGGCGAGGGCCAGCGCGTCTGCGAGCGCGTAGCGCGAGCGGACATCGATGGAGACCCCGATGCCCGATCCCGTGCCCTCGGCCGGCTTGACGACCAGCGGGGCTTCGTCGACGGATAGGGTGCGCCAGATCCGACCCAGGTCCGCCCGATCGAACGTTCGCGGCCCAGGGATCGGGATCCCGAGGCGGCTGGCCACGTCGTAGCAGAACGACTTGTCCCCGGCCAGACCCAGCACGACCGGGTCATCGAACTGGACCAGGTAGGTCATGACGCGAGTCTTCCGGCCCCCGAGCGTGATCTCGCAGACCTCCTGCGACAGCGGACCGCACGTGGCACCGATCGCGGTGGCGGCACCCTGCCACATGGCCATGTACTCCTCGCGTCGGTCCTGCACGTAGATCGTCCGGCTGCGACCGGTCGCGATGGCGAGGCTGCGGCGGACGCGCGCTGACCAGCGCAGACCCCTGAAGATCATGCCCGACGCGATCGAATGTGGGGCCTTGACTCGGATCCGACGAACGCGATGGTCTGGGGACATGGGCTCGAGCATACCGACCCTCGCCCCCAGGCGTGCTACGGGGCGTACGTGACGCTGACCGCCAGGTAGTCGAGCGAGAAGTCGCGGTTGGCGTTCGTGGACGCATCGATGATCCGGACTCGGAAGTTGGTCGTGCTCAACTCGGAGAGCGTCCAGGATCGGCCCCAGGTGTCGTTCGTGGCGCCGAACACGTAGCTGACCTCGTTGGCGACCGTGATCGCCTGCGTCTTGATCGTCGTCCACGTGGCGCCGCCGTCCCACGACAGCTGGGCACACAACGTGTTCGTGCTGCTCGCGACCGAGTCGAGCTTGAGGTCCGCCTGGACGCGGATGCCGTCGACGTCCGCGATCGTTCCCGGCAGACCGAAGGCGAAGCCCCAGAAGCGGTGGCGATCCTTGGTCGTTCCCGGGACCGCGCCCGTGCCGCAGGCTGCCAACGTGCCGGTGCCCGTATTCGTGTCCACGGCGAACCGGTTGTCGCTGACGCAGGCACGGGTCGGATTCGTCTGGTAGCCGTTGTTGTCGCCGGCGCCGGTCGTATCCGCTGCCTGGTTGACGCACGGCGCGAAGGTCGTCGACGTGGCCGTGACCACGGCCGTCGCCTGGTTGCTGACCGCGCTGGTCCAGCTGGCGTAGGTCGTGCGCACCACGTAATACCAGGTGCCCGCACCAGGGCTGTCGGTGGCGGTCGTGGCCGAACCGGGGGTGACGGTCGAGACGAGCGTGTAGCCGCTGCCGCTGGTCGCGGATCGATAGATGCCGTAGCCGGTGGCATAGGCATCCGCACTCGGCGTCCAGGTCAAGGTCACGGTCGCACCGCCCGTCGCGGCGACGCCGGTCGGCGGCGCGAGGGTGTCGGCGGCGAATGAGGCGGTGGACGTCGCGGTGTCCGTGAAGCGCGCAAGGGTCCTGGTCGCCGGGATCCCGACGACCAGGAGGAGCGCGACAGCGATCAGGAACGGGCCGCGACGGCGCACGCGTTCAGGCCCCCAGCCGAGGGGGCCGCGACGGCGCACGCGTTCAGGCCCCCAGCCGAGGGGGCCGCGGATCCTCGGTCGCCCAGCGACGCTGGCGCATCCGCCGTTCGCGCGAGGCGCGCACGACCTCCCGGGCCGTGGCGCGTTCGTAGACGTACGCGATCGTCGGCGCGGGCGGCACGTCCGGCGGTCGGTCGGCCGGCACGGGCGTCGCGACGAGCGAGGCCCGCGGCTCCAGCAGGACGCCGAGCAGCAACAACACGAGGCCGAACGAGATGACGAACAGGATGCCGCTCGGCGCGGAGTACAGGGTCAGGAGGTAGCCGGCGAACGGGATGCCGACGGCCACCCGACCGATGACGGCCACGGCCGGCGTCAGCGATGGATCCGGGGTCGCGTTGGCGTCACCCTGCGTCTCGAGCCAGAGCCCGCCGTCGCGTTCGGCGAGCCGGATGATCCGGTGCGTGAAGACGGCGCGGTCGGGCCCGCTGCGCAGGCTGACCACGTCACCGACGGCCAGGTCCGCCGGGGCGACCTGGTCGAGGACCACAGCCGCGCCGATGGGGATCGACGGCTCCATGGACGGCCCCGCGACCACGAGGGTCGGGTGGCCGGTCAGGGGCAGGACGCGACCAAGCACGAGGACCCCCAGCGACACCACGACGAGCGCCAGCAGGAGCCCATCGAGGAGTCGCCGGAGGACGGTGACCGAGCGGTCGCGGACCGCGCGGTTCGCGCTCGTCATCGTGATCCCGGGTTACGGGTTGTTGGCGGTCTGCTCGGCAGCGAAGGTGAACGTCACCGCGGAGGTGATCCCCTGCAGGGCGTCCCCGGTGGCCAGCGGCAGATCGACCCGGAAGCACAGGACCTCGTTGGCCAGTCCGGCCAGCGTGCGGTCGCCCGCCTGGGCACCCTGGGTCGCACTGCCGATGGCCGCACCGTTCAACGCGGTCGTGGCGACCACGATCGTGCCGTCGAACGTCGCGCAGCTCGTGCCGAGCGTTCGGACCGTCAGGGTCAGGGCGGTCCCGAGGGTGTTGGTCGCCGTCGTGCTCATGGCATACCGGAACGTCGCCGTTCCCGCGTTCGCGATCGTCATCGCCTGGGTGTTCGTGTCGCCGGGCATCATGCCGGTCACCGTGAACGCGACGGTCGGGCTGGACGTGATGTCGACGGTGCCAGCGGCGAACGTCCCCGTGGACGCGGCGGTATCGGTGAAGATGGCCAGCGACATGGCCCCCGCTCCGGCGCTGAGCACGGAGAGGCCGAGGATCGCGGCGAGGATCCGCCGTCGATGGGCCCCGGGCCGGGCAGGCTGAACCAGATGCGCGCGCTCGGTTTCGGACAACGGAGACTCTCCTTCGACATGCAGCGGGACGCTGGATCCCCCGACGCCGATCGATGGGTTCGTGGTTCTCGCCAGCCCGGTCTCGTGCGTCTGCCGCCAGTGAACCGGACGGGAGCCCTCGTCGTCAGGGGACGCAGGGACTACCGGGGGCGGTACCTTGGTCCCGCGAATCGGCTCGCCTGATGCGACACCGGCGCGACCCTGGCCGGATCGGTGCGTCGGCGCGCTGGGCCATTGGTCCTGCCCGCCTCGACGGGCGGGCCCCCGCGGTCACGCGGTCGGCGTTTCTCCGAGCCCGCTCTCGGCGAGGCGCTCGTCGTAGCGTCGGTCGCGCCAGGCGAGGGCCGCCTTCAGCCCGTCGCGCTTGACGATGGTGTCCCATTCGCGCTGCTCGGGCGTGTCGGCGGCATTGATGATCGCGCCGAGGTCCAGCCCGGCCTGGACGGCCAGCCGGAACCCGGCCGCGTCCATCGCCCGGTTGAGCATCGCCTTCGTCGGGCCCATGACCTCGGGCGGCGTCCGTGCCAGGCGATCGGCCAGGGCGTCCACCTCGGCGTCGAGCCGATCGGCCGGCACGACCCGGTTGATGAGGCCGATCCGCTCGGCTTCGACGGCGTCGATGAGGTCCCCCGTCAGCAGCAGCTCGCGGGTCTTCTTCTGGCCGATGAGATAGGGCATCAGCAGGGTCACCGGCGCGGAGCCGTAGCGGATCTCCGGCTCGCCGAGCTTCGTGCCCTCGGCCGCGACCACCAGGTCGCACGCCATGGCCAGTTCGAGCCCCCCGGCGAGGGCGTAGCCGTGGATCTGGGCGATGACCGGCTTCGGCGAATCGAGGATGCGGAGCGTCGCCGCGACATCCACGGCCAGCGCCGAGCGCCAGCCGACCGGGCCGCCCATCCCCCCGTCGACCTCCTCGGCGAGGTCGTAGCCCGCCGAGAAGGCCCGGCCCGCACCGGCGATGACGATGACCCGGACCTCCGGATCGGCATCGGCCGCCTCCACCGCGGCGACGAGCTGCTCGACGAGCTCCCCGGACAGGGCGTTGAGCTTGGCCGGCCGGTTCAGCGTGAGCCGGACGCCCCACGGGGTCGACGCCGACAGGACCAGCGCGTCGTCAATCATCGAACGCCTCCAGGACGACCAGGGCATCGACCGCGACGGCACCGGCGGCCGTCGCGATGACCGGGTTGAGGTCCACCTCCACGATGTCGGAGCGCTCGCTGGCCAGGCGCGACAGCCCGACGATGAGGTCCGCGACCGCCGCACGGTCGACGGCGGCGCCGCCGCGGATCCCCTCCAGGAGCCGACGCCCACGGAGCTCGTCCAGCATCGTCAGCGCCGTCGCGTGACCGACCGGCGCGAGCCGGATCGCGACGTCGTCGAGGACCTCGGTGAAGATGCCGCCGAGCCCGACGACGACGGCCAGCCCGAACTGGGCATCCCGGCGCAGCCCGACGATGAGCTCGACGCCGTCGGCGGCCATCGGTTCGACGAGGAGGCCACGCACGCCAAGGTCGTGCTGGCGCGCGATCTCGAACAGGCGCGCCGCCGCCGCGCGGATGGACTCGGCATCGGCGAGCCCCAGGCTGACGAGCCCGAGATCGCTCTTGTGAGCCAGGTCCTCGGCGTCGACCTTGAGGGCGATCGGTCCGGCCAGTGCCCGAGCGGCCTCGACAGCCGCTTCGGCATCGGCGACCGGGATCGCCCGCGTCACCGATAGACCGGCCCCAGCCAGGAACGCCAGGCTCTCGCGCTCGGACAGCGTCCGCGTGACCACGCTGGTCGCGGTGGCGTGCCCCTGGGCCGCCTCGTCCTGTCCGAACGACGTCCGATCGGCCGCGAGTGCGGGCCACTCCGCGCGCCAGGGTCGACCATCCGGCGCGCCGCGAGCCTCGCGTCGACCCTGCCAGCGCGCGACCGACGCGATGGCGCTGAAGGCCTCGACCGCACCGCGCAGCAATGGGGCGCCGTCGCCGTGCTCGTCGAGCAGGGCCTTGATCTCTGGCGGATGCTCGCCCGAGGTGAGCGAGACGTAGACCGGCAGGATCGCGGGCCGGTCGCGGGTCGCCGCCAGCAACGGCCGCGTCACGTCGAGGGCCGTCTCCACCTCCGCCGGCATGGACCGGTAGGGGAAGTCGTGCACGAGCACCAGCACGTCATAGGCGCCCGAGGCGGCCATCGCCTCGAAGCAGGCGCCGTACGCCGCCGTCGGCTCGTCGGCGCCCCAGGGATCGAGCGGGTTGCCGATGTAGCCCATGGTCGGGAGGCGCTCGAGGATGGCCGCCCGGGCCGGCTCGGGGATCGGCGGCAGGTCCAGCCCGGTCGTCGGCACCAGATCGGCGACGAGCGAGGCCTCGCCGGTCGACACGGTCACGACCCCCGTCCGGCCGCGACCGACACCGCGGCCACTGCGGCGGACTCCCTCCACGAGCTCGGCGGTCTCGAGCAGCTCATCCAGGTCGCGGCAGCGGATCACGCCCGCCGCGTCGAGCGCGGCGTCGGTGACGCGAGTCTCGCCCGCGAGCGAGCCCGAGTGCGCGACCGCGGCGGCCTGGGCCTGGTCGCTCCGGCCGACCTTGACAACCATGATCGGCTTGCCGAGCTGGAGCGCCCGGTCGGCCAGCGCCAGGAACCGCTCCGGACGCTTGAACCCCTCGACGAACAGGATGACCGAGTGCGTCTCGGGGTCGTCCAGGCAGTACGCGAGGTAGTCGCAGACGTCGAGGACCACTTCCGAGCCGCAGCTGATGATCCGGCTGAACCCGACCCTCGATCCGGCCTGGATGAACGCGTCCGTGACCGATCCGGACTGGGCGATCCCGGCCACGCCACCCAGCGGCTGGTACGGCGACACGTCGCCGATGTACGAGGCGCTGTTGGCGGTGAGGTCCACGACGCCCATGCAGTTGGGACCGACCAGGGCGATCCCGTGCCGACGGGCGATCTCGGCGACCTCGTCCTGCATCGCGGCGGCCGCGGCACCCCCCTCCACGACACCGCCGCCCGGGATGATGACCGCGGGCACCCCGGCGGCGGCCGCATCGCGGGTGACCATCGCGGCCCGGAGCGGGTTGAGCGCGACGACCGCGACGTCCGGCCGTTCGGGCAGGTCGGCGAGGCTGGAGTAGCAGGGCTGGCCGAGCAGCTCGGTGTAGTTCGGGTTCACGAAGTGGCAGCGGGTCGCGCTGCCCATCACGCGGAGGTTGTCGCGCACGGTCTCCGCGATCCCCGTCCGCGGCGACGCCCCCACGACCGCCACGGACCTGGGCGCGAAGAGCGGCCGCAGGTCGATGGCGCCCGTGGTCGTGCTCGCGTCGGGGGCCGTCATCCCACGACGCGGCTGACGCCGCGCTTCTCGAGGGCGCGTGCCACCACGAGTCGCTGGATCTCGGACGTGCCCTCCCAGATGCGATCCACGCGCAGTTCGCGGAAGAACCGCTCGGCCGGGAACTCGCGCATGTAGCCCCGACCACCGAACACCTGGACGACCCGGTCCGCGCAGCGGAAGGCCGCCTCGGACGCGAACAGCTTGGCGAGGGACGCCTTGGCGTGGATGACCTTCGGGTCCGCGCCGGTGTCGACGAGCCACGCGCACTCGCGGGTCAGCAGGCGGGCCGCCGAGGCATCGGCCGCGGAGTCCGCCAGCGGGAACGACACGCCCTGGAAGTCGTAGATCCGTTCGCCGAACTGGATCCGTTCCGTGGCCCACTCGACGGCCAGCGTCAGCAGGCGTTCCATCGCCCCGCTGCAACGCGCGCCGATGTGGATGCGCTCCTCGACGAACCACTCGTTGGTCATCTCGTCGGCGGCACCGATCTCGCCCAGGATGGCCGACGCCGGGACTCGCACGTCGTCCAGCACGAACTGCGGGTGTCGGTCGGCGAACGTGTGCATGTAGTCCGGGTCGTGCTTGATCCGGACGCCGGGCGTGTCGTAATCCACGAGGAACAGGGTCGGCAGGCGGCGTTCGCCATCGATGACGTTCGCGTGGAAGATCATGAAGTCGGTGTCGTCCGGGCCGGTCACGAACCACTTCTCGCCGTTCAGCCGGTAGTCGCCGGTCGCCGCGTCACGGACCGCGGTCGCCTGGAGGGTCCGGGGATCGGACCCCGCGCCGTCCTCGGTGATCGCGTAGCTGCCGGATCGCTCACCCCGGTTGCACGGGTCCAGGTAGCGGACGCGCTGCTCCGGATCGCAGTGGATCAGGACGTTGTAGGCGCCCGGGATGTAGGACCAGAGGCCGCCGGTGACCTGCCCGAGTTGCTCGTGGACCAGGACCTGCTCCATGGCCGTCCAGCCCTGGCCGCCGAACTCGACCGGCAGCGAGCCCCCGTTCAGGCGAGCTTCGATGGCCGCCGTGCGAGCCGCGTTGCCGAAGTCGCGCGGGACGCGCCCGCCGAGACGCTCGAATTCGGCCTCGAGCGGCTGCAGGACGTCGGTGACGTAGGCGCGGGCGCGGGCCTGGAGCTCGAGCTGGGCCGGCGTGAGGGTCAGGTCCATGGCGCCAAGGATGCGGCACCCGGTGGGACGCCTCGTCCGTCGTCGCGGGCGGCGGGACGGGCGGGAACGGGACGGACCGCCGGAGCCGCCACGCGACTCGCCCGACTACTGGGGCTGGGCCAGCACCATGATCCGGAGCTCGGTCATGTCGTCGATCGCCCAGCGCAGGCCCTCGCGTCCCAACCCCGAATCCTTCACACCGCCGTAGGGCATGTGGTCGATCCGGTAGGTCGGGATGTCGTTGACGATGACGCCGCCGACCTCCAGCTCCCCGAACGCCCGCCAGGCGCCGGCGAGGTCGTTCGTGAAGACGCCGGTCTGCAGGCCGAACATGCTGTCGTTGACCTGCGCGATCGCCTCGTCCAGGTCGCGGAACGGGAACGCCACGACGAGTGGCGCGAAGGCTTCGTTGGAGCACACCTGGGCGGTCGTCGGGACGCCGGTGAGGATCGTCGGCGGGAAGAAGTTGCCGTCAGCCTGGCCGCCGGCGAGGAGCGTGCCGCCGAGCGCGACCGCCTCGTCGACCCAGCGCTGGGTTCGGCTGGCCTGGTTCGCGTCCACCATCGGACCGACGTCCGTCGTGGGGTCGAGCGGGTCGCCGACCTTGAGCGCCGCGGCGCCCGCGACGAACCTGGCCATGAACTCGTCCCACACGGACTCGTGGACGAACATCCGCTGGACGCTGATGCAGACCTGGCCGGCATAGGCGAACGCCCCGATCAGGCAGCGCTTGACCGCCCAGTCGAGGTTCGCGGACGCATCGACGATGACCCCGGCGTTGCCACCGAGTTCGAGCACGACCTTCTTCTTGCCCGCCCGCTCCTTCATGCGCCAGCCGACGCTCGGGCTGCCGGTGAAGGTGAGGAGCTTGAAGCGCTCGTCGGCGACCATCCGGTCACCGACCTCGCGCGTCATCGGCAGGATCGACACGGAGCCTGCTGGCGGCCCGGCGGCCTCGATGATCTCGGCGATCGTGAGCATCGTCAGCGGATCCGCCGACGGTGGCTTGAGCACGATCGGGTTGCCACTGGCGATCGCCGGCGCGACCTTGTGGGCGGCCAGGTTCAGCGGGAAGTTGAAGGGGCTGATCCCGGCGATCGGGCCGATCGGGAAGCGGCGGGTGATGCCGATGCGGTCCTTCGACGACGGCAGCAGGTCCAGCGGGATGACCTCGCCGACCATCCGTTCGGCTTCCTCGGCACCGAGTCGGAAGGTCAACGAGGCACGATCCACCTCGACGAGCGCGTCACGGATCGGCTTGCCCGCCTCGAGGGCGATGAGCCGACCGAGTTCCTCGCGCCGCTCACGGATCCCGGCGCTGATCTCGCGCAGGATGCGGCCGCGCTCGTAGGCGGGCAGGGTCCGAGTGACCTCGAACGCGGCGACCGCGGCCTGGACGGCTTCCTCGTACTGCTCGGGGGTGGCGTTGAACGTCGAGCCGGCCGGCGCCGTCGGATCGGCCGGGTTGAGGACGGTCAGGACGTCCGGCGACTCCACCCAGCGGCCGGCCAGGAAGATCGGATGCGGTTTCGTGGCGGCGGCGACGGCCATGTGGTCTGTTCTCCTGCTCGTGCGGTACGGTGCATCATACGACCGCCCTCCCGGGACCTCGTCGCCTCGACGTTCGCGGCGACCTCCCAGCCGCTCACGCCAGAATCGAAAGGATCCCGCCATGGCGAACCCCAGGGACCTCCGCGACGCGCTCCTGGTCAAGCCCGGCCACTCGGTCCGGCTGAGCAAGCTGGACCCAGGTGCCACCCATGGCTTCGACAAGGAATCGGCGGCGCCGGTCCTCGAGCGCCAGATGGCCCGCCTCACGGAGCTCCAGGATCGGCTGTGGGCGGAGTCGAAGCGATCCGTGCTGGTCGTGCTGCAGGGCATCGACGCGGCCGGCAAGGACGGGACGATCCAGAAGGTCATGGAAGCGTTCAATCCCCAGGGCTGCGTCGTGTCGAGCTTCAAGGTCCCATCCGTCGAGGAGCTGGCCCACGACTACCTGTGGCGCGTCCACAAGCGCGTTCCCGGCAAGGGCGAGATCGGCATCTTCAACCGGTCCCACTACGAGGAGGTCCTCATCGTGCGGGTCCACGAGCTCGTGCCGAAGGCGGTCTGGAAGACGCGCTACGACCAGATCAACGCCTTCGAGGCGCATCTCGCCGCGAACGGGACCACGATCGTCAAGTTCTTCCTGTCCATCGATCGGGATGAGCAGCGCCAGCGGTTCCAGGCGCGCTACGACGACCCGACCCGCCGCTGGAAGTTCTCGATGGGCGATCTCGAGGAGCGCAAGCGCTGGGACGATTACCAGGCCGCGTTCGACGAAGCCCTCACGCGCACGTCCACGAAGCACGCCCCGTGGTACGTCATCCCCGCCAACAAGAAGTGGTTCCGCAACGTCGCCGTCGCCAGCATCCTGGCCGACACGCTGGCCGCGATGCGCCCGCAGTACCCCGCCGCCGAGGAGCTCCCCCCGAACCTCGTCATCGAGTAGCGGGCGGGCGAGGTGGCCTGATTTGCCGGCCGGGGGTACGATCGACACACCTTCGCATCGCCGTCGGACATCGCCCGTTCCCCGAACTGTCCGGTGATTCCCCGCCGATCGGCCGCGAACGTCGTCTGCCGGCCGAACCGGTCGCGCTGTATCCCCGGTCCGCTCGAAGGCCGCAGGTGGGTGTCCACGATCGACATCGGACCCGGCAGTCGGCGACGTGGATCTCGAGTAGGAGGCAGGACTCTTGTCGGTCTTGAACGGCGTCCAACGGACGCCTCGTCACATCCCATCCCACCGAAGGACCCGGATCGCGGCGATCGCGCTCCTGGTCGGTGTCGCACTCGCAGGGTCGCTACCCGCCGCGACACCAGCAGCCGCTTCGACCTCTGTCGAAGCCGGACCCTCGATCGTGATCGGTCGGGGTGTGCGCACATCGACCACGATCGGCGTGCCGCCATCCATCGACCCCACCCAGCCCGCCGCCAAGACGATCTCGGTCGGCCGCGGCAAGGTCGGCGTGACCGTCCGCACCAGCAACGTGACGTTGGACGGCTACCGCATCACCGGCCCCCAGTACAGCCGATACGACAGCCGCGAGATCGGCATCCTCGTCGCCGGGACCGCGTCGGCACCCTTGCGCAACGTCACGATCCGGAACTGCACGATCACGCGGTTCGGGTACGCCGCGATCGTGATCCGGTACGTCGAGAACTTCCGGATCGAGAACTGCCACATCCGGAACGCCGTGTACGCGGGGATCATGGTCATCTCGGGAACGACCGGGCTGATCCAGGACAACCTCGTCCAGCGCATCGGCGTGGTCGGGTATCAGACGATGAACATGAACTCGTACGGCATCGCCCTCACCGATGCGGGCGGAACGGTGTCCCGCAACATCTCCGTCATCTCCAACACCGTCGAAGACGTCCCGCAGTGGCACGGCATCGACACCCATGGCGGACGAGACATCGAGATCGTGGCCAACACGATCCGGCGAACGAATCGGGCCATCTTCATCACGACGACGACCGGCGGCCGTCGGGCTGCCGACATCGTGGTGAGCAGGAACTGGATGAGTCAGCCGACCCGCCGCGTGGATGTCCGCTACCGATACCCGTACAACCAGTTCGGGATCACCGTGTACCGGGCGGATCGGGTCACGGGGACGCTCAACGGGTTCGACGGGTGGCCTCGAGGGAACCACCTGAATGTCTCCGGCAGCACCGGCGTGTCGATCACGTCGCACCGGTTGTATCGCCCGACCTGACGTTAGGTCACCTGCCCCTGCCGCCCCCGAACAAGGTCCCGAAGATGCCGCGGATGAGGTCCTGACCCGCGCGCGAGCTGACCACCTTGCCGCCGGTCCGGATGGCCGAGTCGATCGATCGCTGCCGGGCGCGGTCGGCGTCCGCCTGGGCCTTGGCCTGGGCCTTTCGCTCGCGTTCGGCGGCCTTCTGCGCGGCGGCGATGTCCCTGGCCTGGCGCGCGATCTCGCGCTGCTGCTGGGCCGGTGTCATCGTGTTCATGCCGGTCGCGGTCGTCGGGTCCACGCCGGCCCGCATCGCGGCATCGGCCGCCGCCGCCCGGGCGGCGGCGATCCGGCCGTTGATGATCTCGTAGGCGCTCGAGCGGTCCACGGTCGCGCCGTACTTCGATGAGAACATGCTGCCGACGAGGGCCGCCTGGAATGCCTCCGGCGCGATCGGCGCCATCAGCGAGTCCGGCGCCAGCAGCCGGGTGGCAGCCAACGGTGTGGGGACGCCCCGGGGCGACAGGACCGTCACCAGCGCCTCGCCCGTCCCGAGTGAGGTGATCGTCTTCTCGACGTCGTAGAACTCGGTCGTCGGGAAGGTCCGGGCCGTCTTGCGCAGGGCATCGGCGTCGTCCGGCGTGAAGGCGCGGAGGGCGTGCTGGACGCGATTGCCCAGCTGGGCGAGGACCGCGGACGGCACGTCGGTGGGCGCCTGGGTCACGAAGTAGATCCCGACACCCTTGGATCGGATGAGCCGGGCGGTCCGCTCGACCTGGTCCATCAGCGCCTCGGACGCATCGTCGAACAGCAGGTGCGCCTCATCGAAGAAGAAGCACAGCTTCGGCTTGGGCAGGTCGCCGGCCTCGGGCAGGCTCTCGTACAGCTGGGCCAGCATCCACAACATGAAGGTGCTGAACAGCCGGGGCTGGTCCATCACGTCCGACAGCTCCAGGACGCTGATGATCCCATGCCCATCCGCCGTGGTCCGCAGCAGGTCGTCGACATCGAACTCGGGCTCCCCGAAGAAGACGTCCGCGCCCTCCTGTTCGAGCACGACGATCGAGCGGAGGAGCACGCCGACCGACGCGCTGGACATCCCGCCGTAGTCGGCCAGGATCGGCTTGCCCTCGTCGGACGAGAGGAACTTGAGCGTCGCGGCGAGGTCCTTCAGGTCAAGGAGCGGCAGGTCGTTGTCGTCGCAGTACTTGAAGATCAGGGCCAGGATGGACGTCTGCGTGTCGTTGAGGTCCAGGACCTTGCCCATCAACAGCGGCCCGAATGAGTGGACGGTCGCGCGGACCTGCGCGCCGAGCTTGCCCGACAGGGACAGGAACTCGACGGGATGCCCCGAGGCCTGGTAGTCCCAGGCCAGCGACGTGACGCGCTCCTGGAGCTTCGCGTTCGTCGCATCGCCGGGAGCGGCGAGGCCGGTCAGGTCGCCCTTGATGTCGGCCACGAACACGGGTACGCCCGCCTTCGACAGCTGCCCGGCCAGGAGCTGCAGGGTCTTCGTCTTGCCGGTCCCGGTGGCTCCGGCGATGAGGCCGTGGCGGTTCAGCATGGACAGGGCGACCTGGACCCTCGCGTCGTTGAAGACCTCACCCGCATGCATCGGACTGCCGATGACGAGGCCCGGTTCGGACAGGGCGTAGCCGGTGGTCATCGCCTCGCGAAATGCCTGGTCCATGTGCCCTCCGGGGACGCGGGGTGGGTGATCCGACGGGGAGTCGCAAGGGTATCATCGGCTTGACCCACGACAGGTACCCACAGGACACCGCAGGAGGCTGGGATGAAGCTGGAAGAGGTCGAAGGCATCGGTCCGATCGAGGCCGAGAAGTTCACCCTGGCGGGTGTCGCGACGGGCGACGCCCTGCTGGAGCAGGGCGCGACACCGGGCGGCCGAGCGGCGCTCGAAAAGGCCACCGGGATCAGCGGCACACTCATCCTCAAGTGGGTGAACCGCCTCGATCTCATGCGCGTCAAGGGCGTCGGTTCCGAGTACTCGGACCTGCTCGAAGTCGCCGGCGTGGACTCGCCGGCCGAGCTGGCCCAGCGGAACGCCGCCAACCTCGCGACGACGTTCGAGGAGGTCGTGGCCGCCCGTCCGGGCACGGTCCGTCGGATCCCGACCGAGGCCGAGGTCGCCGGCTGGATCGCCGAGGCCAAGGACCTGCCGAAGGTGGTCGAGCACTGACGCAGGGGGCCAGCATGGGCGGCTTCAAGGCCTTCCTGACCAAGTCCAATGCGCTGGCGCTAGCCGTCGGCGTCATCGTCGGCGTGGCGCTCGGCGCGGTGGTCAACTCGCTCGTCAACGACGTGATCATGCCGCCGATCGGCTACGTCCTTGGCGACGTCGACTTCGCGGCGATGAAGACCGTCCTCAAGCCCGCGACCGACAGCACCGAGGAGATCTCGATCGGGTGGGGCCTGTTCATCAACTCCGTGATCGTGTTCGTCATCGTGATGCTGGTCGTCTACGTCATCAGCAAGCTCTTCATCAAGGAGGCGCCGCCCCCCGGCCCGTCCGCCGAGGAGATGCTCCTGACCGAGATCCGCGACGAACTACGGAAGCGCTCGGCCTGACGGCCCGACCGACACCGCGCCAAGGAAGACCCGCCGGGAACGGCGGGTCTTCGCATCAGGGGGCGGGTTCGTCCCTGGCTCGCGGATAGCTGCCGAGCACGCGGACCATCGTCGTCACCGCCCGGAGCCCGTCGAGCGCACGCTGCGTGGCGGGTGCGTCCAGATCGGCGTCGAGTTCCACCCAGAACACGTACTCCCAGGCCCGCTCACGGCTGGGTCGTGACTCGAGTTCACTCATGTTCAGTCCGTGCTCGGCGAAGACGCGGAGCGCGGCGAGGAGCGTGCCGGGTTCGTTCTTGACCGCCATCACCAGGGTGGTCCGCATGGGAGCGTCCGCCGCCTCCTCGACCGACGGCGGGACGGGCGCACCGACCGCACCGGGCGCCCCGGACGCACCGATGACCAGGAAGCGCGTCCGATTGCCCGGCAGGTCCCCCACCTCGTCGACCAGGATCTCGAGGCCGAACAGGGCCGCCGCCCGCGGCGAGAGCACGGCGGCCGCTCCCCGCTCACCGCGGTCCGCGATCGCCTTGCCCGCACCGGCCGTGTTGTAGGTCGACAGCAGCTGCCACGGCCGAGTCCGCAGGAAGGCCTCCGCCTGCCCAAGGGCCTGGAGATGCGAGTAGACCCGCTCGATGTCTGCGAGGCGCTGTCCGGGCAGCGCGGCGAGGCAGAGCCGAACGGGGACGACGACCTCGCCGTGGATCCCCAGGTCGTATTCGAGCAACAGGTCGTAGTTCTCGCGGACGGTGCCGTGGACGACGTTCTCGATGGGCAGGACCCCGGCGCTCGACTCGCCGGCGCCGACGGCCTCGAAGACCCGACGGAACGAGGGATGACCCACGCGCTCCGGACCGGGGCCGAAGTACGCCAGGACGGCATCCTCGGCAAAGGCGCCCGGCTCGCCGGCGTAGGCGACGGTCGGCTGGTTGGTCACGCTCGCGAGTCTAGCGGGCATGGCGCGAGGCAGCCGGCACGATGCGGTACCGTGCCCGCATGTCGTCGACGAACCGGCCGAACTCCATCTGGGACGTGGTCTCCCGACGCGAGGCAAGGCTGATCTTCTGGCTGGCGCTGATCGCGCTGTTCGGCCTCGTCATGAGCCTCCTGCGCGACCTGTTCACCGCCCTGGCCGGCCCCGCGATCATCCTCTTCGTGGCCTGGCTGATGTCGTACGTCCTGGAGCCGCCCGTCTCCTGGCTCAGGCGTCACCTGCCGACCAAGGGTCGCGGCGTCCCGGTCGCCATCACCTACGTCATCACCGGCGTGACCGCGTTCGTCGTCATCGGCGCGGCGATCGTGGCCGTGGTCAACGCCGCCGTGGCCTTCGTGGATGCCCTCCCGACGCTCATCCCGAAGATCGGCGACGCCCTCGAGCCACTGTTCACCCTGCTCGGGATCTCGATGCCGAGCGGTGGGTCCGTGGTCACGGCGCTGCAGACGTGGCTGGCCGAGAACGCGGCTGGACTGACCGAGACGCTCAGGTCGATCGTCCTGGGTGGGGTGACGATCGTGATCGGCCTCATCACCGCGGTCTTCATCTCGATGGGCCTCGCGGTCGGCCAGGTCTCGCTGCTGGGATGGCTGCGTCGGTTCCTGCCGTCGAGCACCTATCGGGACCTGACCGAGCTCGAATCGGCCATCGCCGTGTCATTCGGTGGGTTCGTTCGCGGGCGACTCGTCATCGGCGCGATCTTCGGCGGGATCATCGGTGTCGCCGCGTTCGTGTTCGACGTCCCGTTCGCGCCACTCATCGCGTTCGTTGCCGGTCTGATCGTGTTCATCCCGTGGATCGGCCCGCTGATCGGCTGGGCGGTCCTGCCGGCGTTCGCGTTCATCCTCCAGCCGACGGTCGTGCTCCAGTGCGCCATCGTGAGCATCGTCGCGGCGGTCGCGGTCCAGCTGCTCGTCACCCAGTTCGTCATGGGCGCGGCCGTGAAGATGAGCCCGGTGGCGGTGTTCGTCGTGGTGATCATCGGCACGGCGTTGGCCGGCGTCCTCGGGGCCATCTTCGCGATCCCGACCGCGGCGGCGATCCTGGCCGTGACCGACTACCTCAAGGAGCGGGACGTCCTCCTGCGCGCCGCGGATGTCTCCGATGCGCCGACAACAGCCGTCGGAGACGCGACGGCCTGATCGCCGCTCGCGGCGTGCGTGGCGGTCGCGGGCGCGGTGCGGCCGACCTTCTCATCCAGCCACCGGGTGACTCGTAACCACGAACTTGCGCCTCGCCGGACGAGCGATCTGGAGCGTTCGAGCATGACTCACGCTCAACGAGTGCCCGACCGACCGCCGTCCAGAACCGATCGCGGCCGTACCAGCCGTGTGGTGGCTGGACGCGAGGGTGGCGGGCCTGCCAGGCGACTACCAGCCATGTGGTGGATTGATGCGACGGCCGCGATCGAGCCCCGGCCGGCCGCGGTCGAGCCCCGACCCGCGGCCGGGACCCGCTACCGCTCGAACCAGGCCGTCGTGTCGTGCTCGCCCTCGCCCTCGTCGAGGTCGGCGCGCCGCTCGCGGGCGGCCCCGGCCGACACCGGGGCGACCGCTCCGGCTGGGCTGGACGCCACCTTCGTCGCGGCATCCGCGGCCGCACCGGACCAGTGGGCTTCACCGAGCATCGCGTCGAGCGCCCCGATGTACGCCTCGATGCTGGCGGCGATGATGTTCGTGCTGCTCGCCTCGCCCAGGTACTCGCCGGCCCCGCGGTCCCCCTCGCCGGCCGGTGGCGCGATCCGCACAGTCACCGCCCCGACCGCATCCGGACCTTCGCCCAGCGCGTGGATGTCGTACGCCAGCAGGCGCGGGTGCCCGCCCAGCACGGCGACCAGCGCCTTGTCGACCGCGGCGTAGAGGGCGTCGATCGGGCCGTTTCCCTGGGCGGACGCGCGCCAGTGCCGCTCCCCCGCTGCCAGCACGACCGCGCCGCGGCTCTGGCTGTTGCTGCCGGAGGTGACGGTCCAGCGGTCCAGGTGCAGGGCGGTCCCCTCGGTCATGACTCGGCCCTCCGTGGCACGGCCGCGACACCGCCGGAGGTGGGCCGGGCCGGTGCCGTGAAGTGCCGCTCGTCGCGCCGGCGCAGCTCGGCGCCGGATGTCCAGATGGCGTACTCGAGGGAGTCCGCCAGGGCCCCCGCGGACGCCGCGATGATGTTCGTGTCGCTGCCCATGGTGGACCAGGTCCTGCCGCCGGCGGCCGAGTCGATGACGACCCTCGTCCGGGCTGCCGTCGCGGCTCCTCCGTCGAGGATGCGCACCTTGTAGTCGACGAGGTGGACGTCGTCGATGCCCGGGTAGAACGCCCCGAGCGCCTTGCGGAGGGCCGCGTCGAGGGCATTGACCGGGCCGTTCCCATCGGCCGCGGTGTGCAGGATCTCGCCGTCGACCTCCACCTTGACCGTCGCTTCGGCGAGCAGCTCGCGGCCGTCCCGCTGCTCGACGATGCAGGTGTAGTCGACGATGCGGAACGGGGCGACGTAGTCCGCGGCGTGCCGGCGGATCAGGAGCTCGAAGCTGGCCTCGGCACCCTCGAACGCGAGCCCCTCCGACTCCAGCTGCTTGATGAGCTTCGACAGCTCGCGCGGGTCGACGCCTTCGAGCTGGTGGCCGAGCTGCTCCGCCCGGATGGCAGTGTTCGCCCGTCCACCCAGTTCCGAGACGACCAGGCGGCCGCTGTTGCCGACGACGCCCGGATCGACATGCTGGTAGCTGCGCTCCACCTTGGCGACGGCGGCCCCGTGCACCCCGCCCTTGTGGGCGAATGCGGACCGTCCGACATACGGCTGGTAGTCGTTCGGGTTGACGTTGGCGATCTCCGCGACCGACCGCGACAGCTCGGTCAGGCCCTCGAGGTGACCGCCGCCGGCCGGGACGAGCACGTGCGGCGTCTTGAGGGCGAGGTTGGCCAGGATCGAGACCATGTTCGCGTTGCCGGCACGCTCGCCGTAGCCGTTGATCGTCGCCTGGACGTGACGGATCCCGGCGGCGACCGCGGCCATGGAGTTGGCGACGGCGAGCTCCGCGTCGTTGTGGGTGTGGATGCCCCAGGTGACCGCGGGCGCGTCCGGGTCCGACTCCAGCGTCGTCCGGACATCGCCGATGATCGCGGTCAGTTCGTCGGTCAGGGTGCCGCCGTTCGTGTCGCACAGGACGACGGTCCGGGCACCGGCCTGACGCGCCGCGCGAAGGGTCGCCAGGGCGTAGTCGCGGTCGGCCTTGTAGCCGTCGAAGAAGTGCTCGGCGTCGTAGACGGCTTCGCGACCGCGTTCGACGACGAAGCCGATCGAGTCCGCGATCATGTCGAGGTTCTCCGCCGGCGTGGCGCCCAGGACCTCCACGACATGGAGCAGCCAGCTCTTGCCGAAGATCGTGACGACCGGCGTCTCGGCGGCGACCAGTTCGCGCAGGTTGGGGTCGTCGCCGGGCTTGTTGGCGCGATGGCGAGTGGACCCGAACGCGGCGAGCTTCGCGCCCTCCCAGCGGATGTTGCGCGCGGCGGCGAAGAACTCGATGTCCTTGGGGTTCGAGCCCGGCCAGCCGCCCTCGATGAACGGCATCCCGAACTCGTCGAGCATCCGGGCGATCCGCAGCTTGTCGGCGAGGGACAGGGTGATGTTCTCGCCCTGCGTGCCGTCGCGCAGGGTCGTGTCGTACAGGATGACCGGCGCGTCGCTCATGCCGATACCGCCACACCGAGCGCGTCGACGACCGCCGTCGCGAACGCCGTCGTCCCGACCACCACGAGGCCGTCCGTCCCGTCGCGCGCGTCGGCGAGGTCGCCCGTCCGCCAGCCGGCGTCCAGGGCGCTGCTCACGGCAGCCTCCACCGCCGCAGCCGCATCCTCCCGCCCCAGCGACAGGCGCAGCAGCATGGCCGCGGACAGGATCGTGCCGATCGGGTTGGCCTTGTCCTCGCCGGCGATGTCCGGCGCGGAGCCATGGATCGGCTCGTACAGCCCGAACGTCCCGTGCGCGGTCCGCCGGGTCCCGAGCGAGGCCGACGGCAGCATCCCGAGGCTGCCGGCCAGGACCGCCGCCTCATCGGACAGGATGTCGCCGAACAGGTTCTCCGTGACGATGACATCGAACATCGCCGGCCGGCGGACGAGGAGCATCGCGCACGAGTCGACGAGCTGATGGGCGAGCCTGACCTCCGGATGCTCCGCCCCGACCTCGTCGGCGACCGTCCGCCACAGCCGTGACGTCGCGAGGACGTTCGCCTTGTCGACGGACGTCACGTGACCGCGACGCGCGGTGGCCAGCTCGAACGCGAGCTCGACGATCCGCCGGACCTCCGGCTCCGAGTACGGCAGCGTGTCGAGCGCCTCGCGCGCGGACCCCGTACCGGTCGCCTCGCGGCGATCCCCGAAGTAGACGCCGCCGGTCAGCTCGCGGACGATCAGCATGTCGACGCCGTCCAGCAGCTCGGGGCGCAGCGGCGAGGCCGCGGCCAGCGCCGGATGGACGCTCACGGGTCGCAGGTTGGCGAAGAGGCCCAGGCCGCCCCGCAGCGCGAAGAGCGCCTGCTCCGGACGGACCGAGGCGGATGGATCGGACCACTTGGGTCCACCGACGGCGCCGAGCAGGATCGCGTCCGCCTCACCGCATGCCGCCACGTCCTCGGGCCGGATCGCGACGCCGTACGCGTCGATCGCCGCGCCGCCCACGAGGAACTCGGACCAGCCCACCGCGAAGCCGAACCGCTCGCCCGCCGCGTCCACGACGCGCCGGGCGGCCGCCACGACCTCCGGGCCGACGCCGTCGCCCGGGATGGTGGCGATCCGGTAGGTGAGGTCGCCCTCCGTCATGGGAGCCCCTGCTCGGTCCGCTGCGAGACGAACGCCACCGCGACCCCGTTGATCTCGGCGCCGTGGAGCTTGTTCACCGCGGTCAGGTAGGCATCGAGCGACGCTTCGATGATGTTCGTGGATAACCCGTGCCCGGACACGACGAGCGCACCCGGGCCCTCGTCCGATGAGCGGCGACAACGGACCAGGACCTGGCCCTGGGCGTCCTCGCCAGCCGACACGGCCTTGATCTCGTACTCGGCGAGGGTCGGGTGCCAGCCGAGGACCGGCTGGAGGGCCTGGTCCACGGCCGAGAAGAGCGCGTTGACCGGGCCGTTGCCGGTGGACTCCGCGGTCCGTTCCTCCCCGCCGATCGTGAGCGTGACGGTGCCGGTGGCGTTGCCGCCGTGCGATGACGTGACGCTCCAGCCGACGAGCGCGACCGACGCCGGGACCTCCGAGGCGCGCTGCTCGACGAGGGCGTGCAGGTCCGCGTCGGTGACTTCCTTCTTGGCGTCGGCGAGGGCGACCGCCTGGCGATAGACCTCCTCGAGCGCCTCGCCCTCCAGGCCGTACCCGAGTTCCTTGAGCTTGCCCTGGATGCCGCGCCGGCCCGACAGCTTGCCGATCGTCAGCTGGCTCCCGGACAACCCGACGGACTGCGGCGTCATGATCTCGTAGGTCAGCGGGTTCTTGATGACACCGTCCTGGTGGATGCCCGATTCGTGCGCGAACGCGTTCCCGCCGACGATCGCCTTGTTGGGCTGGATGGCGAACCCGGTCAGGTAGCTGACCAGGCGGCTGGCCGCGGTGAGCTGCTCCGTCTGGACGTGGCTGCCGAGCTCCGGGAACTGGGTCGGGCGCGTCCGAAGCGCCATGACGACCTCTTCGAGCGACGCGTTGCCGGCTCGTTCGCCGAGACCGTTGATGGTGACCTCCACCTGGCGAGCCCCGGCCTGGACCGCGGCCAGCGTGTTGGCCGTGGCGAGCCCCAGGTCGTTGTGGCAGTGGACGCTGACCGTGGCCTGCTCGCCGACCAGCTTGACGACCTTCTCGACGAGCGTCCCGAACTCGCTCGGGATGGCGTATCCCACGGTGTCCGGGATGTTGACGGTCGATGCGCCCGCCTCGACGACGGCCTCGTAGACCTGGAGCAGGTAGTCGATGTCGGTGCGCGAGGCGTCCTCGGCGGAGAACTCGATCTCGGCGTCGCGGCCGAGCTGCTCACGCCCGTGGCGGACCCACTTGACGGCCTCCGCAAGCGCGGTCTCGCGGTCGACCCGGAGCTTGTGCTTGAGGTGGATGTCGCTCGTGGCGATGAACACGTGCAGGTGCGGTCGCTCGGCGACCTTGATCGCCTCGATCGCCCGTTGGGGATCGCCGTCCTTGCACCGGGCAAGCGCCGCGACCGCGATCCCGCCACGGGTCTCCTGGGCGATCCGGTGGACCGCCTCGAAGTCGCCCGGTGACGCGGATGGGAAGCCGGCCTCGATGACGTCCACCTTCAGGCGGACGAGCTGGCGGGCGACCTCCAGTTTCTCGGCGACGGTCAGCCCGGCGCCCGGCGCCTGCTCGCCATCGCGCAGGGTCGTGTCGAAGACGCGGACGCTCCCGGCCGGCACGAACGGCCCGGCCGGGCGAGGTACGGAGGCGGTCATCGCGAGGCACCGGGCGTCGTCGTCGACGCCTGGGCCTGACCGGCCTGCACCTCGACCGGGTTCAGGAACGGCATCTGGCCACGAAGCCTGGCCCCCACCCGCTCGATGAGGTGGTCGTGGTCGGCGGCGCGCAATCGCTCGAACTCCGGACGCCCGGCGTCGTTCTCCGCGATCCAGCGGTTCGCGAACGTCCCGTCCTGGATGTCGCGCAGGACGGCCTGCATGGTGGCGCGGACCTCGTCGTTGATGATCCGGGGGCCGCTGACGTAGTCCCCGTACTCCGCGGTGTCACTGACGCTGAAGCGCATGAAGTTGAGGCCGCCGCGGTACATCAGGTCCACGATCAGCTTCAGTTCGTGCATCGTCTCGAAGTACGCCAGCTCCGGCTGATAGCCGGCCTCGACCAGCGTCTCGAACGACATCTTGACGAGGGCCGCGGTCCCGCCGCACAGGACGGACTGCTCGCCGAACAGGTCGGTCTCGGTCTCCTCGGCGAAGGTCGTCTCGAGGATGCCGGCGCGGGTGCACCCGAGCGCCCGGGCATAGGCCATGGTGCGATCGCGCGCGGTCCCCGACTCGTCGCGATGGACGGCGAACAGCGCGGGGACCCCGCCACCGGCCTGGTAGACGCTGCGGACCAGGTGGCCCGGTCCCTTCGGCGCGACCATCCCGACGTCGACGATGCCGGGCGGGTCGATCCGTCCGAAGTGGATGTTGAATCCATGGGCGAACATCAGCAGGTGGCCGGGCCGGAGGTTCGGGGCGATCTCGGCGTCGTACACCCCCTTCTGGGACGTATCCGGGACGAGGATCATGATCACGTCGGCGGCCCGGACGGCCTCGGCGACGTCCATGACCCGCAGGCCCGCGTCCTCGACCAGCCGGCGACTCTGGGACGTGGCCGCGAGGCCCACGACGACGTCGACACCGCTCTCGTGCAGGTTGAGCGCGTGCGCGTGGCCCTGGCTGCCGTAGCCGATGATGGCCACGGTCTGGCCGGCCAGGGCCGCCGGATCCGCGTCGTTGTCGTAGTACATCGTCGCCGTCATCGCTTGATCGCCT
>CAZOHT010000011.1:0-6069 GCA_964579825.1 uncultured Anaerolineaceae bacterium
CGACTGGTGCGCGCGAGCACGGGATTCGTGCCATCGGTGGCCGCGAACGACGCGATTCGCGTTGACGCGCCGTCGGCCCGTGTGGCACGATGGCCCCGCTCGCGTCCCACTCTGCGAAACTCGCGTCCCGCGGACCGAGCCGACCCACCCCCAGCACCGAGGACCAGCATGGCCACCGAGCCCTCAGCCCGACCCGCCCCGCCGATCGATCGCTCCCGGCAGACCGAGATGTACCACCGCGCGCTGAAGACGCTGCCGGGCGGTGCCGACTCGAACTTCCGAGCCTGGGGCGAGGACACGATCTACGTCGATCGAGGCAAGGGCGGGCGCGTGTGGGACTACGACGGCAACGAGTTCGTCGACCTGCGCATGGGCTACGGCCCGGTCATCCTCGGCCATGGCGACGAACGCGTCGACGACTATGTCAACGAGCGCATGCGCCGCGGTGTCAGCTTCTCGTTGACCAGTGAGGACGAGGTCCGCGCGATGGAGCTGGTCAAGGAACTGACCGGCTGGGTCGACAAGGTCCGCATGACCGTATCCGGCACCGAGGCCACGATGCACGCGATGCGCGTCGCCCGTGCCTATACCGGCCGCGACAAGATCGTGAAGTTCGAGGGCCAGTACCACGGCGTCCACGACTACGCGCTGATCAGCGTCGGCCCGGACGACATGTCCGAGCTGGGGGATGCGGACGCGCCGGTCGGGCTCGCCTGGGGCCGTGGGATCCCGTCGCCGGTCGCCGAGACGATCATCCCGGCCCGCTACAACGACATCGAGGCGCTCCGCCGCCTGTTCGAGTCGCGCGGTGAGGAGATCGCGGCGATCATCGTCGAACCGGTCCTCGGCAACGCCCAGGGGATCATGCCCAAGCCGGGCTTCCACCAGGCGATGCGGGCCCTGACCCAGGAGTTCGGGATCCTGCTCATCTTCGACGAGGTCAAGACCGGCTTCCGCTTCGCCAAGGGTGGTGCCGCCGAGTTCTTCGGCATCACGCCGGACCTCGCGACCTTCGCGAAGGCCATGGGCAATGGCTACCCGGCCGCCGCGTTCGGTGGCACCGAAGCGGTGATGAGCATGCTACCGGACCATGTCAGCCACGGCGGCACGTACGCCGGCAACCGCGTCGCCGCGGCCGCCGCGGTCGCGACGCTCCAGATCCTGCGCGACACGGACGCCCTCGAGACGGTCCACGCCAACGGCCGCCGGATGCAGGATGGACTCAAGGAGATCCTCAACCCGAAGGGCCTCCCGTACCACTTCACCGGCCATCCCTCGATGTTCGGGATCATGTTCCGCGAGGAGGTCGCCAGCGAGTATCGCGACTGGGCGACGACCGACCACGAGCTGTACGACGCGATCGCGAACGGGATGCGCCTGCGCGGTGCGATGCCCGAGCCCGACTCGCGCGAGCCGTGGTTCATGTGCGAGGCGCACAGCGAGGGCGACCTGATCGATCGTGTCCTGACCTCGTTCAGCGACTCGCTCGACGCGGCGCTCGAGGATCGGGCGCACGGCGCGCTCGACGTGCATCCGCATGGCGGCATGGCCCCCCCGGGAGCCGGCTGAGCCCGGTGAACGGGCCCAACGGGATGGTCCTCGACGGGAACGCGGTCCGATCCGTCGATCGTGCCGCGGCCCTGCTCCTCGCGCTCGGCGAGAGCCAGGGCGAGGCCGGCGTGACCGAACTGGCCCGCCGCCTGGGCCTGCACAAGTCGACCGCCTCGCGGCTTCTGGCCACGCTCCAGAAGCGCGGCCTGGTCGAGCAGGACGACGAGACCGGCAAGTACCGGCTCGGCCTCGTCGTGATCCGCCTCGCCGAGCGGGCCGAGCGGACCCTGGACCTGCGGGGGATCGCCGGACCGGAACTCGAGCGACTGGCCCGGCTCACCCACGAGACGACCGGTCTTGGGATCCTCGACGGCGACTCGATGCTGACCGTCGCGCAGGCGGATGGCCCGAACCTCATCGCCGTGGGCGACTGGACCGGGCGGACCACGCCACTCCACTGCGTCGCCTCGGGGAAGGTGCTCCTCAGTGCCCTGGCCGAGCGCGAGGTCCTGCGCATCGTCCGACGCGGTCTGAACCAGTACACGGAGCGCACCATCGTCGAGCTGGAGCCGCTCCTGGAAGAGCTCGCCCGGACCCGTCGGCGCGGCTACGCGACCGCGGTCGGGGAGTATGAGCTGGGCTTGAATGCCGTCGCTGCCGCGGTCCACGACGCGCGCGGCCACGTGATCGCGGCCGTCGACATCTGGGGGCCCGCGTTCCGGCTCACCCCGCGTCGCATCCCGGAGCTTGCGGCGCAGGCCCGCGAAGCCGCCACCGCCATCTCGATCCGGCTCGGCGGCGCCACCACCTAGCCAGGCACGTCGCGTGGCCGGCACGTCGAATGGGCGGCCCGGGGCCCGGTCGCCGGACTACCCTTAGCCGATGCCCGACTTCGACGCCAAGCCCTGGAGCACGATCCTCGAGCTGACCCAGCAGTACGTCGTGCCGCTGGCGCTCATCGTGGTCGCCGCCTACATCGCGTGGCGCTTGGCCCGGCTGTTCGTCCATGGCATCGTCAAGGCGTTGCTCGATCGCGAGGCGACCGAGGGAACGGCCCAGGAGCTGAGTGCGGTCGAACTGAAGAAGCGGATGGACACGCTCGACCAGCTCGGCGGCAGCGTCCTGCAGTTCGTCATCGCCGCGATCGCCGGGCTGATGATCCTGGGCCGTCTCGGATTCGACATCGCACCGGCCGTGGCCGGGATCGGCGTCGTCGGGATCGCGGTCGGCTTCGGGGCGCAGAGCCTGGTCCGGGACTACCTGAATGGCTCGCTCATCCTGCTCGAGAACCAGTTCGCCAAGGGGGACGTCATCCGTGCGGCCGGCGTGGCGGGCACGGTGGAGGACTTCACGCTTCGGCGGACGACCCTGCGCGACCTCGACGGCGTCGTCCACACGGTCCCGAACGGCGAGATCAAGGTCGCGTCCAACCTGACCCGAACGTGGTCGCGCATCAACCAGGACGTGACCGTCGCGTACGGGACGGACATCGACAAGGCCATCGGCGTGGTGGAGAAGGTCGGGCGCGAGATGGCGGACGATCCGCTCTGGAAGCGGCGCGTCCTGGAGCCACCCCGAGTCGAGCGCGTGGAGGCGCTCGCGGAGTACGGCGTCACGCTCAAGATCCTGGGCTCCGTCCGAGCGGCGGATCAGTGGGCCGCGAGCGGCGACTTCCGCAAGCGCCTCCTGGAGGCGTTCGCCGCCAATGGCATCGAGATCCCGCGACCGCAGCGCGTGGTGCTGTCACGCGACCCTGGGGCGGACCTCGCCGGCCTCGGCGCACCGGACCAGGACGACCTCGCCGACGACACGGACTGACCCGTCGCGCGGTAGGATGCCGGGGCCAGCCAAGCGTTCACCAGAGGAGCGTCCGTGAGCGTCGAGCCGTCCCTCCCGAACCAGGAGATCGAGAACCTCCTCGCCGAGTCGCGCGTCTTCCCGCCGTCGCCCGAGTTCGTCGCGTCGGCCAACGCCGGGCCGGACATCTACGCGGAGGCGGAAGCCGACTTCGAGGGCTTCTGGGCCAGGCACGCGCGCGAGCGGATCGACTGGACGACGCCCTTCACCACGACCCTCGAGTGGGACCTGCCCTTCGCCAAGTGGTTCACCGGCGGCCAGCTGAACGTCGCCTACAACTGCGTCGACCGCCATGTCGAACGGGGCCTCGGCGACAAGGTCGCGTATCACTGGATCGGCGAGCCCGGCGACACGCGGACGCTCACCTTCGCCGACCTCCAGCGCGAGGTCAGCAAGGCGGCCAACGCCCTCCTCGAGCTTGGCGTGACCACCGGGGACCGGGTCGCGATCTACATGCCGATGATCCCGGAACTGCCGATCGCGATGCTGGCGTGCGCCCGGATCGGCGCCCCGCACACGGTCGTGTTCGGTGGCTTCTCCGCGGAGGCGCTCAGCGGCCGCATCAACGACTGCGGCGCGAAGGTGCTCATCACCGCGGACGGCGGCTACCGCCGCGGCAAGGCCATGGCGCTCAAGCCCCAGGCCGACGAGGCGCTGGGTCTGTGCCCGACGATCCAGGCATCCATCGTCGTGCGGCGTACGGGTGGCGAGACGGCCATGACCGACGGGCGCGACCACTGGTGGCACGACGTCGTGGACCGCCAGTCCGAGGACTGCCCGCCGGTCCCGGTCGATTCGGAGCACATGCTCTACCTGCTCTACACGTCCGGCACGACCGCCAAGCCCAAGGGCATCCTGCACACGACCGCGGGGTACCTGCTCGGGACGTCGTACAGCCACGAGATCGTCTTCGATACGAAACCGGATGACGTGTACTGGTGTGCGGCCGACATCGGCTGGGTGACCGGCCACAGCTACATCGTGTACGGCCCGCTCGCCAATGCCACGACCGGGGTCATGTACGAGGGTGCGCCGGACACGCCCGCCTGGGACCGCTGGTGGCAGATCGTCGAGGACTACAAGGTCACGATCCTGTACTGCGCCCCGACCGCGATCCGTGCCTTCATGAAGCAGGGCGAAGCGTTCCCCGCGGCCCACGACCTGAGCTCGTTGCGCCTGCTCGGGTCCGTCGGCGAGCCGATCAACCCGGAAGCCTGGCTCTGGTACCGCGAGCACATCGGCGCCGATCGGACGCCCGTCGTGGACACCTGGTGGCAGACCGAGACCGGCCAGATCATGATCACGCCCCTCCCCGGCGTGACCGTCACGAAACCGGGGAGTGCCACGTTCCCGTTCCCGGGGATCGCGGCCGACGTCATCGACGGTGATGGCAACTCCGTCCCGAACGGCAGCGGTGGCTACCTCGTCCTGAAGCGGCCGTGGCCCGCGATGCTGCGCGGGATCTACGGCGATCCGGAGCGCTACAGGGAGACCTACTGGAGCCGCTTCCCGGGTATGTACTTCGCGGGCGACGGCGCCAAGAAGGACCTGGATGGCTACCTGTGGCTGCTCGGTCGTGTCGACGACGTCATGAACGTGGCCGGTCATCGGATCTCCACGACCGAGGTCGAATCGGCCCTGGTCGACCACAAGTCCGTCGCCGAAGCCGCGGTCGTGGGCAAGAAGGACGACGTGACCGGACAGGCCATCTTCGCCTACGTCATCCTGCGGGCGGACAAGGAGCCGTCGGACGAACTCGCCCACGAGCTGCGAGAGCACGTGGCCAAGGTCATCGGGCCGATCGCGCGCCCGAAGTACCTGTTGTTCGTCCCGGACCTGCCCAAGACGCGGTCCGGCAAGATCATGCGACGGCTGCTGCGCGACCTGGCCGAGGGTCGGTCGCTCGGCGACACCACCACACTGGCCGATGCGGGGGTCGTGGAGACGATCCGGACCAACAGCGGGTCCGCGGAGGAGTGACGTGCCGTTCGGTTTTCTGAAGCGGAACAAGGACGATCCGGCCGCCGACGCCGGGGCCGACGGGGGACCGTGGCCGACCACGTCCAAGGCCTCCGGCCCGCCCGCCGGTCATCGCGGCATCGCGTTCGAGGGCTTGACCGAGGAATGGCGGCTCGTCGGCTGGATGGAGATCCCCGGGCGCCTGTCCGATGCGCTCAACAAGCGCGAGCCGATCACCATCGCCGACGTCAAGTGGGCGCCCTTCGACGGTTCGGCCGACCTCGTCTCGGCGCCCGGCCTCAAGACGATCGATCCGTACGACCTGATCATCGTGCTCGCCGGTGAGGGCTCGCTGCCGCCGCTGACCGACACCGAGCGGACCGCGTACAAGGTCCACAAGATGGCCTACGACGTGGCCCTCGAAGTCCCGCCGTTCCGCGTCGTCGGGACGGTCTGGCTGTTCCCCGGATCCGAACCGGACCGGCTGCTCGATCGAGCCACCGAGATGTTCATCCCGCTGGTCGACGCCACCGCCTACCACGACGGTCGACCGCTGACGGAGGAGAACGTCGACGCGGTGCTGGTCAACCGGTTCTACCTGCGCGGCGTCGAACAGATCGATCGACGGACGGGTATCCGGGCCCAGGCGCTTCCGGGTGCACCGCTGGGCGGCACGAGCTGGCAGGACCGCTCCCGCTAGTC
>CAZOHT010000011.1:6169-88316 GCA_964579825.1 uncultured Anaerolineaceae bacterium
CGCTGGGCGGCACGAGCTGGCAGGACCGCTCCCGCTAGTCGCGAGGTCCAGGCCGACCCGCGAGCGCCGACCCGTGGTTCAGGCTCGGGCCGGTTCCTTCGCAGCGCGATTGAAGATCCGGAACGGGGCCTTCGCGGCCGGCTCGGTGCGCTTGGCACCCAGCAGCCGATCGGCGAGGGCGTCGAAGTCCTCCGACACCTTCTCCTTCGGGAACATCTCGATGACCGTGCGGCCCTCGTTCGCCGCGCGGACGAAGAGCAGGCCGCCGGACCGGATGAGGGCCATCGCCGGCATCCCGACCGTCTTCTCCATGTCCGCCACCGATACGCCGCTGTTGGCGCGGTTGACGACCAGGGCGAGGCGGTCCTTGATGCCGAGCTCGGTGGCCAGGTCCCGCAGCTGGACGGCGGCCCGCAGCGCGGGAACATCGGGCGTGACCGGGACCAGGATCCGGTCGGCTCGCTCGAAGACGGCCTGGTTGAGCGGGCTGTAGGAGGGATGCAGGTCCACGACGACGAAGTCGAAGCCGCGTCGAGCGGCCGTGATGGCGTCGCCGACACGCTGGGGCTCCAGGATCTCGGTCTGCAGCGGCGACGACGTGAGGGACACGACCTTCATCCCGGACGGATGGGCCGAGGCGAGTTCGCTGAAGGTCTCGCTGGGGCCGCCGTCGGCCTGGTCGCGCCAGCTGTCCACGACCGTCCGCACGGCCTCGATGCCGAGGGAGGTCGACACGTGACCGGTGACCGTGTCGGCATCGATCAGCAGCACCGACTGGCCCTTGTGGACCTGGAGGGCGCTGGCCAGATTGGTCGCGACCGTCGTCTTGCCGACGCCGCCCTTCGGGTTGAAGACGGCGACGATCGTCGCGCGGCGGGACCACCCGTCGGCCTCGATCGGTCCGGTCTGGAGGACCGGACCGCTGCCGTCATCGATGGTCTGGCTGCGGATGAGCATCGCCTCGACCCGCCAGCGGAGCGACTCGGCGGAGTACGGGCGCGTGAAGTACTCGTCCTCGACGGCACCACCCACCGCCTGGCTGGCCAGGCGGTCGAGGGCTCGAGGCGAGACGACCATGAGCGCCGGGATGGCGCGGCCACCGTCGCGCAGGAGCGAGTAGTACTCGAGCGACTCGTCGAAGTCGGTCTCGCCGTCCAGGATGGCGACGCCGACATCGCGACGATCCACCAGGAGCGCGTCGAGCTGCTCCGGCTTCGTGACCGTGACGACCTCGAATCCGGCCGTGCGCAACTCGGCGGTGACGGGCGCCGACTCCTCGGATGGTAGGGCGATGACGACGGCCGGACGGGCCACAGGATCTCCTCGGGCGGTGCGGTTGCTCGGTTGGCTTGATCAGCTCTCGGCTTCGGGATCGCGGGCGGTGACCTGGAGGCCCTCGTCCGTCTCGCCGGTCACCCGGGCACCGAAGCCCGGCAGCGTGGCGATCGCGTCGCGCAGGACCACGTCGTGGCCGTGGTTGACGACGAAGACGAACTCACCGTCGGGCCCGGACGAGACGCCCACGGACTGGACGCCGGTCACGCGACCGAGATGGCGCTTGAAGCTGGCGATGCTGGCGACGCTGACCAGGCCGACCACGACCACACGGGTCGAGACGGTCTCGGCCTTGGCGACGGCCGGCTGGGACTCCGGATCCGGGACGAGGCCGGCGATCTTCGCGGCGAGCGCGTCGTCGTCGATGACCGGGATGTCGTCCTGATCGGCTCCGGTCTCGGCTGCCTCGAACGCGGCGGCTTCGGCTTCGGCCGCGGCGTCGGCACTCAGGCCGAGGGCCTGAAGGCGCGGGTCACTCGCGGCATCCTCGGCGGCAGCGGCGGCCTGGGCCTCGGCGAGGTCCGCGGCATGGGCGGCAGCCGCGATCGCCTCGAAGGCGGCCTCGGGGTCGGACGACGCGTCGCCGTGCACCACCTCGGACGCAGGGGAGGCGGACTCGATGGCCGCGGCGTGCACGACCGGCGCCTCGGGCACGTCGACGTCGAAGTCTGGCGGCTCGGGCAGGCTCTGGGCCATGGCGGCAAGCTTGGTCGGGTCCTCCTCGGCGAGCAGGACTTCGAAGAAGTAGGCCATCTCGGCCTCGAAGGCATCGACCCGGGCCTGGACTCGTGCGATCCGACGCTCGGTCGCGGCGGCCTGGTCCTCGAGCTCGCCATCGAGCCCGGCCTTGCGGCCCGTGATCCGGCTCTCGGTCTCCTCGCGGATCCGAGCGATCTCGGCCTTGGACCAGTCGCGGATCCCGGCGATGTCGTCGTCCGCCTGGCGGCGCAGGTCGGCCGCCTCGGTCGCGGCATCGACGTTGATCGACTCGATGTGGGCCTTGGCGTCGGCGGCGAACTTGGTCAGGGTGTCCTTGCGGGCCCCCTCGGCAGCGGTCTGCATCGCCTTGGCCAGGTCGGCCATCAGCTTGTTCGGCTTCTTGGAAGCGGCGGGCGCGACCTCGACGGCCTCGGCGTGGGCGGCTTCTGCCGGCGCGACGTCGTGGGCGGGGTCAGCGGCGGTCAGCTCCGCGGCAGCAGGGTCGGTCTCGGTCTGGGGCGTGTCGTCGAGGACACCGGGCGTCGCGTCGATCATGTCGGGCCTCTCGGTCTCCTGGGCAGCGCCCTCGGCCGCGGTCGCGCTGGACTCGCTGGCCTCGACGGTCACACCGGTATCTCCGGTCGGCTCGTCGGTTCCGGTGTGGTCCTGGCTCCAGGGGAGTCGGAACCCGGTTCGCGTTTCGGTCGTGGCCATTCGTGTGGACCCTCGTTGACGGCATGCGGGCGGTTGTTCGGGGCGTGTGGGCATCCTGCCAGCGAAGTTCGGTGTGGTGGAGTCCGCTAGAGGTACCAGCGGTTGGCTCCGGTGGTACCGGCGCACCACCCTTCTCGCGGCTCGTTGCGGGGTCGCACCGGGAAAGGACGGCGGACGGTTCCGCGGCGCACCGGGCGCGATCCCGGCGCGTTCCGGGCGCGATCCGGGGATCGAACGAGCGGTTCGGCGGCGGCCGGGTACAGTACGGACGTGGACCTCCGCGCGACATTCGATGGCCGGCCGGGCCTGCCCGACACCCTGGGCCGGGCCTTGCGCGACCTGCGCATCTCCGTCACCGACCGCTGCAACTTCCGCTGCACCTACTGCATGCCCAAGGAAGTCTTCGGCAAGGACTACGCGTTCCTGCCGAAGGACCAGGTCCTGACCTTCGAGGAGATCGAGCGCCTGGCGCGGGTCTTCGTCCGGGTCGGCGTCGAGAAGCTGCGGATCACCGGCGGCGAACCGCTCGTCCGCCGCGACCTGCCCGACCTGATCGCCCTCCTGGCGGCGATCCGGCGACCCGACGGTGGCGAGGTGGACCTGACCCTCACGACGAATGGGTCCGCCCTGCGCGCGCTCGCGCGACCATTGGCCGATGCCGGGCTCAAGCGCGTGACCGTCAGCCTCGACTCACTCGACGACGAGGTCTTCGGCGCGATGAACGGGATCGACTTCCCGGTGGAGCGAGTCCTCGACGGGATCGCCGCCGCGATCGAGGCCGGACTGACGCCGGTCAAGATCAACATGGTCGTCCGTCGCGGGGTCAACGAGTCGAGCATCGTCCCGATGGCGGCCTGGGCCCGCGAGATCGGCGCCACGCTGCGGTTCATCGAGTACATGGACGTCGGCCACTCGAACGGCTGGCGACTCGACGAGGTCGTGCCGGCCGAGACGCTGATCGCCACGCTCCAGGCCGAGTGGCCGGCCGAACCCGCCGACCCCGGCTACCGCGGCGAGGTCGCCGATCGGTGGCGGTACCTCGACGGACGCGGGGAGTTCGGGGTCATCTCGTCGGTCACCCAGCCGTTCTGCCGCGATTGCACGCGCGCGCGCCTGTCGGCCGAGGGGAAGCTCTACACCTGCCTCTTCGCGGTCCAGGGTCGCGACGCCCGAGAGGTCCTGCGGCGCGGGGATGACGAGGCGGCGATCGAGGCGTTCGTCCGCGAGGTCTGGTCCGCACGCTCGGATCGATACTCCGAGCTGCGGTCCGCCGCGACCTCGAGCCTGCCGAAGGTCGAGATGTTCGCGATGGGCGGCTAGCCGACTCATCCACAGGGTTATCCACACGGTGGAGTGTTTGGTGGACAGCCCCGGGCAGATCCCGGACAGATTGGTGGATAACCGCGTTGACCGTCGTCCACACTGTTTCGTATCGTAGGTCTTGCCCGAAGGGGCCGACAGGAACGAAGGACCCGAGATCACATCAAGGACTCTTCGTTCCACCGCCGGTCGCTTCGGGCGCTTCGTTGCTCGCGATGTGCCGCCGTCTCACCACGGCGCGCCGTTCGGGTCCGCGCCCGACGGGACGTGATCGGCATCCCGGTGTCGATACTTCCGTCGGGCCGACGAAGCCGCGGGCCTCGGCCGTCTATCCCCTGGACGCGTTTCCTGGAGGCCCGCATGTCCCCATCGGCTGACCCCATCGACCCCGCCCGCCGGATCGTGCCGGCCGATCAGCCGGCGCTGATCGCGGCCCTCGCCGCGGCGGTCCGGGCTCGCACCGACCTCGTCCCCGAGGTGGGGATCGTGCTCGGTTCCGGCCTCGGCGGCCTGGCCGACGACCTCGAGGACGGCGTCGCCATCCCGTTCGCCGACCTGCCCGGCTGGCCGGCGGCGACGGCGCCCGGGCACGCCGGCCGGCTCCTGCTGGGGCGACTCGGCGGACGGCCCGTGGTCATGCTCCAGGGACGCTTCCATCTCTACGAGGGCAACCATCCGGGCCTGGTCATCCAGCCGGTCCTGCTGTTCAAGAGGCTGGGAGCGTCCGTCGTGATCCTCACCAACGCCGCGGGTGGGCTGGACCCGAGCTTCGGGCCGGGAACGTTGATGGTCATGTCCGACCACATCAACCTGACCGGCATGAACCCGCTGATCGGACCGAACGCCGAGGGCCTGGGCGAGCGCTTCCCCGACCTGACAGATGCCTGGAGTCCGCGCTTGCGGCGGGCCCTGCACGCCGCCGGGCTGGCCGAGGATGTCGCGCTGGCCGAGGGCGTCTACGTCGGCCTGACGGGACCCAACTACGAAACGCCGTCCGAGGTTCGGATGCTGGCTGCGCTCGGTGGCCACGCCGTCGGGATGTCGACCGTGCTCGAGTGCATCGCCGCGCGCTGGGTCGGGCTGGAGGTCTGCGGCGTGTCGCTCGTGACGAATGCCGGGGCCGGCTACAGCGGCGAGCCGCTGACCCACGAGGAGGTGATGGAGGCAGGAGCCATCGCCGGCCCGCGCCTCGCGAAGGTCATCCGGCGCTTCCTGGCGGACCTGGCGCCCCGCTGACCGGGGTCGACGGCGACCACCGCGCAGACGTCTGGATGAGCCACAGGCCCGCGAGGACGAGGACGGCGCCGGCGATGCCGAGGGGCGTGATCGGATCGGCGAGCAACCAGGCCGACAGTCCGACGCCGATGACCGGGACCAGGACGATGAAGGCCGCGGCTCGGGCCGACCCGATCCGGCGGATGCCCTCGGAGAAGGTCGCGAAGGCGACCGCCGTCCCGATCACGCCGAGGTAGGCGATACTCAACAGGCTCCTCGACGAGGCGCCCAGGAGCGGTTCCCAGCCACGTTCGACGAACGCCAGCGGCGCCAGCATCAGCGTGCCCGTCAACGTGGCGAGCAAGGTCGCGTGGGCCGGGTGGATCCGGGTCGTGGCGCGCCGCGAGATGAGCGTGTACAGGCCCCACATGATCGCCCCGCCGATGAACATGAGGTCGCCCAGGAGTCGCTCCGGGCTGCCGCCGATCGCCGGTCCGACGACGAGCACGAGACCGACGAGACCGAGTCCGAGACCGACGGTGCCACGCCGGGCGAGCCGCTCGCCGTAGGCGATCCGCACGAGGACGGCGGTGACGATGGGCACGAGCCCGGGCGTGATGATGGCGCCGTCGGTCGACGGGGCGAGCGTCACGCCGTACAGGAACAGGATGTTGTACCCGACCACCGCGGTCGCGCCCATCGCGAACGCGATCGGCAGGTCCGCCCGGAGGATCGGCGTCGGGATGCGGCTGATCCGCGCGAAGGCCCACAGGCACACCGAGGCGAGCAGGAACCGGACGAACGCGACGGTGAGCGGCGTCACGTCGTCCGTGGCCCACGGTGCCGCGACCCAGGTCCCGGCGAACGCCACGGCCATCACCGTCAGCAGGGCGTAGGCCGTCCGGTCGCTCGTCATCCGCCCGATGATGCGGCTTCGGTGCGCGACCGCGCTGGGCGCAGCCTCAGGCGACCGGCAGCTCTCGCCCGGCCGCCTTGGCCGCCGCGGCCTTCTCCGACCAGGCCTCCAGGACGCGATCCTTGTGCGGCCGGATGGGGCAGTGGCCGTCGCGGTTGTTGAACTCGTCGCAGTAACCGAGCGGCACGCACTTCGGAGCGAGGAACGAACCGAGGAACGGCGACACCGTGAAGATCTCGTGCCGGATCAGTTGGAAGAGCCGACGGATCTCCCACTGGGCCATCGTGCACAGGCGCAATCCGGACATGTGGATCAGGGCGCGCAGATTCGTCGTCATGACCAGGTTCGTGCGAGTCGCGTTCGGGAAGACGAATCGGGCGTCCTCGCCCGGCACGCCGGCCCCCAGCAGATCGCCGTACAGCCCCAGCGCGCCGTCCACCTGCGTCTCGTACCGCTCGCGCAGGTCCGGGTCGCCCTCGGCGATGGAGTGGGGGAGCATCGTCGCGGCGCCCTTGTAGGTCACGTAGCGCTGGCTCTGCTGGTCGAACGCCACGCCGGCGCGGTGTCGCACCAGCTGGTGCGACAGGGTTCGGGACACGCCGCTGATGGCGAAGGTGAAGACGACGTGTTCGATCGTGGAACCGTGCCCGGATTCGATGACCGAGCTGATCAGCTTCTGCATCTTCTGCGTGTCGAAGTCGCCGGCGACCGAGCGCGAGAAGATGGTCTGCGGGTCCTGCTCCGAATAGCAGGTCCGGCACGCCGTGTAGATGATCGGGACGTAGAACTTCTCGACGATGTCGCGGTCCGGGAACAGCAGGGTGGCCTGCAGGCCGAGGTCGCGACGACCGGGGTTCTTCGGGATCCCGGTCTTCTCGCGGGCAGGCTCGGGCGTCGTCGGCTGGGCGGTCATCGGAGCGTCAGTCTAGCCCAGCGGCGTGGCCCCGGCGGCCCGGCCGTCGATCGGTCAGCCGTCGGCCTCGTGGCCGGCGCTCGGGGTCGGGCCGTCCTCGCCGAGAGCGTACGCCACGATCTCGTCAAGGCCCATGGCGGCTCCTTCGGCAGCCAGGCGTTCGAGTTCGCTCGGCTCGATCAGGTCGCGCGGCCGGGCGATCCCGAACAGGTCGAAGTTCTGGTCCACGTAGTCCGCGAGCATCGTCCCGGTGGTCAGCTGCAGATGGCGGGCGGCTCCCCAGAGTCGCCCGGCGCGGACCGGGTCGCCGGTCGAGAGCGCCACGATGGACAGATCATCGAGGGTCAGGGTGACGCCGGACACGTCGCCTGCGTCGAAGAAGTGGCGCAGGGCGTGTCGGCCGTTGGCGAGGCCAGCATCGAACTGCCGCTGTCCGATGGCCGACAGGCTCAGCATGTGCATCGACCAGGCCTCCATCGTCCGCTGTCCGGACGCTCGATGCAGCTCGAGCGACGCCGTGTACCAGGGCTCGGCGGCCGCGGCGTCTCCCATGAAGTAGTGGAAGCTGCCCAGGCCCCACAGGATGTTGCCCTCGCCGGCCGTATCGCCGAGCTCCCGGTACAGGCCGAGGGCTTCCTCGAGCATCGCCTGGCCCCCGGCGAGGAGATCCGGGTCCATGTGTCCGTTCATGATCTCGATGAGATCCGAATACGACCGGTTGAACAGGGCGTTCGCGATCTCGCGCTTGTCGCCGATGGCGCGCCATGTGTCGAGGGCTGCCTGGTACCAATGGGCGGCCGTCGGTTGGTCGGACTGCCAGTAGGCGATGCCGCCGAACGCCTCGGCGAATCGGGCGGCCGCGACCGGCTCGAGGTCCCAACCCTTGGCGGCCATGGCATCGAATCGGGCCCGCGCCTCGTGGAGGTAGCCGCGCTGCTGCCAGAACCGCCACAAGAGGTAGGCGAGATGGGCCGCCACCTGGGGGCGGGGCTCGGCGGTGGCCCAGTCGAGCGCGGCCCGGAGGTTGTCGTGGTCTCGTTCGAGGCGCTCCAGCCACACACGCTGGTCCGAGCCCGACAGCTGTGGTGCCGCAAGCTCGGCCAGCGCGATCATCGCATCCGCGTGGCGGTCTCGGGTCTGCGTCGCCTCGCCGCGGGCCTCGAGCATCTCGGCGGCGTATTCACGGATCGTCTCCAGCATGGAGAAACGTGGCTCCGCTGCGTCGTCCCCCATCCGCACAAGGCTCTGGTCCAGGAGCTCGCCGATCCGGTCGACGACGTCGCCGCCGACGTCCGCGCCCGGGCCACACACGGCCTCCGCCGTCTCGAGCTGGAACCCGCCACGAAAGACGGACAGGCGGTCGACGAGGCGGCGAGCGCCATCGTCGAGCAGGTCGTAGCTCCAGGCGATCGCTCCGCGCAGCGTCTGCTGTCGCTCGGGCAGGTCCCGGGCACCGGTCGTCAGGACGTCCAGGTGGTGCTCGAGCCGGACCAGGATCTGGTCCGGGCTGAGCAGCTTGATGCGGGCCGCCGCCAGCTCGATGGCCAGCGGCATCCCATGGAGCGTGGAGCTGATCGCGGCCACGGCCGGGGCATTGGCGTTCGTCACCGCGAAGCCCGGCTTGACCGACGCCGCTCGGGCGATGAACAGGCGCACGGCTTCGTACGTCGTCAGCGTCGCCAGGTCGTGCTCGCGCAGGGCGCGTGGCAGGTTGAGCCGGTCCACCTCGGACAGGTGGCGGGTGTCCGGTGGTGTCGGGAGCCCGGGGACCGGGTACTCCTGTTCGCCCGAGATCCGAAGCGCCACCCGGCTCGTGACCAGGGCCGACAGGTTGGGGCACCGGCGGAGCAGCTCCGCGATGGTCGGCCCGGCCTCGACCACCTGCTCGAAGTTGTCGAGCACCAGGAGGACGCGCTCCTCGCCGATCCGGTCGACGACCGCGTCCACGGTCGCCCGGACGGCATCGTCGGCCAGGCCCAGGGTCCGGGCGATCGCCGGAGCGACCATGTCGGGGTCCCGGACGGCGTCCAGCGCGATGAACCAGATCCCGTCCGGATAGTCCTCGGCGGTCGCGGCTGCCACCTGCAGGGACAGGCGCGTCTTGCCCGTGCCGCCCGGGCCGGTCAGCGTCAACAGGCGGGTGGAGCCCAGCAGTCCGATGGCTTCGGCGAGCTCGCGATCGCGCCCGACGAAGGTCGTGAGCTGGGTCGGCAGGTTGTTCGGGTGGGCGTCGAGGGACCGGAGCGGCGGGAAGTCGCGCGGCAGGCCCTCGGCGTCCACCTGGAAGAGGCGCTCGGGCTGGCCGAGATCGCGCAGTCGGTGGCTGCCCAGGTCGCGCAGGGTGACCCCATCGGGAAGCGAGGCGCCGGCCAGCACCCGGGTCGCATCGGACGCCACGATCTGGCCGCCGTTCGCGACGGACGCGATCCGCGCGGCCCGATTGATGTCGAGGCCCACGAGACTCTCGCCGGCCAGCTGGGCCTCGCCGGTATTGAGCCCCATGCGGACGCGGATCGGCGCGTCGACCGGCCAGGGTTCGGCGACGAGGCCGCGCTGCGCCGCGACCGCCGCCGCGAGCCCCTGGCGCGCGCTCGGGAAGACGACGAAGAAGGAGTCGCCTTCGGTGCCCTGTTCGACCCCGTCGTGGGCCGCGACCGCCGCACGGACGATCGCCCGCTGGCGCTGCCGGAGCTCGCCGTAGCGGGTCGTGCCGATCGCCTGTTCCAGGCGGGTCGATCCCTGGATATCGCTGAACAGGAAGGTGGCGGTCCGGGGCATCGCCGCCCTCTGGTCGGTCATCCGGCCGCTCCTCCGGCGCCGCTCAGTGCCGATCCGCCTCGGTCAGGTCGCGCAGCCGGCCGGCCAACCCGCGCAGGATGGCGAGGGCGACGCCGGGCTGTTCCCGGACGACCGCCTCGAAGTCCCAGGTGGAGAGTGCCAGGCAGGTCGTCGCCGCCGTGGCCACGACCTGCGCGGTCCTGGGCCGGCCGTCCAGCACGGACAGCTCACCGAAGAAGTCGCCGGGCCCCAGGGTCGCGAGCTGGCGTCCGTCGCGGGTCACCCGGGCCATCCCCTCGGTGATCACGAAGAATCCGCTGCCGATGTCGCCCTGGCGGGCGATGACATGGCCCGTCGGGAAGTCGACCTCGATCGCGATCTCGGCGATCCGCTCCATCCCGGCCGCGTCGACGCCGTCGAACAGGCGTGCGGACGCCAGCAGCTCGGTCCGCCGCTCGGGGGTCAATGCCATCTGGGGTCCACCTCCAACGGCCATGCTGCGCCGTGCGGGGGAGGGCCGTCAACCGAGCGCGAGAGGCGTACGATGCGACGATGTCCGACCGAGATGCCCTGGTGGATGCGATCGCCGGGTTCAGCCTGTTCGCGGACCTCACCGATCCCCAGCTCGAGCGAGTCGTCCACACCTTCGAGGAGACGGTCTACCCGGCCGGGGAGCGCGTCCTGCGCCAGGGGATGGGCGGATCGGGGTTCCACGTCATCCTCGAGGGCGAAGCCGCCGTGATCGTGGACGGGACCGAGCGGGCCCGGCTGGGTCGCGGGGAGTTCTTCGGCGAGGTCGCCATCCTCCTCGGCGAATCGCCCATCGCGGATATCACCGCGACCTCCACCCTCCGCTGCCTGCTCCTCTCCGGCCCGGCCGTCGAGGGATTCCTGGTCGAGCACCCCAGGGTCATGTACCGGATGCTCCAGGTCCAGGCCAGGCGCCTGCGCGCCGCGAACCGATGGCGGAGCTGAACCGGCCGTTCCCGCCGGGCGAGTACCCGGTGATCGTCGTCGGCAGCGGGCCGGGGGCCCTGCAGACGTCCTACTCGCTGCGACGCTCCGGCGTGGCTCACGCCGTCCTGTCCGCGGACCCGACGCCCGGCGGCATGTTCCGGCGCTGGCCGCACTTCCAGCGACTCCTGTCCTGGACGAAGCCGCATGCGCCGGTCCCCCGGACCGACCGGACGTACGGGCGGTTCGATTGGAACAGCCTCCTGGCGGAGGAGCCCCAGGCCGCCAACCTCCAGCCGGATCTCATGGACGGAACGTCGTACTTCCCGTCCCGGCCGGAGATGGAGGCGAACCTGGTCGCGTTCGCCGACCGGGCGCACATCGACGTCCGCTACGGCTGCACCTGGACCGGGACACGCCAGGAGGATGACGCGCACGGACGCACGTTCGCGGTCGAGACGACCGATGGGACCTATCGCTGTCGGGTCCTCGTCGTGGCGGTCGGGGTCGCCGAGCCGTTCACGCCGCCGGGCGCCGGCATGGAGCACAGCCATCACTACGCCGACGTCCGGCCGGTCGAGTCGTATGCCGGTCGGCGGGTGCTCATCGTCGGCAAGCAGAACTCCGGGTTCGAGTTGGCCAACGGCCTCCTGCCGTGGGCCTGTCAGCTCGTCCTCGTGTCACCGTCGCACGCCAAGCTGTCGGTCGACACGAAGACGCTCGTCGGGGTCCGCGCACGCTACGTCCAGCCGTTCGAGGACCACGTGCTGGGTGGTGGCGTGGCCATCCTGGACGCGGCGCTGGCCGATGTCTCGCCCACGGCCGACGGCGCGTTGCGGGTCGCGCTCCGACGGACCGACGGCGGCGGCGACCTGGACCTCGAGGTCGACGACGTGATCTCGGCGACCGGGTTCGTGACCCCGCTGGTGGACCTGCCCGCCCTTGGGGTCGCGACCTTCGGGGCGAGCCGCCTGCCGGTGCAGACCCCGTGGTGGGAGAGCGCCACGGTCCCCGGCATCCGCTTCGCCGGGACGATCGGCCAGGGCGCGAAGGGCCTCCAGCGGCACGGCGTGCCGGCCAACTCCGGGGCCGTCCACGGAGCGCGGTACAACGCGCGCGTCCTCGCCGCGGACATCGCCGAGCGCGACTTCGGGATCGTCCGGGAGCGGCCGCGCGTCGCCCCGGACGCCGTCGTGGATGTCATCGTGGACGACCTGGTCGGATCGCCCGACCTGTTCCACCAGCGCGGGTACCTCGCCCGGGTCCTGAGCGTCCATCCGAGCGGTGGGTTCAGCGACGACGGCGTCCAGCCGCTCGCCCATGTCCTGGATGCCGGCGGACCCGACGCGATCGCGGTGACCCTCGAGGCCGATGGATCCGGGGCCATCTACCCGGTCCTGTACTCGCGTCGCCGGGGCGCCTCGGCGGACCACACCTTCGAGCCCGACGCCCTGATGCGCTACGACACGCCCGAGGTGCGGCGGGCCATCGGTGACGTGGTCGCCGGGCTCGGCTGAGTCGCGCGCGGGGTCGCACGGGGGCCGGACCCGGGGTGCGACCCGGGGCGCCGGTCGACGCTCGAGTCAGGCCAGGCGGCTGAGTCGTTCCGCCGCCGCGAGCAGGGTCTCGGTCCGCTTCGGGAAGGCGAACCGCAGCTTGGTCCGGCCGAGCTCCGCCCGCGAGAAGAAGGACGACCCCGGCACGCCGGCCACACCGGGATCGCGGATCAGGCGCATCGCGTAGGCGACATCGTCCTCGTCGGTGAGGTCGCGGATGTCGGTCATGACGTAGTAGGCGCCGGCGGGGTCCGAGGCCCGGAAGCCGGCCGACCTGAGGACGGGCAACAGGAGGTCGCGTCGCGCTCGGTAGTCCGCGACGAGCGTCTCGTAGTACGCCCGCGGAAAGCCGAGTGCGACCACCGCCGCGGCCTGGAGCGGTGCGGCCGCGCCGACCGTCAGGAAGTCATGGACCCGCCGGATGCCGACGCTCAGGTCGGTGGGGGCGATCGTCCAGCCGATCCGCCAGCCGGTGACCGAGTACGACTTGGACATGGAGTGGATCTCGACCGTCCGCTCGGCCATCCCGGGCAGGGTCGCGAGTGGCACGTGCTCGCCCTCGTACACCAGGTGCTCGTAGATGTCGTCGGTGAAGGCGATGACGTCGTGCTCGACGCACAGGCTCGCGATCAGCGCCAGCTCGTCCTGGCCGAAGACCTTGCCCGTCGGGTTGTGCGGGGAGTTCAGGACGAGCCCGCGCGTCCTCGGACCGAAGGCGGCCCGGAGCTCGGTCTCGTCGATCGACCAGTCCGGCTCGTGCAACGTGACGTAGCGCGGGATCGCCCCGGCCAGGATCGCATCGGGACCGTAGTTCTCGTAGAAGGGCTCGAACACGATGACTTCGTCACCCGGGTCCAGCAGGCCCAGCATGGCCGCGACCATCGCCTCGGTGGCGCCGCAGGTGACCGTGACCTGCGTCTCGGGATCGATCGGTCCGTGGGCCGGGAAGTGGGCGACCGTGGACGACGCGATCGCGTCGCGCAGGGGCTTGGCACCCCAGGTGATGGCGTACTGGTTCAGGTCATCGTGGACGGCCGCCGCGGCCGCCGCCTTCAACTCCGGCGGGCACGGGAAGTCCGGGAAGCCCTGAGCCAGGCTGACCGCGCCTTCGGCGACGGCGAGCCGGTTCATCTCGCGGATGACCGATTCGGTGAAGCGGTCCGCCTTCGCGGAGATCCGTCGTGGCATCCGCGGAGTCTAGCGGCGGTCTAGACGAGCCGGCGCGGGATGCGCTCCTGCCAGTGCCGCGCGAAGAACCGTTCGCCATCGAGGTCCACCTCGAGATCCACCGCCAGGTCGAAGTCGGCCGTCGTGCTGGTCTGGCGCGACCGCGCCCGGATCTCGATCCGGTTCGCGACCTCGTGCCAGCGGTAGAGGACGTTCGCGTCCATCGAGGCGACCGCCGGGTCGCGATCGGACGCGCTCAGGACCAGCGTCTCGGCGGCATACAGGTAGCGGCCGTCCTGGAGGTGCCAGCCGCCGCCGTCATGGATGGTGACCGTGGTCGTGTCGGTCAGGACGTCGCGTTCGATCCGCCAGACGGGCGTGTCCTCCTCGCCCGGACCGCCGATGGCCGGGACGTCGGCAGGCGTGGTCTTGAAGGCCGGGACCGGCAGGTCGCCAGGACCGCCGGCCGCCGGGACCACCGGCAGGGCGAGGCCGGACGGCGTCGCCGGGCCACGGTGCAGCTCGAACTCGGCCGGATAGGGCGACGGCCACAGGACGGGCCAGTATGCGGACGCGACCGACACGCGGATCCGATGCCCCGGCGCGAACCGATAGCCGGCGGTCCGCAGTGGGATGGCGATCGCGTCCACGGTGCCGGGCACGAGCGGCTCCGGATCCACCGACGAGCGGCGGTGGGTGAGATTCAGGACGCCGGCACTCACCTGGTACGAGGTGCCATCCGGTGCGACATCGGTGAGGCGGACGACCGCGGTCGCGACCGGCGCCGAGACGGCGAGGTGGAGCACGACCTCCGGGACCCCGAGGATGGACACCGCCTCGGCCAACGGGTCGGTCGTGAAGGTCGGGCCGTCGCTCTCGTCTGGTCGCAGGTCACGAGCGAGGCCGTTCGGCGGACCGCCGGAACCCCACGCGAGGGAAGCGCGCGTGCCGGTCGTCGGCCGGTGGAGGTAGCGATCGATGCCTGGCTCCGACCCGGTCTCGCCGGACGCTGCCGGGCGGGCTCCGGCCGGGACCAGCCGGCCCTGCAACGGGAGCGACCCGCCCGCGAACCGCCACTCGCGCACCTCGACCGACGGATGCGGGTAGGCGGCCGCCGCTCGCCAGCGACCCGGCAACTCGGCCGGGAACGGTTCCGGGGGCGCGTAGTCTCGCTCGAACCAGACCAGTGGCGGTTCGGCATCCGCCCCGTTGTCGATGCCGCGCAGGTGGTGATCGAGGAATCGGACCAGCTCGTGGAGGTCGTCGATGTTCGGTCCGGGTGGCGCGTCGCCCGGCCAGCCATGGACCCAGTTGCCGACGAGCGTGCGGGTCGGCGCGGTGCAGCGCGCCTGCATCCGGAAGGCCGGGTCCACGTAGCTGTCCATCCAGCCGCCGATCGAGTAGGTGGGAACCTCGATCGCGTCGTAGTCCGGGGCCAGGGACCCCTGTCGCCAGTACGGCCCGTCCGCCTGGTGGCGCAGCCACTCGAACAGCCAGGGCGGGGTCGCCTGCAGGCGGGCGCGCCACTCGTCCAGCCACGCCCCGCCACGGAAGGTCGCGTCCGGTGGCATCGCGTTCATCGCGACCTGGCTGACCGCGTACTGCGACAGCTCGCTGACCGTCACGCAGCCGCCCCGGTAGTGGACGTCGTCCACGTATCGGTCGTCCGTGCCCATGCATGGCACGATCGCGCGCAGGTGGGGTGGCCGAAGCTTCGCGACCTGGATCGCCGTGAACGCGCCGTAGCTGATGCCCCACATCGCCACGGCACCGCTGGACCAGGGCTGGGCGGCGGCCCACTCCACGGCGTCGTACCCGTCGTGGGTCTCGGCGGCGGTGTACTCGTCGAGGGCCACGCCGCCGGATGACCCGGTGCCACGTACGTCGACCCGGCAGTAGGCATAGCCGCGGACCGCGAGCCACTGGCCGCGACCCGAATCCGTGTCGCGCCGCCAGTTGTCCTTGCCGTAGGGGATCATCTCGACGACGACCGGGAAACGCTCGTCGGGGTCGCCCGCGGACGGCTCCGGGCGCCACAGGTTGGCCGACAGCGCCACCCCGTCCCGTGCCGGGATCCGGACGTCCCAGTCCACGCGGACGCCATGGCGGGGCTCGCTGGCGGAACGGGCGAGGGACGCGTCGGTCATCGGCGCGAGTCTAGGGCGACGGCCGGGCGGTCGGACGGCGGGGGTCGGTCCATGCGACGATCGCGCCATGGACGACCCGCCCGTCACCAGCGGCCCCTGGACCCGCCGGTCCCGCCGGACCGCCTACGAGAACGCGTGGGTCACCGTCTTCCACGACGAGGTCACGCGGCCGGATGGTCAGCCCGGGATCTACGGCGTCGTCCACTTCGAGAACCTCGCCGTCGGGGTGGTCGTCCTCGACGACGACGATCGCGTGCTGCTCGTCGGGCAGCACCGCTACACGCTCGATGCGCTCTCCTGGGAGATCCCGGAGGGCGGCGTCCCCGCCGCTGAGAGCGCGCTGGACGGTGCCAAGCGGGAGCTGCGCGAGGAGACCGGCGTCGAGGCCGACGATTGGCGCGAACTCGCGCGCCTGCACCTGTCGAACTCGGTCTCCGATGAATCCGGCGTCCTGTTCACGGCGCGGGCGGTAGCCCACGGCGAACCGGATCCCGAGGGGACGGAGGAGCTCGAGATCCGTTGGGTCCCGTTCGCCGACGCGGTCGAGATGGTCCTGGACGGCCGGATCACCGACGCGATGGCCGTCATCGGGATCGAGCGGGTCGCGCTGCTTCGAGCCCGGACCGCGACCGGTCAGTAAGTCTCGATCCGGACGGGTGTCAGCTCGAAGTCGCGGACGTTTCGGGTGAGGACTGCGGCGTGCAGATGGAACGCACTCGCCGCGATCAGCGCATCCGGGATATCCAGCGTCCTCCCCCGGGCTCGCGCCTCGGCTCGCCAGACCCCGGCGAGCCTGGAGGTCTCGGGCCCGGGCTGGACGAACTCGATGTAGCGCAGGAGCCGATCGATCCCAGGATGCTCCGATCGGTGGCCGGACCACACTTCGGCGGCCGACACGTCGCAAACGATGGCGATCTCACCCCCGTCGTTGATCGCGTGGAACCGCTCGGTCGCGGCGGCGACACCGCGGAGGTGGTCGATCAGGAAGGACGAGTCGAGGAGGTAGCTAGCCATCATCCGACATCTCCCACGGATCCCTCGTGTCGCGTCGACCCTCGCGTACCCACTCGACGACGGACTCGTCCGTCGGGAAGAGCGGGTGGTCCTTCCAGGCGCCCGCCGTCGCGTCGATCGCCTCGCGCAGACGGTCCCGCTTCAGCCGGGCCTCCAGGGCCTCCGTGACGTATCGGCTGCGCCCACGTGGACCGGCAAAGTGGTCCACCTCCTTCACGAGGTCCTCGGAGAGGAGCAGATTCGTGCGCACGTTCATGCGCACACGATAGCACACGGTCATGCACGCGACCGGCCCATCGACCGGCGGCCCCGTCTCGCGGACCGGGTCCGACCGTGCGGGGGCCTCCGTCGCCGCTAGCATCCGCCGATGACCTCCGAGCGGCGCGACTGGGACGCCATCGTCATCGGCCTCGGGGGGATCGGATCCGGCGCGGCGTACTGGCTCAGCCGGACGCTGGGCGACCGGGTGCTGGGCCTCGAGCAGTTCGAGCTCGGGCACGACCGCGGGGCCTCCGCGGATCACAGCCGGATCATCCGCCTGTCGTACCACCGCCCGGACTACGTGCGCCTCGCGCGGCGCGCGTACGAGTCGTGGGCGGTCGTCGAAGCCGAGGCGGACGAACGGATCGTGACGGTCACCGGAGGCCTGGACCTGTGGCCGGCCGACGCCGCCATCCCACGGGTCGACTACACCGACAGCCTGGCCGCCGAGGGCGTCCCGTTCGAGCTGCTCGAGGCCGCCGAGATCCGGCGACGCTGGCCGCAGTGGCGGATCGATGACGACGTGACCGGGATGTTCCAGGTCCAGGGCGGGCTGGCCGATCCGAATCGCGGCAATGCCGCCCATCGGGCGCTCGCCCGCGCCAACGGCGCCACGCTCCTGGACCGGACGCCGGTCCTCGGGTTGCGCGACGCCGGCGCCGGCGAGGTCGAGGTCCGAACCGCCGAAGCGACCTTCCGGACCGGACGGGTCGTCCTCACCGCCGACGCGTGGACGAACCACCTGCTGGCCTCGTTCGATCGGCAGCTGCCACTGACCGTCACGAAGGAGCAGGTGACGTACTTCGCGGCACCGGACCCCGCGGCGTTCTCGCCAGATCGCTTCCCGGTCTGGATCTGGATGGACGAGCCCGCGTTCTACGGCTTCCCGACCTACGGTGAACGCGGTCCGAAGGTCGCCGAGGACTGCGGCGGCCAGCCCGTGGATCCCGACACTCGGACGTTCGACCGGGACGAGGACGCCTTCCGGCGCGTGACCGACTTCATGGCCGAGCGACTGCCCGGCGCCGTCGGCCCGCCGATCTACACCAAGACCTGCCTGTACACCCTCACGCCGGATCGCGACTTCGTCGTGGACCGGCTCCCCGACCACCCCGCCATCGTCGTCGGTCTCGGGGCAGGACATGGGTTCAAGTACGCGTCCGTGCTCGGTCGCGTACTCGCCGAACTGTCGACCGACGGGGTCACGCCCTCGGCCGGCGAACTGGACGCCTTCAGGATCGACCGGCCGATCCTGCTCGAGAAGGACCCGCCGCACTCTTGGATGGTGTAGACAACCAAACCGAAGCATCCCTTGCACCACCACCCGCCGCTGTGTCACGCTCCGCGAGACTTGGGTCTGGGAGGACCCGGGGGAACCCCGCGCGGAGGCTCGACGAGGTTTCGAGCCCCACTGGAGGAGAATCGATGCGATCGCCCTTGCGAGCACGTTCCACCCGGATCCTGGCGTCGGCCGGGCTGGTGGCCGCACTCTTGATCCCGGCCGCGGCGCCGACGGCCGCGGCGGACCCCGTGGTCCTGAAGGTCGGCGTCACGCAGCCGCTCGACTCGGTCAACCCGTACGGCACGGCGCTGGTCGTCGGCTACGAGGTCTTCGGCCTGACCTATGACGTGCTCGTGGGCTACGGTCCGGACAACGAGCCCGCGCCCGGCTTCGCCGATACGTGGGAGCGCGCCGCCGACGGCAACTCCTACACGTTCCACATCCGCGAGGGCATGACCTGGTCGGACGGCACGCCCGCGACCGCGGCCGACGCCTGCTTCTCGTACCAGATCAACCTCGATGCGATCGCGGCCGAGTCCAACGTCGGCCTCGGCTACATCGATCCGTCCGTCGCCTCGGCCGGTGTCACCAAGGTCGAGTGCCCGGACGACGAGACGATGATCATGACCACGAGCGATCCATCGCTCCGTCCCCTCCAGCTGTACGTCCCGATCCTTCCAAAGCACATCTGGGGCGACAAGACCTACGCCGAGATCGGCGAGGACACGTTCGACGCTCCGCAGGTGGGCAGCGGCCCGTATCAGCTCGTCGAGTGGAAGACCGGCGAGTACGTGAAGTTCGAGCGCAACGCCGGCTACTGGGGCAACCAGGGCGCCGCAGACCAGATCATCATCCAGTTCTTCGGCAGCGCCGACACGCTCGTCCAGGCCCTCAAGGCCGGCGAGATCGACTACGCCCGAGGGGCCAACGCCGAACAGTTCGATGCCCTCAAGACCGAGCCGAACGTCGTGACCGTCGCCGGCGAGGCCAACGGCTGGACCGAATTCGGCTTCAACACCTACGGCACCGGGACCGGCAACACGATCCCGAACGGCGGGCCATCCACCAAGGCGCTCCTGGACGCGGCGTTCCGCGACGCCCTCGGCTATGCGATCGACAAGCAGCTGCTCCTCGACCGGATCCACCTCGGCTATGGCGTCGTGGGCACCACACCGGTCCCGCCGGTGCTGAGTGATTGGCACACGCCGCCATCGCCGATCCGGGTCTTCGACCTCGCGGTCGCCGACCAGAAGCTGACCGAGGCGGGCTACGTCAAGGACGGATCCGGGAACCGGCTCGACAAGGAAGGCAAGGCCATCAGCCTGACCCTCGTCTTCCCGAACGACGACGACACGTACGCCAAGGCCGCCCAGTTCATCCAGGGCTGGTACCAGGAGATCGGCATCAAGGTGACCCCGGTCCCGTACGAGCAGGGTGCGCTGATCGACGTGATGCTGCCGCCCGAGGCGGACGGCACGGCCGACTACGACCTGTTCATCTGGGGCTGGTCCGGTAGCCCGGACCCGAGCGTCCTGCTCGAGGTCTTCACCTGCGACGCCATCGGCGGGTCGTCCGACAGCCTGTGGTGCGACCAGAAGTACGACGACCTGTACGCGAAGCAGAACACCGAGGGCGGTTCGGAGCGTCAGGCGACGCTGGCCGAGCTGCAGCAGTACTGGTATGAGCAGGCGCCGTACCACATCCTGTACTACGACGCCAACCTGCACGCCTACCGGACGGACAAGTTCGGCGGCTGGCAGAACCAGCCCAAGACGGGGACACCGCTCTTCGCCACGGGCACCCTGAACTACACGCTCCTGACCCTTGCGTCCGAAGCGAGTCCCAGCCCGGATGCCTCGGCGGCTCCGTCGGACGGGTCCAGCGCGGCACCGGCCACGCCGGCGCCGTCGGGCGACGGCGGCTCGGGTTCCACGAGCAGTGACAACACGATGCTCATCGTCGGCGTCCTGGCCGTCGTGGCCGTGGTGGTCGGCGGGCTGGTGCTCGCTCGGCGCCGTGGCTCGGCCAAGGACGAAGACGAGTAGGCCGGCCAGATCGACGGCCGGATGACCGACGTGGGAGAGGGCCGCACCGCCGGCCCTCTCCGCACGACCTGAGGGCCGGACGATGGGTGGGCACTACCTCCTTCGCCGCCTGATCCAGGCGTTCCTGACGATCGTGGCGATCGTCGTGCTCAATTTCTTCCTGTTCCGGATGATGCCGGGCTCGCCCGAGCGCATCCTCCTGCGCAACCCGCACCTGACCGAAGAGACGGTCCAGGCCGCGCGCGAACGCTGGGGTCTCGACCAACCGTGGCCCGTCCAGCTGGTCAAGTACCTGGGCGCGACCGCCCAGGGTGACCTCGGCTACTCGTTCCAGTACCGCGGCCAGCCGGTCTCCGAGGTCATCGGGCTCCGGTTCTGGCCGACGATCCTGCTCGTCGGGATCGCCGAGATCATCGCCATCGTCGTCGGGCTGACGCTCGGCGCCTACTCGGGGTGGAAACGCGGCGGCCGGGTGGACAAGGTCGGCAACGGCATCAGCCTCATCCTGTATTCGATGCCGTACTTCGTCATCGGCATGCCGCTGATCATCATCTTCGCGGCAGAATTGGGCTGGTTCCCGACCTCGGGGATGCTCACCCCCGGCGCGACGTACGACTCACCGGTCGACCAGCTGGTCGATTTCCTGAGCCACCTGGCGCTGCCGCTCGCGACCGTCTCGCTGGGGCTCATCGGCGGGTACTCGATCCTCATGCGTTCGTCGATCATCGAGACGCGCACCGAGGACTACGTGACGACGGCGCGAGCCAAGGGCCTGAACGAGCGACGCGTCGTCCGCCAGCACGCCTTCCCGAATGCCCTCCTGCCGACGGTCACGATCATCGCGATCAACCTCGGGTACGTGGTGGCCGGCGTCCTGACGGCCGAGATCATCTTCAACTGGCCCGGTCTCGGGACGCTGACCTACCAGGCCCTGTCGGTGCGTGACTTCCCCGTCCTGCAGGGCGTCTTCCTGATCCTGTCGATCGCCGTCGTCCTGGCCAACCTGGGAGCCGACCTCCTGTACGGCGTCCTCGACCCGCGGGTCCGCGCGTGAGCGCCGCGACCACGGCCAAGGCGCCCACCGGGGCATGGGGCCTTCGCTGGCGCGGATTCCGCCAGTTCGCGTCCAAGTTCGCGCGTCGACGGGACGGCGTCGTCGGATTCGGGATCCTCGTGTTCTTCACGCTCATGGCCCTGGCGCCGTACTGGTTCGTCGGTCCGCTCGAGACCGCCATCACCGCGTCGGGCACCGGGTTCGAACCACCCAGCCTGGACCACCTGCTCGGGACCGACGAGCTCGGCCGGGACGTCCTCAACCTCACGGTGCACGGCGCGCGGGTGTCCATGCTCATCGGCCTGCTGGCCACCGTCATCACGGTCCTGGTCGGCGCGGCCATCGGCATCGTGTCGGGGTTCGTCGGCGGCATGACGGACTCGAGCCTGATGCGCGTCACGGACTTCTTCCTGGTCCTTCCCACGTTCGTCCTGGCCATCATCCTGGCGCCGATCATCCTCGACATCATCGGCGTCGACGCCGAGATCGCCGGGCTCCGAGCGACGCTGGTCGTCATCGTCATCGTCATCGGTATCACGAGTTGGGCGTCCACCGCCAGAGTCATCCGGTCGCAGACCCTGTCGGTCAAGGAGCGCATGTTCGTCGACCGCGCCCGGGTGATCGGCAGCGGCGGCGGCCACATCATGTCCAAGCACGTCCTGCCCAACGTGATGAACCTGATCGTCGCGAACACGGTCCTCGTGTTCGCCGGCGCGGTCTTCACCGAGACGACCCTGTCGTTCATCGGCCTCGGCGACCCGTTCCTCCCATCCTGGGGCCAGTTGCTCTACTCGGCGGAAGCGTCCGGGGCGCCCGGCCTCGGAGCGTGGTGGTACATCGCCCCACCGGCGACGTGCGTCGTCCTGGTCATCCTGGGCTTCACGCTCGTCGGCAACGCCCTCGACGACATCCTCAATCCGAAGTCGGGGGTCCGGCGATGAGTGGTCCGACGTTCTCGGCGCCGATGCATCCCGAGGATGCCGCGGCCGACCTGGACTCCGAAGGCACGCTCGTCGGAGACGAGGCGATCCGCGACGAGGCCGGTGCGGAGGACGCCGCGGCGATCTCGCGGGCCGCCCTGGAGGCCGAGGTCGCGGCGGGTGCGACCCTCGGGCGACGCCGCTGGCCGTTGCCCAAGCAGGCGGACCCGAACGCGCCGCTGCTGGTCGTCGAGAACCTGCGGACCCACTTCACGCTCGAGTCGGGCACCGTCAAGGCGGTCGACGGCGTGAGCTTCACGCTGAACCACGGTGAGGCGCTCGGGATCGCCGGTGAATCGGGCTGTGGCAAGACGACGACCGCCCTGTCGCTCGTCAGGATCCTGCCGTCCAACGCGAAGATCGTCGACGGCAGCGTCAAGCTGATGGGGATCGACCTGGTCACCAAGTCCGAGACGGGCCTCCGTCGGTACCGGTGGCGCGAGATCAGCATCGTCTTCCAGGGCGCGATGAACGCGCTCAACCCGGTCCAGCGGGTGCGGGACCAGATCGCCGAGCCGATCGTCGAGCGCCTGGGTCAATCGCCCGAGGCCGCCCGCAAGCGGGCCGGCGAGCTGCTGGAGCTCGTCGGGATCCCGAAGAAGCGCGGCAAGGCGTACCCGCACGAACTGTCCGGCGGCATGCGCCAGCGCGCGATGATCGCGATGGCCCTGGCGTGCGACCCGGCCGTGGTCATCGGCGACGAACCGACCACCGCGCTCGACGTCATGGTCCAGGCGCAGATCCTGCAACTGCTGGAGGATCTCCGGCACAAGCTGGGCCTGTCCCTGGTGCTCATCACCCACGACCTGTCGGTCATCGCCGAGACCTGCGACCGGACGATGATCATGTACGCGGGTCGGGTCGCCGAGGAGGGTCCGGTCTCGGAGATCTTCCGTCGACCGCGTCACCCATACACGCAGAAGCTGCTGGCCGCATTCCCGAACATCCACGCCGACCGGCGGACGCTCGACGTCATCCCCGGCTCGCCACCGGATCTGCGCGACCCGCCGCCGGGCTGCCGCTTCGCGCCGCGCTGCGCGTTCGCGATGGATGTGTGCACGGAGGTCGTGCCGCCCGAGGTGACGTTCGACGGCGTCCGGGTCGCCTGCCACCTGTACCCCGAAGGCAGCGACGGGGTCCCGATCACCGTGCCACCCGAGCCGGTCGGGGCTGGAGCGCCGGCGTGAGCGAGGAGCCCGTGTCCGCCGCCGCCGATCCAGGGATCCCGGACCCGCCTGACGCGCCGGCCGTGCCTGACGCGCCGGCCGTGCCCGACGCGCCGGCCGTGCCGCTGGTCGAGGTCAAGGGCCTCGAGGTCCACTTCCCGATCCGCGGCGGCATCATGGACTCCCTCCGCCGACGCGCTCGGGGCTATGTCCGGGCGGTCGACGGGGTCGACCTGACCCTCAACCGGGGTGAGGTCCTCGCGCTCGTCGGCGAGTCCGGCAGTGGCAAGACCACGACCGGGCGGGTCATCGTGAAGCTCACGAAGCAGACCGGCGGCAGCCTGACATTCGAAGGTCGCGACGTGAGTGCGCTGTGGGGCGCCTCGAAGCTGCGTCCCTACCGTCGTCGCGTGCAGCTCATCTTCCAGGACCCCTACGAGACCCTGAACCCGAAGCAGTCCATCTACGACTTCGTGGCCGAACCGCTGGCGGTCAACGGCCTCGCGACGGGCGAAGCGCGTCGTCCTCGGGTCTTCGCGGCCCTGGAATCGGCCGGGCTGCGGCCGGCGTCGGACTTCGCGTTCCGCTTCCCGCATGAGCTGTCCGGTGGGCAGCGACAGCGCGTCGTCATCGCCGGAGCCCTGGTGATGGACCCCGACATCATCGTGGCCGACGAGCCGGTCTCGATGCTCGACGTGTCCATCCGCACGGAGCTGCTGCGGCTCATGCTGGATCTCCGCCGTGAGCGTGGCCTGACCTACCTGTTCATCACCCACGACCTGTCGCTGGCCTGGGTCATCGCGGACCGGATCGCCGTCATGTACCTGGGCAAGATCATGGAGATCGGGCCGGCCGAGCGGGTCATCCGCTCGCCGCGCAACCCGTACACGCAGGCGCTGGTGTCGGTCTCGCCGTCACCGGATCCACCCTCCATCGGCGGGCGAGCGCGTCGCACGATCCTCGAGGGCGAGACGCCGGATGCGGCGCACATCCCGCCCGGGTGCCGCTTCCATCCGCGCTGTCCGGTGGCCTTCGATCGATGCAAGGTGGAGGAGCCCCCGCTGTTCGACGTCGGCGGCGGCCAGTCGGCAGCCTGCTGGCTGGCGAAGGACGGTCAGTTGCCGGTCGTGGAGCCGGTCGTTGAGCCGGTCGGGGCCCCGGCCGGGCCAGTCGAGGCGGCATCCGACCCGACATGACCGACGTGGCGCCACTGTCGATCGCCAGGATCGCCGACCTGCTCGAGGCCGGTGCCCGGATCGTCGAGGCGGAGATCGGGGCGCTCGGCGACGAGTCCGGCTGGCGGCCCGCTCCGGGCGAATGGAGCGCGAACGAGTGCGTCGGGCACCTCATCGAGGCCGAGCGGCGCGGCTTCGCCGGTCGCGTCCAGGCGATCCTCGCGACCGAACGACCGGACATCTCGGCCGATCTCGAGTCGTGGGACCCACCGCTGGTCGCCGAGGCCAGGCGCGATCACGAGCGCGACGGTGGGGAACTCGTCGCGGAGTTCATGGCGATGCGGACCGCCGGCGTCGCCATCGTGCGCGGGCTGACGCCGGACGACCTGCCGCGGATCGGCGTGCATCCGGCCGTGGGCCCGCTCCGCGTCGACGAGGTCATCGGCGAGTGGGTGCACCACGACCGGAATCACATCCGGCAGTTGCTCGAGGTGACCCAGTCGCGCGTGTGGGGCCAGATGGGCACCGCGCGCCGGTTCAGCCTCGAGGATCTCTAGGCGGCCGGCGGCTCCGACCGCTCCATCAGGCGGAAGACCCCGAAGCCGATGATCCCACCGATGGTCGGGCCGACCAGGTAGATCCACAGCGAGGACAGATCGCCGCCGACGACGGCCGAGCCGATCGACCGGGCCGGGTTGACCGACGAGCCGCTCAGCGTGGCGATCGCGAAGTGGATGGCGACGAGGGTCAGCGGGATGAAGATCGCAGCGAGGCTGCCGGCCCGCTTCGAGGTCGTCAGGATCACCACGAGGAAGATCGCGGTGAAGACCGTTTCGAGGACGAGCGCTCCGATGTCGGTGATGCCGGTGCCGGGCTGGGTGATGCCGGCGGCGACCGCGGCCTGGCTGACCGTGACGAGGACGACCGCCGCGGCCGCGATCGCGCCGATGATCTGCGCCACGATGTAGCCGACGGCCTCGACCGGGGTGGTGCGCTTGTCGAGGACCATGGCGACCGTCACGGCCGGATTGTAGTGACCCCCGGAGATGTGTCCGAAGGCGGCGATGGCGGCGAGCAGGCCGAGGCCGAACGAGAACGGCACGACCAGGAGCCCGGCGGTCGGCGGTGCCGCCGCGTTGAACGCCGCGACGGACGCATAGCCGATCATCATGAACAGGAACGTGCCGATCAGTTCCGCGAGGTACTTGGGTGCGCTGGACAAGGTAGATCCCTCCGATCCCTGGTAACTGGCTGGTTGTCGGGCGCTCACACGATACCCAGTGTGACCCGCGCAGCGCGAATCAGGAGCGCGTCGCGCCAGGTCCGACAGAGCACCTCGACCAGCTCGAGCCGATCGGTCGCGCTGGCCAGGTCGTCGCCGACGGCGACCGCTCCATGGCGCTCCAGCAGGACCGCCCCAGGGAGCGGCTCGGGTGGCTCGACGAGAGCGACGGCGATCCGATCGGCCAGTTCCTGGCTGCCCATCTCGCCGAACGTGAGGTACGGGAGTCGGGGCAGGAACAGCGCGGTCTCGGGGAGGGCGGTCGGGTCCGGGACCTCGCCGGCGAGGGTCAGCGCCATCGACGCCGGCAAGTGGGCGTGGGCGACCGCCCCGATGTCCGGCCGGCTCGTGTAGGCCGCCAGGTGGATGGCCAGGTCCGACGACGGCCGGAGGCCGGACCGCGACCGCGGCTCCGCGTCCGGATGGTCCAGCCGGACGATGACGAGGTCGGTGGGCTCGAGTTCGTCCTTTCGACGCCCGGACGGGGTGATGACCAGCCGCGCTCCATCGAGCCGGACCGACAGGTTGCCCTCGCCCGCGCTGATGAGCCCCCGCGCGCCGAGCCGCCGGCCGGATCGCAGGATCGTGTCGGTGGCGGTCGCGAGGTCCATCCCGGCATCCTACGAGGCGCGGGGCCGCCCCGTACCATCCAGCGGTGACCGAACCGACGCCGCCCGAGGCCGAGCCCGCGCACCAGGTGGCCGAACCACTCGGTCGGAACCGCGACTTCAAGGTCGTCCTCGGAACGCAGGCCGTGTCGGCCTTCGGTGACGCGATCAGTTTCACGGCGCTGCCGCTCCTGGTCCTGGCGCTCACCGGCTCGGGCCTGGCCATGGGCGTCGTCGGGGCGCTGCAGACGATCCCGGACCTGTTCCTCGCGATGCTGGCCGGCGCGCTCGCGGATCGCAGCGACCGCAAGCGGATGATGCTGCTGGCCGATCTCGGTCGCGCCGGCCTGACGGCCCTCATCCCCCTGTCGGTCATGCTGGACGGGCCGACGATGGGCGTCATCCTGCTCGTCGCCGCGCCGATGAGCATCCTGCGGGCCTTCTTCCTGGCCGGCTACACGGCGTCCGTACCGGCACTCGTCGGGCGGTCGCACGTGGGCCGGGCGAACTCGTACTTCGAGGCGATCTACTCGGTCGGATTCATCCTGGGCCCGGCCATCGCGGGCATCCTCGCGACCACGATCGGTCCGGGCCCGACGCTCGCCATCGATGCCGTGTCGTTCGCCCTGTCCGGCTTGGGGCTGCTGCTCGTGCGGCGTGACCTGCGGGCCCCGATCGATCGCCCGCGCGAACCGCTGCTGACTGAGATCCGACAGGGGATCGACTTCATCCTCGGCCATCGGACCCTTCGCGTCGTCATCCTGTTCTGGGGTCTCGTCTCGATCACCATCGCGTCGATCGTGTCCGCACTGGCCGTCCACATCACGATCGATCTGGGGCTGCCCGCCTCGGTCCTCGGGATCATCCTCACCGCGTTCGGCGGCGGGACGATCACCGGCGCCCTGCTCATGTCGCGGGTGAACCAGCAGCGCCCGGCGCCGCTCATGCTCGGCGGGACGGTGGCCACCGGGAGCATGCTGCTCGTCATCGCGACGGCGGCCCCCGTCCCGATCCTGATGGCCGCGGCCTTCGGCTTCGGGATCGCCCAGTCGGTGGTCATGCTGACCTATATCACCTACCGGACGACCATCTCGCCGGACGAGCTCCTGGGCCGGATCGGCAGCACAGCACGCACGATCTCGCTGGGCCTCCAGCCGATCGGTCTGATCGTCGGCGGGCTCGTCATCGATGCGACGAGCGGCTCGACCGCCCTCATCGTCATGGGCCTCGGTGAGATCCTCATCTGCGCGGTCTTCGCGAGCGTCCCGTCCATGCGCCGCGCGAGCGCGACGCTGGGACGTGCCTGAGCGTCAGGCGGCCGCGGCCAGGACCGCGGGCTCATCGGCGGCCAGATGGGCCACGACGCCACACGCGTCGCAGGTGACGAGGTCCGCCTCGTCGTCCAGCGCGACGTGGCCGTCGCACCAGGGGCATTCGAGCGAGATCGTCATGGTCCGGTCCTCCATCGTCAGGGCGTCGACTGACTCGAGACTGGACCCGGTCTGTGACACCTACCCTGTCACACCGCTCCCACGTAGCGGAAACACGAGGGCAGGTGGTCGTCCACGAGGCCGATGCTCTGCATGTGGGCGTACATGATCGTCGAGCCCACGAAGCGGAAGCCACGCCGGTAGAGGTCGGCCGACAGGGCATCGGACTCGGGCGTCGTGACCGGGATGTCGCCCGGGCCGGCGGTCACCGGGAGACGACGCGGCGGTGGCGGCACGATCGTCGCGAGGTACGCCTCGAACGACCCGAACTCGGCGACGACGTCGAGGAAGCGCCGTGCGTTCACGATCGTGCAGCCGATCTTCGACCGGTTCCGCACGATCCCTGGATCGGCCATGAGTCGGGCCCGGTCCGTCTCGTCGAACGCGGCGACCACGACCGGATCGAACCCTCGGAACGCGGTCCGGAACGCGCGCCGCTTGTGCAGGATGGTCGACCACGACAGGCCGGCCTGGAAGGACTCCAGGGCGAGTCGCTCGAAGTGGTCGACCGCACCGACGATGGGGCGACCCCACTCGTCGTCGTGATACGCGATCATCTCGGGGTCCGGCCGGGTGGACTCGGCGCTCGACCACGGGCAGCGAGGCGGCTCCGGCCGCGACTCCACGGCCGTCAGGGGATCGCCGCGAGCGCGAACAGGGTGCTGCGCAGCATCGGATCCGCGCTCCCCTTGCCGGCGTTGAACACGGACCGGAAGACATCGCCCGAGACCCGCTTCGTACCGGCCGTCCCGATGAGCGTGACGCTGCGATACCGCCCCGACACGCCCCGGTCGCGCAGGTCGAGCGCGGTCAGCGTGCCGACGTTCGTCCGGGCGTCCGTGGCGAAGATCGCCGAGAGTGCGACGCGCGTATACGTCTTCGTCTGCCAGGTGGCGTACGGGGCGGCCGCGTCGAACGCCCGGCCGTCCGGCGCGCGATCGGACGACCCGCGCAGGTAGCTGACCGGGCCGGCCACGACGGCCCCGGTCGCCGACACGTAGACGTTCTCGTTGTGCTCCGTCGCGCCACCGCCGGTCGAGTGGAACAGCGTGTTGGCGATGCTGGAGCCGCTCTTGAGGATGACGCCCGACGTCGCGCGGATGAGGGCATTCGTCGTGGCGGTCTCGCCCTTGACGCCTCGATAGACCTGCGAACTCGTCGTGTCGGTCACGTCGTAGTACGACACCCCAGGGCGGAGGCGGCGTGCCGCGTACGAGCGGGCGGCGATCGTCTGGGCCTTGAGCGCCTCGGCCGGCCACGACGCGGGCATCTCGGCCGGCACCACGCCCGGCAGGTACAGCTCCATCCGGACCTCGTTGACGACCGACACGGTCGGGGCGATCGAGGACGTGTAGAGGCGCAGGAACCCGCGATACGTGTCGTAGGTCGACGGCTTCGAGTAGACCTGCAGGCGGCCGCTGCCGGTCGCCCCGCGGACGACGAGCGTCGTCGGCTTCGGTCCGTCATGGAGGATCGTGCCGCTCGGGGCGTTGACCCGGATCCGCCAGGTGGTGCGCGGGCCCGAGGCGGTCGTCGTCGTGGTCGGGATCACCCGCAGCATCGAATCGACCGGGAACGTCTTGGCGATCCCGTCGATGGTCCAGGGCGTCGTGCGCCCGTAGATGCGGAGCGGCTTCGCGGCCGTCGCTCCCCAGTGCGACAGGACCAGCACGCGAACGGGGGCGTACGGATCCATCGAACCGAGTGTCGTGCCCTGGTAGTAGTGGGCCAGGATCGCCGGCGCGTCCTGGCCGGCGAGGGCTCGTCCGCGCGCACCGTACTGCGACAGCCCTACGCCGTGGCCATAGCCGCGGCCGAACAACGTGACCGTCGAGCCTAGCGTCGTCGGGCCGGTCGGGACGGGCGTGGGTGTGGGGGTCGGGACGGGCGTAGGTGAGGGGGTCGGGCTGGGACTCGGCGTCGGTTCCGGTGTCGGCGTCGGACTGGGACTCGGCGTCGGATCCGGCGTCGGTGTCGGTGTCGGCGTCGGCTCGGCGGTCGGCGTCGGGGTCGGTGTCGGCGTCGGATCGGGCTCGGCGGCGCGGACGCCAAGCGGGATCCCGACCAGGCTGAACGCGAGGATCAGGATGCCCACGGCGCGAGCCTGGGTTCGAAGCTGGGACCTGGACGCCAACGACAACGCGTGCCTCGTTCGTGCGGTGACCCAGAGCATGCGTGGTGCGTCCGGTCCACGGCCATGGCCCGTCAGGACCACGTGGCCGCCATCCGAACGAGCCATGCACAGGCTACCCTCCCGTCATGGGGTTGCGTCTGTACCTGGGACACGGGGCGAGCGGAACGGCCGCCAGCATGGCGCCGTTCGTGGGTGGCCTGGCCGCCCGCGGGATCGATGCGACCGCCATCGACCTGCCGAAGCGCAAGGCCGAGGACGCCGTGCCGGCGTTCCACCTGGTCGTCCCGGACGGCCCGGACGTGGCGGTCGGCGGGCACTCGTACGGCGGCCGCGTCGCCAGTCTCGCGGCTGCGGAGCCCGAGGCGGCCTACCGCGCGCTCGTCCTGTTCAGCTACCCGCTCCACCCGCCCGGCGCCCCGGAACGGACCGACGCCCGGATCGCCCACTGGCCGGCCATCCGGTGCCCGGTCCTCCTCCTGTCGGGGGAGTCCGACCCGTTCGCCCGGATCGAGCTGCTGCGGGCGGCGGTCCCGCGGCTGGCCGACGCGGAACTGGTCACCTACCCGCGGCTCGGGCACACGCTGAAGCCGGTGATGACGGACGTCCTGGATCGCGTGGCGGCCTTCCTGGCCGCTCTCTGATGGCTCGGGGTTGACCGCCGACGTATCCTGAAGACTCCCCCGGGAGTCCGCGGCCGTCGTCGCGGGACACCCCACAACGCCCGGCATCCGACGTGCTCACCGCGTCGTCCGGGTACGGAAGGAGCTCCGATTGCCGGTCCTGACCGGCCGCCGTCGCGCGGTCGCCATCGCCTTGCTGGCGATGACCCTCATCCCCGTGGTGGCGGTCCCCACCGCCACGGCCACGACACCCCCGCCCGGCCTCGCTCGATTCATGGCGGCTGTCGCCAAGGTCGAGTCCGGTGGTCGCTACACGGCCCGCAACCCGGTCTCGGGTGCCTATGGGAAGTACCAGATCATGCCGTCGAGCTGGCGGGCGTGGGCCCGCCAGTACCTCGGGAACGCGAACGCCCCGGCGACCGCGGCCAACCAGGAGAAGGTGGCCAAGGCCAAGATGACCAGCCTGTACCGCTGGCTCGGGAAGTGGTCGCGCGTCGCCTACTGGTGGCTGACCGGTTCGGACCGGACGAGCGGCTGGTCCTCGGCCTCGAGGTCGTACGTCACCAAGGTGATGACCCACTACTACGGCAGCGCCGGGACGCCGGGCGGTGGATCCACCGCCGGCAAGCTCAAACACGTCTCGGAGGCGAGCGCGACCATCGACTACGCCGGGCGCTGGCGGACGGCCGGCCACCACGGCTACGTCGGCGGGCACGTCAGGTACTCGCAGCAGGCGGGCGCCACCGCCACGCTCCGGTTCACCGGCACACGGATCCAGTGGTACGGCCCGGTCGGGCCCACGCGGGGTCAGGCGCGCGTGTCGATCGATGGGGCCGTGGTCCGCGTCGTGAACCTGCATCGGCCCGGCTTCAAGGCCCATGCCCTGGTGTTCACCCAGGCGTGGTCCACGGCCGGCACCCACACGCTGACCATCGAGGTCATCGGGACGAAGGGCCACCCGCTGGTGGCCGTGGACGAGTTCGTCGTCCGGCGCTGACCGAACGTCAGCGCGTCGCGATCACCTCGATCTCGATCCGGTAGTCCGCGGCCAGGGCGGTGACCCCCACCGTCGCCCTGGTCGGGGGCTCCGTCGGGAAGTACTCGCGGTAGACCGCGTTCATCGCGGCGAAGTCGCCGAAGTCGACCAGGTAGACCGTGGACTTCACGACGTCCGCGAAGTCGAGACCGGCTGCCCGCAGGACCCGGCCGACGTTGTCGAGCATCGCGCGGGTCTCGGCCTCGATGCCGCCCGGGACCGCGCCATGCGACCCCGGCGCACCGCCGACCTGGCCCGCGACGAACACGAGCCCGCCGGCCTCGACGACCTGGCTGAACGGGAGGTCACCGGGGTCGATCCCGGGCAGGTGCGGCACGGTCTTCGGCATCGTCATGACTCCTGTCTCCGGGCGACTGGGGTAGCCTTGCCATGATGAACGCCATCGAGACCCGCGACTTGACCAAGCACTACGGTCACGCCCGGCCCATCCATCCGCCGGGCCGGCCCGCGCCGACCGTCGTCCGAGCCCTGGACGACCTCACGATCGAGGTTCGCGAAGGCGAGATCTTCGGGTTCCTCGGCCCGAATGGAGCCGGCAAGAGCACCGCGATCCGGCTGCTGCTCGGCTTCCTGCACCCGACCCGAGGCGCCGCGACCGTCCTCGGTCTCGACGCGGTCCGGGAGTCCGTCGAGATCCGACGGCGCGTCGGCTACCTGCCGGGCGGCGTGTCGTTCTGGGACGGCCTGACCGGGGTCCGACTCCTCGACGAGCTGGCGGCCATGTCCGGGCGGCCGCCCGTGCGCCGCGCCGAGCTCGTCGACCGCCTGGAACTGACCGAGCGGACGCTGCGCCGGCCGGTGCGCGACTATTCGCGTGGGATGCGCCAGAAGATCGGCATCATCCAGGCCCTGCAGCACGATCCGGAGCTGGCGGTCCTCGACGAACCGTCCGAGGGCCTCGACCCGCTCATGCAGCGCGCGTTCTACGACATCCTCGACGACCTGCGGGCCGCCGGTCGGACGATCTTCTTCTCGTCCCACGTCCTGTCCGAGGTGGAGCGCGTGTGCGATCGCGTCGCGATCATCCGCCAGGGCCGGCTCGTCGCGCTCGAGGACGTGACGTCCCTGCTTGCCAGGCGCAAGCGCAACGTCGAGATCCGGCTGGCCGGACCGGCACCCGTCCTGGACGGCGTCGCGGGCGTCACCGATGTCCGCCGCTCGGACGGGCTCGTCACGTGTCGCCTGGAGGGAGATGTCGGGCCGTTCCTGGCGGCGATCGCCGGCACGGCCATCTCCGACCTGACCATCGAACCGGCGCGTCTCGAGGAGGCGTTCCTCGAGTTCTACGAGGACGCCGAGCCGCGGACCGACGATCCGGGGACGCCGCTCGATCCGAACGCCACGGTCGTGCCCGCATGAACGGGGCGCTGTTCGGCCACACCTGGCGCGCCTACCGGGGCCGCCTCCTCGTCGTCACGCTCGGCCTGGTGCTGTGGGGCGTGGTCCTGCCGGTCATCTTCGACTCGTTCGGGGCGCAGTTCCAGAGCATGCTCGACAGTGGCCTCATCCCGCCCCAGTTCGCCCAGTTCGGCGGCGGCGACATCTTCAGCCTGACCGGTTCGGTCGCCCTCGGGATGGCCCATCCGATCGCCGTCGGCCTGAACCTCGTCTTCGCGGTCGGGTTCTGCGCCGCGGCCGTCGCGGGTGAGCGCCAGCGCGGGACGCTCGAGATCCTGCTGTCGCGGCCGCTGTCCCGGCGGACGACCTACACCACGCTCGGTATCGCCGCCGTGCTGTTCATCGGCGTGACGGTGGTCGGCTTCCTCGTGGGTGCCGTGATCGGGTCGGCGGCGACCGGGCGGCTCGATGATCTCGGCCTGGCGTACATCCCGCTGCTGTGGTTCAACGGCCTGTTGCTCTACGGTGCGTTCGGGGCGATCGCGCTGGCGATGTCCGTGTCCTTCGACCGGCTGTCCCCGGCGCTCGGCATCAGCCTGGCCATCGTGCTGATCTCGTACTTCCTCGAGGTCCTGGGATCGCTCTGGCCGGACGCCAAGGGCCTCCAGCCGTACTCGCTGTTCCACTACCTGGACCCGAAGGCCATCCTGGCGGGTGACGCGGACCCGGCGGACTTCGCCGTCCTGGCGACGGTCCTGGCCCTGGCCGTGGCCGCCGCGCTGGTGATCTTCCCGCGCCGGGACCTCGCCGCCCCGAGTTGACACCGGCGCCGCCGGGCCGCCAGGTGGTCGGTCAGTCGATCGCGACGATGCGGTAGGCGATCGGTCCGGAGGGCGACTGGACGGTCACCTCGTCACCCACGGCGGCGCTCAGCAGCGCCCGACCCACCGGCGAGGATCCGGAGATGCGCCCGTCCCTGGGCGACGACTCCTGGGTGCCGACGATCTCGAGCCGCATCTCGTCGCCATCCGTCTCGACGGTCACGACGGAGCCGAGTCCGACGCGCGATCCGGCCGCCGGCGCCTGGATGACGACGGCGTCGCGGAGCTGCGCCTCGATGGCCTGGATGCGGCCCTCCAGGAACGACTGTTCCTCGCGGGCGGCCGTGTAGTCGGCGTTCTCCTTGAGGTCCCCCAGTTCCTTGGCGGCGCGGATGCGACCGATGACCTCGGGCCGCTTCTGTGTCGTCAGCACGGTCCATTCGGCCTGGAGCCGGGCGATGCCGTCCGCGGTCAGGTGGACCTGCTTCGTCCGCGGGTCCGTACTGGGGATCGCGGCCGGTGCCGGCGGCATGACCGGTCTCGCGGCCGCGGGACGTGGGGCCGGTGCCGTCCTCGGGGCGGCCTTCGGGGCGGCCTTCGGCGTGGCCGCGCGCGCCGATGGCCGAGGAGCGGGCGGCTCGCCGCGCGCACCGTCCGCGTCACCGTCGGGGAGCGTCACCACGTACGTCGGCGGCAGCGGGGCGTCGGCCGTGTCGGGCAGGAGCGCTCCGGTGATCCCGGTCTGGCGGCGGTCGCCGGTCACGGTCCGCAGGTTCGCGAACGGCAGGATCACGCCCGCGGCGGCGAGTCGCTCCGCCTCGCTGGCCGGCAGGCCCTCGGCGAACGCGGTCAGCAGCGCGTCCTCGTACTCCTCGGTCGCTGCCGTGGTCGCCCACCAGACCCGTGCGGTCTCGAGACCGCGGATGGCGTGCAGCCAGTAGCCGGATGCGCTCGGTCGCCGATCGCCGAGGGTGGTCTTCGCCATCGCCGCCAGCCGGGACGAGATGGACGACGAGGTGGCGCCGATGTAGACGACCCGCTGCGACGGGGCCCAGAACGAGCCGAGTCGCGCGGCGAGTTCCTTCGAGGTCGGTCGTGCCCCATCCAACCGGAGGGTCTCGACGCGCTCCAGCCACTTGCCGATACGCGTCAGTTCCAGCGGAGCGGACGGCAGCGGGGCGGGCAGTTCGACCACGAACACGCCGGGCCCGCGGACGGGGATCGGGCGGCCCCACACGATCGGACCGTCGGCCATGAGGCCCACGGTCCGGAGCAGGTTCGCGGCGCCGGGGTCGTCGGGCACCCGGGGATGGTACCCGGGATCACTCGCCGGCGGATCGCCAGGCGTCGCGCAGCTTCATCCGGGCACTCACCGACAGGGCGGCGCCCGAGTAGACCCGGCCACCCACGACGAAGAGCGCCCAGATGGCCGCGATCGTGATGACCGCCGACAGGCCGACCTGCCACGGTGGGATCGCATCGAACGCGGCGCGCAGCGGGACGACGAACGGCGCCGACGGCGGCAGGAAGGTGGCGATCGTGGCCACCGTCCCGGACGGATCGTCGATGACCGCGAAGAGGGCCACGAAGTAGCTGGCCATGGCGATCAGCGTGATCGGCGTGGTGGCGTTCGAGGCCTCCTCCATCCGCGACGCCAGGGATCCGAGGAACCCGAGCGCGGTGGCGTACAGCGCGTACCCCAGGGTGAACCACATGATGAGCATCACGACGGCCGTGGGCGTGGACGGTGGCAGCGTGAACGTGCCGGTGACCGCGGCGGCGATCACGGCGGCCAGGACGAAGAACAGCAACTGGACGATGCCCAGGATGCCGATGCCGAGGACCTTGCCCATCAACAGGTCCCTCGGCCGGACGGTGGACAGGACGACCTCCACGACCCGGCTCTGCTTCTCCTCCACGACCCCGGTCAGCACGCTGAAGCCGAACGAGAAGATGCCGACCAGGATCAGCACCGTCCCGATGTTGGCGAACACGAAGGTCGCCGTCTCCTCGTCGGTCTGGGGATCGAGTGCGGACGGGGCCGGTGGGACCTGCGCCTCGGCCAGCGCCGCCTGGTCCACGTCGCTGTCGGCGAGGACCGCATCCACCCGCAGGCCGACGACCGCCGCACCGATGACCGACCCGAGGAATGGGTCCGTCTCCTCGTGGAACAGCACGTCACCGGCGGACGAGAGGTCGGCCGGGACGTCGACGAGGACGTCGATGTCACCGGCGGTCAATGCGGCCTCGCCGGCGGCCCGATCCGGGTACGACGTGAACGTGACCTCGCGGTCCGCGCCCTGGGCCGTCGCTTCGATCGATGGTTCCAGCCCGTCCGGTGCCGGCTGGACGATGCCGATCGGGGTGACCTCGTCGCCGCCGAAGAGGATGGACGGGAGGACGAACGAGCCGATCACGAAGACCGTGGTGAACAGGACCGACAGGACGAACCCACGGCTCCGGGCGCGCTCCAGGATCTCCCGCTTGGCGACGAGGCGGATGCTGCGCCAGCGGTTCACGCGGCGGTCTCGGTGGTCGGCGCGGGGTTGACGTACTCCATGAACAGCTCGGACAGCCGTGGCGGGCCATACGCGAACCGGCGCACCTCGCCGGCGGTCCGGGCCAGGGCCAACAGGGCGTCCAGGTCCACGCGCTCGTCCACGAGCAGCTTGAGCCGTCCGCCGTCGCGCTCCAGGATGGTGACGTCCGTGCGGCCGTCCACCCAGGCGCCATCCGAGTCGGCCACCTCCACCTCCAGGTGCTTGCGGCCATCGGCCGTCTTGAGGGCCTCGATCGGCCCGGCCGCGACAACGCGGCCCCGGGCGATGATCACGACGTCTTCGCAGACGTCCTCGACCAGGTCGAGCTGGTGGCTGGAGAACACGACGCCGACCCCCGCCGCGGCCCGCTCGCGGACGACGTTCGCCATGGTCGCGATGCCGATGGGGTCCAGGCCGGAGAACGGCTCATCCATGACCAGCAGCTCCGGATCGTGGACCAGCGCCGTCGCGAGCTGGATGCGTTGCTGATTGCCGTGCGACAGCTCTTCCAGCTTGGACTTGGCGCGATCGGCGAGGTCCATGCGCTCCAGCCAGCGCATGGCCGCGGCGTTCGCGTCCCGTCCGGTCATGCCGTGCTGCTGACCGAAGTAGCTCAACTGCTCGGCCACCCGCATCCGCGGATACAGGCCGCGCTGCTCGGGCATGTAGCCGAACGTCATCCGAGCGTCGCGGTCGACGACCTTGCCGGCCCAGCGGACCGCGCCGCTGTCCTGCCTGGCCAGCCCGAAGATGCACCGCATCGTCGTCGTCTTGCCGGCACCGTTCGGGCCAAGGAACCCGACGATCCGACCCGGGGCCGCGCTGAAGGTCGTGCCATCGAGGGCCACCACGGGCCCATAGCGTTTGGTGAGGCCGTCGATCTCGAGCATCGCCCTAGTCTGGCGGAGCCTGTCGAGACGTGCAGCCGGCGAGGCTCGGCAGGTGGCGGGGTACGTCTGGCGGGCACGATGGGTACGTCCGTCGGGGTGGTCGCGTTCGCCCGGGCCGGGCAGACTCGGGCCACGCCCGAGGTGACCGGATGACCATCCGAGTCGACGCCTACATCGCAGGGGGGATCGCCCGGGGCGGGGTCGCCGCCGAGGGGCATCTGCGCGATGCGCTCGATGCCGTGTCGCAGCTCGCCCTCGAACGCGCGACCTGGCAAGGGCCCGACGATCCCGGGCCACGGCCGATCGGTCCCGTCGCCATCCCCGTGGATGACATCATCGTGGCGGTCACCCAGGCGGATCCATCGCTGCCGGTCCATGCCGTGTGGCACCCGATCCACCTCGAGGCCGGCCCGTACGTCATCGACGGCGAGATCCCCACGATGCCCGGGTTCGACCCCGGCCGTGCCCTGACCCGCCCGGCCGGCTCGTTCGTGCTGCTTCGCGATGTCCGCCTGACGCGGGCCGGGAGGACGTTCGCGGGTGCGGCTGCCATCCCGGAGGCGCTCGTCAACCGCTACATGGTCGACCGCGTCACGGCCGAACTGATGCTCGGCTTCTTCTTCCCGGGCGCTGAGATGGTCGACGGGGAACCCGCCGCGGGCTCGAAGGGGGAGGCGGGTCCGGCGGGACCGTCGAGCCCCGGCTCGGCACCGGCTCCGGCGTCCGAACCGACGCGGGTGGGTTCCTAGACTCCGGGCTGGACCTCAGGCCCCGGCACGCCGGCGAACCGGCTTGCGCGCGGCGTGATGGTCGGACCCGGTCCGCGCGTGGCCGCCCGCCCGGGTCGACAGCGGACGGGCCTCGACGTTGCGATCCGGGACGAAGCCCTCCTCGACCGTCCAGGGGATGGCCTTCTTGAGCATCCGCTGGATGCCGCGGAGCAGGTCCACTTCGTCCATGCAGACGAGCGAGATCGCCTCCCCGGACTGGCCGGCACGTCCGGTCCGGCCGATGCGGTGGACGTAGTCCTGCGGGTTCCACGGGAGTTCGAAGTTGACGACGACCGGCAGGTCCTCGATGTCGAGGCCTCGAGCGGCGACGTCGGTGGCGACGAGGACCCGGATCTCTCCGGACTTGAAGCCCTCGAGCGCCCGGGTCCGTTCCGGCTGGGACCGGTCCGAGTGGATCGCGACGGCGTTGATCCCTTCGCGGTCCAGGCGTGAGGCCAGTCGCGAGGCGGACAGCTTGGTCCGGGTGAAGACGAGGACCTGGCGCAGGTCGCGTGAGCGCACGAGATGGGCCAGCAGCGCTTCCTTGCGATCGCGGTCGACCGGGTAGACCAGCTGCTCGACGGTCTCGGCGGCCGTGTTCCGGGCCGCCACTTCGACGGTGGCGGGATCGCGCAGCAGCGATCCCGAGAGGTTCCGGATGTCGTCCGAGAAGGTCGCCGAGAACAGCAGGTTCTGGCGCTTGCCGGGGAGCAGCGCGAGGATCCGGCGGATGTCCGGCAGGAAGCCCATGTCGAGCATCCGATCCGCCTCGTCCAGGACGAGGATCTCCACCTGCGACAGGTTGACGTTGTTCTGCCCGACGTGGTCGAGCAGCCGCCCGGGCGTCGCCACCAGGATCTCGACCCCACCGCGCAGGGCCTTCGTCTGAGGCTCGATGGGCACGCCGCCGTAGACGACGGTCGAGCGAAGCGGGACCGTCCGGCCATACGTCCGGAAGCTCTCGTCCACCTGCATCGCCAGCTCGCGGGTGGGCACGAGGATCAGCGATCGCACCGGATGGCGTGCCGGCGAGAAGCTCGTGTTGGCGTGCTTGCGCAGGCGGTCCAGGATCGGCAGGGCGAAGGCCGCGGTCTTGCCGGTCCCGGTCTGCGCGGCGGCGAGCAGGTCGCGTCCCTGGAGCACGAGTGGGATGGCTTCGGATTGGACGGGCGTCGGGGCCGTGTAGCCCTCCTCGGCGACGGTCCGGACGAGATCGGCCGAGAGGCCAAGGGTATCGAAGGTCAAGTCGGCTCCTGCAGGTCCGGCGCGGTCACGCGAGTCTGGGCGCGACGCGGTCCAGGACCGCCCGGAGCATAGCCGAAATCGGTAGCATCCGACCCATGCCGGCCCACGGGACCCCCGCGATCGACGCGCTGCGCCGCGCCGGGGTCGCCTTCGAGGTGGTCGAGTACGAGTCGCCCGAGCCCCACGGCCGCGACCGGGGGTCCAGGCCGAGCTACGGACTCGAGGCGGCCGCGGCGCTCGGCGTGGATCCGGGCCGGATGTTCAAGACGCTCATCGCGAGTGCGGACGCGCGACTCGTCGCGGGCCTCGTGCCGGTCGACCTGGACCTGGACCTGAAGCGCCTGGCGGCCGCCGTCGGTGCCCACCGGGCCGTCCTCGCCGAGCCGGCCGCCGCGGAGCGCGCGACCGGCTACGTCGTCGGCGGGATCAGCCCCCTTGGCGGTCGGAAGCGGCTGCCGACGGTCATCGATCGATCGGTCGAGGGTCACGAGACGGTCTATGTCTCGGCCGGTCGGCGGGGCCTCCAGCTGGTCCTGCGGCCCGCGGATCTGGTGCATCTGACCACCGCCACCGTCGCCGCCATCGCCCGTTCGTGAGGGGCGGACCCCGATGGTCCACCCATCCGACCGCCGAAGGTCGCCCGGGACAGGATCGCCCGAGGGCTGGCATACTGCCCGCAACGCTCCCCAAGCGTCAGCCCGATAGACAGGCCACAACAGAAGAACGCCGCCCCCAACGGCAGACCCCTGTCACACCTTCGTCGGGTGATCGCTCGACGGCACCGATCCGGCTCACCCGGATCGAGCACGTCCCCTGCGACTCCGTTCCTGCCGCCGGCGGCCACACCCACCGTCATCGCGTCTTCGCGCGGTGTTCCGGAGGAGAGGAGGCACGAACGTTGCCGGTCCCCGAACGAGGCGCCCAGCGGGCGTCCAGCCATCGAACACGGGCAGTCAAGCTGGCCATCCTGAGCCTGGCCGCGGCCTTCGCGCTCGGCTCCCTGGCGATCGCACCGGCCCCCGCGGCAGCGGCAGGCACCGGGATGAAGGTCGTCATCGTCGTGGGCCCGGTCGAGGGCAGCACGAGCCGCTACATCTCGACCGCCAAGAGCTACGCCAGCCAGGCTCGCTCGTACGGCGCGTCCGTCACCGAGATCTACAGCCCCAACGCCACCTGGCCCAAGGTGCGCGACGCGGCTCGCGGGGCGAACCTCCTGATCTACCTCGGCCACGGCAACGGCTATCCGAGCCCGTACGGGGCCTTCTCGGCCTACACCAAGGACGGGTTGGGCCTGAACTCGTCGGCCGGGAACGGCAACTCGAACACCAAGTATTGGGGCGAGTACTACATCCGCAACTACATCCACCTCGCCCCGAACGCGGTGGTCATCCTCAATCACCTGTGCTACGCGTCGGGCAACTCCGAGCCGGGCCGGGCGAACCCCACCAAGAGCGTCGCCATGCGACGAGCCGACAACTTCGCGGCGGGCTTCCTGCGCACCGGCGCGAAGGCCGTCTTCGCGATCGGCAACGGCAGCGCCACGCACACGATCAAGTCCCTGTTCAACTCGAACCTGTCGATGTGGGGCATCTTCGCGACCGATCCCGGCCGCAACCTGCACTACGACTTCTCGTTCGACTCGACACGGACGAAGGGGATGAAGGTCTGGATGGACCCGAGTTCGCCCGGCCGCTACTACCGGGCCGTGACCGGGGTCCTCGGCAGCTCGACGGCGTCCTTCCGGGGCGACTGACCGAGCTTCGGCTCACCCGGCGTTCAGCCAGTGGCTCCCGTGGCGGTCAGCGGATCGTCCGGGAGCCGCTCCGTGTCCGGGGCCGGATCCGTGGCCGCGGTGATGGCGATCCCGCGGTACAGCACGAGCGACAAGGCGCCCCCGGCCAGGACGACCGCGCCCGACAGCAGGAACACGGTCCGGACGCCCACCAGGTCCCCGAACACGCCGGCGAACACCATGGAGGCGATGCCGGCGCCGGACATGGCCGCCTGCAATGTCGCCATGACCCGGCCACGAGCCGCATCGTCCACGCCGGTCTGCATCAGGGTGACCACGCTGGCCTGGACGGGCGTGACGAGCCAGCCCATGAGGAAGAGCAGGATCAGCACGTGCGCGAGGCTCGTCGACTGGCCGACGAGCGCGACGATGGCGCCCAGCCCGATCAGGCAGACCGTCACGATCGTCGTGGCGCGCAACCGGGCGGCCAGGATGCCGACCACGCCGGCCGACAGGATCATCGACACGCTCTGAGCGAGATCCACGGCGCCGAGCCAGGCCGGACTCACCACGAGCACCCGGATGAGGAGCGGCAGGAACAGCACATTCACGGCGCCCAGTCCGAACATGGTCACGGCCAGCGCGAGCAGGGTCACCCACAGGACCCGTGTCCCGGTCACGATCCGCAGGCCCTCCACGACGGACGCCCCGACCCCGGTCCCGGCGACGTGCTCGGCGTCGCTCGGCCGTCCGGCCTCGCGGCTCACGCCGTAGACCAGGAGCATCGAGAGCGCGAAGGTGGTGGCGTCGAGGATGAATGCCGGCCAGGTCGTGCCGGCGATCCCGACGATGAGGCCGGCCAGTCCCGCCCCGATCACGCCTGCGATCACCCGGGTCGCCTGGGTGACGGCATTCGCGGCCAGGAGGCCGTCGGCCGGGACGACCCGCGGGACGAGCGCGCCGCGGGCGGGCGTGAAGAACGTGCCGATCGATGCCTGGATGAAGGCCAGCGCCAGCAGCGCCGGCAGCATCGCCGCGGAGTCGATGGCGACGAAGCCCAGCACGGTCACGGCCCGCAGGCCGTCGGACACGAGCATGATCCGGCGCCGGTCCCAGCGATCCGCGTAGGAGCCCGCGACCATGCCGATCGTCAGTGGCGGGATGGCGAGGACGATCGCGACGGCCGCCAGGGCCAGCGTCGAACCGGTCAGCTGATTGACCATGAGCATCAGGGTCAGGAGGGTCAGGCCATCGCCGACGTCCGAGATCCCCTGGGCGATCCACAACCGACGGAAGTCCGGGATGCGCAGGACGTCGCGAGCGCCGAGGGCGGGGGAGGGGACGCGCTCAGTCATCGGTCGTGGTCTCCTCTGCCGTGCCGGCCATCGGGTAGAAGCCGAGCACGATCCCGTACGGCGTGCCGGCGGTGTCGGGCAGCTCGTCGTCGTACGACTCGAGCAACGCCTGGAGACGCGCCCGGAACTCCGTCGCGCGCTCCGGCGTGAGGCGGGCCAGGCCCTTGGCGAGGATGACCTTCCGAAGGGGGTCGGCGTCGTCGGTCAGGTCGATGGCGCCAAGGCGGATCCCTCGCTCGATATCGTCGCGGGCGCCGTCGAAGATGGTCGTGAGCATGTCATGGAGGACGGGCTCGTCTCCGGTCAGCAGGCCACGGTCCAGCTTGACGCTCCGTTGGGCGACCCGATAGCTCGTCTCGATGATGCCGGAGACGACACGGGTCCCGACCGGTCGGATGAGCTCGCGCTCGACGAGCAGATTGACGTGGTGATACAGCTTGGTCTGGGACACGTCGAGCGCGGCCGCGAGCCGCTTGACCGTGAAGACCTCGTCATGGCCCGCCGTCATCAGCTCCAGGATGCGCAGGCGGAGCGGGTCGGACAACGCCTTGAGCGTTTCCACGTCCGAGATGCTCCGCTCCGCCAGCGGCTCCGGGCCCAGGTCCACGATATCGTCCGGCATCGTCGGGTCAGTCGGTCAGCGACGGCTGCTGGGCTCCCGTCGGGGCGACCAGCGCCTGCCCGAGGCCGATCAGCGCGTTGCCCACGCGAACGCGGACCGGGACCGACCCGGTCACAGCCGACAGCGCGGCCAGACGCTCCGAGTGCGCCTCGTGGTGTCGAGCCTGCATGCGGTCGTTCGCGAGGGACAGGGTCAGGTCGAAGGTCGATCGCCCCTGTGCCTGGTGCTGTGCCATGTCCTGTCACCTCCCTGGACTCGGCTGCTGGAGCCGGTCCTCCCATGTCGTAGTGAACATTCAGCAGAAGTTGAACGTAATGTACCGCTGAAATGTCACCTGTCAAGCCCCCGGTGGGATCCATCCGGATCCGCGCGGGTCCAGGCCCGCACAGTAGCGCCATGATTCACAAAATGCAAGTCCGATATTGACAAAAAGAAAGGTGATGTTCTATAACGTCATCAACAACCCGACGAACAGAGGTCAGCGATACCCAGATGCCACACGATGTCATCGCCACCTGTCCGGTCTGCTCGAGCGAACTGGCGGTCACGCGACTCCATTGCGGCAGTTGCGGGACGACGCTCGAAGGCGACTTCAGCGTCGGACGGTTCGGGCGGCTCAGCCGCGAACAGCTCACGATCCTGGAGAGCTTCCTGCGCTCCCGCGGCAACCTGCGCGACATGGAACGGGAGCTCGGGATCAGCTACCCGACCGTCCGCTCGCGCGTCGAGGCGCTCGTGCGAGCCCTCGGCTTCGGACCGCGTGACGGCGATGACGCGGATACGGTCGTGACCGAGGTCGCGTCCCCGGCGGCCTCGCGCCAGGACATCCTGGAGGCGCTCGCCCGTCACGAGATCAGCGCAGAGGATGCGGCTGTCGCGATCCGTGCCCTCGGGACGAACCCGTCATGAGCGCGTCGGTCTCGACGGTCATCGAGCACGAGGTCGGGGCGACCGGGCTGATCGCCATCCGGGTCCACTCGAGTGCGGTCCGCCTGCGCGCCGTCGACGGATCGACCGCGCGGATCACCGATCCGACCGGCACCCTGGAGCGCTCGGCCCGGATCGAGCGGGGGCCCGGCAGCCTGTCCGTCCGGGCCGGCCATGCCGACCGGACGTTCAGCCTCGGCGTCGCGTCGGTGGAGTTCGTGGCCGGTCGGCGGACACCGGACCTCGACGTCGAGGTCCCGTCCGGGGCCACCGTGGTCATCGAGTCGGCCAGCGGTGACCTGACCGCGGTCGGGCTGACCGGCGATCAGCGGTACCGCACCGCATCAGGTGACGTGGACCTGCGGGAGGTGTCCGGTCGACTCGCCCTGGACGGGGTGTCCGGCGACGTGACCGTGGTGACGAGCGGCTCGAGTGCCATCGCGGCGCGGACCGTGTCCGGCGACCTCCGCATCCGCGGCGGTCATGACCTGACCGCCTGCCGGATCGCCACGACCAGTGGTGACATCCAACTGGAAGGTCGGTTCACCGGATCGGGTCCGTTCTCGATCGAGACCGTGAGCGGTGACACGCTCCTGGCCCCGTCGGGCGGCGTCCGGATCGAGGCCAAGACGGTCACGGGCGACCTTCGATCGACCGTGCCGTCCAGTCAAGATGGTGGGCGAGGCGCGCGGACGATGACCATCCGGGACGGCGGCGCGACCCTCACCGTCCGGTCGCTGTCCGGCGACATCCGGGTCGAGGAGCCGGCCCGGGCCGTCCGCCCGTCCGGGGACACGCCGACCATCGCGCTCGCGGCCCCGACGGCGCCCGTCGCACCGGAGGCGCCTCGCCCGCCGGAGCCGCCCCTGGCCCCGCCGTCACCGGTCGGCGTGGCGGCGGCCGACGCCGTCCGGTCCACCACGGCGGGCGACCCGATGACCATCCTCCAGGCGCTGGAGCGTGGCGAGATCGACGTCGACGAGGCGTCCCGGCGCCTCGCGGCCCTCGATGCCGGGCAGCCGGGGCCGCTCGCGTGAGCGGCGACGACGCCATGGATCGCATCCTTCGGCTCGTTGCCGACGGTCGGATCACCGCCGAGGAGGCGGGTCCGATCCTCGATGCCCTGGCGGGCGCCGGCCGGGATGAGGCCGATCGGTCGAACCCAGCCATGGGATCCGCGTCCGCCGGGGGGTCGAAGGCGTCCTCCGACGGTTCGCCGGCGCGCGCGATCCGGATCGAGGTCAGCGAGTCGGGGCGCCAGGTGGTGAACCTGCGCGTCCCGCTCGCCCTCGGTCGAGAAGCGCTCAACCGGATCCCGGGGCTGTCGGAGTCGCTCACGGATCGCGTGCGCGAGGCGATGGCCTCCGGGTTCAAGGGCTCCATCGTCGACGTCGACGACGAGGGCGGCGGCGTTCGGATCTACCTCGAGTAGGGGACGGATCCGGCCTCGGCGCGCCGGCCTCGCGCGGCTCGTCGCCCCGAGGCGTCCCCGGTCAGGCGACCGGCACGCCGCCCTTGACCACGGCGAGCGGCTCGCGCAGCGTCGCGACATCGGCGAGCGGGTCCGACCCGAACGTCACGAGGTCGGCGAAGCGTCCCGGCTCGAGCGTGCCGACCCGATCCTCCCAGCCCATCAGCTCGGCCGCGGTCGCCGTCGCGGATCGGATCGCCTCCGCCGGGGTCTGCCCATGGCGGACCTGGTAGCCGAACTGGATCGCGTTCATCCCGTGCGGGTAGACGCCACTGTCGGTCCCGAAGGCGATCTTGACCCCGGCCCGGACCGCCTTCGCGAATCCGTCGCGCTGCGCCTGCGTCGTCTCGACGTTCTTCACCATCGTCTCGGCCGGCCAGCCCGCGCGCTCGCCCTCCTCGGCGATCCAGTCCCCGTCGTAGATGTCGGCGACCAGGTACGTCCCGTGGCGGACCATCAGCTCGATGCCCTCGTCGTCGATGAGCGAGCCGTGCTCGATGGAGCGAACGCCGGCCCGGATGGCCACCTTGATCCCCTCGGTCCCGTGCGCGTGGGCGGCGACATGGACGCCCTGGCGCCAGGCCTCGTCCACGGCCGCCTCCACCATCGGGGCGTCGAGCTCGACGAACCCGGTCTTCGTCCCGCGGGTCAGGACCGCACCGGTGACGATGAGCTTGATGACGCCCGCGCCTCCGCCGATCAGGGCTCGGACCTTCTCGCGCATCTCGTGAGGCGTGCTCACGACACCGAACCGCAGGTCGCCCGGGATCCCGATGTCGCGCGCAAGACCCGTGACGTCGCCGCCACCACCCGGGCTCGTGATCATCGCGCCGCAGGACTGCATCCGGGGACCGGGCGTCCAGCCCGCGTCGATCGCCCGGGCGAGTTCGACGTCCACGAACGACCGGAAGGAGCCGACGTCGCGGACCGTGGTGAAGCCGGCTCGCAGGGTCGTCTGCGCGTTCCGGACGCCGATGAGGGCCTCCTCCGACCTGGACGTCATCGTGCCCGGGACGCCCGCGTACTCCATCTCGCCGACCTGGTGGCTGTGGCAGTCGATGAGCCCGGGGAGGACCCACGAGCCGGGGAGCGTCAGCGCCGCCGCCCCCTCCGGTGCGTCGGCGCCGGGCCTCAGGATCGCGGCGACCCGACCGTCCTCGACGAGGACCCGTGCGCCGTCCGACCAGGTACCGGTCGCGACGTCCAGGAGATGGTCGGCGTGGATGAGGGTGCGCGTCGTCATCCGCCGAGACTAGCAGTCCCGCACTACCATGGCGCGCATGACGATCCCCACGTCGCTCCCGTTCACCGGCGACCCCGAGTCCGACGCGCTCCTCGTGAGCGAGCCCCTCGCGCTGCTCATCGGCTTCGAACTGGACCAGCAGGTCACCGTCCAGAAGGCGTTCAGCGGCCCCGCCGAGCTCCGGCGCCGGATCGGGCACCTCGACGCGGCCCGGATCGCCGCGATGGATCCCGAGACCCTCGCCACGGTCTTCAAGACACCGCCCGCCCTGCATCGCTTCCCCGGCAGCATGGCCGAGCGCGTCCAGGCGCTCTGCCAGGCCATCGCCGACGAGTACGGCAACCGGGCCGAACGGGTCTGGACCGAGGCGGCCACCGGCAAGGACCTTGAGTCTCGCCTGCTGGGCCTGCCCGGGATCGGGGCCATGAAGGCGAAGGCGATCATCGTCATCGTCGGCCGGCGCTATGGGATCAAGCCGCCCGGCTGGGACGACGTCGCGCCGACCTTCCCGACGCTCGGCGATGTCGACTCGGCCGAAGCGCTGGCCGCGTACCAGGCCGGCAAGCGCGCCAAGAAGGCCGAGGCGAAAGCCGCCAAGGCCGCCAAGGCCTGACCGCCATCCGGCCCGTGCCCGCACCCGGGCCCGGGGCGTCGGCACGGCACCCGGGGTAGACTGGCCCCACCCCGTGACCGACCCCGTCGACGATCCCACGCCGCCCTCCGCCGCCCCCAGACCCAAGCGGGCCCGCAAGTTCGTGATGCCGGACGCGCATCACGATGAGCGCACGACGAAACGGATCGAGGCGTTCATCGAGGGACCGCCTGAGCTCCGGCAACGCCGCCAGGGGCCCTACATCGAGCGCGAGCGTCGTCCGGTCGAACTCGACACTCGCGCGGACTGGCTCGGAGCCCTTCGCTACGAGGCGGCCCGCCACGCCCGCTACGGCCGACCCGCGTCGGTCCTGCTGGTCGAACTGCCCGGCGGGCAGGGCGACGTGGCCTATGACCGGATGGCCCGCCAGTTCACCGACGTCGTCCGCGCCGAGGCGCGCGATCCCGACCGGGTCGTCCGGATGGGTCGGTCGCGGTTCCAGCTGCTGCTGCCCGAGACCTCGTCGCGAGCGGCGCATGCGGCGGCCGATCGGCTGCAGCGCGCGTTCACGGCCACCCAGGGCGGCTCCTCCGCGTTCCGGCCCGGTCTGCGGATCGAGATCGCGACCCCCCATCGGACCGAGTCGCTGGAGGAATCCCTCGAACTGGCGGAGCGTCGCCTCAGGTCGTAGGCGATCGGGGCACGGCCACCAGGGTCGCGACCAGGTGGTCGAGCTCGGTCTCCGGGTCGTCGCACAGCCCGGTGTGGACGTCCGACGGCTGGATGATCGTGCTGGCCGGCGCCACGAGCCAGTGGAACCGCTCGGCGAGCTCCAGGCCGGCGATCGGCCCCGCCGTCCGGTCACCCGCGGCGATCCGCTCGATGGCGTCGAGGTGCGGCCGGATGGTGCCCGGATCCAGGTCCGGGGCCAGCGCGGCCAGGCGCGCCTCGTCGAGGTGCACACGCGCTCCCAGGAACCGACGCGGCCGGCACAACAGGACGATGCCGACGTTGAGGCTCTCGCCCCGCTCCACCCGCGGGACGACCCGGATGATCGCGTACTGGAAGGCGCTACGCGGCGCGGTGGACACGGTCCGCCTCCTGCGCGAACGGGCGCGGGGCCTCGAGCCGGCGCACCAGGTACCGCACGTACGCCTGCCGCTGCGCGTCCGCGTCGCCGATGACCGGGTCGTCCGGGAGCCACAGCTCCGGGATCGCCGCCACGAGTCCCTCCAGCCAGGCCGGATCGATGCGCGATGCGAGACGGGCATCCGCGTCGGCGATGGATCCGGCGAACGGCAGCAGCACGTGGTCCCGGATGCGCTCGAACGCACCACGCGCGTGGGTCTCGGGATCGCGCCAGGTGTGGTGGATGTACAGGGCGGCGCCATGGTCGATGAGCCACGGTCGCTCATGCCACAGCAGCAGGTTCGGGTTGTTCGCCGTGCGATCCGGGTTGGTGATCAGTCCGTCCAGCCAGACGATGTCCGCCGCCACGGCCGGGTCGATGACCTCGCGGGCGGTGCTGGCCGCCGGATTGAACGTCAAGGCGCCCGGCAGGAAGTCCATGCCGAAGTTCAGGCCGTTGCTGGCGCCGAGCAGGTCGTGGACCTCCTCGTCGGGCTCGGCGTCACCGAGGGTCGGGTCGACATCCACCGCGACCAGGTCCGGCACGGCCAGGCCGATCGCCCGGGCCAGCTCGCCGCCCAGCCACTCCGCCACCAACGCCCGCGGACCTTGGCCGGCGCCCCGGAACTTCACCACATACAGGCCGTCGTCGTCGGCTTCCACGAGACCGGGCAGCGACCCGCCCTCGCGCAGGGGCGTCACGTAGCGCGTGGCCGTCACGGTCCGCATCGTCATCGCGAGAGCCTAGCGCACGCGTGCGCGCCCGTCGGCCCGTGCACATCCGCACGGACCGGCAAGCAGCATCCGAGCGGATGCGATTACGCTTCGCGCATGACCGACTTCGACCCTGGTTACGATGAGCGCTCGCTCCTGCACGAGCTGGAGCCCGAGGCCGGGCGGTTGTACGACCGGCACGCCAGGGTCGCGGTGGAATGGTTCCCCCACGACTTCATCCCGTATCGGCTCGGCCGCGACTTCGACAAGGAGCCGTGGACCCCGGATCAGCCCCGGCTGACGGGCGTCGCCCAGACCGCGTTCGAGATCGGGCTGCTGACCGAGGACAACCTGCCGAGCTACCACCGGCTCATCCACGGGATGTTCGGCCGCGGCGATGGCGCGTGGATCAACTGGGTCGGGCGCTGGACCGCGGAGGAGGGTCGTCACGCGATCGTGCTCCGCGACTACCTGACGGTCACCCGCAACATCGACCCGATCCTGCTCGAACGGGGCCGCATGACCCAGCTCCAGCAGGGCTACGACCACGACGCGCCGGACACCCTGCACGGGCTGGCATACGTCGCGTTCCAGGAGCTCGCGACCCGTATCGCGCACCGGAACACGGGGCGCTACTCGGACGACCCGGTCGCGGACAAGATCATGGTCCGCATCGCCGCCGACGAGAACCTGCACATGGTGTTCTACCGCGACATCCTCGCGGCCGCCATCAAGATCGAACCGTCGGCCGCGGTGTGCGCGATCGTCGACGAGGTCCTGGCATTCCAGATGCCGGGGGCCGGGATCCCCAACTTCATCCGCAAGGCCGCCCAGATCGCGAAGGCCGGGATCTACGACATCCGGGTCCACCGCGAGGACGTCCTGATGCCGATCATCAAGTACTGGGGCATCTTCGAGCTTGAGGGCCTCAACGCGGCCGCCGAGGCCGCCCGCAAGCGCCTGGCCGAGCATCTCGAGCAGCTCGATGTCGCCGCGAAGAAGTTCGAAGAGCGCCTCGCGACCTCGACCATCCCGCGGATCGTCTCCGCCGGCTAGGTCCGGGTTCCGCGCTCCCTCAGCTCGTGGTGGTCGTGCCGCCGTCGCGCAGGAAGCGCTCGATCTCCTCGATGAGGTCGTCGCCGGCGGGCAGGCGTTCCTCGTCCACCATCGACTCGAGGCGCTCGACATAGGCGCGTGTCGTCGCGTCGCCGGCGGCCAGCGAATCCAGGTGCGAGCGCAGCTGGCGGGTCTCGTCGGGCAGGTCGCCCTCGGGCAGATCCAGGCCCAGGTGGCGGCCGAGCGCCCGGAGTAGCTCCAGCGCCGCGCCGGGATACGGCCCGGACACGTAGTGCGGGACCTGGGCGAAGTAGCCGAGTGCGGGGACGCCTGCCCGCGAGACCTCGAGCTCCAGCACGGACACGAGCGCGGATGGCACCCGCAGACGCCCGAGTGGCCCGGGCCGGATCCCGCCGCGGAGCAGGCCGGGCTCGCTGGCCGTGCCCAGGATCGGCACGGAACGGGTATGGGGCACGGCCGCGGGGATGGCGCCCAGGCTGATCCACTCGACGACGCCCAGCTGGCGGACCAGGTCCACGATGGCGTCCGCGAACTCGCGCCAGCGGTAGTCGGGTTCGGCGCCGGTCAGGATGAGCAGGTCGCGCTCGCCGACCCGAGTCCCGCGCAGGACCAGCTCCGGCCAGACGATCTCGGTCAGGCGGCCGTCGAGGATGTCGAGCGTCGGCCGTCGGGCCCGATAGTCGAACAGGCGATCCGCCTCGAAGCGCGCGACGATGCGCGCATCCGTCACCAGGGTCCCGAGCGCGGTCGTCGCCGCCGACCCTGAATCGACCCAACCATCGAATGCCGCCACGAGGCTGGGGGCGATGAGGTCGTGGGGTTCGTCGAGGCGGTAGAGACTCACGTCCCAAGGATAGGCGACGGCGGCTACACTCCCCGGACACGCGCGCCACACATCGGCGCGACGAAAGGACGGAACGTGGCGAAGCACTCCAAGTACGAGAAGGCTCGGCGGACCGCCGAGACCGAGCGCGTCAAGCAGATCGAAGCCGCCTGGATCGGCAGCCTCACGCCGGCTGCGGCCAAGGCCTTCAACGAATCCGTCGCGGCCGCCCGCGCTCGCGGGCCCGAGGAGAAGCGACCGGACATGGCTCCGGGGACCGCCCCGCGACCGCCGCGCCCCGGCCACGAGCCGAAGGCCCCCAAGGAAGAGCGCCCGCGCCGGTCCTCCAACCGCGACTGATCCCGCGGGGACAGCGTGGCCTCCAACGAGTACCACTACATCACGACGTGGCGGATCGCCGCCACGCCCGAGGAGATCACGGACGTCCTGTCCGACGCGCCCGACCTCGCCCGCTGGTGGCCATCCGTCTATCTGGCCGTTACGGTCGCTGAGCCGGGCGATGCCACGGGCGTCGGGCGGGTGGTGTCGCTGTGGACGAAGGGGTTCCTGCCGTACACGCTGCGGTGGCGGTTCAGGATCACCCGCTCCGACCCGCCGCGCGGGTTCGAGCTCGAGGCGATCGGCGACTTCGACGGTCGCGGGATCTGGCGGCTGACGCCGCTTGCCGGTCCCGACGCGCCGAGCGGTGCCCTCACCGAGGTCACGTACGACTGGCTGGTCATCGCCCAGAAGGGGATCCTCAAGCGCTTGTCGTTCGCGATGAAGCCGATGTTCGGGGCGAACCACCACTGGGCGATGCGTCGTGGCGAGGAGAGCCTGAAGCTCGAACTGGCGCGCCGCCATGCGGCCGCCGACCCGACCATCCGGGACGTGCTGCCACAGCCACCCGGTCCGACATTCCCGCACAGCATCGGGTGGATCCGCCGGCGCGGTGCGGGTCCGACGGGACCGGGATGAGCCGGATCACCGGTATGACCGAGCCGATCCGTCGGTTCATCGCGACGGGTCCGATCGCGCACGTCGTCACGCTTGACGCGGATGGCGGACCGCAGGTCTCGCTGGCGTGGGTCGGCATCGAGGGCGACGAGATCGTCATCGGGACGCTCAACGACCAGGCCAAGCTGCGCAACCTGCGTCGGGATCCGCGGATCGCCGTGTCGTTCCAGGCGCCCGGGCGGAACGCGTACGACCTCGACAACTACCTCGTCCTGCGCGGGACCGCGCGTGTGACGGAGGGTGGGGCCGCGCAGCTCCTGCACGACCTGGCCCAGATCTACATCGGGCCCGGGACACGCTTCCCGCCGATGCCCGATCCGCCACCCGGCTTCGTCATCCGGGTCACGGTCGCGAAGGTGGCCGGCAACGGCGACTGGGGCTAGCCGGGCCGCGCTGACCCGGAGCGGACGGCGAAGATCGAACGTCGCACGACCCGGTGGCAGTCATACAGGTCGACACCGGTCGACCGACCGGCGCACAGGTCGGCCGGCGCATCGAGGGTCACGACGATCACGCCGAGCCCGTCAAGCTCACGTCAGGAGGGGAGCCGTGCACAGGCGAGCGTCAAGCGTGGTTCGGATCGCAGCGCCCATCGTCGGTCTGGCCATCGTCACCGCAGGGTGCGCCGCGACGCCACCGGGATCCGGGTCGAGCGCCGGGACGACTCCAGCGAGCGTCACCCCGAGTGCCGCGATCGCGACACCGGTCCCGAGTGGGGTGCCCGACCCGTTGCCCATCTCACAGGCCGCATTGACGCCAGGCTCATACCTCATCGACATGGACAACGTCACGGCGGGATCAGGCGTCCCGGACGCCATGATCACCGTGCCCGACGGCTGGTCGAGCATCGACGGCTGGGGCGTCAACCTGGGCGGCGAGGATGAGGCTGAGTGGGCCGGGATCACCTTCTGGTCGGTCGATGAGGTCTACGCGCACCCGTGCCAGTGGGACGTTCCGTTGCTGGATCCCGCTCCCACGGTCGACGGTCTGGCTTCGGCCCTCGCCGCGGTGCCCCTGCGCGAGGCGACGACTCCGGTCGACGTCACCCTGGACGGCTACCGCGGCAAGCGGCTCGACTGGTCGGTCCCGGCCGACATGGACTTCTCCACGTGCGATGCGGACAGCGAAGGCACGGGCTTCTTCAGCTGGACCGGATCAGGCGCGGCCAGCCTCCGGTATCAGCAGGGCCCGGGTCAGGTGGATCGGCTCTGGATCCTGGATGTCGGCGGCACCCGTCTGGTCATCGATGCCATGTCCATGCCGGGCACCAGCGATGCCACCATCGCCGAGATGGTCGGGATCGTGGAATCCATCGACTTCCAGCCGTAGGCCTACCAGCCCCGAGAATCGATCGACCCGGGTCGACTGACGACCCGGGTCGGGATCACGCTGGTTCGGTGGGCTGACGGTCAGCCCACGCCGAGAGGATGAAGGTCAGCCGCGCTGGCTGCGGAAGCAGTCGGAGCAGTAGACCGGCTTGCCGCTGGTCGGGCGGAACGGGACCTGGGCTTCTTTGCCGCAGGACGAGCAGGTCGCGGAGAACATCTCGCGCGGGGCGCGCTCGCCGCCGTAGCTGCTGCCGCCGTAGCTGCCGGCACCGCTGGAATATCCACCGGAGCTGTAGCCACCCGAGCTATAGCCGCCGCCGTCCGCATTGCGGGCGGCCTTGCGGCTGGCCCGGCAGGACGCGCATCGGCGAGGCTCCGTGAAGCCACGCTGAGCGTAGAAGTCCTGCTCGGAAGCGGTGAAGACGAACTCCTGCCCACAGTCCGAACAGGTCAGATTCTTGTCGTTGTACACGAAAACGAAAACTCCTCTCGATAGCCGGCGCGATCCCTTCGGGTTCTCGCGTCAGTCGTGAGAGGAGTCCGAGTTGCGTCGAGCTACGTTGTTCATGTCCACGGACTCGTTTCCGTGGATCGGTGCGAAGGATACGCCCTCGCTCGCGATCTGCATAGCCCCTCGTTGCGATGAGGTTGCGGAGCGGCCGGACCCATCGCCCGCCCGCTCCGCGGGATCGTGTCGTTCGGTGCCGCTAGCGGCGCCACACCGCGAACGGGTTCTGCAGCGGGTGCTTGCCATCGTGGCCGATCCAGATGCGGCCGACCGGCAGCTTGACCCCGTTCATCGCGCCGCTGAACACGAGCTTCTTGGCGCAGGCGGTCTTGAAGTCGAAGCCGTCGAGGTAGCCGTAGTTCGCGAACCGGTAGGTCAGCACGAGCTTGTCGGCGCTGAGCGTCAGCGAGTCGCTGGCCTCGAGCCGGTATGGCGTCACCGTGATCGGCGTGGTCGAGTAGATCCGGCCCGTGAAGATCACCTTGGCGGCACCCCCATGGGTGGCGCGCAGGTGCCAGCCGGTCGAGTTGTGCCAGATGTAGTTCCCGGCGCGGCCGCCCGCCTTGAGCATGGTCGGCATGCCCTGGACGGTCGCGGGCCAGCGCGTCTCGTTGCACGCCGTGGACGTCGTCGTGGTGGCCGCGGTGGTGGTCGCGGGGCCCGCCGCGAACATGGCGGCTGGGACGACCAGGCTGGCGCTCATGGCGCTGATCGTGAGCAGGCCCGTGAGGCCCAGGCGTCGGATGCGGTACCGCAAATCGAGCTCCTTCCTGCCGGAACCCCGCGGTGAGCACGGGGACGGTCTAGGGGTTGACTCGCGCAGCGTGCCGCAGCGGCCGTGAAGAAGGGATGAAGGCGACCCGAACGGCGTTCGTGGCGCGGGTCACGTCACGGGTCGCTGCAGCTCCGTCACGAAGTCGGCGTCGTGCTCGACGAGATACTCCGGCGCCAGGCGCAGGTCGGCCTCGGCGCCGAACTGCAGGTACAGGATCCGGAGCGGGCCGGCCACCGTCAGGCCGGCGGCGGCGATCCAGTCGTCGAGGGCGAGGCGGGCGGGCTCGAGCGCCTCATACGACCCGCGCACCAGGATCGTCGCGGCGCGCACGCGCGGGAGGCGTCGGCTCGCGATCGACGCCGTGGGCTCCAGTCGACCATGGATCGGGACGAACACCTCCGTCCGCGACCGGCCGCTCGCCGACGCATCGGCGATGGCGCCCGGTGGCCTGGCCCGTCGGCGGCCGGCGTCCCGGACGTACGCCTCGAGCTCGTAGAACGCGCGCCCGACGTCGCCATCGCGGACGTCCATCGCTGCGACCAGCTCGCTCTCGATGGCCCGTACGACCACATCCGGGTGCCCGGCCGCGCCGGCCATCGCCACGTCGATGTCCAAGGCGGCGAGACGACGGTCGACCTCGCGCCGCTCCGCTTCGAGCGCCACGCGGCGCGCCTCCAGGATGACCGCCAGGTCCGCCCCGCCCGACATGATGCGTCGGATCTCGGCCAGCCCGACGCCAAGGTCGCGCAACGCCACGATCCGGCGGATCTCCGGCAGCTGGGCAGGGGAGTAGCTGCGGTACCCGGTCAGCTCGTCCACCCACACGGGACGGAAGATCCCGAGGCGGTCGTAGTCGCGCAGCATCTTGGGCGACACGCCACTCAGGCTGGCGAATCGGGCGATCCGGAACACGGCGCGATGATACCCCTTGACCTTGACCAAGGGTGAAGGTCGAGGATGGCACGGACCGTCCACACCAGGAGGAACCCGTGCGCCCGATCCGCATCGCCGCCCAGCTCCACCCCCAGCACGGGGACTACCCGGCGATGCGCCGCGCCGTCCTCCAGGCGGAGGCGATGGGGTACGACATCGCGTACGTCTGGGACCACTTCTATCCGCTCTACGGCGATCCGGACGGGGCCCACCTCGAGTGCTGGACGATCCTCGCCGCGTGGGCCGAGGCGACGACGACCATCGAACTCGGCCCACTCGTCAGCTGCACGTCCTACCGCAACCCGCACCTGCTGGCCGACATGGCCCGGACGGTCGATCGCATCGGGGGCGGCCGGACGATCCTGGGCCTCGGGGCCGGCTGGAAGGAGCGCGACTACACGGAGTACGGCTTCGACTTCGGGACCCGCGGCAGCCGCATCGACCACCTCGAACGATCCATCGAGGCGATCAGGACCAGGCTCGCCGCCTTGAACCCTGGCCCGGTCCGCCAGTTGCCGATCCTCATCGGGGGGACCGGCAAGCGACGCACGCTGCGGCTCGTGGCCGAACAGGCGGACGGCTGGCACGCGATGTTCCCGGATCGGCCCGACGAGGTGCGTCCGAGCGTCGACGCCCTGCTGGGGTGGTGCGAGGCCGTGGGTCGCGACCCGGCCGCCATCGAGTGGGGTGTCGGCGTGGAACCCGACGATCTCGACCGGTTCGTCGACGAGGATGCGGAGGCCTACATCGCGATGGGGTTCAGCCAGTTCACGCTGGGGTTCGACGGGCCGGCCTGGAACGTGGAGGCCGGCGCCCGATTCCTCGAGTGGCGCAACGAGCGAAACCGCCAGGCGACTGCGCTGGCGACCGGCTGACGATCAGGGCCAGGCCGGCGTGCGCCACGTCCAGCGCTTGTCGTCAGTCACGGTCCGCTTCGTACGCCGCGAAGCGGGCCACGTCCGCCGGATCCGGCGGCCCGGCATACCACTCGTGGAACTCGGAGCAGCGCCCGTCCGCGCCGAAGCGAAGCACCCAGACGTTGTCGTAGACGACCTGCGTCGTGCCTGTCGCCGGGTCGAAGAAGCGCGTCCGCCCGTGGGTCACCACGATGTCGCCATCGATGGCGATCGGCTCGTAGTGGGCGTCGTAGCCGCCCGGCTCGTCCAGGTGCTGCTCGGCAAGCCATTCCGCGGTGATCGCGTCGCGGCCGCGGGCTCGCACGCCGAACGGGTAGACCCAGACGCAGTCCTCGGTCCACAGGTCCCCGATGGCCGCCGCATCGAACGACTGCCAGGCCCGGACGTAGGCATCCAGCCACGTCTGGACGGCCTCGCGCGTCGGCGTGATCGCGTCCGGATCCGGCGCGTGCCAGGCGGGGAGGGGAGGTCGGGTCGACATCGCCACAGCCTACGCGGCCGGATGTCGTCGGCGTCGCCCGAACGGACGCGAAACGGCCGCCGGACGGGGGAGTCCGACGGCCGCGGCGTCTCAGATGTGGAGGCTGGCTGCCGCTCCGATGAACACGGCCAGCACCGCACCGAGGTTGAGGGCCCCGAGCGCGACGTTCCGCGCTCGAGTGGAGACCCGGACCGACATCGGTCCACCTCCTGTTCGGCAACCCGGCTACCTGCGAGAGGCCCGTGGCTTTGCGTCCCCGCCTCGCGACGGGTTTGCCATTGTCGGTCGGTCCGCGCCGGGGGACGACGTTGACCGACGTCACCAGCGTACGGCCCCGACGACCGAACGCGCGAGAGGCAAAGACGGACTACGGCGACCCCGTACATTCGGGCGCCGCGACCGCTCGACGGCGGTCGTCGGGACCGTCGGGCCCGTGGCCTCGCCGTGTATGGTCGGTCCATGACGACGGCTCCGAGCCCGCCGAGCGGCATCCTCTTCTTCGTTCACGGCGCCAACGAGACGTCCGGCGGGCTGGCCGGTCACGTCGCCCGGATCGAGGACCAGGTCCGGGCTCGTGGCTGGGACGTGACCGTCGTCGCGCCCGAATGGCGCCGTCACTCCGGCCTGCGACTCGGCAACTGGAAGGCCGCGATCCACCGCCGCGGCCGACCGTCACCCATGCCGATGCCGATCCTGAAGGCCGGCATCCGCAGGGACGCCGTCATGAAGATCGTGACGAACTATTTCGAGGACCGGCGGGAAGCGCTGTTCGATGTCATCGGGCCCCAGATGCTGGCCGACGTCATCGGCTATCACAGCCACCGAGCCTCGATCCACGCCTACCTGCGGGACCAGCTGCTCGAGGCGAAGGTCGCCGCGGGGGATCGGCCGGTCCTGCCGGTCGCCCTGAGCCTCGGCGGGATCGCGCTCGTGGACCTGCTCGGGTCGTGGCCGGAGGCACCGGTCGAGGCGTGCGTGACGGTCGGGTCGCAGGCACCCCTGCTCTACGCGTTCGATGCCATCCCGTCCATGCCGTACGACGAGGCCGACCCGCCCCACCTCGCCGTTCCGTGGCTGAACGTCTATGACAGCCGCGACTTCCTGTCGTTCCTCGCCGAGCCGCTGTTCCGGCGGCGCGACGGCCTGGCGAGCGTCGTCGACCTGCGGGTCCGCGGCGGCAAGGACTTCCCGCGGTCGCACAGCGCGTATTGGGAGATCCCGGCCGTGTGGGACGCGATCGCGACGGCCTTCACTTGGACCCGGACCGAGCCACTCACCGTGCGCGAGGCACGGAAGCTCGGGTTCGAGGCACGCAAGGCGCCGGTCGCTCCCGCGTCCGACTAGGGAGGCGACAGCTTCCCTGCCTCGGTATGCTTGGCGGACGGCTCGGTGCTCGTGGATGGGCCGCCCTGGGTCATCGCTCCCTTCGTTCCAACCTGGAGGATCATCATCGTGGACGTGCAGCGCGACGCCGCCCGGCTGGCTTCCATCGCGACCGTGTTCGTCTGGGTCGGATGGATCTCGATCATCTACGCCCTGATCGCGGGCCTGTTCTGGTGGATCGACCTGGCCAGTCGGCCGGCGTTCGACTTCCTCGAGTCGTTGGCCATCTCGGCCGCCGCGATCGGCGTCCCGCTGTTCCTGGCGCTCATCGTCGCGGCCCTGGGTCATGCGCTTCGGCTGTTCGCCCTGTACGTCGCGAGCAAGTCGCAGTAGCCGCGCGCAGGCGTTCGCCGATGAAGACTCGATGGCTCGCGGCGTGTGCCGCGATCGCCCTGGTCGTGGCCGGCTGCTCGTCGGGTGGATCGGCCGAGGATGGCACGGAAGGCAACGGCGGTGAGCTGCAGTCCGCCCACTGGGTCCTCGAAAGCTACGCCGTCGACGGCGCGCTGACCGTCGTCCCGGAAGGCCTGTACGCCGATGCGGAGTTCACGGCCAACCGAGTGAAGGGCTTCGCCGGCTGCAACGACTACGACGCCGTCTATCGCGCCGCCGGTCGGATGCTCCTGGTGGGCATGCCGAAGATGACCCTGGCGTTCTGTTCCGAGACCATCAACGCCTTCGAGTCGTCGTTCGTCAGCCTGCTCCAGCAGAGTCGCTTCTACAGCGTTCGCGCCGGCTCCCTGGTCGTGCGCGGCCCGGATCGCGCCGTCCTGCTCGTGTTCGAGGCGGCGCCGGCCAACCCGCTGCTGGGTTCGTGGGTCGTGGATTCCTACGGCGACGGCGCCGGGACGGTCACCGCACCCCTTCCCGACACGGAGCTGACCGTCGTCTTCCGCCTCGCCCGGGTCTCCGGCTCGGCCGGCTGCAACACGTTCCAGGGCTCGTACACGACGAACGGGAACGTCGCGGCCATCGGACCCCTCGCGACGACCCGGCTGATCTGTGCCGAGGATCTCATGGTGCAGGAAGCGGCGTTCCTGACGGCGCTCCAGGGCGTCGCCTCGGTCGAGTCCCGGGGCCAGACCCTCCAGCTCCAGGACCGGAGCGGCACGACCCTCGTGGGCCTCGTGCGACCGTCGGCACTGGAGCCGTCCGCCAGCCCGAGCCTGGCGCCGACCCCTAGCGCGAGTCCGGCCCCGAGCGACGCGCCATCCGCGGCTCCGAGCGCCGAGCCGAGCGCGACGCCAACGCCCACGCCCAAGCCCACGGCTGCACCGACGGCCGCGCCAAGCCCGTCAGCGGCACCCACGATCGAACCGCCCCCGTCGTTGCCGCCCGTCGCCACGTGCGACCTGACCGTCAGCGATCCGCCGATCACGGTGGCGACGCTCGTCTACCCGGCCGACTGGTTCACGCTCACGGAGCCACCTGTCCAGGCGTGCCGCTACTACGACCCGGTGCCCATCGAGGTCCCCGCCGATCCGGCCACCCTGTCGACGGCGGTCATGGTCAAGGCGGACCCAGCCGGGACCTATGACGCGGCCCTCGCCGCGGCCACGGACCCGGCGAACTGGACGGTCACGACCAACGAGCCGGTCACGATCTCCGGTCTGCCCGCGACCCGGATCCAGGCGACGTCCTTGACCGACGCTGCAGGCCTTCCGATCGGGACGACCCGCTACCAATACCTCATCGATGTCGGCGGATACCCGGTCTGGATCGAGACGACCGGGACCCTGGGCGATCCCACGTTCGCCACGAACTCGTCCGTCGTGGACCTGATGGCCTCGCAGTCGACGTTCCCGATCCCGGTGGCCGTGCCCCTGTGACGGTCGGGCCGCCCACGCCCTGACCTGCTGGGGCGACACGGAGCCGAGCCGGGTCGGCGGGGTAGAAGGAGGGTTCGATGACGGACGCGACCGCGACACCGGCACTTCCGGCAGGCGCAGACCAGTTCGACTTCTGGGTCGGCGACTGGGATGTCCGCTGGGGCGATGGCCTGAGCGGCACGAACCACGTTCGGAAGGTCCTCGGCGGCCGGGTCGTCCAGGAGGATTTCGATGGCGAGCGGGACGCGCAGCTCCGCGGCCTGAGCGTCTCCGTCTGCGGGATGGATGGCCGCTGGCGCCAGACCTGGGTCGACGACAACGGCGCGTATCTGCATTTCGTCGGCGGCTGGGAGGCGGAGTCGAGCGATCCGGCGGAGCCGGGCCCCCGGATGGTGCTCGTCCACTCGCGCGAGATCGAAGGCAAGCCGGTCCAGCTTCGGATGGTCTGGAGCGACATCGAACCGGACTCGCTCACCTGGCGCTGGCAGCGCTCCGATGACGATGGAGCGACCTGGGCGACGAACTGGGAGCTCGCCTACCGACGGCGCTGAGGCTGCCATCGTTCGGTCATCGCCGGTCGGCCCTCAGCGGTCGGGCTGGGACGGGTCGGCTAGCAGCAGGCGCTCCAGCGTCTCGGCATACCAGCGGGCGAATCGTTCCGTTGTCCAGCCCCGATCGATGACCAGCAGTCGATAGGTCTCGGGGCTGCCGATCGCGTACAGCGTGTCCGCGGCCATGTCGAGATCCAGGCCGTCACGCAGCCGTGAGGAGCCGATCACCATGCCCAGCAGGGCTCGCTGACCGGCGAGCCGCTGCGCCTTTCCGACGTCGCGAAGGGCGGCGATCTCCGGGTCCGACGCGGCCGCCGCGGAGACGACGCCGTCGATGGCGGCGCGGCGGGCGAGCAGCGCGGCCCCGTTCGAGGCCAGGATCGCGAGTCGTCGCCGGATGTCCGGCTCGGTCCGCAGCTCCGTGACCCAGGCCTGGTCCATGACCGGCGGAGCATCGGGGTCACCCGCGATCGCCACGTCCACGACTTCGCCCAGGAGGGCCCGCTTCGTCCCGAATGTCGAGTAGATGGTCTCGGGGGCGACGTCCGCGCGCTCCGCGATCGCGTTGACGCTCGTGGCGACGTAGCCGCGCTCGAGGAACAGCTCCCGGGCCGCTTCGAGCATGCGAGTCCGGGTCACGCGCGCCCGGGCCCGGCGGCGTGCGTAGTCGACCGTGCCCGGCTTGACAGGTTCGCTCACGTCAGTACAGTACCACTAGGTCGATACAGTGACACTGTAGTCACTGGTCGGCACCATCCGGAGGCGGACGCCATGACCATCATCCACATCGAGCATCCCGTCCGTGACTTCGATGCGTGGAAGGCCGCCTTCGACAGCGACCCGATCGGTCGCGAGGCCGGTGGCGTTCGCCGGTATCGCGTCTACCGCTCGATCGTCGACCCGAACGACGTGGCCATCGACCTCGAGTTCGACGACCGTGCGACCGCCGAGTCGTTCCGGGTGGCCCTGGACCGAATGTGGACGCTGCCGATGGCCGTCGCCGCCTTGGGCGGCTCGCCAAACGCGCGGCTGGTGGACGTGGTCGACGAGCGCGCCTACTGACGGGCGAAGGCCCCGCCCCGTCCGGGCGGCTAGGATGCCGGCAGGAGGTATCGAATGGCATCTTGGCCGGCCGGCATCAGCGCCATCACGTTGTTCGTCGAGGACCTGGCGACGACGAGGCAGTTCTACCTGGACGTCTTCGCGTTGCCCGTCCACTACCAGGACGACGTGTCGTGCGTCTTCGACTTCGACGGGACCCTCGTCAACCTCCTGCAGGCGACCGAAGCACCCGAGTTGATCGAGCCGGCGCGCGTCGCATCACCCGATGCCGGCGCCCGACTGCAGTTCACGATCACCGTGGACGACGTGGACGCGGTGTGCGATCGCCTGGTCTCTCGCGGCGTCACCCTCCTGAACGGCCCGATCGACCGGCCGTGGGGCGTCCGGACGGCCTGTTTCGCCGATCCGGCCGGTCACCTCTGGGAGATCGCCAAGTAGCGCTTCGCTACATCTCCATCGGGGTCATGAGCTGGAAGTAGTTGCCGTCGGGGTCCTCGAACGTGGCGATCCACGCGTCCGGGTAGCCGTCGAAGCTGTAGGGCTCCGTCACGACGATCGCGCCGGCGGCCTTCATGCGATCGAAGTCGCCCTGGACGTCCTTGGTCTCGATGTTCCAGATGAGCCGGCCGGGGCTCGCGCTGCGGCCATGGACCTCGGAGTGCGCGCCGATGTTGACCCAGCCCGAGCCTAGCTGCCAGCCGGCATAGCTGTCGTCGGTGTACGTCGGTTCGCCGAGCACCTTCGTGTAGTACTCGACCAGCGCGTCCTTGTTGTCGGTGCCGATCAGGATGCTGTTGAAGTCCATGGGCGTGCCTCCTTGCGGTCCAGTGTGCACCCGGGCGGTTGCGTCGGTATCGCAGGACCGCGCGGTGTCGTTACCCGGCAGCCCCAAGGGCGGCGACGGCCGCCGATGCGCCGGATTCGATGGGATCGCCGTGGCCGACCAGCAGGGTCTCGAACGACAGCTCGCCGAGCTTGACGATCGACTGCTTGGCGAGGTCCATGTCTTCGGTGAACTGGGCGCCGGGCAGGGTGGGCTTGCCACCGCTCGTGCCGAGGGCGTCGCCTGCGACCAGGAGGCCACTGGCCGGGTCGAGGACGGAGATGCTGCCCGCCGTGTGGCCCGGGGTGCCGACGATCGTCAGGCCGAAGACCTCGTCGCCGTCGGTCACCTCGGTCAGCGGGCGGGGATCCGGGATGAACGGGACGTCTTCGGCGCCGGCGTAGCCCAGAGCCCAGGGAGCGCGTTCGAGCACATCGGCGACGCTCCCGGCGTGGTCGCCGTGGCGGTGGGTGACGATCAGGTGGCCGACGGCGGACCAGTCGAGGCCAACGGCGAAGAGCGACTCCTCGATGGCGTCCGCGCTCCCCTCGACGCCGGTATCGATGATGACGGCCCGATCGTCGCGGCTGAGGATGTAGGCCGAGACGAAGCCGAGGTTCACGCGCTCCCACGCGACGCCCGCCCTGGCAGAGGGTGGCCGGCTCGGTGGACTGCTCGCGCCGGCGGACGGATCCGGGGCCGCCGGGGCCGACGGCTTCGACGACGGCACGGTCGCCGGTAGGCAGCCGGCGATGCCGACCAATGCCAGGACGAAGGCGCCGCGACCCAGGTCCGTGAGCAAGGTGCGTCGGTGGATCGGGGTCGTGAAGGGATCCATGGGCCCAGTATCGACGTTCCCGTCGAATCGTCGACTGCGAGGCTCACGGGGTGTTCACCTGCCTAGCGAGACCAGGCATCGATGCCGTGGAGCCCGACGTCAGACGCGATCGAGGGGTAGCGACAGCCCGACGAAGATGGCACCATCGTCCGATCCTCGGAGGAGGTTCGATGCGCCGCTCCGTCCTCGTTCCCCTCGCGTTGGTCGCGGTCCTCGCGGCATGCGGTGGTCCGGCCGCGGGATCGCCGAGCGTGCAGGCGACGCCATCGGCGCCGGCTTCGACTGCTCCGACCACCTCGGCCACCGCAAGCTCGTCACCGAGCCAGGCTGGGACACCGCTCGCCGGCCGCATCGAGGCTGAGATCGCCGTCCCCGGTGCACCGGACTGGCCGCTCGCCGTGTTCGGTTCGATCTGGGTCCTTGCCCCGGACCTGCCGATCCAGACCGGAGAAGGCACGCCGAACCTGGTCCGGATCGACCCCGCCACGAACGAGGTGGTGGCGACGATCGCGCTTCCCGACCGCCTGTGCCAGGGTCATGTCGCGAGCGACGACGACATCTGGGTCTGCGCGGTCGATGCGCTCCACCGGATCGACCCCGCCACGAACAAGATCGCTTCAAGCGTGCCCGTCAAGGGCGCCCAGACGTTCTACCAGCCCGCGTTCGGTGGCGGGATGATCTGGGCGCTCGGCAGTACCTCGCTGGTGGGCGACACCGTGATCCGGCTCGATCCCGCGACGGAGGAGACGACGAGCTTCCCGGTGTCCGCGTCCGTCGGCGGGATGGCCTACGGCTTCGACGCCCTGTGGCTGGCGTTCCCGGGGGAGGGGACGGTGGTCCGGTTGGACCCGGCGACCGGGGCGACCGAGGTGGTCGCGTCCGGCCTGGTGTCGCCGAAGAGCATCGTCATCGGCTCGGACAGCCTGTGGGTCTCCCTCCACGGCGACCCCGAGGATCAGGCGCGACCCGGTGATCCCCAGGTCGCTCGCATCGACCCGGCGACCGGCGACATTCTCGCGGAGATCGAGATCGGCGGGTCACCGCAACTCGGCGTCGAGCTCTGGGCCGACGACGAGGAGGTGCTGGTTCGAAGCACGACCCCATGGCTGGCGCGGATCGACCCGGCCACCAACGAGGTCGTGGCGTCGTTCACGCACGAGCCCGCGGTCCACGGTCCCCTGGCGGTCGACTTCGGCTCGATCTGGACGATCGCCATCGAACGCGACGTGGTCTACCGCATCAAGCCCTGAGCGTGGGGAATCAGAAGGGCCCCAGAGGCGACTCCGAGGCCCTTCTCTCAGGTACGGACCGGGATCAGCTGCAGCCGCTGGTGCTCCCGCAGTTGAGGCACTTGTAGCAGGAGCCGTTGCGGACCATGATCGAGCCGCAGTCGGAGCAGCCGGGGGCGTCCGCCTGGGTCTGGAACGACACCTTGGTGGCGCCGAGGTTCAGGGTGATCGTGGAGGTACCGCCTCCGCCGTTGCCGTTGGCCGGCTTGGCCGAGCCGCCGTTCGCCGCAGCCGCGAGGGCATGGCCGTTGGTCGCGATGACCGCCAGTTCCTCGTGGACGGGCGCCGGGGCCGGAGCGACGGCCGTGGCGACGGGCTTGTCGGGTTCGACGGCCGGTGCCGGTGCCGGCTCAGGAGCCACGACCGGAGCGGGCTCCGGAGCGACGGCCTGGGTCGACCCGCCCGCCAGGAACGCGGCCGCGCCGGCCCCGAAGCCACTCGCCGGGGGCTCGTCACCGGTCTCGGCCGCGGGCTGGAGGCCGAGCGTGACCTTCTCCTCGGGGGACAGGAAGCGCGAGCCGAGCCAGCGGAAGATGTAGTCCACGAGGGACTTCGCGATCGGGATCTCCTGGTTGCCGGTGAAGCCGCTCGGCTCGAACCGGACGTGGGCGAACTTGTTGACCAGGTCGCGCAGCGGCACCCCGTACTGGAGCGAGACGCTGACGGTGGTCGCGAAGGCGTCCATCAGGCCCGAGACGGTCGAGCCTTCCTTGGCCATCTTGAGGAAGATCTCACCGGGCTGGCCGTCCGGGTAGAGGCCGACGGTGATGTAGCCCTCGTGGCCGGCGATGTCGAACTTGTGCGTGATCGCCGTCCGCTCGGCCGGCAGGCGGCGTCGATGCGGGAGGGCGGCTTCGGCCTGGGCTCGAGCGAGCTGCTTGCGCAGCCCGTCGATGACCTCGTTGGTCGCCTCGGTGGAGGCGACATCGCCATCGGCCTTCTTGCCGGTGGACAGCGGCTGGCTGCGCTTGCTGTTGTCGCGGTAGACCGCGATGGCCTTGAGGCCGAGCTTCCAGCCTTCGAGATAGACGGTCTCGATCTCCTCGGCCGTGGCGGCCTCGGGCATGTTGACGGTCTTGCTGATGGCACCGCTCAGGAACGGCTGGACGGCGCCCATCATCCGGACGTGGCCCATGTAGTGGATGGATCGCTCGCCGTTGGCGGGCTTGAACGCGCAGTCGAAGACCGGCAGGTGCTGTGGCTTGAGGTGCGGCGCACCCTCGATGGTCTCGCGCTCGTTGACGTAGGCGAGGATCTCGTCCACCTGCTCCGCGCCGTAGCCGAGCTTGCGCAGGGCGGCCGGGACGGTCTGGTTGACGATCTTGATGAAGCCCTCGCCGACGAGCTTCTTGTACTTGATGAGCGCGATGTCGGGCTCGATGCCGGTCGTATCGCAATCCATCATGAACGCGATGGTGCCGGTGGGCGCGAGCACGGTGACCTGGGCGTTGCGATAGCCGTAGTCCGTGCCGAGCTCCAGGGCCTCGTCGTAGACGGCCTTGGCGTTGTCGAGCAGGTCCTGCGGGACACCCTTCGTCGGGATCTCGTACGCCGCGTCGCGGTGCTTGTTGATGACGCGGAGGAACGGCGCGCGGTTCTCCTGGTAGGCCCAGAACGGACCGCCGTGATCGCGCGCGATGATCGAGGACTGCTTGTACGCCTCGCCGTGCATGATCGCGGTGAGGGCGGCCGCGAAGTTGCGACCTTCGTCGCTGTCGTAGGCCAGGCCGCGGCTCATCAGCAGCGCGCCGAGGTTGGCGTAGCCGAGTCCGAGCGGTCGGAACTTGTGGCTGTTCTCCTCGATCTGCGGCGTCGGGTACGAGGCGTTGTCGACCAGGATCTCCTGGGCGGTCAGGGTCAGCTTGGCCGCGTACCGGTAGCTCTCGACGTCGAACTCGCCGTCCGCATCCACGAACTTCATGAGGTTCAGCGACGCGAGGTTGCAGGCGGTGTCGTTGAGGAACATGTACTCGGAGCACGGGTTGGACGCGTAGATCGGTGCCGTGTTCGAGCTGGTGTGCCAGTCGTTGATGGTGGTGTCGTACTGGATGCCCGGGTCGCCGCACAGGTGGGCCGCCTCGGCCATCTTGCGGAAGACGTCGCGGGCCTTGTACGTGTCCATCGGCGCGCCACCGACGACCGCGTGGGTCGTCCAGTCGCCGTCGTCCACGACGGCCTGCATGAACGCATCGGTCACGCGGACGCTGTGGTTGGCGTTCTGGAAGAAGACGGACCCGTACGCCTCACCCGTGAAGCTGGGGTCGTACCCGGCTTCGATGAGGGCCCAGGCCTTCTGCTCCTCGTGGGCCTTCGAATCGATGAACTCGAGGACGTCCGGATGGTCGGCATCGAGGATGACCATCTTGGCCGCGCGCCGGGTCTTGCCACCCGACTTGACCACGCCCGCGAAGGCGTCATAGCCCTTCATGAAGGAGACCGGGCCTGAGGCCGTGCCACCGCCGGCCATCTTCTCCTTGGACGAACGGATGGTGGAGAGGTTGCTGCCGGCGCCGGAGCCGAACTTGAACAGCATGGCCTCCGTCTTGGCGAGGTCCATGATCGAGGACATCGTGTCCTGGACGGAGTTGATGAAGCACGCGGAGCACTGCGGGCGCTCTTCGATGCCGACGTTGAACCAGACCGGGCTGTTGAAGCTCATCTTCTGGTGGACGAGCAGGTGGGTCAGCTCGGCCTTGAACGTGGCGAGGTCCGCGGGCGTGGCGAAGTAGCGCTGGGTCTCCGCCCAGGCCGTGATCGTGTTGACGACGCGATCGATAAGCTGGCGGACGCTGGTCTCGCGCTCCGGCGTGCCGAGGTGGCCGCGGAAGTACTTGCTGACCACGACGTTGGTGGCGAGCTGGCTCCAGAACTCGGGGACCTCGACGTCCTTCTGCTCGAAGACGCTCTTGCCCGTCTCGTTGGCGATCCCGGCGGTCCGACGCTCCCAGACGATCTCGTCGTAGGGATGGACATCCGGCCGGGTGAAGCGACGCTCGAAGGTGAGGCCCGGGGAGCGCTGGCCGTCCGGGGCGGTGCCATCGAAGCTCGCGCCGTAGGGACCGGTCAGGTGCGCGTGGGCCGCCGCGGCGGCCTTGGCGATGGCGGCGGGGCTGGCGGTGTGGGCCTTGCCGCTCTTCTGCGCCTTGGGGGCCTTGGGGGCGTTGGACCCTCGCTCCATGACGGGGATCGCGTCGCTACTTGCCTGGGCCATGCTTGCCTCTCCTCCGCGTCTCGTGCGTGTCGGCTGCCGTAGCTGCCGCTTCCGTGCGTCGTCATCGTCCCGAAGGTTCGTTGGGGGCCACTCCGGAGACCGGCGGATGGGGCCGGCGGGCGGAGCGTCATGGGCGGTTCGGTGATCAGGCGACCCGTCGAACGATACGCTTCGCGGGGGTCGGAGTCAAGCCCAAAACCACAAGATGTTGTGGTCGGTACCATCTTCCCATCGCTACATGTGGTGGTTTGGGTCGGTCGGCCGTGTTCCACGCTCGGCCCACGCTCAGGGCCCGATCATCCACGCTCAGTTGCTGGCCGTCCACAGGGGGAGTGGCGGTTGTCCACGTCCTGGGGTGGGGTTGTGCACGGGGTTTCCACGGTGCCGCGATAGAACGGGTGTGCGGTTCGTGATGACGGGGACGAGCGTGCGGTTCACGCGGGCGGGCGCGGCGGGCGGGGCGGGCGCCCGAAACCGACAGATCTGCACAGGAGGCACGTTAGGCGGGCTCGTCGCGCGGATTCGGTGGTCGTCGAGCGATATCGCACTGGGTTCACGCTCGGCGCCATGCCGGCTGAGGCTCGACTCGTCGAGATCGCGCCATCGACCGCGCCCAAGGGTGCTGTGGGTTGTGATCTGTCGGGATCGCGAGGGGCGGGTGGGGTGGATCGCGAGGGGCGGTCGGGTGGATCGCAAGTGGCGGTCGGGTGGATCGCAAGTGGCGGGTTGGGACAGCCGGACAAGTTCTTCGTGGTCGGTCAGGATCGCGACGCGCGGGATCGCGACGCGCGGGTCGGGGCAGCCGGATAAGTCCCAGGCAAGCGCCATTCGACAGACTGCCCCGGTGGATGACCTGCAGGCTGGCCGTGTCATTCGAATGACCCGGATCCGGCGCGGTATGCGTCAGGTGGATCTGGCCGTCGCCGCCGGGGTGTCCGCGTCCACCATCTCACGCATCGAGCGGGGCCACCTCGCGTCATTCAGCGTGTCGACCCTTCGCGCCATCGGCGCGACCCTCGAGCTCCGGCTCACCGTGGAGCTACGCGGGCGAGGCGGGGAGCTCGACCGGATGCTGTCGGCCGGGCACTCACGACTGCATGAGTCGGTCGTGCGGGCGTTGTCACGAGACTTCGGGGCCTGGTCGTTCCACCCCGAGCTGTCGTTCAGCATCTGGGGCGAGCGAGGCGTCATCGACCTGGTGATGTGGCACGCGGCGGAGCGAGCGCTGCTGCTCGTCGAGCTCAAGACGGAACTCGTGGACGTCAACGAGCTGCTCGGGACGGTGGATCGAAGGCGCCGCCTGGCGCGAGCGATCGCCGATGAGCGTGGATGGCAGCCGGCGTCGGTGTCGACCTGGATCGTCCTCGCGGCGTCCCGCACCAACGAACGCCGGATCGCCGCGCATCGGACGATGCTCGACCTGTCCAGCCCGGCCAGCGGCCGCGAGATGCGGGCGTGGCTCAGGCACCCGTCAGGTTCGATCCACGGTCTGTCGCTGTGGCACACGGATCTGGCCCCCGGTCCGCGATCCCACCCGATCCAGCGGGTTCGCCCGATGGCGGCGACCTCGACCTAGGCGCTCGGCCCGCGATGTGGCGCAACTGGACGATGCCGGCTGCGGCCCGCCGACCGATGCTGTCCCAGATGGGCCGGGACCGGTCCGTCCACCCGGCAGCAGGAGCGGACGACCATGGTGGATCAGCGACAGCCCGGACAGCGGCGCTCCCGGCCCATCCTCACGGCCGCCATGACGATCGCCCTCCTCGTCGCGGCGTGTAGCGGCAGCGCAGACCCGACCGCTCCGGGTGCCTCCGGTGCCTCGAACCCCGGCCAAGGCGCCGGCTCCTCCGGCCCGAACGCCTCCGGCCCGATCCCCGCCGCGGACGTCCCGGCCGAGCTCGTCGAAGCGCTTGCCGATCCATCTCGGCAGCGAGCGGCCGCCGTCGGCGAAGCACTCGATGCGCGCATCGACGAGCAGATCGGGCTCGTCGCGGCCCTCGGGCCGGACGTCGTCGGTTGGCTGACCGATCGTCGCTCGGATGCCTACCGGAGCGTCCTGGAAGACCAGGGTGTGGACACCACGGCCCTGGCACCGCGTCGCCTCTCCACCGAGCCCATCGCCGCCGCGGGCCCGGCCGCCGCGGGCCCCGGCGACGTCGCGTTCGGGATGGCGTGGTTCGGCGCGTCGATCATGGCCCCGCTCTACGTCGGCGTGGGCATGTCGCAGGTCGGCAACGGCAACGGCCAGCTGCCGACCCAGCCCACGACATCCGTCGACACGCGCACCGAGGATGGGAAGGTCATCAAGGACACGACGACGATCGACGCCAGGCTCACGATCTCGGGTGCGACGGTCCGCGCGGACGTCCAGCTGATCCAGCGGACCGATGTCAGCGACGCGGCGACCGGGGCGGCCATCGGGTCGTCGACCGGCAACGCCCACATCATCGCGGAGGTCAACGCCTGCCCGAACCCGGACGGCGAGGTGGAGCTGACGCTGACCATCGATCTGTCGAACGACGCCGCCGGCTTGCCCGGCGGATCCAGCTTCACCATGCACTCGGACGAACGGTTCATCGGCCATGTCGACGACGACGCCTGGCTGGTCTCGGCCGACGAGACGGCGACGATGGACTACACGGTGACTCCGCCGAGTGGCCCGGCCCAGACCGGCTCCGGGACCCGCGCGTTCACCCACACCTACGGGCCCGGCGGCGGCCGCTCGACCATCACCGCCGCGAACAGCACGGTCGGCCAGGGGACCATGGATCCGAACGAGTCGGTGAAGTGGCAGACCATGGTCCTGATGACCTCGATGATCGCCCGGACCCAGGTCATGGAAGAGGCCCAGAAGACGTGGCGCACGAGTGGCAAGTGCGTGGAGATCAAGACGGACGAACGGAGCCGGACGGTGGATCCGGACGAGCAGGTCCAGATCGAAGCGCGGCTGATGCACGTCTTCGACGGCAACCTCCTGACCAAGCCGATCGTCGCCACGCTGTCCGGGACCAAGACCGTGCTGCCGGCCGGGGAGGAGCAGGACTCGCCCGCGCCGATCACCTACATCGCCAGCTCCACCACGGGTGCGGTCGGGACCGTGACGATGAAGAGCACGTCGAACCGAGGCATCGCCAACCTCGACCTTCGGTTCACGGTCGCTCCGCCCATCGTCGTCGAGCTGGAGATCGAGTCCACGATCACGGTCACGAAGCTGGCCGGCCTACGGGTCGTCCAGGGCACCGCCAAGGCGGAGGGCCGGATCCGGCTCGACGAAAGCACCGAGAACACCTGGTTCGGCGAAGGGCTGCTCGATTCGACCACGTCGTCCCGGGCGGGTGGCTGTCAATCGGTGAAGGTTTCCGGACAGGGCGCGTATGACTGGAGGGTCAACGAGGTCATCGCCGGGCCCGATGTCCCCGCCAACGAGATCGTGGCGAACATGGATGCCGGGAGCCTCGTCGAGTCCCCGGACCGGTTCGTCGCGAACCTGTGCACTACGTCCACGAGCGGCACGATGAACACGTGGGAGAACCTGTTCTTCGACGCGCATCGCGATCAATTCCTGGAGAACGGGTTCCGCGTGGACGGCTGGACGCTCGTGGCGACGCCCGACACCTGGGTCAATGGTGGCCCGATCGCCGAGGCTCGATGGACCGGCGCCTGCAAGGCGATGATCGTCCAGGGCATCGCGGTGACCCCCGTGGCCTGCACCACCGATACGACCTTCCGCCTGAACGCCATCCAGGCTCCGCCACCGTGAGGCGCCCGATCCACGCCGGCCGCGGATGACGGGCGGCGGCACGGTATCCTCGCCGGGATGCAATACGCCGACTCCATCCTCGAACTCGTCGGGAACACGCCGCTCGTCCGGATCACGCGGGTGGTCCGCGACCTCGGCCCGCTCGAACGCCAGCCACTGCTGCTGGCCAAGCTCGAGATGCTCAACCCGGGCGGGTCGGTGAAGGACCGGATCGGGCTGCCGATGATCGAGGCCGCCGAGCGGGCCGGCCTGCTGAAGCCGGGCGGCACGATCATCGAACCCACCAGCGGCAACACCGGGCACGGCCTCGCGATCGCGGCCGCGCTGAAGGGCTACCGCTGCATCTTCGTCATGGCCGACAAGCAGTCGGCCGAGAAGCAGCAACTCCTGCGCGCGTACGGCGCGGAGGTCGTCCTGTGCCCCACCAACGTTCCACCGGAGTCGCCGGAGAGCTACTACTCGGTAGCCGCGCGACTCGCTCGCGACATCCCGGGCGCGTTCAAGCCGGACCAGTACTGGAACCAGGAGAACCCGGACGCCCACGAGCGCACGACCGGGCCGGAGCTGTGGGACCAGACCGAGGGCCGGATCACCCACCTCGTCGTGAGTGTCGGGACCGGCGGGACGGTCACTGGCACGGCCCGGGCCCTCAAGGCCCGCAACCCGAAGATCCAGGTGGTCGGCGCCGACCCGGAAGGCAGCGTCCTGTCCGGCGACACGGCCCGTCCGTACCTGACCGAGGGCGTCGGCGAGGACTTCATGCCGGGCACGTACGACGCGAGCGTGGTGGACCGGTGGGTCCGGGTCAGCGACCGCGACGCCTTCGCGATGGCCCGGCGACTGACTCGCGAGGAAGGGATCCTGTCGGGCGGCTCGTGCGGGACCGCGATGGTGGCGGCGCGCGAGATCGTCCGCGAACTGGCCGGCACGCCAGAGGCCCGGGACGCCGTGGTCGTCGTGCTACTGCCCGACAGCGGCCGGAGTTATCTCTCCAAGATCTACAACGACGAGTGGATGCGGGTGAACGGCCTGCTCGCCACCACCGGCGCGGCGACCCGCGTCGACGAACTCCTCGCCGACCGACACCACGCACCGGACATGCCGGCGGTCGTCGTCGCCCGCACCACCGAGCGAGTCGGGGACGCCATCGCCACGCTCCAGGCCTTCGGCATCAGCCAGCTGCCCGTCTCGGAGGACGCCGAGGGTGACGCGGTCGTCGGGCTCGTCGGCTCGATCAGCGAGAAGGGCCTCCTGGATCGCGCGTTCCGCGACCCGAGCGTCGTCGAGCGGACCGTCGGCGAGGTCATGGACCCGCCGCTCCCGCTGGTCGAGGCGTCGGCCTCGCTCGACGAGGCCTTCGCGCTGTTGAGTGGCGGCGCCCCGGCCCTCGTCGCGGTCCGCGGCGACCGCCCGGCCGGCGTCGTGACCAAGCTCGACTTCCTCGAGTACCTGGCCCACCGCCCGGCCTCGCACGGCTGATCCGGCGGTGTCCGCGGACGCGCCGCGCCGCCTCACGACCGAACGCCTGGGCCTCACACCGTTCGACCCGGAACGCGACTGGGCCGAGTTCGTTCGCGACCTCGTCCTCGACCCCGTCGTCAGCGAGCACTGGCCGGACTTCGCCGATCCGACCCTGACGGACGCCGACAAGGAGCGGATCGCGGCCGACGAGTTCATCCCGTGGTTCGCGGATGGGGCCTCCCATGGCTTCATCGCATGGACCGTGCGCACGCCAGCGGGTGAGTTCGTGGGGGTCAGTGGCCTGATGACGACCGAGCCGCCCGTCGGTGGACCGGACCCGGAGTTCGGCTGCCTGTTCGCGACCCGCTGGCACGGACGTGGGGTCGCCACGGAAGTCGGGCGCGCGGTCATCGTCGATGCCTGGAGGCGACTCCCGATCCCGCGGATCGTCTCGGTCATGGACTCGCCGAACCGTGCCAGTCGGCGCCTCGTGGACAAGCTCGGCTTCGTCTTCGAGCGCGCCGTCTTCGGCGATGCGGGGCAGGCCTACCTCGTGTTCGTGCTCGACCGGCCGGCGACCGCCACGGGACCGGGCCCCTCGGACCGTCCGACTACAGCCAGGGCAGGCTGATCGGCACGAGGACGTTGAGCAGCAGGCCCAGCGTGAACAGGCCGCCCGACCGGCGGGTGTGGACGAAGGCCCAGCCGACGAACCACAGTGGCCAGCCGGTGTAGCTCGCCGGGGCGACCTCGGGCTTCGGCTTCGAGAACACCTTGAGGACCTGGAGCAGGCGCGGGATGCCGAAGACGACGATGAAGACCCACGGGCCGATGAGGCCGACCACGGCTGCGAGGATCGTCAGCGGGTAGAACGCGATCATCAGCCACGACCCGACCTGGCGGGCACGCGCCTCGCCGAGGATCACGGGCAGCGTCCGGACGCCGAGCTTCGAGTCCGCCTGGATCTTGTCGATGTGCTTGCCGAACAGGACCGACGTCACGAGCAGCGCATAGGGGATCGAGACGAGCAGGACCCACGGTGCGACGGTGCCCGTCGCCGCGAGGAACGTGCCACCGACCATCAGCGGCCCCCAGACGATGAGCACGCCGGGTTCGCCGAGACCGTGGTGCTTGAGGCGGATCGGCGGCGCGACGTAGAACACCGACACGAACAGGCCGGCCAGCGCGAAGACGATGACCAGCGGGCCCCGCGCGGCGGCGAGATACAGCATGATCGCGGCGCCGACGACGTTGACGATGAGGATCGCGGCCGCCAGTTGCCGCTTGGTGACCCAGCCCGACAGGATCGGATGCGGCGCATACAGGGCTCGGACGTAGTCGTCGGTATCGACGCCGTTCTGCGTGTCGAAGTAGTCGTTGATCATGTTGTTCGCCGCATGGGCGATGACGAGCCCGACGACCGCGAGCGCGAACAGGCCCCAGTCGACGGCGACGCCACCGCTGGTGCGGGCGGCCTCGGCGGCCAGCAGCCCACCGATCATCCCGGACCAGATCGTCATCGGGAACACGGCGGCGCGGGTGATGACCAGCCACTTGCCGATGGTGTCCATCGGCCGGGTCTTGGGCGGGTTGGCCGTCTCCAGGATCTCCTTCCAGCCGAGCAGTCGATCCTTCATCGACAGGGGCGGGGAGGCGACGGGGACGTCGTTGGCGGCGGTGCTCATGGGGTCGAACGGCTCCTTGGGGCTCGTGAAAACGTGCGTCAGGAATGTATCACGTTGTCGTGACCTGGCGCGCCGCCGGCCGCGCCACTGGGCGACTCCCGTGGTCCATCGCCGCGTCAGCGCTGTCCGAGCCAGCCAAGGCGCTTCGCACGCGCGATCGCCTCGGTCGTCCGCTCCACCCCGAGCGCCTGTCGGCCCTCGGACAGCCGCCGGTCCGCGGTCCGCCGCGACAGTCCCAGGATCGTGGCCGCCTCGCCCAGGGAGTGCCCCTCGGCCAGCAACCCGAGGATGGCCCGCGCTTCCTGGGGGATGGCCGGCGCAGCGTCCGGTTCGCCGATCCGGTGGTCGACCGGGCCGAGTCGTCGGAGGTCGTCGACCAGGCGATCGATGACGTCGCGTGGCGCACGTGCGTGGACGACGAGGCCCTCGCCACCCAGCGCGATGAGCAGCGCGGCCTCCGCATCCGGTCGTTCGGCGATCTGGCCCGAGCGGACGGACCGGCCGGCACGGGTCGGCGGGGCGAACCCCGCGACGATGGTCCAGCCGCCCGCCGTCAGTTCCTGGACGGCGTACTCGTGAGCGACGTCCGGTCCCTCGACGACGACGAGCGGCGGCATCCGCTCAGACATGGTCCAGCTGGGCCGCGACCTGCGCTCGCGAGTCCACGCCCAGCCGACCCATCGCCGAACTGAGCAGGCGCGCCACGGTCGGGCGCCCGAGGCCCAACCGGCGGGCGATCTCCACGTTCGAGGCGCCCGCCGCCACGAGCTGGACGATCTCCCGTTCACGGGCGGTCAGGCGCGGACCGGACCCGGCGACCCCGGGCGACGGACCGATCGTCGAGCGTCGAACCCCCAGCAGTCGCAACGACCGTCGGATGCGGCCCAGCAGGGGAGCGAACCCCTGGGCGGCGGCGTCGGCCTCGACGGCCTCGAGCGCCACTCGGGCGTCGTCCGCGAGACCCGACCGGCGCCGGGCCTCGGCGCCAGCCCACCGAGCCCGCAACGCCCCTCGTCGGTGGTAGCCGACATACGCCGTCGCGGCCTCGTCGAAGGCGACCGCGGCCGCATCGAGATCGCCGGACGCAAGGCACTCGATGCCGACCCGTTCGTGGGCGGCCCCGACGAGCATGCCGGACGCCTCCATGAACGCGATCCGGGGCGGGATCGGGACCCCGGCATCCATCGCCGCCCACCCCGCGACGACATCGACGAGGTAGGAGGTCGGGTATTCGGACCCGTCGTAGCGACGGTAGGCTTCCACGCGCTCGAGCGCCTCATCCGGCCGGCCGCTCCACAGGGCCGCCTCGGCCAGGATGTGCAACACGCCACCCTGGCCGGCCACGTCGTCGGAGGCGCTGGCCAGGAGCGGATCCAGGATGTCGCGGGCCGCCTCGAACCGCCCGAGGTCGACCAGCGCGCACGCGTCGGCGAGCGCCACCTGCTGGGCGGCGAGCGGATCGAGCGGGTCCTCCAGGAGCGCCTCGGCGCGGTCCACCGTCGCTTCGAGGTTCCCGGCGTGCAGGTCCAGGTTCGTGAGCATCGCCTCGAACTGGCGTTCCCAGCCGGTCAGGCGCAGGTCGCGCGAGCGCCGGGCCATCGTCTCGGCCAGGCTCCGGCCGGCCTCCGGGTCCCCGTGCATCTCCTGACCGGCGACGAGGTTGTTCGCGGCCGACAGCTCGGTCTCGGGATCGCCGGCCTTACGCGCGACGTCGATCACGCGCTGGAGGGCCTCGGGCCAGCCGGGCAGCCCCAGGCCCGTGAGGATCGTGGCCCGCAGGAGGAGTGGCCGAATCAGGTCCGCGCCGCTGGTTTCGGCCAGGGTGATGGCCGTGGACGCATCCTCCAGCCCCTGCTCGAAGTGGCCGTCGACGAGCGCCGTCACCACGACGGCCTCGGCCCGAAGCATCGCCTCCGAGACGGACCCGGTCCCGGCGACGGAGGCCAGGCCACGGTCGATGGCGGCGCGCATCGCCTCGGGATCGCCGGATGACCAGCACACGCGCGCACGGATGGCCTCGGCGCGACCGACGATCTCCGGATCCGTCCCGACGACCGCGTCAAGGGCGGCGACCGCGCCGTCGAGGTCGCCGGCCGTGCGCAGGGCGGCCGCGGCGTCGATCCGAAGCTGATCCGCCTCGCGGCCCTCGGCCGCAGCCGCGGCCAGACCGAGATGGGCGGCTCGCTCGCCCGGCGTGGAGGCGGTCGCGACCGCCGCGAGCGCGGCCGTGGACGCCGCCTCCCGGTCGCCCGCGGCGAGGAGATGTCGCGCCCGTTCGCCGGGCGATGGGAGGAGGTCGGCAAGGCGGGCGTGGATCGATCGGCGCTCCGCCTCGTCGAGGGTGGCTTGGGCGGCGTCGGCGAGGAGCGCATGCCTCACGGCCAGCCCGCCGGGTGTCGCGACCACGAACCCGCGGTCGATGAGGCGGTCGACCGGCCCGTCGACGAGCTCGCTGGGCAACGGTCGATCGGCGAGGACCAGCAGTCCGAGGGTGGCCCGGTCGTCCGGGGTCAGGTCGCGCAGTCGAGCGGCGACCGCCAGGCGAAGGCTGGGGCTCGGCCCGGTGCCGGTCAGTTGCTCGATGAGCAACGGGTTGCCGCCGGCCTGTCCGGCGATCCGGCGAGCCCGCTCCGCACCGACATCCGGGTGCGCCCGCCGAGCGAGGGCGACCGCGGTCTCCGGCGGCAGCGGCTCCAGGTGCAGGTGGCGCCCGCCGACCCCGAGCAGGGACTCGAGGACGGTCTGGCCTGCGTCCGTGTCGGACCGGATCGCCGCGACCATCGCGATCCGCCCGACCAGGCGCTCGACGACCGAGACGGTGCCGGCATCCGCCCACTGGAGGTCGTCCACGAACAGGACGTCCGGGCCGACGGCGCGCTCGACCTGCTCGGCGGCCCAGTCCGCGTCCCCGTCCAGGTCCAGGTGCGTCGCCCGGGTGAGGGGCAGGTAGGGCATCCAGGCCAACGTCGCGAGGCCGCCGCCCTCGAAGCGCCGGCGCTCCATCCCATCCGTGGCGGCTCGGACGAGACTCGTCTTGCCGATGCCGGCCTCGCCCGTGACGACCAGCGTCCCGTCGGCCGCCAGCGTCTCGCGGATGGTGGCGACCTCCGCGTCTCGCCCGATCAGGTCCGGTCCGGCTTCGACCCCGCCCGTCATCGGCGCATCCTGCCATGTCGGGATGCGCGGCGGTAGCACGTCTGGCGCAGGTGGACGATGACATCGAGGTCGGCCGGGTGGAGCCTGTCGCCATGCCACCAATCGCGCCGCGGATCCCGCGCCATCGGCCCCGGCGTCCGCCGCGGCCCGGCCATGCCACGCCGCCCGGCCGGCGTTCGTCGCCCGATCGTGGGTTCCCGGGCCGGGCGCCCCCGGATCCGCACCCACCGCGACTCCGCCCGAACGCGGTGCCGGCGCCACCGGCGAGACCTGCCGCGCTCGACCAGCCGTCGAGCGTCGCCGGTGCCGCGCTCGAGGAGCGACCCGATACTATCGCCACATGCCTGACGACCGGACCCGGGAGGACTCGTTCGAGACGCTTGCCGTGCACGCGGGCGCGGAGCCCGACGAGCGTACCGGGGCGGTCTCGCCGCCGATCTACCAGACGAGCACGTTCGCGCAGGACGGCGTCGGGAAGCCTCGACGCGGGTACGAGTACGCCAGGTCCCAGAACCCGACGCGCGAACGGCTGGAGCGCGCGGTCGCGACCCTCGAAGGCGGGACTCACGGGATCGCGTTCGCCTCCGGATCCGCGACGACCGCGGCCATCGCCGAACTGGCCGGGCCGCGCGACGAGATCGTCGTCGGGGACGACGTGTACGGCGGCACGTTCCGGTATCTCGAGCGGGTCCACCGAGGGAAGGGTGTGGATGCCCGATACGTCGACCTGTCGGCGGGGCCGGACCCGCTGTGGGAGTCGCTGACCGAGCGGACTCGCCTGGTCTGGTTCGAGACGCCATCGAATCCGCACCTGAAGGTGGTCGACATCGCGGCTGCGGCGGCGGCGGTCGAGCGGCGCGCCGCGGAGTCGGGCGGCGTGGCGCCGCTCATCGTCGTCGACAACACGTTCGCCTCGCCGGCCCTCCAGCGGCCGCTGACGATGGGCGCGGACATCGTGTTCCACTCGGCGACCAAGTACCTGGCCGGCCACTCCGACACGATCCTGGGCATCGCGGTGACGTCGGACGATGCCGCAGCCGAGCGGCTGCGCTTCCTCCAGAACGCGATGGGCGCCGTGCCCGGGCCGCTGGACTGCTTCCTGGTCCTGCGCGGCCTGCGGACGCTGCATCTCCGCATGGAGCGGCACGGGACGAACGCCGCGGCCGTGGCCGCGTTCCTGCGCGCTCGCCCGGACGTGGCGGCGGTCATGTACCCGGGTTTCGGCGGGATGGTCTCGTTCGTCCCGGCGGCGGGAGCCGGCGGTCAGTCGGCAGCGGCGCGGGCCGTCGCGATCGCGGAGGCGACGCGCCTGTTCACGCTGGCCGAGTCGCTGGGCGGCGTGGAGTCGCTCATCGAGGTCCCGGCGGTCATGACCCACGCGTCGGTCGCGGGTTCACCCCTGGAAGTGGACGCGGCCCTGATCCGCCTGTCCGTCGGCATCGAGGGCATCGACGACCTGCTCGCCGACCTCGCAGGAGCCCTCGACCGCGCCTGAGGCTCGAGGTCAGCCGCCGGCCATCGCCGGAAGCAGCGACAGCGTGTCCCGCTCGCCGACGGGCGTGTCCAGCCCGTCGAGGTGGCGGATGTCCGTGTCGTTCAGGAACGCATTCACGAACGGGTTGAGGTCGCCGTCCTGGCCGATGAGCTGGGATTCGAGGCCGGGATGGGCGACGACCAGCGCCGAGACGACGTCGCGCACGGTCGCACCGGCGACCTCCACGCGCTTCTCGCCGCCGGTCGCGGTGCGCAGGGTCGGCGGGATCCGGACGGTGCTCATGCCGCGCCACCGTCCAGCCACGCTTCGAAGGCCGAGAGGCTCGGCCGGATGACCGGTGTGAGGCCCGGTTGTCCAGGGCCGACGCGACCGCCGTCCAGGGTGCCGACCGTCGCCCCGAGCCAGCGGGCATCCGGGGTCTTGAGGCCGTTGCCGGTCAAGAGCGCGACGACCTCGTCGCCGGGCCGGATGATCCCGCGACGCCGAGCGGCGGCCGCCGCAGCCAGGGTCACGCCACCGGCCGTTTCGGGGTAGATCCCCTCGAGTCGGGCGACGTCGCGGATGGCTTCGGCGGTCGTCACGTCCTCGATGGCTTCGATGGACCCATTCGTCTCGTTGACGAGCTGGACCGCGTACCGGCCGTCCGCCGGGTTCCCGATGGCCAGTGACCGGACGATCGTGTCCGGCTCGCGGACGGGTTCGATGACATCCGTGCCCGCGGCCCAGGCCGTCGCGACCGGCGCGCAGCCGGCGGCCTGGCCCCCGACGAAGCGGATGGGCCGGGACTCGATGAGGCCGAGCTCCACCAACTCCTCGAAGCCGCGCGCGACGCGGGTGAACATCGCGCCCGAGGCGACCGGCGCGACGACGACGTCCGGTGAGCGCCAACCGAGCGACTCGGCGATCTCGTACGCAAGCGTCTTGGAGCCCTCGGCGTAGAACGGCCGCAGGTTGATGTTGACGAAGCCCCAGCCCGTCTCGTCGGCGATCTCCAGGCAGAGCCGGTTGACGTCGTCGTAGGTGCCATCGACCGGGACGACGGTCGCGCCGTAGGCCAGGGCGTGATCCACCTTGGCCGGCTCGAGGTCGGCCGGGATGAAGACGTAGGCGGGGAGGCCCACGGCCGCCGCGGCCGCCGCCGTCGCGCCGGCCAGGTTGCCGGTGGACGCGCAGGCCAGGGCCTCCACGCCGAACTCGACGGCCCGGGCTGCGGCCACCGCCACGGCTCGATCCTTGAAGGAGAGCGACGGGTTGCGCGTGTCGTCCTTGATCCACAGCCGCTCGATGCCGAGGGTCGGGCCCAGCCGATCGGCCGTGGTCAGCGGCGTGGACCCGACGGGCAGGCCGCGGGTCGGCGGGTGTTCGACGGGGAGCAGCTCGGCGTAGCGCCAGATGCCGGGCTGGCGGGCGGCGATCGCCTCGCGGGTGAGCGTCCGCGCGACGACGGCGTAGTCGTACTGGACCTCGAGCGGCCCGAAGCAGGCGACGCACACGTACGACAGACCGATGGGCTGGGAGCGTCGACAGTTCCGACACGCCATGCCGAGGATGCGTGTCTCGGTGGGTGAGGCGGCGCCGCCGGGCGTGGTGGGGGAGGCGCTGGGTCGGGTCTCGATGGCCATGGGGTCTCCGGGCAGGGACGGGTGGCCTGGAGGACCGGGGGGACGGACAGACCCAACGAGGTTGATCGGGGTCTCCGAGGGAGTCCCTTATCTCGCAGGCGGACCTGCCCGGACTTGGCACCTTGCCGATGCGATATCGGTAGGTTGTCGTGGCTTCATCGGGCCGGTCCCTCTGCCACTCTTGATAAGCGCTCTTCGGTTGTGTGCGGATGCTACGGGCACGGCCCGCGAGCGTCAACTCGGGGCGGTGATCGGCGTCGGGTCGGTGAGGGGCGAGAACAGGGTGTGCGACACGGCCGACCCACCCTGCAGCGGTACCTGGTAGGTCACCTCCACGGTTCCGTTCGGGTGGACCTGGAAGACCACCGACCCGATGTCCGCCCCGTTCATGCCCAGCGCACCGGGCGGGTACGTCGCGACGAACGAAGGCACACCATCGATCGGGTCCGTGGCCTCGACACTCGCGGGTGCGCGGAGGATGCCGATCTGGTCCATCGTGTCCGTCGGTTCCTCGACCGCGACCCACGCCTCGCCGGGCTTCTGGGTCCAGGCCTGTGAGCCCACGGTCCGAACGGTGACCCGGCCGTCGCCGGTCCCGACCAACGTCTCCGAGTCCTGGCCGACGCGCCGACCGGCACCGTGCGTCGCGGCGACGTCGCCGAGCGTGACCTCGGAGACGAAGTCGTAGCCGTCGGCGAAGGGCGCCAGGGCGGCATCGAGCTGGGCCTCCGGCGTCAGCTCGACCGACGGAGCGGCCGTCGGCGTCGTCTCGGGCGTGGCTGTCGCCGTCGTCCCGCTGCACGCGGACAGGACGAACGCCAGGAAGAGCAAGGCGGATCCGTACCGGATCTGT
>CAZOHT010000011.1:88416-103152 GCA_964579825.1 uncultured Anaerolineaceae bacterium
CCAGATGCGGATCTCGCATGCATGCCTCGTGGTGCGATCCCCAGGCGACGCTCAGGGCCGATGCGGGATCGATCCCACGCTCGACCGTGTCGGAAACGCATCTCGCAGAGGCACGTGGCCGGTCAGCGAACGAGGGTGCGACCGCGACAAGGGCAAGGGCAGGGGCTCAAGCGCCGGCGCCCGAACGCGCTGAGCCGCGACGCGAACGTGTCACCGCCCGCCACCGTGCGTCGATGCCACCACTTCGCGACGTTCCCGCAACCCTGCGGCAACCTCCGTGCTAGCATCCGGACCAACGCGACTGCGGAAGCCGACTCTCGCAGGCCCCGGTGCCGGGTCCTGCGTCACGCGCGGCCGGTCGATCCATCGAGATCGCCTGCGCCTGCGAGGTTCCAGCCGTCATGACCGCATCGACCCCCACCCGATCCAGCGTGCGAGGCACGGGCGTGCGCCACGCGCTGGGTCGCCACGTGCGCGCCAACCTGCCGACCGCCGAGCTGTACGAGGACGCGATCCGCGCCGGGGAGGGGCTGGTCGCCGCCGAGGGGCCGCTCGTCGTCCGGACCGGGAAGCACACGGGTCGCTCGCCCGAGGACAAGTTCATCGTGGCCCACCCGTCGACCGATCCGAAGATCTGGTGGGGACCCGTCAACCGGCCGATCAGCGAGGCCCACTACGACCGCCTCCGCGCCCGCCTCGTCGAGTACGTCGCGGACAAGGACCTGTACACCCAGGACTGCTTCATCGGGGCGGCCCAGGCGCACCAGCGCTCGCTCCGCGTCTACACCGAGACCGCCTGGGCGAGCGTCTTCGCGCGCAACCTGTTCCGCCGCCCGTCGGCCGATCAACTCAAGGCGTTCACCCCGAACTTCACGATCATCTGCGTGCCGTCATTCAAGGCGGACCCCGAGACCGAGGGCACCCGGACGACCACCGCGATCCTGGTCCACCTCGAGCGGATGGAGATCCTCATCGTCGGGACCGAGTACGCCGGCGAGATCAAGAAGTCCGCGTTCACGGTCATGAACTACCTGATGCCTGACGAGGGCGTCCTGCCGATGCACAGCGCCATCAACGTCGGGGGGCGGGGCGACTCGGTCATCTTCTTCGGCCTGTCGGGGACCGGCAAGACGACACTGTCGGCCGACCCGGAGCGGAGCCTCATCGGTGATGACGAGCACGGCTGGGGCGACGACGGCGTGTTCAACTTCGAGGGCGGTTGTTACGCCAAGACGATCCGCCTCTCCCCGATGTACGAGCCGGACATCTTCCAGACGACCCGGCGCTTCGGGACGATCCTGGAGAACGTCGACCTCGATCCGGCGACCCGCGCGCTCGACCTCGACTCGGACCGGTTCACCGAGAATACCCGCGGCGCCTATCCGCTGGACTTCATCGGCAACGCGGATGCGACGGGCATCGCCGGGCAGCCCGAGCACGTCGTGTTCCTGACCGCCGACGCGTTCGGGGTCCTGCCGCCCATCAGCAAGCTGACGCGCGAGCAGGCGGCCTACCACTTCATCAGCGGCTATACCGCCAAGCTGGCCGGTACGGAGATCGGGGTCAAGGAGCCGAAGGCGACCTTCTCGACCTGCTTCGGGGCGCCGTTCATGCCGCGCCACCCCGGCGAATACGCGGCCATGCTGGTCGAGCGTCTCGAGCGCTGGGACGTACCGGTCTGGCTCGTCAACACCGGCTGGACCGGCGGTCCGTACGGCACCGGCGAGCGGATGAACATCGCCCACACGCGGTCGATGGTCCGGGCGGCGCTGTCCGGCGCGCTGGACGGGATCGAGACCCGGACCGATCCGAACTTCGGGGTCGAGGTCCCGCGCAGCTGTCCGGACGTACCGGCGTCGTTCCTGGATCCGCGCTCCACGTGGGCCGATGCCGAGGCCTACGACCGGGCCGCCCAGACGCTCGCCGCGATGTTCGTCGAGAACTTCGCGGGCTACGCCGAGGGCGTCGATGCCTCGATCGCCGCGGCGGGCCCGACACCGAAGGCCTGACCCCCGCCGATCCGGTCGCTATCCGGCGCCGATCTCGCCGAGTTCGACCGACTCGCGCCCCAACAGCCGCTTCGCCTCGCGGATCCCGGACGTCAGGGCGCCATCGGCGAATCCGCAGCGGGCGCTCGAGGTGGCCTCGCCCGCGAACAGGATCCGCCCCGCGATGGGCAGACCGAGCGTGTCGAGGTCTTCCAGCGTCGAGCCGAGCTTGACGTACGCGTACGACCCCCGGGCGAAGGGATCCGCGCTCCAGGCCGTTCGGGCGATGGCGACGGGTGCCGGGACGGGTCGGCCGGTCGCACCCTCCAGGACGGCCATGACGCGCGCTGCCGACTCGGCTGGCGTCCCGGTCGTGAGCGCGCCGACATTGGATCCGAACGCGAGTCCGACGACGACCGGTTCGCCGACGGAACTGTCCAGGCCGAGGACGAAGGCGGGGCGCGGGCCCATGCCGGGGCTGACATCGGCGACGTGCGGCACGCCCGCCTCGCTCCAGAACGGTCGCTCGAACCGCAGGGCGACCTTCTCGAACCGGCCCATCCCCAGCCGCTCGATGACGGCCCGACGATCCGCCGGGAGATCCGGCGTGAACCGGACCGAGCCCGCTTGCAGGACCCCCAGGGGCAGCGTCACCAGGACATGGCTCCCGGACTCGGTCCGCCCATCGGCGCTCGTGACGGCGATGCCGTCCCGGCCGGTCTCGATCGAGGCGACGACCCACTCGCGGCGGATGTCCAGCCCGGCGGCCATCGGCTCGATGAGCCGGACGTACCCGCCCAGGAGCATGTCGCCGACGTAGTCGCCGCCGTATTCGAGCGTACTGGACTCCGGGTGGACGGCGGGCATCGACGCCGCCGGCGCCGCGCTGTCCTGCTCGATCGCGCCCAGGAGCAGCGTCGCGAACCACCCGTGCTCGACGGGATCGCCGCCGCGTTCCGCGAGCACGACGGCCATCGCGTCCGCGACCGACGTGTCGGGTCCGAGCGCCCGGCCCGCCGCCGCGATCGCCGGGGTCGCCTCCCAGCTCTCGGCCAGGAGCCGTTCGAGGACGCCCGGGGGGACACGGCCGTGCTCCGCGTCCCATCCCACGATGTCGATCAGGGCGTTCGCCGCCCGACGTTCCACGCCGCACTGGTCCGCCCAGGCCGTCATCGGGTTGCCGATGGGGGTGTGGATCCAGGCGCCACCGAGGTCGACCGGCGACCCCCCGACATCGGCCGTGTGGAGCCGGCCGCCGAGCCGGTCCCGCGCCTCCAGCACGACGCATGGGACCCCGGCGTGATGGAGGGCGTTGGCGGCGGTGAGGCCCGCCATGCCGGCCCCGATCACGACGACGCGCTCGACCGGGCCGGCCAGTCCGCCCGGGATCGTCGCGCCTCCGTCGTCGTAGGTCCGCGTCCGCGTCATAATCGCAGCATGGCACGTCACAAAGTCACCGTCATCGGCGCCGGCAATGTCGGGGCCACCACCGCCCAGCGGATCGCCGAGGCCGGTCTCGCCGACGTGGTCCTGGTCGACATCGTCGAGGGCCTGCCCCAGGGCAAGGGCCTCGACCTCGCCGAGGCGGCGCCCGTGGTCGGGCACGATGCCCGGGTCACCGGCACCAACGACTACGCCGACACGGCCGGGTCCGACATCGTCGTCGTCACCTCCGGTCTCGCCCGCCAGCCGGGGATGAGCCGGGACGACCTGCTGGCCAAGAACGCCGGCATCGTCCGGGCGGTCGTCGAACAGGCGGCCAAGCACTCGCCGGACGCGATCCTCATCATCGTCACGAATCCGCTCGACGCGATGTGCCACGTCGCGATGCAGGCCTCCGGCTTCCCGCGCGAGCGGGTGCTCGGCATGGCCGGCGTCCTGGACTCGGCCCGCTTCCGGACCTTCATCGCGCAGGAGCTCGGCGTGTCGGTGGAGGACACCCACGCCTTCGTCCTGGGTGGCCACGGCGACACGATGGTGCCGCTGTCGCGCTACTCGACGGTCGCCGGCGTCCCGATCACGGAACTGCTCTCGGCCGAGCGGGTCACGGCCCTGGAGCAGCGGACGGCCAACGGGGGCGCCGAGGTGGTCGCCCTGCTGAAGACCGGCTCCGCGTTCTACGCCCCGGCGGCATCGACCTTCGAGATGTGCGACGCGATCCTGCGCGATCGCAAGCGCGTCCTGCCCTGTGCGGTGCTGCTCGACGGGGAGTTCGGCACGACCGGGCTGTTCGTGGGCGTGCCGGTGGTCCTCGGTGCGAGCGGGATGGAACGGGTCTTCGAGATCGAGCTGACCGCCGACGAACAGGCCAAGTTCGATGCCTCGACAGCCGCCGTCAAGGAGCTCGTCGACAAGCTCCCATGACCATCGGCTGGGGCGTTCGTTGCGCGGACGCACCACCGCGAACCGGAGTACGCGCATCGCCGCATTGACCCGACCAGCGGCCCGGCAGTACCGTTCGCGACACTGGCCTTGACCGACGTGAGGACCCACCCGCTGGGGTCGATCGAGGCTTCCGAAGTTCCCCCGTCCGGGGGCCGTCGAGGTTCTGGAGGAGGCTGTTCATGAAGCGTCTTGTCGTGCTGCTCGCGACCCTAGGCCTGTTGGTCGGGGCGATCGGACCGGTCTCGGTCGCGGCGGCGGATCCCACGGCGGGATTCAGCCTGTCCGACAAGACGATCACCCGCGGCGCCAGCTACGAAGGCGCCAAGTCGAACTCCGGGCGCATCGCGCAGAGCGACGCCAAGCTCCTCGCGCGGAAGGACTCGGCCCTCGTCCGGGTCATGATCAAGTTCGACGCCGACAGCGTCGCGGCCTACGACGGCAGCCTGGACGGACTCGCCGCGACCAGCCCCGAGGTCACCGGGAAGTCGCTGGCGGCCAACAAGGCCGCGGTCCGCGCGTACTCCGCGCACCTGGACCGCTACTCGAAGGCCATCCGGACCCAGATCGCCAAGACCGTCCCGTCGGCACAGCTCGGCACCACGTTCCTCAAGGCCTACGGCGGCGTCGCGGCGACCGTGCCCGCCAACAAGGCGAAGGACCTGCTCAAAGTGGATGGCGTCGTCGCCGTCCAGGCCGACAAGCTCGTCCAGCCGTCGTGGGTCAGCTCCATCCAGTACATGGGCGCGACCAAGGCCTGGACCTCGCTCGGCGGTTCGCGCCGGGCGGGTGAGGGCGTGAAGGTCGGCATCCTCGACACCGGCATCTGGCCCGAGCATCCGATGCTCAAGGACCCGGGCATCCCGTACGTCGGCGGCACCTACGGCTGCGACTTCGGCGATGGCACGGATCCGCTCCTGGGCGACCCGTTCACCTGCAACGACAAGCTCGTCGGCGCATACGCGTTCCTCGACACCTACATGGCCGTCTTCGGGGCGGGTCCCGGCGAGTTCTGCAACAACGACACCGGCGATTGCTCCGCCCGCGACTCCGAGGGCCACGGCACCCACACGGCCACCACGGCGGCCGGCTCGCCCGTCGTCCACGCGCCGATCTTCGGCATCGACCGCGGCCCGATCAGCGGCGTCGCCCCGGGGGCGAGCGTCATCGCCTATCGCGTCTGCCTCGTCGAGGGCTGCTTCCAGTCCGATTCGGTCGCGGCCATCGGCCAGGCCATCACGGACGGCGTCGATGTCATCAACTTCTCCATCGGCGGCGGCGCCAACCCGTACAGCGATGCGGTCGAGCTCGCCTTCCTCGATGCCTACGCCAACGGGATCTCCGTCAACGCCTCGGCCGGCAACTCCGGCCCTGGCGCCGCCACGGTCGAGCACAACTCGCCGTGGGTCACGACGGTCGGCGCGTCCACCTGGGACGGCATGTACCTGACGACGCTCCGCCTCCGGGCGGACAACGGCGACACGTACAGCGCCAAGGGCTCGAGCGTCGTGCCCGGCATCTCCTCGGCGACACCGGTCGTCCTCGGCCAGGACGTCGCGGGCGAGACGAAGTTGTGCGACTCGCCGTTCGAACCCGGCAGCGTGACCGGCAAGATCGTCGTGTGCGAACGCGGCGGGAACGGTCGCAACGAGAAGAGCTTCAACGTGTCGCTCGGCGGCGCGGCGGGCATGATCCTGTACAACCCGACCCTGCAGAGCCTGTTCACGGACAACTTCTGGGTCCCGACGGTCATGCTCGAAGGACCCGAGCCGGCCGCCGCGATGGTCGCGTTCCTGACCTCCCACACCGGCATCACCGCCAAGTGGGAGACGGGCACGAAGACCCACGTCCGTGGCGACGTGATGGCCACGTTCTCATCCCGAGGGCCCGGCACCGACTTCATCAAGCCCGATGTCACGGCCCCGGGCCTGCAGATCCTCGGTGGCAACACGCCGGAACCGACGGACGTGGCTGCTGGACCACCCGGTCAGCTGTACCAGATCATCGCCGGCACGTCGATGTCGTCGCCCCACTCGGCCGGTGCCTCGGCGCTGGTCAAGGCGGCCCATCCCGACTGGACGCCCGGCCAGATCAAGTCCGCGCTCATGACGTCGTCCGTCCAGAACGTCCTCAAGGAGGATGGCACCAAGGCGGATCCGTTCGACCGCGGTGCCGGCTCCATCCGAGCCAACCGAGCCCTCCAGCCGACCGTCACCCTGGACGTTCCGGTCGAGGCCTACGTCGCGAGCGCGACCGACAAGGACTCGCGCCTCGACCTCAACGTCCCGAGCATCTACGTCGACCCGATGCCGGGCGGTGTGGCCACGACCCGGACCGTCACCAACGTGTCCGGCAAGTACCAGACCTTCAAGGTCACGACGAGTGACCCGGCGGGCGTCGACATCAGCGTCTCGCCGTCCCGCTTCAGCCTGGCCCCCGGTGCCTCGCGCACGCTGACCGTCCGCATCTCGGCCGGTCGGGTCGCCGACGGCTGGTACTTCGGCCAGATCACCATCGACCCGGCTCGCAAGGGCGCCAACAGCGCCGTCCTGCCGGTCGCCTTCAACCGAGCCCAGGGCAAGGTCTCCCTGTCCCACGCCTGCGAGGACACGACCCTCGAACGCAATGAAGCCACGACGTGCACGATCGAGGCGACCAACTTCGCCCCGGTCCCGACGGCCGTGTCGATCGACGTCAAGGAGCCGCGGTACGTGAGCATCTTCGATGTCTCCGCTCCGGGTGCCCCGTCGTCGTCCGGCCTGCACTACGCCGGGACGCTCTCCGCGGCCCTCGCCCCGACGGTCGACTCGATCGCCGACGCCGCCGGTGGCAGTCCGGCCGGCGGCTACCTGCCGCTGAGCGCATTCGGCATCGACCCCGAGGTGTTCGGGGACGAGACCATCGCCAACTACACGGTCCCGGCCTTCCAGTGGGGGTCCGAGACCTATACCCAGGTCGGCATCGATTCGAACGGCTACGTCGTCGTCGGTGGCGGCACCGATGCCGACAACGAGTGCTGCAACGTCCAGACCTTCCCGGACCCGGCTCGCCCGAACAACGTGCTGGCCCCGTACTGGACTGACCTGGACCTGAGCGCGGGTGGCGCCCTCCGGATCGGCGTCCTGACCGACGGCGTGACGGACTGGCTGATCGTGGACTGGGAGGGCGCGTACGCGTGGGGGACCACGCAGGCGAACTCGTTCCAGATCTGGATCCAGCTCGGGGCCACCGAGGGCACGTGGTTCGCCTACGACGCGCTCGACGGGCCGAGCGATGCCTTGAACATCGGTGCGGAGAACCGAGATGGTTCCTCCGGCGTCAACCTGGTCGGTGCACCGACGGCGGCCGACTACGTGATCACGACGTCCCCGCCGCTCCCCGGTGGGTCGGTCACGATCACGTACGAGGCATCCGCCTCGCGCAAGGGCACCTACGACCTGAAGGCGTCGATGACGTCGAACATCGTCCGCGGCACGGCCATCCGGACGGTGCGACTCGTCGTGGACTGACCCCGAGCCGATCCTGTGGCACGAAGCCCGGCGGGTTCCCCGCCGGGCTTCGTCATGTCCTCGCCCGGATCCGCGTGGGATCGGTCCGGCGTGGCGGGATGAGCGCACGCACCAGCCTCGACGCGGCTGGAAGCGAACGTTGGATTCGCGAGGGACCGGTGCGGCGCCTCAGGCCGGCGTGCAGAGTCGGAACTTGCCGACGCCGCTGCCGCGATAGTCGTAGGTTCGGCCGTCCGCCACGACGATGACCTGGTATCCATCGACCACGACCTGCGGATACACCATGCCCGGGAGCGGGCAGCCAAGGCCGCCATCCGGCCAGGTCACGGCCTCGGCGCTGACCAGGGTCACCTCACTCACCGGCACGCCGGCTCGGGACGCGGCGTCGGCGAGGATCGGATCCACGATCGCCGGGGTCAGTGAGCCGGAGCCACTCCCCGGCGAACCGGGATCGGGCGTCACGGGCACGAGACCGGACGCCGCGGGGTCCGTGGTGGCCGGCGTCGACACCGCCGCGGATCCCGACGGGTCAGCGGACGGACCGCCGCCGGATGCGGTGCAGGCGGCCGCGACGAGGCCGGCGAGTGCGATGCTCGCGACGAGACCGATGCGCCGGACGCCATCGGGTCGGACCTGTGTGTTCGCGGGGAGGAGGCGCATGCCTCGATGCTACCGCGGAACGGCGCCGGACTCCGTGGCGGTCGCCTGCGCCGGAACGTCGCCGGACGCCGATCCGAAGGCCTACGCGAGGATCGCATCGGACGTGGACGCGACCATCACAGCGCCTCAGCCGTTGGCCAGGGCGAGCAGATGGGGTCGATCCAGCCCGGCCACGTCCGGGCCAGGACCGATCGACGCGGCCCGTTCGCGCGACCGGGCGACGGCCCGCTCCAGTGCCAGGCGGTACGTGGCGTCCGATTCGGGGAGGGGCGTCTCGCCCAGTTCGCGCTCCAGGATCGCCGCCAGGCGGCGGTACTGGCGGATGACCTGGGATCGGCTGCCGGACCGTCCGTACACCTCGATGAGGATCGCATGGCCCTCTTCGCGGAGGGGATCCCGGACCAGCAGGCGTTGGGCGGCCGCGGAGGCCCCATCGAGGTCGCCGGCCGCGAGACGGGCCTGCGCCACGACCACGAGCGCGTCCTCGAATCGGTCCGCCAGGCGCTCGCGCTCGGCGGCGAAGCATTCATGGCCCAGCCCTTCCACGAGATCGCCGCGATACAGGTTCACGGCGGTCTCGCACGGACAGCCGGGTTCGTCAAGGCAGGCCTCGAAGGCGGTGACGTCGAGCGCGGCGATGGCATCCGGGCGGAGTCCGAGGGTGTCCGGTCGGATGTCGAGGATCGCGCTCGGATCCACGCCGGCGAGACCCAGGCCATGGCGCACGAGCCACAGGGCCTGGCGCAACGCGCCGGTCGAGCTTGGATCCGACTCGGGCCACAGGTCAGCGGCGATGGCATCGCGGGATCGCGGTCGGCGAGCCAGCACCAGCAAGGCGAACAGTGCCTGCGCGTGCCGCCCCGACAACGGGACCTCCCGGCCCGACGACGTGCGCGCTTCGAGGCGGCCGAGCAGATCGACGTGAAGGCTGTCGCCAGGGATGGGGGCGGCGTGTCGCATGGCGACCCCTCGATCCTCTCGGCCGACCCCGTCCGGTCCGTCCCCCCATGGGTCGGACGTCGGACACGCGTGAGTCGCTGCCTCGCGCGCCGGGTGGCCGTCTCCCCGATCTCGCCGGATGATGCACCCTTCGCGACCGCGAGTCCAGCCCTCCGATACACTGGCGAACACCGTGCCGATCGCCGTCATCGCGTTCGACTTCGACCCCCTGCTTCGCCTGGCCGAGGACCTGGTCGTGCGCTGGCAGACGGTCGCGCTCGCCGCCGTCATCGCGACCGCCTTGATCCTCGCCGGCGTCATCGCACGCCGCGACGGACTCCGCGGCGACGACCTGCTGTTCATCGCCGTCGGGACCGTGCCCGGAGCCGTTGTCGGCGGCCGGATCGGATACGTGCTGCTGCACCTGCCGTACTACCAGGCCAACCCCGGCGCGATCATCGATCCGGGTCTCGGCGCGATGGAGCTGGCCCTCGGCGTCGCCGGCGGACTGCTGACCGGGTCGCTCGTCGCGTCCTTGCTCGGCGCGCCGATGGGTCGGTGGCGCCACCTCGCGATCCTGCCCGTCCTGTTCGTCCTTGGTGTCGGCAAGCTCACGATGATCCTGGGTGGAGCCGGCCAGGGCACGCCGAGCACCGTGGCCTGGGCGACGGCGTTCCTCGGTCCGGGTCCATGGGGCTCCCTCGCGCCGGCCCTGCCGTCGGAGCCGTCGCAGGCCTACGAGGCGCTGACGACGATCCTCATCCTCATCGGGCTCATCGTCGCCCTCCAGCTCGGGGCGTTCGGCCGGCGCGACGGCCGGATCCTGTTCGTCGGGCTCGCGCTGTGGGCATTCGCGCGCGCGTTCGTCGCCACGTCCTGGCGGGACGACGCGGTCGTCGGCGGGCTGAACATGGGGTCGCTCATCGCGATCGCGGTCGGACTCGGTTGCCTGGGGGTCCTGTTGGTGACGACCATCCGTGGGCGCGCCGGATCGTCCGGCGGTTCGGAGCCACCGGCATCGACGACGGTTTCGGCGCCAGGCACCGTCCCGCCGCCGACCTCGTCGACCGCGCCCGCGTCGCCGGTCGAGCCGGCGACCTGGCCCGATCCGAGCTCGCGCCCCCGCTTCTGAGCCGGTCCACCGGCACGACGCACCCACCGGGCCCGACGCACGGCGTCGGGTGGACCCGACGGAGTACCCTGCAACCCTGACATCACACGCACCGCCGAGGATCGGCGCCACACGCGAGGTCTTCCCATGACGCAGGTCGCAGAACCCGGATCGGTCCGCTCGGACGCGACCCCGCCCGCACGGGTCAGCCACTGGATCGACGGGCGGTTCGTGGCGGGGACGTCCGGCCGCGAGGGCCAGGTCTTCGACCCGGCGACCGGCCAGGTCACCAAGCTCGTGGACTTCGCCTCGTCGGATGAGCTCGCGACGGCCGTCAAGGCGGCCAAGGCGGCCTTCCCGGCCTGGCGGGCGACCTCCCTGTCAAAGCGCACCGACATCATGTTCAAGATCCGGAACCTCGTGGAGGCCCGGCGCCACGAGCTGGCGGCCCACCTCACGGCCGAGCATGGCAAGGTCCCGTCCGATGCCCTCGGGGAGATCGCTCGCGGCCTCGAGAACCTCGAGTTCGCGTGCGGGATCCCCAACCTGCTGAAGGGCGGCTTCTCCGAGCAGGTGTCCGGTGGCGTCGACGTGTACCAGATCCGCCAGCCGCTCGGGGTCGTGGCCGGGATCACGCCGTTCAACTTCCCGGCGATGGTGCCGATGTGGATGTTCGCGACGGCCATCGCCGCCGGGAACACCTTCATCCTGAAGCCATCCGAAAAGGATCCGTCCGCGTCCAACTTCCTGGCCGAGCTGCTCGCGGAGGCCGGTGTCCCGGACGGCGTATTCAACGTCGTCCACGGCGACAAGGTGGCGGTCGATGCGATCCTGGCCCATCCGGACATCGCAGCCGTGTCGTTCGTCGGGTCCACGCCGATCGCCAGGTACATCTACGAGACCGGGACGAAGGCGGGCAAGCGCGTCCAGGCCCTCGGCGGCGCGAAGAACCACATGATCGTCCTGCCGGACGCCGACATCGACATGGCCGCCGATGCCGCGGTCTCGGCGGGCTACGGCTCAGCCGGTGAGCGGTGCATGGCGATCGCCACCATCGTGGCCGTGGGCGACGTCGCGGACCCGCTCGTCGCGGCGATCAAGGATCGGCTGCCGAAGATCAAGGTGGGTCCCGGCAGCGACCCGACGTCCGAGATGGGCCCGCTCGTCACCGAGGTCCATCGCGACAAGGTGGCGTCCTACCTCGACAGCGGCCCGGCCCAGGGTGCGACCGTGGTCGCCGATGGCCGCGACCATCCGCTCTACAAGGACTCGACCGGGTTCTTCCTTGGCGTCTCGCTCATCGACCACGTGACGCCGGCGATGGATGCGTACCGCGACGAGATCTTCGGCCCGGTCCTGACGGTCATGCGGGTCAAGACGTACGAGGAAGCGGTCGGACTCATCAACGACAACCCGTACGGCAACGGCACCGCCATCTTCACCCGTGATGGGGGAGCGGCTCGCCAGTTCCAGTTCGAGGTGAACGCCGGGATGGTCGGCATCAACGTGCCGATCCCGGTCCCCGTCGCCTACTACAGCTTCGGTGGCTGGAAGAACAGCCTGTTCGGCGACCTGCACATGTACGGCCCCGAAGGCGTCCAGTTCTACACGCGGGCGAAGATCGTCACGTCGCGCTGGCCGGATCCGGGCACGTCCAAGATCGATCTCGGCTTCCCCCGCACCCGCTGACGGACGACCGGTCCCGGCGGATCAGCCCGCGGGCGACGGGCCGATGAGCTCGTAGACGGCGCCATCCGGGCCACGGAAGTGGGCCCAGGCGATGGCGCCGTCGCGCTGCGTCTCCCACAGGAACACGATCCCGGCGGCCTCGAGGCGCGTCCGCAGGCCGTCCGTGTCGTCCACGACGAAGCCGACGCATGGCGACGCACCGAACTCAAGGTGATCCTCGTCCCGCGGTCCGTAGACATGGAGTTGCGTCCCGTCGCCGAGGCGGAACCAGGTCAGCCGGCCTGGATCCTCGGCGATGATCGGGAGTTCGAGCAGGTCGCGGTAGAGCGCCACGGTGCGATCGAACGCCGCCGGATCGGCGACGCGGACACCCAGGAAGCCGAGTCGGTGGACGCTCATGCGGCCGCCGTCCCGCGAGCCGCCACGGCGTCCGCGAGCGCCCGGATCTCGCCGGGTCCGGTGCCGCAGCAGCCACCCAGCCATGTCGCCCCGAGCCCGGTCCAGGTCGCCACGGTGGCCGGCTGGAACTCGCCCCCGTCGTCGGCGACCCACGCGCGGGTCGCGGCGTCCCATCGGTCGCCGCCGTTCGGGTACGCGATGAGCGGACGATCCGTGCTGACGCGGGCGCGCGCCAGGAGCTGCGGCACGAACCGGGGAGCCGTGCAGTTCACACCGACGGCCACGACATGCGGATCGTCGCCGAGCGCGACGGCCGCCTCGATCGGCTCGCCGGCCGAGGTCGTGGCCCCGTCACGACACGAGTAGCTCAGCCAGGCCGGCAGGTCGACGTCGTCGAGGAGGCGGATCAGGACCTCGGCTTCCCGGACGCTTGGGATGGTCTCGATCGCGAACAGGTCCGCCCCGGCCTCCCGGAGCGCCTCCAGGCGAGGGCGGTGGAAGGTCCGCAGCGCGTCCGCCCCGACCGAGTCCACGTAGTCGCCGCGGTACTCCGAGCCGTCGGCGAGGTACGCCCCGTACGGCCCGACCGAACCGGCCACGAGCAGCGTCCCGTCGTCGCCCGATGCCTCCCGATACCGCTCCCGACCCCGAGACGCCAGGTCGACGCTTCGGCGCATGAGGTCCAGCGCCGTGTCTCGCTCGATCCCGGCCGCCGCGAACCCCTCGATCGATGCCTGGTAGCTGGCTGTGATGGCGACCCGGGCGCCGGCCTCGAAATAGGCCAGGTGGACCTCCTCGATGGCACCGGGATCGGTCAGCAGCAATCGGGCCGACCAGAGCCGGTCCGACAGGTCGTGACCGCGCGCCGTCAGCTGGGTCGCCAGACCGCCGTCGAGGACGACGACCTCACGGCCGGCCGGCCGCACGTCCACCGTGCCGTCAGTGGGTCCGGGCGTAGTCGGCGACGCTCCGCTTGATGAACCTGCCGTGGCCCTTGCGTCCGGTGAACTCGCCATCGCGGACGACGACCGAACCACGTGACAGGACCACGTCGCTGCCGCCCTGGACCGACCGGCCCTCGTAGCAGGAGTAGTCAACGTCCATGTGGTGGCTGGCCGCCGAGATGACGCGCGTCCGGTTCGGGTCGTACACGACCAGATCCGCGTCCGACCCGACCGTGACGCTGCCCTTGTGCGGGTACATGCCGAACAGCTTGGCCGGCGCCGTGGAGATGATCTCCACCCAGCGCTCCTTCGTGATCCGCCCGGTCAGGACACCACCGTCGTGGAGCAGGTCCACCCGGTCCTCGACGCCCGGCAGGCCGTTGGGCACCTTGCGGAAGTCGCCACGACCCAGCTCCTTCTGGCCGTGGAAGTCGAACGGGCAGTGGTCCGTCGCGACGAGTTGCAGGTCGTCCTTGACCAGGCCGGTCCACAGCTCGTCCCAGTGGTCCTGGGTCCGCAGCGGCGGCGAGCAGACGTACTTGGCGCCCTCGAAGCCGTTGCCCATGTCGTCGAGCGACAGGAACAGGTACTGCGGGCACGTCTCGGCGAACGCCTTGGTCCCGCGATCGCGCGCGGCCTTGATCTCGGCCAGGGCTTCCTTCGCGGACAGGTGGACGATGTAGATCGGCGCGTCGGCGGCTTCGGCGAGGCGGATCACGCGGTTCGTGGCTTCGCCTTCGAAGACCGCCTTCCGGGCCAGGCCGTGGCCGATCGGATCGGTCGTGCCGGCCTCGACGGTCTGGGCGGCCACCACGTCGATGGCCATCCCGTTCTCGGCGTGCATCATGATCAGGCCGCCGTTCTTGGCGGTCTGCTGGAGCGCTCGGAAGATCGCGCCGTCGTCGCTGTAGAAGACGCCCGGGTAGGCGGTGAACAGCTTGAAGTCCGGGACGCCCTCGGCGACCAGTGCGTCCATCTCCGTGAGCGTGTCGTCGTTGACGTCGCTCATGATCATGTGGAAGCCGTAATCCGTGACGGCGTTGCCCTCGGCCTTGGCCATCCAGGTGTCGAGCCGCTCGCGCAGCGACGACCCGCGCGCCTGGACGGCGAAGTCG
>CAZOHT010000012.1:0-28410 GCA_964579825.1 uncultured Anaerolineaceae bacterium
GGCGCCGGCGACGCCACCTCGGAGTCGAGCGATCGGGTCCATCACGCTCCTCCGCCCATCGGCGTCTTCGACAGGTTCGCGTTGTAGTAGCGCGGATCGTCGGTGACCTCGCGACCGGCCCATGGGGGCAGTTCCACGACCGCGGCCTCATCGTCGAGCTCGACCTCGGCCATGACGAGGCCGGCGTTGGCCCCGGCGAAGACATCCACCTCCCAGTCGCGACCACCGACGCCGATCACATAGCGCGTCTTGTCCAGGACCGGCGCCTCGCACAGGAGCAGCAGTTCGTCGGCGTCGGCGGCCGGGATCTCGTACTCCCACTCGCCCCGGCGAGCGCCGACATTCGCACCCTTGATCGTCACGAAGGCGCGATCGCCCATCCGTCGGACGCGGACGGTCCGCTCCTTGGCCCGCGAGAGGTACCCCTGCCGGATGACGGTCCCGACGCGGCCATCCACGACCGACGGGTCGGTCACGAGGAACTTGCGCTCGATCTCGGTGCCCATCAGGCGTCCTGACCGTCGGGCTTGAAGAGGCAGAAGACCTTCCGCACGTCGCCGTGGCCTCCCCACGAGCGGACCTCGCCGAGCGAGACGAGGAACGTGTCGCCGGCGCCAACGATCTCGGTTCCGCCATCCGGGTCGGCCAGGGTCGTCTCGCCCTCGACGATGTGCATGAGCTCCCAGCGGTCGAACGGGAGCGCCCGCCGGTGGTAGGCCGAAGTCGCCCACACACCGGCCGCGAACTGGCCGGTCGGGTCCACGAAGTCGTCGCGGGCCGCCTGACTCGGAGCGGCCGATAGCAGGATCTCCGGCGGAAGTGGCGGGGAAGGCGCCAGCGGCCCGGCTGGGTCGACCAGGGTCGCATGGTCGTCGGGCGACCGGGGCTCGGCGGCCGGATCGGGATCCTCGTACGTCACCCAGATCTTCTTCACGTACCCCGGCTGCCGCCACTGGCAGCGCAGGCCCTGGGGCAGCACGAACGCGTCGCCGGCCCGGAACGTCGTCTCGCGGGACGCCTCCACGATCGTGACCTCGCCTTCGAGCAGGAGCATGAACTCATGGCTCGGATGGTCCATCCAGACCGACGTCTGGGCGGTGCAATCCCACAACCCGGCACTGAGGCCGTGCGTCGGCTCGTCCAGCAGCGTGAGGCCGCGCTGGACAGGCGTTCCCGACTCGAGCTCCTCGGGGGCGATCGTCGGCCAGACATCGAGCTCGGCGGACGGATCGAAGCGGATCATGAGCGGCATTGTCGGTCATCCCGAGGCGAGCCTGCCGGACGACCTCATACACTCCGGCCATGGCCGACGACCTCGCCTTGCCGCGGACTGACCTGCTCAGCGACGGGGTCGTGACGCTCCGGCGCTGGCACGCAGACGATGCGGCCGACGTGCGGATCCATCCAGGCGCATGACGGCACTCGACGCTCGCGCGATCCTCGATCGGCGGCTAGCCGAACTCGGCCTGTCCGATCCACGCTTCGATTCGCCGGAAGCCGTCGTCGGCTGGCTCGGTGCCGTCCAGGCCCAGGACTTCGGCCCCGCCAAGTGGTCGATCGCGCAGCGGATGGACCGCCGCGTGACGGATCGCGATCTCGACGCGGCCTTCGATGCCGGGCGGATCCTCCGGACGCACGCCTTGCAGCCGACGTGGCACTTCCTCCGACCCGAGGACATCCGCTGGATCCTGGAGCTGACCGGACCCCGGATCCAGGCCCTGAGCGCCTACATGTACCGCATGACCGGCCTGACCGAGGAGCTCCGCGCCCGCTCCAACGAGATCATCGCGGACGCCCTCGTCGGCGGCCGGGCGCTGACCCGGTCGGCGCTGCGTAAACGCCTGGCCGGCGAAGGGTTCGACACCGACGGCTTCCGGATGGGCTACCTGATGATGCACGCCGAGGTGACCGGCCTCATCTGCAGCGGCCCGCTCGACGGGCGGACCCACACGTACGCCCTCCTGGACGAGCGAGCCCCACAGGCCGTGCGCCTCTCGCGCGATGACGCGCTCGCCGAGTTCGTCCGCCGGTACTTCACGAGCCACGGGCCCGCGAGCGCCAAGGACTTCCGGGGCTGGTGCAGCCTGAGTGCCGCGGATACGACACGCGGCCTGGAGCTGGCGGGCACTGTGCTCGAGCACGAAGACTGGCAGGGCACGACCATGTGGGCCGGCGCCGGCGCGCGTGAACGAGCCGCGTCCGGCATCCAGGTCGATCCCTCGCCGACCGTCCGCCTGATGCAGGGCTACGACGAGTCGTTCATGGGCTACTCCGACACCCGGGGTGTCGTGGACGCGGACGGGACGGCGGGTCGGACCGTCGCCGATCGAGGCATCTACGTCGGCGTGGTCACGCTCGATGGCCGGTTCGCCGGCCACTGGAAGCGCACCATCGAGCGCGGGCGGGTCGTGATCGACGTGCAGCTCCGTCGGCCCTTCGACGAGGCGGCCCGGGCCGCTCTGCACGCAGAGGCGGATCGCCACGGGCAGTTCCTCGGGTTGGTCGCCGACGTGACGGTGAGCGACCTGATCATCTGCTGACACGAACGCGCCGCCGACCAGGGCGGGCCTGCTGTCGTGTGCGGTCTTGTGCGGTGTTGTGCGGTCCTGTGCGGTTAGGGGGTACCGCGAGGCGCGATGACATGGCATGCTGTGGGCCTCGTCCCCGCGACCGACAGCCAGATCCGCTTGAGGAGCGAGACCGATGCGCGCACGTCGATCCACCCTGCTCAGCTTGACCCTGCCCACGTTGCTCCTCGGGAGCTTCGCGGCAGCCACGCCCGCCCTCGCCGCCCCATGCGACACGTCCACGGATACCCTGGGGAACGGCGGCTTCGAGGATCCCCCGGTGGCCGCAGACACGTACACCTTGTTCCCGGCCGCAGCGGTCCCGCCCTGGCAGACCACCGACGGCGCCGGCGAGATCGAGATCTGGGGCGACGGCTTCCTCGGCGTCCCGGCCTATGCCGGCAACGCCTTCGCCGAGCTGAACGCCAATACGCCTGGCACGCTGTACCAGGACGTCGTCAGTACGCCCGGCGCGACGATGACCTGGACGCTCGCCCATCGAGGTCGTGACGGCGACGACGAGATGGAGGTCCTGATCGGCGACGCGAACACCGCCGACGTCATGAGCGCCACGGGCTGGGACTTCATCTCCTCCCCGCTCCTCGATGGCAACACGGCGTGGGGCGTGCACACGGATGACTACGTCGTCCCGGCCGGTCAGACCTGCACGCGCTTCGCGTTCCGGGCGGTGAGTGCCGCGGGTGGGCCGTCCGTCGGCAACTTCCTCGACGAGGTGGCCTTCACGACGACCGCGCCTCCGCCCACGCCGGCGCCCACCCCGGACGGGAGCACGGCCGCCGTGACGCCGCCGCCGACCGACGCGACGGATGCCGCACTCGTACCCGAGGACGTCGGCTGGCTCGGCGTCGCCATCGTCGGCCTCATGGCGACCGCGGTCGGATCGGCCCTTGGGTGGGCCCGGAGGTCTCGACAGCGCCCGTAGCATCGGGGGATGGACGACCGATCCCGACCCGCCGGGCTGTGCACGGGCCCCGGTCACATGCTGGTCTACGGCAACCCGGCCCTCACGGCCGCCTTCGGGCACATCGTGATCGGCCTGCCGGCCCGGGAGGGCATGGTGGGGCTGCCCTCGCAGGCGTTCGAGCTCCTCGACGCCGTCTACGGTCGCGGTGCGCCGCTCGCCTGCTGGATCACGCGTGACGACGCCGAGTGGCGCCTGACGGCGGCTCCGCGCACGGATCCCGAGACGGGCGAGGTCTATGGCGTCGCGTTCCACCTGCGCGAGCGATCCGACCTGCCGGTCGTGCGCGACCCGTCACCCGTCCCGTAGCGGCGGCTGACGACCGTCCTAGCTGTTGGAGGCGGCCGCTTCCGTGAGCGTGGACGGCATGCCATGGACGGCGGGGATCGTCCCCAGGCGTCCCGCCTGGTAGTCGGCCATGGCCTGCAGCACTTCCTCCCGCGTGTTCATCACGAACGGGCCCATCCAGGCCACGGACTCCCGGATCGGTCGACCGCCCAGGATCAGGACATCCAGGTCCGGACTCCGGCTTTCCTGGTGGGTCGCCGCGGTCACCGTGAGGGCGTCGCCCGTGCCGAGGACGGCAAGCTGGCCATCCCCGATCGGGTGTCCGTCCGGGCCGACGGTCCCCCGTCCCGCCATCACGTACACGAGGGCGTTGTAGTCGGGTCGCCATGGGAGCGTCAGGCGTGCGCCGGCGCTCAAGGAGGCATGGACCAGGGTCATGGGGCTGTAGGTGGAACCGGGACCCGCGAATCCGGCGACCTCACCCGCGATCACCCGGACAAGGGCGCCCCCGTCGCTCGAGGAGACCAATGCGACCTCTCCGGCCCGGATGTCCTGGTAGCGCGGGGCGGCCCACTTCTGCGAGGCGGGCAGGTTGACCCACAGCTGGAACCCGTGGAACAGCCCACCACGCATCACGAGCGCTTCCGGGGGCCGCTCGATGTGCAGGATCCCGGCCCCGGCGGTCATCCACTGGGTGTCGCCGTTGGTGATGACCCCGCCGCCGCCGTTGGAGTCGCTGTGTTCGAACGTCCCGTCGATCATGTAGGTGACGGTCTCGAATCCTCGGTGGGGGTGCCACGGCGTCCCCTTGGGTTCGCCCGGCGCGTACTCGACCTCCCCCATCTGGTCGAGGTGGATGAACGGATCGAGGTCGGTGAGCTCGACGCCGGCGAAGGCGCGTCGGACCGGGAAGCCCTCGCCTTCGAAGCCGCGCGGCGCGGTGGTGATGCGCCGGACGGCCCGCTGCGAGGCGATCAGGGGATCCGGCGTGGGGATCCTGGGCAGGACGGAGATGTCTTCGACGACGACGGCGGGCATGTGATCAGGGGCTCCAACATGGGTGATGTCGCATCGACCATAGCACAGAGGTCGTTGCTGCCGCAACTACCTGCACGCCACCCCGCACGGGGTACGCTGACCCCGATGGACGAGGAGGAGTCCCACATCCGGCCGGCCAGCGCGGCCGAGCGCGCCGATGTCCGCGCGATGCACGCATCGAACAGGGCCGCCTGGGACGAGGCCGCCGAACGGTACGAGGGCTGGTTCGACGAGGCCGTCGCGCTCATCCGATCGGGCGGCGTGAACCTGTTCGGCGCCGAGGTCGAGCTCATCGGCGACCTGCACGGCCGCTGCCGTCGGGCGATCCATCTCCAATGTGCCGGCGGCCGCGACACGCTGTCGCTCTGGAATCTCGGCGCCGACGAGGTCGTCGGGGTCGACTTCAGCCCACGGATGCTGGACCTCGCGGCCCGCCTGACCGCGGCCACCGGGGCGCCCGCGACGTGGGTCCAGGCCGACGTGCTCCAGACGCCTCGGGACCTCGATGGGACGGCGGACCTGCTCTACACGGGCCGAGGGTCGCTCATCTGGCTCCAGGATCTCGACGCCTGGGCCGCAGTCGTCGTCCGGCTGCTCGCGCCGGGGGGTCGCTTCATCCTGTTCGAGGGACACCCGGCGGAGTGGCTGTTCGACGCCGACGAGGACGGGAACTGGATCGCGACGGACTACGACTACTTCGGCGGCACCGAAGCCTCGAAAGGTTGGGCGCCCGAGTACATCGACCACCTGTCGATCGAGGACGGCGACCAGGCCTGGAAGTTCGCCCGGGCGTGGACGCTCGGCGAGATCGTCACCGCCCTCCTGGGGGCGGGCCTGCGCCTGGAGTCGCTGACCGAGTACCCGATCGACTGGTGGGGTGGCCACGGCGACGTCCGGGCCCAGGACCGCGGCCGGATCCCGCTGTCGTTCTCGGTGGTGGGCCGGCGGTCGAGCTGAGCGAGGATCAGGTGGGAGGCTCGGGACGCCGTCGCCTCGACCGGCGCCGGCCTCTAGCGAGAACGACCCTCCAGCCCGACGAACCGTCCGTCCGGCGCGCGCCGGACGACCTCGACATCGACGATCGCCGCGCGGTCGATGGGACCGTAGATGTGCGGATACGGCTTGCCCGGATCGTCGTAGCGCCATGGGCTCGTCAGTGCGTCAAGGTCAACGGTGAGCGCCAGGAAGTCCCGCGGGTCGTCGCGGTAGTGGCGTTCGGCGGTCGCGATGAGCGCGTCCGGACCGTCGGTGCAGTGGATGAACCCCTCCTCCTCGAGCGACGCCCGGACGAGCGGAGCCTCGGCCGGGGCGGCCTCCCAGACGACGACGGGAATCAGGTGATACGTGGGGCGCATCAGCCGGCGGGGCGATCCACGGACACCCACGCCTGGTCGAGGGTCAGCTGGATGACCGTCGGTCCATCCGCCGAGAGGGCCGTGCGCAGCGCCGGCTCGAACTCGAGATCCGTCGTGACGTGCGCCCCGCCCGCGCCGAACGCCCGTGCCGCGGCCGCGAAGTCGACGGGTCCGAGCTCCGTGGCGACGCCCTGGCCGGAGCCCCGCTTGTCCTGCCACATCCGGATCGTGCCGTACCGCTGGTTGTCGAAGACCAGCACGACGACACGAGCATGCTCCCGAACGGCGGTCTCGAGCTCGGACAGGGTCATCGCCAGCCCGCCGTCGCCGGTCAGCGCGACGACCGAGCGATCGCGGTGGACGAGGGCAGCGGCGATGGCCGAAGGCAGGCCGTAGCCCATGGCTCCGGACGTCGAACCGAGGAAGGTGCCGGGCCGGCGGAACCGGAAGCCGCGACCGGCCCAGCCGGCGAAGTTGCCGGCATCGGTCGTCACGATGGCGTCGTCCGGCAGGATCTCGCGCAAGGTCGTGATGATCCGGCCGGGATGGATGCCCGGGCCGTCCCAGGGGGTGGCGTCGACCACGGACGCGGCCTCCCACGCGGCGCGATCTTCGGCGTTGTGAGCGTCACGGACGGTCACGAGACCGGCGTCGAGCACGCCGCGCGTCGTCAGGATCTCGTTGGCCGCCTTGAGGAACGTCCGGGCGTCCGCGGTGACCGTCCGGGAAGCCGCGGGAAGGTCTGCCGGCCGGTTCGGCTCGATGTCCACGTGGGCCCAGCGCTGTCCGGCCGCCGGGATCGTGTAGTCGTACGAGGTCGCCTCGTTAAGGCGGCTTCCGAGGACGAGGATGGCGTCCGCGCTCGCCAGTCGCTCACGGACGATGGCCGGAGCACCCAGGCCGGCCATGCCGAGGTAGAGCGGATGGTCGTTCGAGATGACGTCGGCGCGGCGCCATGAGGCGATGACCGGGACATGCAGGAGTTCGGCGAACTTGAGCATCTCCGTCGACGTGCGGGCTCGCAGGACGCCGGCTCCGGCCAGGATGACCGGGCGCCGGGCGCCGGCCAGGAGGTGCAGGACGGAGCGGATCTCATCCTCGGTCGCACGAGCGGTCCCGGCCCGGGGCGACGAAGCGCCTTCGACCTCCGGCGCGAGCTCGTCGAGGAGGTCCTCCGGCAGTGCCAGCAGGACCGGTCCCGGCCGGCCGCCAAGGGCCTGACGCACGGCCTCGGTCATGATCGCCGGGATCTCCTCGGCCGACATCGGCTGCGCGGCCCACTTCGCGAGCCGGCCGAGCGTGGCGACCTGGTCCACCTCCTGGAACGCCTCGCGACCCAGGAAGGGGCGCTGGACCTGGCCGACGAGCGCGAACATCGGCGTGGAGTCCTGCCGTGCGGTGTGCACGCCGATGGCGAGGTTGGCCGATCCGACGGCTCGCGTCCCGAGGCACGCGGCCGGGCGACCCGTCAACTGCCCATAGGCCTCGGCCATGAACGCGGCGCCGCCTTCGTGGCGCGTGGCGATGACCCGGATGCCGGCGTCCTGAAGGGCATCGAGGACACCCAGGAACGACTCCCCCGGTACGGTGAAGGCCACGCGGACCCCGGCGGCACGCAGCGCGTCCGCGATGTACCTCCCCACGGTCCGCGGCCCACTGGGGACCTCGAGGATCACGTGCGGCTCCTCGGCCACGGCGTCGGGGCCCGTGGCAGGTGCCGCCGAGGCGGGCTCGACGACGTCGATCGGCCCGATCACCGGTACCCCGACGACCTCGTCATCGCCGTCCAGCCCGCGCTCGACGACTTCCGCCTCCACGCCAGCGGGATCGTCCGGAGCGAGTCGATCGTCCGGAGCGGGCTCGATGGCCTCGGGGTGCCCGGTGGCTTCGGGATCGTCGATCACGAACGCACCTCAGCGGTAGTTCTCGAACTGGAGCGGGACCGACTCGTCGAGATCCCGGAGCTTGGCCATGATCCGCTGGAGATCATCCTTGCTCTTGCCGGAGATCCGGACCGCATCGCCCTGGATGCTCGCCTTGTTCTTGGGAAACTCGTCTCGGACCAGTTTGGTGATGCGCTTGGCGACGTCCTCGGGCAGGCCCCGACGCAGACCGATGGTCTGGCGGACCTTGTTGCCGCCCGCCTCCTCCACCTTGCCCCAATCGAAGATCTTGAGCGACAGGTTGCGGCGGATGGCCTTCGACTCGATGAGGTCCTTGACCGCAGCGGCGCGATACTCGTCGTCCGTCAGGAGGGTCAGTCCCGTCTTTGACTGCTCGAGTTCGACGGTCACGCCCTTGAAATCGAAGCGCGTTCCCACCTCGCGCCGGACCTGGTCGAGCGCGTTGCGCAGTTCCTGCTCATCGAAATCGCTGACGACGTCGAACGACGCATCTCCAGCCACGGAACCTCCTCTCCCCTACCCGGCCATCGCCGGTGCTCGCATCGATACCCCGTGGTACCGCTTGATCCGACCGTCCGCGGCGACATCGGCGGACAGGAAGCCGGCGATTCGCACGACCGTCCCGTCCGTGCGTCCCACCCACGAAGCGTGCCAGGCGGCCAGCACCGTGGATCCGGCGACCCAATGACGCTCCACCGTGAACTCGACATCCCGCTGGCGAGCCGCCGAGTCGAGGAGGAACGCTCGCAGGGCATTGTGCCCGACGAGCGGGGCGCCGAACGGGTCCTCATGGTACTCGGCATCCTCGCTGAAGAGCGCGACCCAGGCATCGCCATCGAAGGCGGTCCAGGCACGGCCGTAGGCCTCGAGCAGGTCGCCGCCGCCCGCGTAGTCGATCGTCATCGTGGCTCCCGGGCCGCGAGGGCCTCCAGCAACAGCTCCCCGATCCGATAGCTCCGGCCGCCGCCCATCACCAGCACGGCGTCCCGAGGGCCGACCTCGTGCGCCAGCCAGGCAGCCGTCGCCTCGACGCTGCCCGGCGCGGCCACGGTCATGTCCGGGCGTCGGGCCGAGACCGCGTCCGCAAGCCCCTGTGCCGACGCGATCGTCGTATCGGGATCTCGGCCGGCCCAGATGTCGGCGATGGCGACCGCGTCCGCCTCGGCAAGGGCCTCGGCGAACCCATCGAGCAGGGCGGCCGTCCGATGGTACGTGAGCGGCTCGTAGACGGCCCACACGCGCCGTTCGGGCTCGCGTTGGCGGATGGCCCGCAACGTCTCCCGGATCGCCGTGGGGTGGTGGGCGTAGTCGTCATAGACCACGACGCCCGCGACCGCTCCCTTGCGTTCCAGGCGGCGCCCGACGCCCTGGAAGCTGGCCAGACCACTGGCGATGGCGGCCGCGTCCAGCCCGGTCGCCCGGGCGGCACCGGCGACCGCCAGCGCATCGGCCGCATTGTGCCGGCCCGCGCTGGCCAGGCGCACGATCACCGGATCCGCACCGACCGCGAGGCCGCGGATCTCCACGGTCGTCCCGTCGGCATCGGCCGCCGTGATCCGACCGGCGATGTCCGCCTGCCGTCGCGCGGCGTCCGCCCAGTCCTCGACCACGGCATAGCGGACCGTCGCGAGCGGGTCACGGAGGCGTCCCAGCACCGACTCGACGCCGGCGTCGGCGACGTTCGCGACCAGGGTCGCGCCGTCGGGTGCGCGTCCGAGCCAGGCGGCGAACGCACTCGCCACCGCATCGGCATCCGTGAACACGTCGGGGTGATCCCACTCGGCCGAGGTGAGGATCGCGATGTCCGGCCAATAGGCATCGAAGTTGCCCGCGTACTCGTCCGCTTCGACGATGAAGTCCGGACCGTCGCCCCAGCGGGCCGTGGCGGGCGGGCCATCCGTGAGGTCGGGCGGCAGCAGCGCCCCGACGAACGCACTCGGATCGAGACCGCCGGCCACGAGCGTGTGGACCAGCCAGCCGGAGGTCGTGCTCTTGCCATGGGTGCCCGCGACCCCGATCAGGCGACGGCCGACCGCGGCGTCCGCGATGACCTGTTGCCATGGTTCGACGGTGATGCCGGCTGCGCGGGCGGCCAAGAGCTCGGGGTGATCGGGGTCCACCGCGGTCAGCGCCTTCGTCACCGCCAATCGCTCCGGCTGCGGATCGTCCGTGACGTGCTCCGCCGCATGCTGCCACTGGATCGGGATCCCGGCCGCTTCGACGGCCTCCGTGTAGGGCGACGGCCCGCCAGGATCGCAGCCGGTGACGATCGCCCCTGCCCGAGTCGCGAGGATCGCCGCTGCGCTCGCCCCGGCGCCGGCGATGCCCACGACATGGATCCGCTCGCCCGCCCGGATCGGGCGGGCGGCCCGTGCGGGTGCCAGCCCGGCCCCCACGTTCGTCACGAGCGCACCCGCTCGAGCGCGAGTTCCAGCGCCGCGGTCGCGCTGTCCTGCCGGTTCGCTGCGCGATCGCCGGTCCACAGGAAGCGACGGACATCCGTGCCGTGGGTGTCGGCGACGCCCACGTAGGTGAGCCCGACGGGCTTCGCCGCCGATCCGCCGTCCGGGCCAGCCACGCCCGTCACAGACACGGCCAGATCCGCTCCCAGGCGCGTACGGGCGCCTTCGGCCATCGCGACGGCCACCTGGGCCGATACGGCACCGTGCGCCGCCAGGACCTCCGCCGGGACGCCCGCCTGGCCTCGCTTCACGTCGTCGGCGTAGGTGATCAGTCCGCCGAGGTAGTAGCCACTGGAGCCCGCGACAGAGGTGATCGCCGCTCCCACCAGACCGCCGGTGCACGACTCCACGGTGGCGACGCGAAGCCCACGGCGCAGGCAGGTCGCCTGGAGCTCGGCGGCGAGCGCCGACATCCGGTCGTCCGGCACGGTCGTGCCTATCGCCGCTGGGTCTTCTCCGGAGGCGCCGGAGGAGCGAACAACCACGTCTCGGGACTGCCGGAGTTGCCGAGGGCGCCGAGCGACGTCCCGTTGAGGGTGAAGTAGGTCACGCCCGAGGAGCCGGTGCGGACCTCCACGGACTCGGTGCCGGTGAATGTCAGGGTCTTCCCGTTCGCCACGACGGACCCGGCCACGCCGAGTTGCTCGTCGATCTTGCCGTCCACCCAGACCTTCAGCCAGGCTCGACCGCCCTTGATGTTGACCACCAGGTTCACGCCCTTGTAGGTGACGGTCACGTTTCGCGTGAGGGCCTGGGTCTTGCCCTCGGGGCTCGACGCCGTGACCGTGATGGCCCACTTGCCCGCGGTCAGCTCCAGGGGCGTTCCGAACGCGCCGTCCTCGGCGACCTCCACCGTGATCGGCGACGGGACCGCGGGCGGGGCCGGCGAGGCGGAGCCGGTCGTGGTCGCGGGTCCGGTGGACCCCATGTAGGCCGCGCTCACGACGACCGACTCGGCATTCGTCGTGTGACCCTGGACCGGGATCGCGCCGTTCTCGAAGATCGCGCCCTCTGTCGGCTGGTCCACGGTGAGTGTCGGTGCCTCGATGACCAGGAACGGGACCGTGATGAACAGGGCGACCTTGTCCTCGGACCGCTTGCCGGTGTCCGGATCGAGCGAGCTCACCTGGAACTCGTTCCGCCCGCGACGCAGCTCCACATCGGCCTTCCACGAGCCGTTCGTATCCGCGGTCACGCTGTACGGGTCGCGGCCCGGTGTCTCGATGTTGACCGTCGCACCGGCGGTGGACGTGCCACGCAGGATGTAGTTCGTGGCGTCGTCGTCCACCTCGACGACGGCCGCGGCCGGGTCGGTCACCGCGATCGTCGGCGGCTTGGCGAACCGGAGGAGCTGGACCCCGAGATACGCCCCGAACGCGAGCACGCCGATGGTCAGCAGGGCGAAGACGACCAGACTCGGCGAGAAGGTCAGGCCCTGGCGCGGGGCCGCCATCGGGCGCGGGACGGCCAGGACGGGCGTGACTTCCTTCGATCCGCCCCGCTCGCGGCGCCACTGGTCCAGGATCTCGTCCGGGTCCAGCCCGAGATACAGCGCGTAATTGCGCAGGAATCCCTTCGTGTAGACGGCTCCGGGCAACTCGCGATAGTCACCCCGCTCGAGGGCGCCCAGGTAGCGTGCCCGGATCTTCGTGTCGCGCTCCGCGCGGTAGAGGTCGACCCCCTTGCGTTCGCGGGCGTCGTAGAGGCGTTCCGGGAGGCTTGGCGCGGGCTGGGCCGAGATGCCACGTCCGGCATCCCCACGGTCACCGGAGACCGCTCGCCGCAGCTGCTGCCTGGTCGTCATCCATCGTCCTCGTCGAAGTCGGCCTCCGGTTCGCCCGCCGGAGGTGTGGCGTCGCGCCTGAGGACCACCCGGGCGTTCGAACCGTCGAAGGCGCCGATGTAGCCCCGCGCCTCCAGCTGGTCGATCATCCGGGCGGCTCGTGCGTAGCCGACCTTCAGGCGGCGCTGGAGGAGCGACGCGGATGCCCGATCGTACTCCCGAATGACTTCGACGGCGTCCGGCAGCAGGCGATCCGCCTCCTCATCGGCCAGATCGTCGACCGATCCCGTGCCTTCGTCGTCGCTGGTGATGATCGACATGTCGTAGCGCGGATCCTCGATCTGGTCCTTCCAGTGGGACACGACGCGTCCGATCTCCGGGTCCGACACGAACACGCCCTGCATGCGCATCGCGCGCGGCAGGTCGGACGGCTGGTACAGCATGTCGCCGCGACCGATGAGATCCTCGGCGCCCGGGGCGTCCAGGATGGTCCGTGAATCGATCTGGGAGGCCATCGCGAACGCGATGCGACTCGGGAAGTTGGCCTTGATGAGGCCGGTCACGACATTCACGGATGGACGCTGGGTCGCCAGCACCATGTGGATGCCCGTCGCGCGGGCCTTCTGGGCCAGCCGGACGATCGGATCCTCGACGTTCTTGCCCTCGCGCATCATCAGGTCGGCGAGCTCGTCGATGACGATGATGATGTACGGCATCCGATCTTCGGGATCCGCCCGTGTCTCGTTGAACGCCCGGATGTTGCGGGCCGTGGCGCCGGCCAGCCGCCGGTAACGGGCCTCCATCTCGTTGACCGCCCACTTGAGCGCGGCCTTGGCCCGCTCGGGCTCCGTGATGACCGGCACGAGCAGGTGCGGCAGGCCGTTGTACGCGGCGAGCTCGACGCGCTTGAGGTCCATGAGGATCATCCGGACGTCGTCCGGGGTCGCCTCGCACAGGAGGCTGGTGATGAGCGCGTTGACCATGACGCTCTTGCCCGACCCCGTGGCGCCGGCGATGAGCAGGTGCGGCATCTTGGCGAGGTCGACCGCCTGGGCCTTGCCGGCCACGTCCCGGCCGAGCGCGAAGGTCAGGGTCGAGCCGGACGCCTTGAAGTCCACGTCCTCGAGGATCCGCCGGAGGGCGACCACGTTGAAGTCCGCGTTGGGGATCTCGATACCGACCGCGCTCTTGCCCGGGATGGGCGCCTCGATGCGGAGCGAGCGGGCGGCCAGGGCCATCGCCAGGTCGTCGGCGAGACCCTCGATCCGGCTGACCTTGATGTCCGGGGCCGGCTGGACCTCGTACTGGGTGACGACTGGACCGGCATTGCGCCCGACGATCTTGGCCGGGATGCCGAAGCTCGCGAGCTTGCGGACGATGATCTCTTCGACGTGGGCGTGGGCCGCGGCGTCGCCGCCGGCCTGGACCGGCACGGCGATGTCGTCGAGCAGGGTCGTCGGTGGCAGCGTGTACTCGATCCGGTCGCGGGTCGGGGGCGAATCGCCCGCGTCGGTGACGTCGTCCGGATCGCGGGCCCCATCCAACGGATCGACGACGGCCACCGCGGCGGCGACCGCACCGGCACTCCCTGCGGTGCGGGCAGGGGCGAAGGTCGCCGATGTCGGGACCGCGCTGGGGACCGCGACCGGGATGGCGTTGCGGGCCGCGTCTTCGTCCTGGCCCCAGATGCCGGTCTGGCCGGTCGACGGCCCGGGGCCGACGGCCGTGCCCTTCGGTGCGGCCGGGGCCTTGGTCCGGCCGTTCGCGGCGGTCACGGCCGGGGCGGACGTGGGTCTGGCGTCGGGGGCGGCCGGATCCCGCTTGACGGCCTCCGCGGTCGTCGCCCGCAGCCACGCCAGGACGCCGGTGATCGGCGCCGTCAGCTGCGCCAGTCGCAGGTTGAACGCGAGCATGACGCCGATGACGACCATGGCGAACAGCACGATCACGGCGCCGGGCGTGGTCAGCAGCGGCTCCAGCAACCCCTCGAGGAACCGGCCGATCCGGCCGCCCGCCGGGAATGTCGGCGTGGCGAACAGGATCTGGGCGAGCCCGAGGACCCCGGCATAGGCGATCGCCATCCCGAGCAGGGTCAGCCCCCAGCCCTTCGGCTGGCGTGTCTCCAGGTACCAGCCGGCGGCGAGCAGCCCGAACGGCAGGAGCCAGCGCATCGCCCCGAACCACGGCGCGAAGACGCCGGTCCACCAGCTGGTCAGGCTCCCCTGCCCCGGCAGGATCAGGGCGATGAAGGTCATCGCGCCCAGGATCAGCAGGATGAGGCCCACGATCGACCGAACGACCTCCGGCGTGAACCGGGAACCGAAGCTCGATGCCCGCTTGCGCGTCCGGGAGGCGGTCGTTGAACGGGCGCTCGCTCGGCGCCGGGTCGCCATCGTCAGACCTCGACGACGACCGGGAAGACCATCGGACGGCGCCTGGTCTGCTCGTACAGGTAGCGCGACACGCCGTCCTTGACCTGCGACTTGAGCAGGGCGATCTCGTTGATGTGCTCACCGGGTGTCGCGATCGAGGTGATCACCCGCTCGACGGCCTCCTCCATGATCGGGTCCTTCTCGTTGAGGTGGACGAAGCCACGGGTGACGATCTCGGGCCGGCCGACGACCTTCCCCGTCTGCTTGTCGACGGTCACCACGATCATGAACATGCCGTCCGCCGCGAGCGACCGACGGTCGCGCAGGACGATGTCGCCCACGTCGCCCACGGACAACCCGTCGACATAGACGTAGCCAGCCGTGACCGGGTTCGCCCGGCGGGCCGTGCCGTCCGAGTAGAGCTCGATCGGCGTGCCGTTCTCGATGATGAACACGTTCTCCGGCGCGACGCCCGTTTCGATCGCCAGGCGGCCGTGCTGGACCTGCATCCGGAACTCGCCATGCATCGGGATGAAGTGCGTGGGCTTCGTCAGCCCCAGCATCAGCTTCAGCTCCTCCTGGCTGGCGTGGCCGGAGACATGCGCCCGCTTGATCGTGTGGTAGTAGACGTTGGCGCCGGCCTTGAACAGGTTGTCGATCGTGCGCGAGACCGACTCCTCGTTGCCGGGGATCGGGCTGGCACTGACGATGACCGTGTCGCCGGGCTGGATCTCGACGAACCGGTGGTCGCGGTTGGCCATGCGCGCCAGGCCCGCCATCGGTTCGCCCTGGGCACCGGTCGTCGCGATGACGAGCTTGGGATCCGGATGGTCCTTGATCTTGTCCTTCGGCACGATCATCGACGGGGCGTAGGTCAGGTAGCCGAGATCCGTGGCGATCCGGAAGTTCTGCTCCATGGATCGGCCGAGCACGGCGACGCTGCGGCCCATGTCGGCCGAGGCGTCCAGGACCTGCTGGACGCGCGCGATGTTGCTCGCGAAGGTCGCCACGATGACCCGCCCCTCGAGCGGTTCCATGATCTCGCGGAACGCCTCGCCGACGGTTCGTTCGGACGGCGTGTAGCCCGGGTTCTCGGCGCGGGTGGAGTCGGACAGGAGGACGGCGACGCCCTCGGCGCCCAGTTTGGCGAGGATCGCGAAGTCGGACAGCTTGCCGTCGACCGGCGTGTGGTCGAACTTGAAGTCGCCGGTGTGGACGATGGTCCCGACCGGCGTCTTGAGCGCGATGCCCATCGCGTCCGGGATCGAGTGGCCGACGCGGAACGGGACCACGTGGAAGGGGCCGATGTCGAGCTCGTCGCCCGGGTCGAGGGCCAGGAGCGGGTTGTTGTGGAGCTTGTGCTCCTTGATCTTGTTGCCGAGCAGGCCGCGGGCCAGGGTACTGGCGTAGACCGGCACGCCCGGGAACTCCGGGAGCACGTACGGCAGGGCGCCGACGTGATCCTCGTGGGCATGGGTGATGAGGAACGCCTTGACCTTGGAGCGGTTCTCCTTGAGATAGGTGATGTCCGGGATGATGAGGTCGATGCCGTACATCTCCTCATCGGGGAACATGAGGCCGCAGTCGATGACGACGATGTCGTCGCCGTACTCGAAGACGTACATGTTCTTGCCGATCTCCCCCACCCCGCCGAGCGGGATGATGCGAAGCGGCGTGTCCGAGCTCCGGGCCGGACTGGTTCGTTTCTTGGTTGGCATGGGGTTCCTTGGGTTGGGTGTCAGAACAGGGTGAGCTGGTCGGCGTCGGCGGTCTCGGCCGGGATGCTGGCAGCAGGCGTCGACGTGAAGGCGATGGGTTCGGGGTCGGTCAGGAGGGCGGCTGCGGCAGCCTGCGGCGCCTCGATGGTGGTCCCTGGGCCGTCGGCGCCCTCGCCGCGACGCTTGCGCGACGCGATCAGGGCCCCGGGCAGACCGGCGATGTCGTCGAAGCTCTCGCGCTCGATCGCCTGGGTGCGAAGGGCGGCCGCCGGGTGATACATGGCCAGGACGAGCGCATCGCGAGCGCCCGTCTCGGGATCGGCCGGACGGATGGTGCCATGGACCTGGGAGATCTTCGCGCCGGGCAGGAACCGCGCCATCGAAAACCGGCCGAGCGTGACGACCACCGCTGGATCGAGGATCTGGAGCTGGCGGGTCAGGTAGCCCGAGCACGCGGCGATCTCGTCCGGGAGCGGGTCGCGGTTCTCGGGCGGCCGGCACTTGACGACGTTCGTGATGAAGACGTCCGAGCGCTGCCAGCCGAGGGATCCCAGCAGTTTCACGAGCAGGTCCCCGGCTCGTCCGATGAACGGGCGGCCCTCGCGATCCTCGTTGAAGCCCGGCCCTTCACCCACGAAGACGACCTCCGTGTCCGGGTCGCCCTCGCCGGGCACGGCCTTCGTCCGCGTCTCGTGCAGGCGACAGCGCGTGCAGTCCCGGACCTCGGCGGCGATGGACTCGAGCGCCGCGCGGCGCTCGACGTCGGTCACGCCATGGCCTCCGCGAGGGGCTCCTGGACTCGGTACGGTCGAGCGCCACGGGCCGAGGCGTGGCTGACCCAGTCGCGAGCGACGAGGACCTCGGCGATCTCGACGGCGTTCGTCGCTGCGCCCTTGCGCAGGTTGTCCGACACGACCCAGAACGCGATGCCGCGATCGTCCGGGATGGACACGTCCTGGCGGACCCGTCCCACGAAGATCTCGTCGCGCCCGGTCGCCTCGGTCGCCAGCGGGTACTCGTGCGAGGCCGGGTCGTCCTTGACGATGACGCCCTGCACGGCCGCGAACAGCTCACGGGCCCTGGCCGGTGTGAGCGGGTCGCGGGTCTCCACGTGGACCGCCTCCGAATGGCTGACGAAGACCGGGATACGGACCGCGGTGCACGAGATGCGCAGGTCTGGCAGGCCCAGGATCTTGCGATCCTCGGTGACGACCTTCCACTCCTCCTTCGTGTAGCCGTTGGGCAGGAACACGTCGATCTCGGGCAGGGCATTGAAGGCGATCGGGTGCGGGTAGACGACGGCGACCTTCGCCTCGCCGTTCACGTGAGCCCGGATCTGGCCTTCCATCTCGGCGATGGCGTCCGCGCCGGTGCCCGACACGGACTGGTAGGTGTCCACGACGACCCGCTCCAGCCCGACGCTGTCGCGCAGCGCCATCAGGACGGGCGCGAGCTGCATCGTCGAGCAGTTCGGGTTGGCGATGATGCCTTCGTGGCCCTCCAGGTCATGCGGGTTGACCTGTGAGACGACGAGCGGGATGTCGGGCTCCATCCGCCAGGCGGACGAGTTGTCGATGACGGTGGCGCCTCGGGCGGCGGCGGCCGGGGCCAGGTCGCGCGAGATGTCGGCGCCGGCGCTGAAGAGGGCGATATCGACGCCGTCGAACGCCTCGGGGACGGCCTCCGCGATCTCGAGTGTCTGCCCTCGGACCGACACGCTCCGACCGGCCGACCGGCCGGACGCGAGCAGGCGCAGCTCCCCTACCGGGAAGTCGCGTTCACCGAGGACCTGGATCATCGTCCGACCGACGACGCCGGTGGCGCCGACGACGGCGACGGTGAGTGGTTGGCCGTTCATCCTGGGCATGGCTCCGCACGCTCTGTCGCTTGTCCGGGCACGGCGGGAGTATACCAGCGGCTCCCGCTCGATCCGCCTTGCATCCCTCGTGCCGGCCCCACCGGATACGGAAGGGCCGCCGGTGTCCCGACGGCCCTTCGCGAGTGACGGGTGAGGGTGCCTTCCGGCTGGAGCCCTATGCGGGGTCCTTGGCCAGGTGGCGCTGCATCGCAGCCTTGCGCGACAGGTTGACGCGGCCCTGGCGGTCGACTTCGAGGACGACCACCATGATCTCGTCGCCGACGGACACGACGTCCTCGACGGTCGGGACGTGGTAGTCGGCCAGCTCGCCGATCCGGACCAGGCCTTCCTTGCCGGGCATGATCTCCACGAAGGCACCGAAGCCCATGATCCGGGTGACCTTGCCCATGTAGAGCGCGCCCACCTCGACCTCACGGGTCAGGCTGTTGATCCAGTCGATCGCCTTGCGGGCGTTCTCACCGGAGACGGCCGCGATCTCGACCGTGCCGTCGTCCTCCACGTTGATCTCGGTGGAGGTCTCTTCCTGGATCTTGCGGATCATCGATCCACCCTTGCCGATGATCTCGCGGATCTTCTCGGGGTTGATCTTGATCGTCGTGATGCGCGGCGCGAAGTCGCTCATCTCGGCGCGGGTCTCGGGCATGACCTCGGTCATCTTGTCGAGGATCTGGAGGCGGGCCGCCAGGGCCTGCTCGAGACCGCCGCGGATGATCGCCTCGTTGATGCCCTTGACCTTGATGTCCATCTGCAGGGCGGTGATGCCGTCCCGCGTGCCGGTCACCTTGAAGTCCATGTCGCCGACCGAGTCCTCCTTGCCGAGGATGTCGGTCAGGACCACGAACCGGCCGTCCGGCTCGCTGATCAGGCCCATCGCCGCACCGGCGACCGGGGCGGAGATCGGGACGCCGGCGTCCATCAGGGCGAGGGTCGAGCCGCAGGTCGACGCCATCGACGTCGAGCCGTTGGACGACATGCACTCGGACACGAGCCGGATGACGTACGGGAACTCGTCGTGGCTCGGCAGGACCGGGTAGAGCGCCCGCTCGGCCAGGTTGCCGTGCCCGATGTCGCGGCGGCTGGGGCCACGCATCGGCTTGTTCTCACCCGTGGAATAGGGCGGGAAGTTGTAGTGGTGGATGTAACGCTTCTCGGTCTTCGGGCTGATCGTGTCGATCCGCTGGACATCGCTCGACGCACCGAGCGTGGCGACGGTCAGGACCTGGGTCTCACCGCGGGTGAAGACGCCGGAGCCGTGGGCACGCGGCACGAGGCCGACTTCCACGGAGATCTTGCGCAGCTCGGTCACGCCGCGGCCGTCCATCCGGATGCCCTCGTCGAGGACGAGCTTGCGGGCGACCTTCTTGTTGATGAGGCTGAACAGACCCTTGCTGACGCGCGCCTCGCGGCGGGCGGCTTCGAGGATGGCCTTCGAGTCGCCCTCGCCGGTCCGGTTGGCCCGGAACGAGTTCGCGATGCCCTCCTTGAGCGCGGCGATGCGACCCGGCAGGTCGTTGCCGAACCAGATGAGCAGGTTGGCGGTCGCCTCGGCATCCGGGCCGGCCCGATGGGCCTGCGCCAGCTCGATGCCGAAGAAGCGGCTCAGGGTCTCGAGCTTGTAGTTCTCGAGATCCGGGTAGCCCTCGCGGGCGATCGTCAGGGTGTCGAGGTAGCGGCCCTGCTCGAAGCGGGTGCCGTCGGCCAGCGCGGCCTCCAGGAACGCCAGGTCGAAGCCGACCGAGTGGCCGACGATCGTGGCGTCACCGATGAACTTGACCGCCTGGGCGGCCGCCTCCGCGGGGCTCGGGGCCTTCGCGACGTCCTTGTCGGTGATGCCGTGCATCTGGTTGCCCAGGATGCTGCGACCGGGGTTGACCAGCGTGGACCAGCGGTCCGTGATCTTGCCCTTCTTGACCTTGACGGCGGCGATCTCCAGGAGGTCCGCCATCTTTGGGTCCGTGCCGGTCGTCTCGACGTCCACGATGACGAATTCGTCGCCGGCGTCCGCCTTGGCGGCGAAGTCGAGGACCGAGCCGGTGCCGGCCTCGAGGAACGGCACGCTCTTCTTCTTGCCGACCGCCTTCTGGAGCTCCTCCTGGAGATCCACGAGCGGCTGGAGGGCGCGGTGGCCGAACAGGATGGCCTCGGCCATGACGGACTCGGGCAGGAGCTTGGCGCCCGCCTCGACCATCATGATCGCGTCGCGCGTGCCGGAGACGACCAGGTCGAGCTCCGAGTCGGCCAGTTCGCTGTAGGTGGGGTTGACCACGAACTCGCCGTTGATGCGGCCGATGCGGACGGCGCCGATCGGGCCTGCGAACGGGATCTCGCTGATGGTCAGCGCGGCGGACGCGGCGACGGTGCCGATGACGTCCGGCTCGTTCTCCTGGTCGGTCGACAGGACCGTGATGACCAGCTGGATGTCGTCCTTGTATCCCTCGGGGAAGAGCGGGCGGATCGGGCGGTCGGTCTGGCGGGCGGCCAGGGTCGCGGCTTCGGAGGCACGGGCCTCACGCTTGATGAAGCCGCCCGGGATCTTGCCCGCGGCGTACATGCGCTCTTCGAACTCGACCGTGAGCGGGAAGAAATCCAGCCCGGGTCGCGGCTCGGAGCGGTTGGCGGTGCCGAGCACCATGGTGTCGCCGTAGCGGACGGTGACGGCGCCGCCGGCGAGTCCGGCGAGTCGGCCGGTCTCGATCGTGAGCGTGCGGCCGCCGATCTGGGTTTCGAATGTCTGGGGCAAGTGTGCGTTCCTCCATGTCCGTGGAGGAGGATCCGACCTGTGGGCAGATCGGCCACTCTGGGCCGTTGGGCGTCGAACGCGATGGGACCCCGGGCTGTGCCGGGGTCCGGGAGCGGCGTCGCTAGCGGCGGAGTCCGAGTCGTCCGATGACGACACGGTAGCGCGCGCTGTCCTTCTTCATGAGATATGCGAGAAGGCGGCGGCGCTGGCCGACGAGCTTGAGGAGGCCGCGGCGCGAATGATTGTCCTTGGGGAAGCTTCGAAGATGTCCGGTCAGCTCCTTGATCCGCTCCGTCAGGAGGGCGATCTGGACTTCCGGTGAACCGGTGTCACCTTCCTTGGTGGCAAACCCGGTGATGATCTCCTGCTTCTCTTCCCGCGCAAGCGGCACTCGTTCCTCCGAACACGAACTTCTATCGTTGACTTCTGTTATGACCGACGGATGGTAGCAGGCCGAGCGCGAAGTTGCACGCACGAGCGTGAACGGGCGTTCTGACGCGGCTCGTGCCGGGCCGATCTCACCTACTGTCGCGCGCCGCTACCACCAATTGCACATCTCGAACAGGTGAGCGTGGACCCGTCCCGGATCCGCCGGTCCAAGCCCACTGGTCGCCCGTCCACGAGGCGTTCGGCGCGATCTTGCGCCTCACAGATGCACTGTGGCTGGTCGCGCCCGCTTCACGTCCTTGCGGCTGGCCCGATCTTCCCATATGCGTGTGTACGCAGCGCTAGCTCGAGATCGGGCCGCATCGGACCGCCCGATGGCCGATCATGAGCGTGGATCCGGTGCTCACACGGGTCCTCCGGCCCCGAACGACACGCTAGTGCTGTCCTGGCGCGCAGATGGGCGGATCTCGGCGATGCGAGCCACGTCCGTCAGATCGGTGGATCGAATGGCACGCGGAACGTGAAGGCGTCAGCGGTCGGGCCGAGGCGATCTAGCAGCGCCAGGCGCTCCTTGGCTTCCTCGATCGTGGGCCGATGGCCGGTTGGGACCCACCACAGGGCCATGTAGGCCGTCTCGTATTTCTCGAACCATTCGCGGCGGCGGCTCATGACGCCCGTATGGTCGGACGTGTACGTGAATGCGCGGAGCGCTTCGATCGACGCCCAGACCGACATGTTGGAGATGATCAGCGGGTCATCGAACGAGTGGAGTGACGTCGCGTTGCCCTCGGCCGTCTGCAGGCGCCAGACGAAACCCGGACTCGAGTCGGCCAGCGCGTTGATCCCGTCCAGCGCCGCCATGAAGTCCGCGATCTGCGGCGAGTCGACGGGCGCGAGCAACCGACCGATGTTGGCCTGCGCGAGTTGGTAGCCGACCGCCGGATCCGTCACGCCGCCCTACGGCTTCGCGTGTGCCGCGTTCTCGGCGACGCGGATCTCGATGATGCGCGTGACGAGCGAGGTCGGGATGGGCCTGGACGCGGGGAACCGGATGGTCCCCTTCCCCGCCAGGTAAGGCTCGATCTCCGCGCCGAGGCCCTGCACGACCTCATCGCTCGCGGGGAACAGGCTGTAGTGGTTCTTGAAGGCGTCGTACGACACGAGGAACTGGCCGCCGTGGCTCCGGAACGCCGGCATCTTGTAGGCCAGCACTTCGGTCGCCTCGGGGGCCGCGGCGCGGATCGTGGCGCGCAGCGTGTCCATCGCCGGCCGGCGATCGTCCGCCAGGGTCGCCAGGTACTCGTCGACGGTCGTGGGTCCGGCCAAGCTGCTCTCCTCGTGCACGGGGTCGTCGCGGCATCATCCCATGCCGGTGCCGGCACGGGCGACCCTCAGGCGAACGCCACCGACACACGACCGGGCGACACCACGTCGGGCAACGCGACCGAACCGCGCGCGACGATCGCCGTGGTCGCTGCACCACCGACGACCACCTCGTATCGCCCATCCGGCGGGACCGCCATCGGCAGGTCGAAGGTGAGCCGTCCGTCGCCGAGCGTTCCGGTCAGGGTGACCGGACGACCGAGCAGCTCCGCCGCGCCACGGAGGTCGCCGGTCCGGATGCGTTCGCGGATCTCGCTGCTGCGGACCTGGCGTCCATCTGACTCGAACGGCGGGACGACCACCACCTCGAACCCGTCGCGCTCTCCCAACGACGCCAGCGCGGTCGGCGTCCCCTGGCGCTCGAACCCGAACGCGGCATCGGGTGTCATCAGGAACCCGCGAAGGTCCACGCGCGAGCGGATCCGCCCCACGAACGCGTCGTACGTCGTGTGTCGGAGGTCGTCATCGAAGTGCTGGACGACCGTCACGGCCACGCCGGCGGACGCCAGGCGCTCCAGGCGCTCCTCGGAATCGATCAGGAGCGGTGGCGCGTTCCCGGTGAGCACCTCGTCGGGATGGTGATCGAACGTGATGACGGTCGGTGCGGCCCCGTCCCGAGCGGCCTCGGCGACGAGATGCCCAAGCAGGTACGCATGGCCGAGGTGCAGGCCATCGAACACCCCGACGACGACGAAGACGGGCCCGAGCCCGGGGCTCAGGCGCTCGACTCCCTGGACGACCTCCATCGCCGCCCTCAGTCCGTGGCGTCGGCGGGGTCGGACCCTGCCGAGGCGGGGGTGGCGATGGCGACCGCGACGGGGACGTTCGGACTCGGGGCCGGGCTCACGAATACCTTGTCGGGCGCCAGGCGCGTGCCGTCGGCCGTTGCGATCGCCGCCAGGCGCCCGTCCGGGCCGCGAAGCCGGTAGTGCGCGGCCGTCGGCGCCGGGATCCCCGCGACCGGCCGGACATACTGCCCGCGCGCCACGGCGATCAGCTCCGTCTCGGTCAGGTCGATGCTCGGGAAGGCGTCGAGTCCATCGTCGATCGGCCGCAGGATCGCGGTCAGGCCCTCGGGACCATCGGCGGCGGCCGCCCGCACGTCGTCGAGCGGCACGGCCTCCGCCGACTCGAACGGTCCGGACGCCGTGCGAGAGAGGGCACCCAGGTAGGCGGCACTCCCCACGGACTCGCCCAGGTCCCGGGCGATGGCGCGCACGTACGTGCCGGCGGAACACGTGACATCGACGATCGCGATCGGTCGCTCCGGGTCCGAGCCGTCCCAGTCGATCATCGTGAGGGCGTGCAGGGTGACCTCCCGCTCGGCGAGCACGACCGTCTCGCCGGCGCGGGCCATCGCATACGCCCGTCGGCCGCCCACCTTGATCGCGCTGTACGCGGGCGGGCGCTGCGAGATCGGCCCCACCATCGCCGCCAGCGCCGTCTCCACGGCCTCCCGCGACGGAGCCGGACCGTCGGCCGGGGTGATCTCACCTTCGAGGTCGTCGGTCGTGGACGAGCCACCGAAACAGACCGTGGCGCGGTAGCGCTTCGTATCGCCCAGGTGGTACTCGACGACGCGCGTGGCGTGACCCAGGAAGATCGGCAGGACGCCACCCGCGAACGGATCGAGCGTGCCGCCGTGGCCCACCCGCTTCGTCGCCGCCAATCGTCGGATGAGCGCGACGACGTCGTGCGAGGTCGGACCGGCCGGCTTGTCGATGACGAGGATCCCGTCCAGCCCGGGACCGAGCGAGGAGCGCGCCACGCGAGCTAGCGGCGAACGCCGGCGACCAGCCGACGCGCCTCCGCGACGACCGCCTCGCGGGCCGCATCCGGGGGGCCATCGAAGCTGGCGCCGGATGCCCGAGCGTGTCCTCCCCCACCGAACGTGCCGGTCAGGACGGTCGCATCGACGCCACCGGGCTTCGTGCGGACGCTGATCCGGGTCGCGGCCCCGGCCTCCTTGAAGAGGATGGCCACCTCCGCGGCGTCGGACTGTGAGAGCAGGTCGATGATGCCCTCGGAGTGGGCCCGGGTGGCCCCGGTCGCCGCGACGTCGGCGTCGGTCAGCGTGGACCAGACGATCCGGCCCTCGTCCGTGCTCTCGAGGCGGTCGAGGATGCGGCCGAACAGCCGCAACTGCGCCTCCGGCTTGGTCCGGTAGAGCTGCGTCGAGATGTCGGACAGCGGCGCGCCGGCGTCGACCAGGGCCGCGGCCACGGCGAGCGTCCGCGGGGTGGCATTCGGATGGGCGAACGTGGCGGTGTCCATGACGACACCGGCCATCAGGTTCGCAGCCAGTGCACCGTCGTCGGTGGTGAGCGGGACACCGAGCCGAGCGGCCAGCAGGGTCACCATCTCGCACGTGGCCGCGGACTGCGGTTCGATCCAGTCGCCGGCCTCGGCCGCGTCGTTGGACGCGTGATGATCGACGATGACGCGTGGCAGGCTCGCGAACAGATCGGCGTGCCGGACCCCCACGTCCCCGACGCGCGACAAGGCCCCACAGTCCGAGATGACGAGCAGGTCGTAGGTCGCGGTGGGATCCGGGTCCGTGCGGAACCGTTCGACGCCGGGCATGAATGCGTACAGGGGCGGCGGCTCGTCCGTGCAGACCGGATCGGCCGTGCCGCCGAGCGACTCCACGATCCGGATGATCGCGAGGGTCGCCCCGAGCGTGTCGGCGTCGGGATTCTCGTGGCTGACCGCCAGGACGCGGCGAGCGCCACGGAGCCGCTCCACGACGACCGACGGGACGGCGTCCAGGTAGGCGTCGAGGAACGCGGTCATCGCTTGCCCCGGGTCGTGGCGCGCCGCTGCCCGGTCCGACGTCGCGGCGGCTTCGGCGGGATCACGGCGGACTCGGGCTGGTCGGCCAGGTCGCCCTCGTGCGGGAGCCGGGCGACCGGCGTCGGCAGCGACTCCCCCACGACCGGCTCGCCATCCGGGATGTGGCCGGCGCTGAGCTCGTCGATCAGCTGGAGGATCCGGGTCCCGCGCTCGGCCGTGTCGTCCACCTGGACGTGGAGCATCGGGATCCGCTTGATGCGCAGCCGGTCGCCGAGCTGGTGCCGGACGAACGGCATCGCGTGGGTCAGCGCGGCGATGGTCTCGGTCCGCTCCTTCGGTTGCCCGATGACGCTCACCCAGACCTTGGCGTGCCGGAGCTCGCGGTCCGTCTCGACCTTCGTGATCGTGGCGAACCCGACTCGCGGATCGGCGATCTCGCGCGTGATGATGCTGCCGATCTCCTGCCGCAGGAGCTCATCGACCCGATCCGTCCGCTGGCTCATGTGGCCGTCAAACCCGAGCCTCAGCCCGCGATCGCGCGCGACACCGTCTGGGACACGAAGCATTCGATGACGTCGCCCTCTTCGAGGTCGTGGTAGTTGGCCAGGCCGATGCCGCACTCGTAGTTCGTGGCGACCTCGCGGACGTCGTCGCGGAAGCGGCGCAGCGACTCGATCTTGTCGGTTGCGACCACCTTGCCGCCACGCCACACCCGGGCCCCACCGCGGACCATCCGGCCGTCGGTGACGAACGAGCCGGCGATGACCGTGCTCTTGCCGACCCGGAAGATCTGGCGGACCTCCGCCCGACCTTCGATGACTTCCACGACGACCGGCTCCAGGAGACCCTTGAGTGCGGCCCCGAGGTCGTCGGTCAGCTTGTAGATGATGTCGTACAGCCGGACGTCCACCCCCTCGGCCTCGGCGGAGCGACGAGCGGTGTCGGTGATCTTCGTGTTGAAGCCGACGACGACCGCGTTGGACGCGGCGGCCAGCATGATGTCGTTGTCGGTGATGTCGCCGGCGCCCTCGAGGAGGACGTTGAGGCGGACCTCGTCCTGGTCCAGCTGCTCCAGCGCGTGGGTGATGGCGCCCAACGACCCGGACACGTCGGCCTTGAGGATGATCCGCAGCTCCTTGGCCTGACCGGCCTGGATCTGGCGGTACAGGTCTTCGAGCGTGGCGCGGCCACTACCGTCGCCTGCCTTGGTCGCCGCGTCCAGCTTGCGCGCCTCGACGAGCGAGCGGGCTTCCTTCTCGTCCTTGGCTTCGCGCAGGATGTCGCCGGCGGCCGGGACTTCGGCGAGACCCAGGATGACGACGGCACTCGACGGCCCGGCCTTCTTGACCCGCTTGCCCTGGTCGTTCTCGAGCGCCCGGACGCGGCCGAACGTCTCACCGACGACGATGATGTCGCCGACGTTGAGCGTGCCGGTCTGGACGAGCGCGGTCGCGATCGGGCCACGGTTCTTGTCCAGCTGCGCTTCGACGATCGTGCCGATGGCGCTCCGCTTCGGGTTGGCCTTGAGTTCCTGGAGGTCGGCGACCAGCAGGATCATCTCGATCAATTCCTCGAGGCCCACGCGAGTCTTGGCCGAGACCGCGACGAGCGGCACGTCGCCGCCGTACTCCTCGACGACGATGCCGGCTTCGGTCAACTCCGTCTTGACCCGGTCCGGATTGGCATCGGGCTTGTCGATCTTGTTCATCGCGATGATGATCGGGACCTTGGCCGCCTTCGCATGGCTGATGGCCTCGAGGGTCTGGGGCATGACGCCGTCGTCGGCCGCGACCACGACCACGGCAATGTCCGTGACCTTGGCCCCGCGCGCACGCATGGCGGTGAACGCCTCGTGGCCCGGCGTGTCGAGGAACACGACGCGCTTGCCGTCGTGGGTGACCTCGCTCGCCCCGATGTGCTGGGTGATGCCGCCGCGCTCGCCTGAGGCGACCTCGGTCGTGCGGATCGCGTCGAGCAGGCTCGTCTTGCCGTGGTCGACGTGACCCATGACCGTCACGATCGGCGCGCGCGGCTCCAGGAGCGACGGGTCGTCCTCTTCGAACAGGACTTCCTTGGTCGCCTCGGCGACCGGTGCGTCACCCTCGCCCTCGACCCCGCCGGGGCCGGCGGCGATCGTCTCGGCGACCTCGAATCCGAGCTCGCCGGCGACCAGCGACGCCGTGTCGCGGTCGATGAGCTGGTTGATCGTCGCGAAGATGCCGCTCTTGATCAGCTCGCGGATGACATCCGCCGGGTTGACCGACAGCACTTCGGCGAGTTCCTTGACGGTGATGGTGCCGGGCAGCTCGATCGCGCCACGCTCTCGCGGGTCGGCGACCTGGACCTGTCCGGGCGCGAACGTCCCGTCGCGACGCGGCGGCTTGCGCGGGCCGCGACGGCCGCGGGTGCCGCTCCTACTCCTGGCCACGGGCTCCTCCTTGGATGGTCATGTCATGTGGGATGCCCGCCAGGAGCACGGCTCGCGCCTCGGCGGGAAGGGGTGTCTTCAGGGCTCGACCGAGGGCTCCCTTGTCGAGGGCCCGGGTCAGGCAATCGCCGGTCCGGCAGACGTAGGCGCCGCGACCGGCGAGCCGACCCGTTTCGTCCGCGACGACCGCACCGTCCGGCGTCCGGACGATGCGCTGCAGGTCGCGCTTGGGACGAGCCGTCCGGCACGCGACACACGATCGAGTCGGGACGCTCCGAGGCGCGGGCGCCGCGGCTACGACGCCACCTCCTCGGAGGGTTCAGCGGCCTTG
>CAZOHT010000012.1:28510-48083 GCA_964579825.1 uncultured Anaerolineaceae bacterium
GAGGCGCGGGCGCCGCGGCTACGACGCCACCTCCTCGGAGGGTTCAGCGGCCTTGGCGGCGGCCTTCTTGGTGACGCGCTTCGGCTTGACCGCGGCGTCCACGTCAGTCGCGGCGGCGCCTTCGGCAGCCGCGGCTGGGGCCGCTTCGGTCGCGGCCTTCCTGGTGACGCGCTTCGGCTTGGCCGGGGCGGCGTCCACGTCGGTCGCGGTGGCGGCGTCGGCCGGTGAGTCGCCGACCGCGGCCTCGGCGGCGGCCTTCTTGGTGACGCGCTTCGGCTTGGCCGGGGCGGCGTCCACGTCGGTCGCGGCGTCGACCGTTTCGGTGGCGACCGCGGCCTCCGTCTCGGCCTCGGCCGCGACGGCCTTCGCCTCGGCGACCGAGACGTCGCTGCGGATGTCGATGCGCCAGCCGGTCAGCCGGGCTGCGAGCCGGGCGTTCTGCCCCTCGCGTCCGATGGCCAGCGACAGCATCCGCTCCGGGACGGTCACGTTGGCGATCCGGGCCTCCTCGTCGATGTCGACGGAGATGACCTGGGCCGGGCTCAAGGCGTTGGCCACGAAGACGCTGGCGTCGTCGCTCCACGGGATGACGTCGATCTTCTCGCCGGACAGTTCGGCCACGACGGCCTGGACCCGGGCGCCGCGCTGGCCCACGGTCGCGCCGACGGGATCGAGCCCGTCCTGACGCGACGCGACGGCCACCTTGGACCGGCTGCCGGCCTCGCGGGCGATGGCCTTGATCTCGACCGTCCCGCTGTGGATCTCCGGGACTTCGAGCTCGAACAGGCGCTTCAGGAAGCCCTTGTGCGTCCGGCTGACGAAGATCTGGGGCCCTCGCGGCGTGCGCCGGACCTCCAGCACGTACGCCTTGACGTTCTGGCCGATGCGGTAGTGCTCGAGGGCCGACTGCTCGGTGGTCGCCAGGATGGCCTCCACGTTCTTGCCGACGTCGAGGATGATCGCGCGCGGTTCCACCCGGTTGACGGTCCCGTTCATGAGCTCACCCTCGCGGCTCGCGAACTGGTCGAAGACCTGGTCGCGCTCGACCTCGCGGATGCGCTGGAGGACGATCTGCTTGGCGGTCTGGGCACCGATCCGGCCGAAGACGTCGCCATCGAGCTGCTCGGTCTCGACCATGTCGCCGGGCGTGGCGCCGGGATCGAACGCCTTGGCATCCTCGACCGTGATCTGGGTCAGCTCGTCCTCGATCTCCTCGACGACCAGCCGGGCGCGATAGACGCGGATCTTGCCGGTCTCGACATCGATGCGGACGTGGATGTCCTCGTCGCCGGCGACCCGTCGGTAGGCGGACTGGATGCCGTCCTCGACCGCTCCGATCAGGTGCTCGCGCGAGATCTGCTTCTCGGCGTTGAGCTGCAGGAGGGCACCGACGAAGTCACGACTCACGAGTGCCTCCATTCCGATCTGTGTACGGTCGAAGAACAGCCGCTCAAAAAGAAACGTGGGGGTCACCCACGTCGCGGAGCGGCCATTCGGTTGGGGCGGAGTATACACCCGGACGGGTGGACGCTCAAACGCGACGCTAGGGCGCGACGTCCAGGCGCTCGGTCGTGACCAGGGGCGTTGCGCACCAGGGCACGTCCCCGGCTGTGTTGAATTCGTTGGTGCCACCGAGGATCAGGACGGACCCATCCGCGAGTGCGATCGCCTGTCCGGCGTACCGCGGCTCCAGGAGGTCCGGTCCACGCAGCCACCGGTCGGCCGCCGGTTCGTACAGCTCGGTCGAGACCAGCGCACGCTCGCCGTTCGCATCGGCATCGGCCGAACCGCCGGCCACGAGCACGCGTCCGTCAGCCAGGACGACGACCTGGGGCTCATCGCGCCCGGTCGACATCGAGGCGACCGTGGCCCAGACCCCGCGGCCGGGCTCGAACCGATGGACGGCCGTCGTCAGGCCGCCGGTCCCGCCCGCCAGCTCCCCACCGTCGTTCCCGCCGAGCGCCAGCGCGCGGCCGTCCGGGAGTGCGACGAGCGTGAAGCCGTAGCCGGCCAAGCCCTGGACGCCGTTCCAGGCGTCGACGCCAGGGTCGTAGACGTAGGCCACGGGCGTGTCCTCCGTGTCCCCCGAGAACGTCCCGGTGGCGAGGACCGTGCCATCGGTCAGCGCGACCATCTGGTCGAGGAAGGTGCGGGCCGGAAGCGAGGCGATCGCCGCCCAGGACCCGGACGCCGGATCGAGGCGTTCGCCGGTATACCGGCGGTCGCCGGAGCCCGTCTGGCTGACGACGATGACGCTCCCGTCCGGCAGCGTCACGGCGAGCGGTTGCGATCGGCCCACCGCCATGAGCGGGCCGTCGGTCCAGTCGCCGGTGTCGGTCTGGAACTGCTTCGTACTGGAGAACGGCTGCTCGACGTCGTTGATCCCGCCCAGGACCATCGCCGACCCATCGGCCGTGACGACGGTGGCCGGCTCCTTGCGCGGCTTGTTCAGGCTCGGGACCTCGGCCCAACGGTCGGCGACCGGGTCGTACCGCTCGGCCCGCTCGCTGCCCGGCTCGGCGGGGCCCGGCAGACAGGCCTGGTCGTCGCCGACCGCGAGGACCGTGCCGTCGCCCAGCACGACGGCGTCGAAGCCGGTCCGCGCGTGGAGCATCGGAGCGGACTCGCGCCACGCCCCGAACGTGACCGGCGACGCCGCGGCCGACACGTTCGGGCTCGGCTCGGTGGTGGCCGCTACCGATGGCGGCGGCGACGCCGGGGCGGTCGAGGTCGGCGCCGAGGACTCCGGCGCAGCACCGCAGGCCGTGAGCACCAGGGCGCTCGCGAGCGACGCGATCGTGAGCCTTCGCGACGACATCACGGGCGTATGACGCCTCAGCGGCGTCGATGTGTCAACCCGTGACGGGCGTCGGGTAGCGCGTCGCGACATAGTCGTCGAGGATCCCGATGAACTCGTCCACCAGGCCGTCGCCGCGGAGGGTCCGATCGAGCTGTCCGTCGATGAAGACCGGCGCGACCGGTTCCTCGAACGTCCCGGGCAGGCTGATCCCGATGTCCGCGTGCTTCGACTCGCCGGGCCCGTTCACGACGCAGCCCATGACCGCGACGCGCAGCTCCTCGGCACCCGGGTGCGTCTCGCGCCAGATCGGCATCTGCTCCTTGAGGTAGCCCTGGATCTGCTGGGCCATCTCCTGGAAGAACGTGGACGTCGTCCGGCCACAGCCGGGACAGGCGCTGACCTGCGGCAGGAACGAGCGCAGGCCCATCGATTGGAGGACCTGTTGGGCGACTTCCACCTCGCGTTCGCGGGGGGCACCCGGCTCAGGGGTCAACGAGACCCGGATCGTGTCGCCGATGCCCTCGTTCAGCAGGATCGCCAGCCCGGCGGTCGAGGCGATGATCCCCTTGTCCCCCATCCCGGCCTCGGTCAGTCCGAGGTGGAGCGGGTAGTCGCACCGGGTCGCCAGCAGCCGGTAGACGTCCACCAGATCGCGGACCCCGGACACCTTGGCGCTGAGGATGATCCGGTCGTGGCGCAGGCCGGTCTGCTCGGCCAGCTCCGCCGAGCGAAGGGCCGACTCGAGCATCGCGTCGATCATCACGTCGCGGGCGTCACGTGGCTCCGCCAGGGCCGCGTTGATGTCCATGAGTTCGGTCAGGATCGCCTGGTCGAGCGAACCCCAGTTGACGCCGATGCGGACCGGCTTGTCGTTGTCGATGGCGACCTTGACGATGGTCGCGAAGTGTTCGTCGTGGCGCTTGGCGCCGACGTTCCCGGGGTTGATCCGGTACTTGGCCAGCGCGGCCGCCATCTCGGGGTAGTCGACAAGGAGCTTGTGGCCGTTGTAGTGGAAGTCGCCGACGATCGGGACGTCCACGCCGAGGCCACGGACCTTGCGGACCATCTCGGGGACCGCCGCGGCCGCTTCATCCGTGTTGACCGTGACGCGGACGAGCTGGGAGCCTGCGTGGGCGAGGCGAGCGACCTGGATCGCGGTCCCGTCCGCGTCCGCGGTGTCTGTGTTGGTCATGGACTGGACCACGACCGGGTGGGCGCTTCCCACCAGCACGCCCCCGACATCCACGCTGACCGTCGCCCGACGACGCGGGCGAAGCTGGTCGGGCGAGGTCACGTCCCGCTGCCACCAGTCAGGCTGCGGACGATGTCGTAGCCCGTCACCCAGATGAGGAACGCGAACAGGAACACGAACCCGACCATGTAGGTCATCTGCTCGGCACGGAGGCTCATCCGGTCACCGAAGAACCGCTTGAGCGTGATCATCAGCATCCGCCCGCCATCGAGGGGCGGGAACGGCAGGATGTTCACGACAGCCAGGTTGGCCGACAGGACGCCGGCGACGTACAGCGTGAAGATCGGCCCGAGCTGCCAGAACACGTCGCCCAGCTGCGTCGCGATGCCGACCGGACCGGAGACCGGCGGCCCCTCGGTCGGCCGCGTGGCGATGGATTCGACGAGCGTCGCAAGGCCACCGACGATGAGCCCGAGGGCGTCGACGGTGCGCTGTGCACCGATCTGGATGGCCTCGCCGAGTCCGTAGTCGATCGGCTCCGCCAGCACGATGGTGGTCGAGTCCTCGATGCCGAGCGCGCCGTGCGTCGCATCGATCTCGCTCGCCGGGCGGAGCGTCACCACGACGTCGCGCGTCGTGCCGTCCGCGGCCACGACGCCCAGGGTCACGGTCTCGCCCGCGAGCGCCCGGAGGCTGGCCGTGGGCGAGACCCGGTCGAACGCCGCGTGCGGGTCCCCGTTCACGGAGACGATCTGGTCCCCGACCACGAGTCCCGCGGTCGCGGCCGGTCCGCCGGCCTGGACCCCACCGACCTCGATGCCGACGGCCGGATCGGCGAACAGGGCGATCCCCGTGAAGATGGCGAATGCCAGCAGCACGTTCATCGCGACACCGGCGACGAGGATGATGAGCCGCTTCGGGAGCGACTGGGCCGAGAAGGACCGCGGATCGTCAGCGTCGTTCCCGTCTTCCCCTTCGAGCTTCACGAAGCCACCGATCGGCAGCCAGTTGAGGGTGTAGACGGTCTCGCCCTTGTTCCGGAGGACCTTGGCTCGCGGCGGGAACCCGACACCGAACTCCAGCACACGCACCTTGTACAGGCGCGCCATGACGAAGTGCCCGAGCTCGTGGATGACCACGAGGGCACCAAGGATGAAGATGAACAGCAGGATCGTGATGATCGACTGCACGAAGCCGGTCAAGCGGTACCTCCGATGGGTCCGGTCGCGAATGCCGCACGGATGTCGGCGTCGAGCGCGACGAGTTGGTCGAGATCAGGGTCGGTCGGGCCGGCGGAGGCCCCGCTGGTCGCCCGCGAGACGGCGGCCTCCAGCAGCCGCGGGATGTCGGTGAAGGCGATCGAACCGCCGATGAACCGGGCCACGGCGACATCGTCAGCGGCGATGAGGGCGGCCGACGCACGGGGCCCAAGGCGACCCGCCTCACGGGCGATCCGAAGGGACGGGAAGCGGCCCTCGTCCGGGGCGCGGAAGTCCAGTCGGGCGACGGCTGTCAGGTCGGGGGCCGTGGCCGGCGAGGGGCGGCGATCCGGGTAGGTCAGCGCGTACTGGATGGGAAGCCTCATGTCAGGCGTACCGAGCTGGGCCTTGATCGATCCGTCCACGAACCGGACGGCCGAGTGGACCACGCTCTGTGGGTGGATGACGACCTCGATGGCGTCATAGCCGACATCGTACAGCCAGTGCGCTTCGATGACCTCCAGGCCCTTGTTGGCGAGGGTCGCCGAGTCGATCGTGATCTTGGCGCCCATCGTCCAGGTCGGGTGGCGCAGGGCCTGGGCGGGCGTGATCGCGGCCAGCTCGTCGCCGGGTGTGTCCAGGAACGGGCCGCCCGACGCGGTCAGGATCAGGGCCGCTACGGTTGCCATCGACTCACCGACGAGGCACTGCCAGAGGGCCGAATGCTCCGAGTCGATCGGGCGCAGCCAGGCCAGTGGGCTGGCAAACGGGTCCGCCTGGCCGGACGGCCCGCGTCGCGCCACCTCGGCGCCGAGCGCGCGGGCCAGCGGCATCACCAGGTGCCCTCCCGCGACCAGCGTCTCCTTGTTGGCCGTCGCGACGACCTTGCCGGCTTGGAGCGCCGCCAGGACCGGCGCGAGGCTGACGACCCCCCCGGTCCCGACGACGACGAGGTCGACATCGTCACGCGTGACGAGCTCCGTCAGGGCTTCGTCGCCGTGGACCCGGCCGGTGCCGGACGGCAGATCGAGACCTCGGACCGGATCCGCGTTGGCGAGTGCGACGACCGCCGGACGGAGCTGGGCCGCCTGTTCGGCGAGGACGCCGGCGTTGGTCCCGGCGGCGAGGGCGACGACCCGGAACGCCTCCGGAGCCGCGGCGAGGACCTCGACCGCCTGGCGGCCGATGGAGCCGGTCGACCCGATCAGCGCGACGCCGCGCGGTCCCCTGTCCGCGTCCGTCCGCACGTCAGCGGAAGACGGCGACGACATACAGGGTGACGATGGGTGCGGCGAACAGGAACGAGTCGACCCGGTCCAGGATCCCGCCATGCCCGGGGATGAGCGTCCCGGAGTCCTTCTGGCCGGCCGCGCGCTTGAGCACGGACTCGGCCAGGTCGCCGGCCTGCGCCGCGAGCGCCGCAAGCGGGCCCAGCACGATCGCATGCAGCGGGCTCTGGCCGAGGCCCCACAGCATCAGCGCCGTCACGACCGTCGTGGCGACGATGCCACCGATGAGCCCCGCATACGTCTTGGACGGCGAGATGTGGGTCAGGAACTTCTCGCGCCCGAACTGCTTGCCGACGAGGTAGGCCCCGGTGTCGTACGACCACACCGCGAAGATCAACAGGATGATCCAACCACGCTCCGGGCCGAGGACCGCCAGTGGGGCGCCATCGACCGGCGGTGCGGCATGCCCCAACCGCAGGATGAACCCGAGGAGCGAGGCGTAGACCGCCCCGAAGACCGTCGCTGTCCACGCGTTCAGGCCGTCGCGCGGTTCGATCTTCGTGAACGCGGCGACGCCGATCAGCACGACGCCCACGGCCACGAGCAGCGTGCCACTCCCCTCGAGCGTGCCGGGGAACGCGGCGTCCAGGACGATGACGACGGTCAGCGCGGTGCCGAGAGCGGCGAACGTCCCGTACCCGGCGGCGCGCAACAGTCGGAAGACCTCGATCGCGGCGAGTCCGGCGATGATCGTGATGAAGATCGCCAGCACCGGACCGGCGATGGCCAGCACGATGAGCAGGATGGGCACGAACAAGGCGGCGCTGATCGCTCGCTGACGCACGGGTCCTCCGGGTGGGTGAGCTGGCGGCCCTAGCGGCCGAACCGGCGATGCCGCAAGGCGAACTCGGCGATGGCGGCGTCGAACGCCGCTTCACCGAAGTCCGGCCACAGGGTCTCACACGTGTAGAACTCGGCATAGGCCGATTGCCAGATCAGGAAGTTCGACAACCGCTGCTCGCCACCCGTGCGGATGACCAGATCCGGATCGGGCAGGCCGGCCGTGTAGAGTGCCCCGCCGATCGTCGCCTCATCGACCTGGTCCGCCGTCACGCCCTGTTCGACCAGCCGGCGGACCGCATCGACGAGTTCGGTCCGGCCGGCGTAGTTGAACGCGATGTTCAGCAGCAGCCGATCACCGCCCTCGGTCGCCGACAGGGCGTCATCGATCGAGCGGCGCGTCTCGGCGGGCAGTTCCTCGAGGCGACCGAGCAGCTGGACGCGCACGCCCTGGGCGCGCAGTTCCGCTGTCTCGCTGCGGATCGCCGCTTCGAGCAGCCCGAAGAGCCCAGTGACCTCCTCGTCCGAGCGGGCCCAGTTCTCGCGGCTGAAGGCGTACAAGGTGAGCGTCGGGATGCCGCGCCGGACGGCGTGCTTGAGCAGGCCCCGGATCGCCTCGACGCCGGCGGCGTGACCCTCGAGTTCCGGCAGGTCGCGGGCGCGCGCCCAGCGACGGTTGCCGTCCATGATGATCGCGACGTGTCGCGGCAGGTCGTCGGGCGACTCGATCCCGGCCACGTCCGTCGGGGCGTCGGCCGCGGCCCGCACCCCGTCGTACGGCGGCTCGTGGGCGGCGGGTGGCGCGTCGGTCGGTCTGGCGAGGGGTGCGCGGGGCACTAGACCTCCAGGATCTCCTGTTCCTTCACCAGGCCAAGCCGATCCACGTCGGCGATGTGCCGGTCCGTGGTCTTCTGGAGCGTCTCCAGCTGGCGGTGCGATTCGTCGGTGCCGACGGCGCCGTCCCGCTCTTCGCGCTTGATCTGGTCGGCGGCATCGCGGCGCAGGTTACGCACCTCCACCCGAGCCTCTTCCATGCGCTTGTGGACGACCTTGACCATGTCTTTGCGACGTTCCTCGGTCAGCGGCGGGATGTTCAGCCGAACGACCGTGCCGTCGACGTTCGGCATCAGGCCGATGTCGCTCTTGAGGATCGCCTTCTCGATCGCGCCGAGGACCCCGCGGTCCCACGGCTGGATGACGATCTGGTGCGGCTCGGGGACGCTGATGCCGGCCAGCTGGTTGAGGGGCGTGGACGTACCGTAGTACTCGACATGCAAGCGCTCCACGAGCGCCGTGGATGCCCGGCCCGTGCGCATGCCCTGCAGGTCGCGCTCCATCGCCTCGATGGCCCGGGCCATCTTGTGGTCCGCCTCGGTCAGGACTTCGTTGCTCATGCCTTGACACCTCCCGAGGCCGTCGTGCCCGAGATCAGCGTTCCGACGGACTCGCCGGTCGCGACCCGCGTGATGTTGTCCGCACGATTGAGGTCGAACACCACGATGGGCAGATCGTTCTCCATGCACAGGCTGACGGCCGTCGCGTCCATGACCTTGAGCTGGTCGCGGAGCAGATCCCCGTAGCCGAGCGAAGCGTACCGCTGGGCGTTCGGGTCCACCATGGGGTCACGGTCATAGACGCCATCGACCTTGGTGGCCTTGAGCAGGACTTCGGCGTTGATCTCGACCGCGCGAAGGGCGGCCGCCGTATCCGTCGTGAAGTACGGGTTACCGGTCCCCGCCACGAACATCGTGACGCGGCCCTTCTCCATGTGACGGATGGCGCGCCGGCGGATGTACGGCTCGGCGATCTCGTTCATCGCGATGGCGGTCATGACCCGGGTCGGGACGCCGGCCCGTTCGAGGGCGTCCTGGAGGGCGAGGCCGTTCATGACGGTCGCGAGCATCCCGATGTAGTCGCCGGTCGCGCGGTCCATGCCCTTGGCCGAGGCGGCCAGGCCGCGGAAGATGTTGCCACCGCCGACGACGATGCCGACCTGGACGCCGAGCTTGTGGACCGTGGCCACCTGGCCCGCGATGAACGCGCAGAACGATGGGTCCACGCCGTACTGGCGATCGCCCAGGAGGGCTTCGCCGGACAACTTGAGCAGGATCCGCCGGTAGCGGAGCGACGGCGACCCGTCGTCCGTCCGGAGGGACCCGGCGCCGCTCACAGGCCCTCCCCGACCTCGAAGCGAACGAAGCGCCGGACCTTGATGTTCTCGCCGATCGTGGCGATCGCCGCCGTGATCAGTTCGCCGATGGTCTGGTCCGTGTCACGGAACGGCTGCTCCGTCAGGACGACCTGCTGGTACCACTTCTTGAGCTGACCCTCGACGATCTGGGTCCGGATGTTCTCGGGCTTCTTCTGGGTCGCCTCGTCCGCCAGCAGTTCGGCCTTCTTGGCCTCGAGCTCGTCGGCCGGGATGGACTCGATCGTCGGGTACAGCGGCTTGAGCGCCACGACCTGGATGGCCAGGTCCTTGACGAGCTGCTGGAACTGTTCGTTGCGAGCGACGAAGTCCGTCTCGCAGTTGACCTCGATGAGCGCCCCGAACCGTCCACCGGTGTGGATGTAGGTCCCGATCAGACCCTCGCGGGCATCACGGCCGGCCTTCTTGGCCGCCTGGGCGACGCCCCGCTCGCGCAGGAGTGCCGTGGCCTTCTCCAGGTCGCCGTCCGTCTCGGTCAATGCCTTCTTGCAGTCCATGAACCCGGCGCCGGTCCGCTCTCGCAACTCCTTGACCAGCTCCGCCGAGATGTCCGCCATATCCGTTCGTTCTCCTTGGCTTGCGTCGGCCCGGTCCGGCCCGCCGCGTGATGGTGTGTATCGATCGCTGTCCGTTGGGACCGCACGGTCCCGTCCGTCAGCCGGCGTCGTCAGCCGGCGTCGTCAGCCGGCGTCCTCGGCCTTCTCGGCCGCCTCCCGGGCCAGTTCGGCGGCGATGTCCTCGGCGCTGGCCTCGGCCTCGCCGGCGACGGCGGCATCGGCGATCGGCGGCTCGGCCCGCGCAGCGCGGTCGCCGGGCAGCAGGTCGTCATCATCGACGTCCGGCTCGAAGGAGAGCGCGGCGCCACCGGCCAGGGCGGCGACGAGCTCATCGGACGCACCGGGCTCCTCGTCGTCCTGTTCCGGGAGCGCCATCGGCTCGATGACCTCGGGCTCGGCGGCGGCTCGCGAGGAACGCTCCTGGGCGCCCTGGATCGCGGCGTCGGCCACGGCGGCACACAGCAGACGGATGGCCCGGATGGCGTCGTCGTTGGCCGGGATGATGTAGTCGAGCTCGTCCGGGTCCACGTTGGTGTCGCCGGTCCCGACGACCGGGATCTCGAGCTTGTTTGCCTCGGTCACGGCGATCCGTTCGCGGTGCGGGTCCACGATGAAGATGGCTCCCGGCAGGCGCTTCATCTTGCGCATCCCACCGAGGGTCGCCTCGAGCTTGACCATCTCTTCGGTCAGCTTCGCGGCTTCCTTCTTGGTCATCCGCTCGAAGTCGCCGGCCTGCTGACGGGCCTCGAGCTGCTCGAGCAGGGCGATGCGCTTCTTGATCGTCGTGAAGTTGGTGAGCATGCCGCCGAGCCAGCGCTTGTTGACGAACGGCTGGTTCGCGCGCATCGCCTCTTCCCGGATCGGCTCGTGCGCCTGCTTCTTGGTGCCGACGAACAGCACCTGGTCGCCGCGCGCGACGGTCTCCCGGACGAACTCCAGGGCCACGTCCAGGCGCTGGACGGTCTGGGCCAGGTCGATGATGTGGATCCCGTTACGCTCCGCGAAGATGAACGGGCGCATCTTGGGGTTCCAGCGGCGAGTCTGGTGGCCGAAGTGGACTCCGGCTTCCAGCAGCTGCCGCATCGAGACGGACGGCACGGTGAGCGACCTCCTGTTCGGTTCTGCCTCCGCGGGCCTCGTCGTCGGGGACCATGGCGATCGCCGTGGCACCACCCCGAGCGGGATGATCCGCGTGTGTGCTCCGCGCCGGACCGGCGCAGGCGTGCTTCGAACCTCGAAGCGGGCGGAGTCTAGCACAAGGTCGGGAACGAGCTCCGGATACGTCGCCGTCACGGTCCCGATACGTGGCAGCTAAGCGGGCCTTGTCAGGATGGCGGCATGGAGGATCCTCCGTCCGGTCCTCGACGGACCGCGGCGCAACGTGCCGGCGACTTCGCCGAGTCGCTGGTCGCGTCGCACCTCGAGGCCATCGGGTGGACCGTCCTGGCCCGGAACGTCCATGTCGGTCGCCACGAACTCGATCTCGTGGCGATCGACCCGGGCCCGCCGGCCGCGCTCGTGGTCGTCGAGGTGCGCTGGCGGGCGGGTCGGTCGTTCGGGCTGGCCGAGGAGACCGTGGACCACCGGAAGCGGACGCGGGTCCGGGCCGGCGCCTATGGCCTGCTGGACCGGGGAGCGTTCGGCGATGGCGAGCCGATCCCGCGCCTGCCCCTCCGGTTCGACCTGGTCGTCGTCGAGCCGGGTGCCGGCGACCCAGACTCGCCGGCACGCATCCGGCATCATCGCGCGGCGTTCTGAGCCACGCGCCGCCGACTACGGGTACGTTGCGAGCGTGTCGAGGAACAGCTCCCAGAACCGGTCCACGTCCACCGCGACCGCGACCTCGGCGTTCGGTGGCGACCCCTCCGCGACCGGATGGTCTGTCACGATCCGACGCAGGTCCGGCCCGAGGCGACGCCCGTCGCACAGCGTCATCCCGACGGTGTGGGTCCCGGTCAGCTCGACCGCCACGTGCATCGGCTCGAACGTGAGGATGCCCGGGTCCGCGAACGCGGCCACGGCCAAGGGGTCGTGCATCGCCCCACCGGGCAGCCCCGTGTAGACCGCCTCGGCGACGCTGTAGTGGTCGAGCATGTCCGCGACGTGGACCGCGGAGCGAGGCCCGAGACCGCGGATCCGCGCTCGGATATCGGGTGTCGCGAGGACCTGGCGGGTCACGTTGAGGCCCACCATCCGGATCGGGATCCCGCTCGTGAAGACGACGTGGGCCGCTTCCGGATCGCACCAGATGTTGAACTCGGCCGCCGGTGTGACGTTGCCGAACGTCAGCGACCCACCCATCAACGTGATCCCGGCGATCCGTCCCGGCAACCCGGGGTCGCGGAGGAGCGCCGACGCGATGTTCGTCAGTGGTCCGACCGGCACCAGGTGCAGGTCGGGCACGACGTGCGACTGATCGATGAGGTGATCGACGGCGTGGCGATCCAGGATGGCCACGGTCGGGCTCGGGAGGGTCGGCCCGTCCAGGCCGCTCTCGCCGTGGACATCCGGGGCGTAGTGCGGCTCGCGGACCAGCGGGCGAGGCATGCCGGCCGCGATCGGGACGTCCAGCTCGGCGAACTCCACGGTCTTGCGGGCGTTGAGGGTCGTGTTCGCGAGCGAGGCGTTGCCGTGGACCGTGGTGATCGCCCGCAGGTCCAGGAGACGGCCGGCCAGCAGGATGGCCATGACGTCGTCATGGCCCGGATCGCAGTCGATGATCGCGCTGACGGTCATGTCGCCACCGCGGCCAGCTCGTCGCCCACCGATGTGGCTTCCTCGCGATCCATGCCCATCACGCCGACGAGGTCAGCCGACAGCTCATCCGCGAGTCCCTCCCCATCCTCGAACAGCCCGAGCTGGTCCCCGGCGAGCGTCCGTTGGAGGGCCAGGAAGGAACGCCGGTGGAACGGCGTCAGGCCCAGCTCGCGGATAGCCATCCGGTGCTCGAGCGTCGCATAGCCCTGATTCCGTTCCCAGCCGTAACCCGGGTAGCGAGCCGACAGCAGCGTCATCATCCGGTCCCGCACGACCTTGGCCACGACCGACGCACAGGCGATCGAATAGACCTTGGCGTCGCCCTTGACGATCGCACTGTATGGCCCGACTTGGGCCTCGAAGCCGGCGATGCGGTTGCCGTCGACCAGGACATGCTCGTGTTCCCCCACCCGTGCGATCGCTCGGCGCATGGCGAGGTGCGTCGCGTGATAGATGTTGAGCCGGTCGATCTCGGTCACGGACGCCGCGCCGACGCCGACGGCCAGTGCGCGACCGCGGATCAGCGGCGCCAGCCGCTCGCGCTGTGCCGCCGACAGCGTCTTCGAGTCGCGGACGCCCGGGATCCGGTGGCAGTTCGGCCGCATGATCACCGCCGCGGCGACGACCGCGCCACACGTCGGCGCCACGCCGACCTCATCGACCCCCACGACGCGCTCCAGCCCGTCACGCCACAGGGAGCGCTCGTACCGGAGGGTGGGGACGATGGGCGCCATCGAGGGCAAGCCTACCGGAATCGACGACCCCGCCGGGACCGGCGGGGTCTGGGTCGCGCGTAGGGACGGTCTGCCGCGGGAGGTCAGCCGTTCGTGCGGCGCTCGCGCAGCGTGGCGGCCTTGCCGACACGATCGCGCAGGAAGTAGAGCTGCGCCCGGCGGGCCACGCCGTGCCGCACGACCTCGATTTTCTCGATGCGCGGGCTGTTGATCTTGAACGTCCGCTCCACCCCGACGCCCGACGCGATGCGCCGAACGGTGATGGAGCGCGTGATGCCACCGCCGCGCAGGCGCATGACGGTCCCCTCGAAGACCTGGATGCGCTCGCGATTGCCCTCGACCACCTTGGCCGACACCTTGACGGTGTCACCCGTGGCGAGTTCCGGCAGATCCGTTCGAAGCTGGTCCTGGACGATCTCGTCGAGCACGTTCACGCGGCGGTTCCTGACTCATCTGGGCAGCCGTGGCTGCGGGGGTGCATGTTCGGGGCGACGCGGACGGGTGCGTCGGCGGCGGAGTATAGCACGGCCTCGCGATGCGTCAGACGCCGGGCCCGTCCTCTGCGAGCAGGTCCGGGCGGTTCCGACGGGTCCGCTCCACGGCCTGCTCGTGCCGCCACCGAGCCACGGCCCCATGGTCGCCCGAGGTCAGGATGGCGGGGACGTCCATGCCGCGGAACCGGGGTGGCCGCGTGTACTGCGGGTACTCCAGGAGCCCGTGACCGAACGACTCCTCATCGGTCGACGCGTCGTCGATGGCGCCGGGGAGGAGCCGGATGACCGCGTCGATGACGACGAGGGCCGGCAACTCGCCGCCGGTCACGACGTAGTCCCCGATCGACAGCTCCAGGTCCACGAGCGAACGGATCCGCTCGTCGATCCCTTCGTAGCGCGGGCACACGAAGATGAGGTGCGTGCGCGTCGCGAGATCCGTCGCCCGGGCCTGGCGAAAGACCTCACCACCCGGATCGAGCAGGATCACGAGCGAGTCCGGCCCACGCAGCGCGTCCAACGCCGTCGCGACCGGCTCAGGCCGCAGGACCATCCCCGCGCCGCCGCCGTACGGCGAGTCGTCGACGGTTCGATGCCTGCCCAGACCCCACTCGCGCAGGTCGTGCACGGCCAGGCTGGCGATCCCGCCGTCCAGGATCCGGCCCGGGATGCTCTCGGACAGCGGGCCGGTGATCATCGCCGGGAACAGCGTGAGGACGTCGATCCGGAGCGTCATGCCACGTCCGCGGGTCCATCGTCCGCGGGTCCATCGTCCGCGGGTCCATCGTCCGTCGTGGCCTCGGTCGTCGGGGCGGACGACGCGGACGGCCGGCGGCTTCGGCGCCTCGGCGCCTTCGGCTTCGCTGGATCCCCCGCCTTCGACTTCGCCGGCCGGAGGTCCAGGGACTCGGCGTCGACGACGATCTCGCCCCGCTTCGGCGCGAAGATCCGGATGAACGCCCGGACCGCCGGCAGGTCGAACGGTGCCATCGTCCCGCCGGCGACCTCGAAGACCTCGGTGTCGCCGATCCGGTAGATGTCCTGGACCGTGCCGAGCTCGGTGCCGTCGGCGTCCTTCACGGTCGTGCCGATGACCTCGTGCCAGTAGTACTCACCACGACCCAGCCCTTCGTCGGCGGGCACGGTCGACTCCAGGTACACCCCGCGCAGCGTGTCGGCCTGGTCCCGGGAGCCGACCTCGCGGAAGCGCACGCGCCAGCCTGGACCGTCGACGACGGCCTCGGCGGTCGCGATCGTCAGTGGCCGGCCATCGCCCTCGCGGTGGAGGACGGCGCCCGGCGCGAACCGGCGCTCGGGGTGATCGGTCAGGACCTCCACCCGGACCGCGCCGTTCAGCCCGTGGACACCCCGCACGAGGGCGACCACGAGCCGCTCGTCGTCGCTCAGAGGATCTCGAGCTGGACCGACTCGCCGTCGCGAGCGGCCGTGACCTTGAGGAGCGTGCGGAGCGCCTTGGCGACGCTTCCGTTGCGCCCGATGACCTTGCCCATGTCGTCTTCCGCGACGTGGAGCTCGATGACGGTGCCGCCCTCCTCGACGACGACCTCCACCTTGACCGCGTCGGGATCGTCCACGAGGGACTTCGCGACGTATTCCACCAGTTCCTTGGCTGCCATGGTCGCGACCCCTACTTGGCGGCGGGCAGGATGCCCGACGCGCGGAACAGGCGGGCGACGGTGTCGGACGGCTGCGCGCCCTTCGCCAGCCACGCCTTGGCCTTGTCTTCATCGACGACGAATTCGACCGGCTCGCTGCGCGGGTTGTAGTGGCCGAGCGTCTCGATGGATCGCCCGTCGCGGGCGTTGCGGCCGTCGGCGACGACGACGCGATAGGTCGGCTGCTTCTTCGCGCCGACGCGCGTGAGCCGGATACGGACTGCCATGTCTGGTTCGGTTCCTCCTCTGCGGCGAGGGTCTGGGGCCCTCGCTCTCCCTTGGTTACGTGAGCGTCACTACTTGACCGTGATGACGGTGGTCGTGGTGTCCAGGTCGCCGCCGACCGTGGTCGTCGCCGCGAAGGCGTCGAACGGCAAGAGGAACGGCTGGACATCCGTCTTGTACTTGGCGAGCTCGTCGCCCGACATCTGGCTCTCGGCCAGCGTCCGGAGGGCCGTGATGTCAAGGTAGGTGAGGCCGGTGACCTCGTCCCCGACACGCCCGACGGCGCTCTTGAAGCTCGCATCCGATGCCAGCGAGTCGCCGGCGTCCGTGTCGAGCACGTGCTTGACGAACTCGGGGCTGCTGCCGATCACGACGACGTCATCGCTGACGCTGTAGGCGAGATCGAGCGTGCCACCCGGGATCGGCAGGGCCGAGGACGCTCCGTCGGTCATCCCGCCGGCCAGTGCCCCCACCTTGGCCAGGTCGATGCTGACGATCGTGATCGTCTCGTCGCCGTAGGCCTCATCGCGAACGGTCAGGCCCGCGGTCGAGCCGCCGAGGGCGATGAAGCTCTTGAGCGTCGTGAAGAAGCTGTTGGCCTTGGCCGGGTCGGTCGGGACGATGACGAGTCCGCCCTCGTGCTCCGAACCGGTGTCGTTGATCACCACGCCGGCATCGCCGATCCAGCCGATGGCGCCCGTCAGGCCGCCGAAGACGCCGGCCGCTTCGTTGATGCCGTCGACGACCTCCTTCATCGACTCGTCCTTTCCGAGCTCGCCGAGGAGGCCCTCCCACGTCGCGCCGACGTCGTTGCCGGCGATGAGGGCGATCGCGCTGCCCGGGACGTGCTCGACGACCTGGTTGACGCGGTTGGTCGTCGCGCCGAAGCCTCGATCGACATGCGGGTTGGTCGCCGTCCCGATCAACGCGTCCGGCTCGACGCGAAGGCTCAGCGCGACCCAGTCCGGGACGGGCGCCGCGAGGAACTCGCCGACGGCGGGACCGCCCATGGCGCCCGACGCGTCCGCCACGCTGTCGATCAGCGCCTTCGCGTCGACATACGCGAACCCGATCGTGTCCTGGTCGGACGCGTCCGCTGCGGCCTTGAACTCCGGGTCGGATGCGAGCGACTGCGAGCCATTCGTATCGATGGCGGCCTTGACCGAGGTCAGGTCACCGGCGACGGCGACGTTGCCGCCAAGGATCGCGAACGCGGCGCTCATGGCCTTGTCGCCGCCGGGGGTCACGACGGTGATCGTCACGCCCTGGTAGGTCTCGGTGGTGGATGGCGTCTCGGAATCCGTGAGGACGCTCGTGAACCACGCGGACGCGGCCGCCTGGTCCTTGATGGACAGCAGGATGAGCGCTCGCGCATCGGCGGCGGCGTCCGTGGACTCGCCCGACAGGGCGTCCGCCGGGATCGGTCCGACCGCGAAGGCGAACTCGCCGTCGAACCACGGCTTGATGTCCTTGGTGAAGGTCTGCTTGCCGTCCGAGGCCTCGCCGATCAGCTGGTCGAGCGCCTCGTCGAGCTTCGTCTCCAGGGCCGCCTGATCGGCGAAGCCCGGGAACTTGCTCAGGAACTCGCCGGCAGCCTGGCGCTGATCGCCGGGCAGATCGAGCCGGAGCTCACCGTAGACGACGGTGTCGGCCGGGACGTAGCGAAGGACGGTGGCCTGCGACGTGGCGCCAGTGAGGAGCGCGGCGACCGCGACGGTCGCACCGAGCACGAGCGTGACGACCGCGATGGCGGCCGCCCAGCGGAGCGGGTTGCCCTTCTTCCTGGTCGGCGCGGTCTGGACCGGCTCCGGGACGGCTGGAGCGGCGGGTGATTCGTAGGTGGGTGGCGTCCACGCCACCGTGGGTGCCTCGGGGCTGGGCCCGGGGGCGGGGGTCGGAGTCGGCTGGTCGGTCATGGTCGGTCTCCTTGCGCCTAGCGGCGGCCGGACAGTGCGCCGAGAGCGGCCCGCTTGCCGCCTCCGGAGAGCTGCTTCATGAGCTTCTGCATCTCGCTGAACTGCTTCACGAGACGGTTGACGTCGGGGAGTGTGGTGCCGGATCCGGCGGCGATGCGCCGGCGGCGTGAGCCGTTGAGGATCGTCGGGTCGCGCCGTTCGCCGGGGGTCATCGCGCGAATGATCGCCTCGGTGCGCTTGAGGTCGCCCCGGTCCACGGCCGCCTGTGCCTCGCCGGCCAGGTTGCCCATCCCGGGGATCATCGACACGAGGCTGCCAAGCGGACCCATCTTCTGCATCTGCTGCATCGAGTCCAGCATATCCTCGAGCGTGAAGCTCGCCTTGCGGAGCTTCTCCTCCATCCGGGCCGCGTCCTTGGCGTCGACGACCTCCTGGGCGCGTTCGACGAGGGTGAGGATGTCGCCCATCCCCAGGATCCGGCTGGCCAGGCGATCCGGGTGGAAGACCTCCAACGCGTCCGTCTTCTCGCCGGTCCCCATGAACTTCACCGGGACGCCGGTCACCGAACTGATGGACAGCGCCGCGCCACCGCGGGCGTCGCCGTCGATCTTGGTCAGGATCAGGCCCGTGACGGGGACGGCCGCCACGAACGCCTGGGCGACCGCGACGGCCTCCTGCCCGGTCATCGCGTCGACGACGAGGAGGGTCTCGACGGGCTTGACCGCGTCGTTCACCGCGGCGATCTCGGCCATGAGCGCTTCGTCCACGCTCAGGCGACCGGCCGTGTCGATGATCACGACGTCACGGACCTGCCGCTTGGCGGCCTCGACCCCCTGCCGGGCGATGTCGACGACGGGCGTGCCCGTCGGGGCGCGAAAGACCGGGATGCCAAGGGTCTTGCCGAGCGTCTCGAGCTGGTCGGCGGCGGCGGGTCGGTAGGGATCGGCGGCGACGAGGAGCGGCCGGCGGCCGAGCTTGACGACGTGTCGGGCGAGCTTGGCCGTGGACGTCGTCTTGCCGGAGCCCTGCAGGCCGACCATCGCGATGACCGCTGGGTTGCCGCTCATGTGGAACGTGCGGTCGCCGGCCGACAGCAGCGCGACGAGTTCGTCGTTGACGATCTTCACGATCTGCTGTCCCGCGCTCAGGCTCTCGAGGATGTCTTCGCCGATCGCGCGTTCACGGACCCGCGCGATGAAGTCCTTGACGACCTTGAAGTTGACGTCCGCCTCGAGCAGCGCAAGGCGCACTTCGCGCATGGCCGCATCGACGTCGGCCTCGCTGATCCGGCCTCGACCGGTCAGGCTGCCGAGCGTCTTGCGGAGGCGCTCACTGAGGGTGTCGAACATGGTCCGGGTAGGGACTCCGTCGGGTGGTCTGACCGTTCCGGCTGCGTGGTCTCCCACGACCGGATCGGGTGGCGCGCGGATTCTGACGCGCCGAGGCCAGCCGAGTGTACCGCAGGGTCGTTCCGGTCGCCCCGGACGATGGTCCGGGCCGGTGCCGCGCGGCACCAGGGCGCGCGATGGACGAGATCCGGCACGCAAGAGATCCGATAGTGCTGGCTCAGAGCCCGCGATCCGGGCTCGTGTGCCGCGATCCCCCTGCGATCCCGGTCAGGTGCTGGCTGTGAGCCCGCGATCCAGGCTCGTGCGCCGCGATCCCCCTGCGATCCCGGTCAGGTGCTGGCTCAGAGCCCGCGATCCGGGCTCGTGCGCCGCGATCCCCCTGCGATCCCGGTCAGGTGC
>CAZOHT010000012.1:48183-54218 GCA_964579825.1 uncultured Anaerolineaceae bacterium
GAGCCCGCGATCCGGGCTCGTGCGCCGCGATCCCCCTGCGATCCCGGTCAGGTGCTGGCTGTGAGCCCGCGATCCGGGGACCTTCGTGTCGGAATCGTGTGACGTGCCGTCTCTAGCCAGCAAGAGGTCTGAAGCGAGAGGCGGACGGCCGGGAATCACTGGCTCTGAGCAGGCACTCGGCACGCTCAGGCTCAGTGACGAAACTCCGACGCCGAGACCGCTGGCTCTGAGCCATCGCGTCGATGTAGGCTCGCCCTCCGTGCGCAACCCGTTCGCATCTCCGCTCTGGCGCAGTCAGGCCTTCGTCCGCGTCTGGACGGCGGCGACGATCTCCATCTTCGGGTCGCTCGTGACGCGGATCGCACTGCCGCTCGCCGCGATCCTCGTCCTGGGCTCCGGTGCGATCGAAGTCGCGATCCTGCGCAGCCTCGATCTGGTAGCGACGCTCGTCTTCGGACTCGTCGCCGGCGCGTGGGTGGACCGACTGCGCCGTCGGCCCGTGCTGATCTGGGCGGACCTTGGACGGGCGGCCCTGCTCGGATCCATCCCGGTGGCGTTCGCGCTCGGTGTCCTGACGTTCTGGCAGCTCCTGGTCGTGTCCGGCCTGGCCGCTGTCCTCACGACCTTCTTCGACTCGGCCGACAACGCCTACCTGCCGACGATCGTGGAGCGCGACCAGCTGGTACCGGCCAACTCGGCCCTCGCGGCGAGTGGCTCCGCCGCGGAGTTCATGGCCTTCGGGATCAGCGGCTTCCTGGTCCAGGCACTGACCGCGCCGATCGCGATCCTGCTCGACGCGCTCAGCTACCTCGTGTCAGCCGCCCTGCTGGGTTCGATCCGACACGAGGAGGCGCCTCCTCCGCCACGCGAGGATCGCGAGCCCGTCCTGCAGGAGATCCGCGAGGGCCTGCGACTCGTTACGCGCGACCCGGTCCTGCGGGCCTTCGCGGGCGCCCAGATGGCGCTGGCTGCGTTGTGGGGCATCTTCGGGGCGACCTTCTTCCTGTTCGTCCTCGACGACCTGGGGCTGAGCCCGGTCGTGCTCGGACTCGTAGCCGGCGTCGGCGGGTTCTCCTCGTTCATCGGGGCCGTCATCGCGACTCGCGCCACCAGGCGCTGGGGGATCGGGCGGGTCGCGATCGTCGCGATGCTCATGGCTGCTGCCGGCAACGCCTTCATCCCGCTCGCGCCATCCGGCCTGCCGGTCGTCGCCATCGTCTGTCTCGTCATGCAGCAGCTGGTCGCGGATTCGGCCGTGACCGTCTACGACGTCACCGAAGTGTCGGTCCGACAGACGCTCGTGCACGACCGGGCGCTCGGACGCGTGACGTCGACCTTTCATGTCGCGGCTGTCGTCGCGCAACTGACCGCGACCCTGGCTGCCGGCGTGCTGGCCGAAGTCATCGGCCTTCGGGCGACGGCCTGGCTGGCGCCGATCGGCGGCCTGATCGGGGCTGCCATCCTGTTCTGGTCGCCGGTCCGCTCGCTCCATGTGCTACCGGCCTCGATCGGCTTGTCACCGGCCGAGATCGTCGTCGAAGTGGAACGCGACCAGCCGGTCGGCGGCTAGGGCCCCGACCCCGAGTCAGGCGAAGAGCGCCTCGACGAACGCGTCGGGGTCGAACACGATGAGGTCGCCGGCCTGCTCCCCCACCCCGACGAAGCGGACCGGGACGTCCAGGGCGTGCTCGATCGCGAAGACGATGCCGCCCTTGGCGGTCGAATCGAGCTTGGTCAGGACGATCCCGGTCAAGCCGACCGCCTCGTGGAAGGCGATAGCCTGGGCGAGGCCGTTCTGGCCGGTCGTGGCATCGAGGACGAACAGGGTCTCCGGCGTGGCGCCTGGCAACCGCTTGTCGACGATCCGCCGGATCTTGGTCAGCTCGTCCATGAGGTTCGACTTCGTGTGGAGGCGGCCGGCGGTATCGGCGATGACGAGGTCGGCCCCCCGGGCCACCGCGGCATCGAGCGCGTCGTACACCACGGCGCCCGGATCCGCGCCAGGGGCGTGGGCGACCACCGGGACGCTGGCCCGATCCGCCCAGATCCGGAGTTGATCGATGGCGGCTGCACGGAACGTGTCGGCCGCGGCGAGGATGATCGACCGACCGGAGGCGACATAGCGCGTGGCGAGCTTGCCGATGGTCGTCGTCTTGCCGGTGCCGTTGACGCCGACCACGAGCACGACGGCCGGGCCGCCCTCGACCGCGGACCGGGGTTCCCAGTCCAGATCCCGATGGACGAGCAACGCGGCGAGTTCCGCGCGGACGGCGGCCTCGGGGCCATCCGGATCGCGGCGCTTGCGGGCGCGTTCGACGACCTCGATGGCGAGCGACGCGCCGACGTCGCCGGCGATGAGCGTCTCTTCGACCTCGTCCCACGCGGGACCGTCGGCGCCACCCAGGTACCCGCGAAGTTGCGACATGAAGCCGCCGCGCGAGCGCTCGAGGCCGGCATCGATCGTGCCGGGCTTGGCGACGGCGAGGAAGGCGGTCGGATCGAAGGCGGACGGCGCCGGTTCGATGACCGGGCTTGCCGGAGGTTCGGGCGCGGGCGCCAAGACGTCGGACGGCGCCGGTTCGGGTGCGGGCCGCTCGGGCGCCGGTTCGGGTGCGGGCCGCTCGGGCGCCGGTTCGGGTTCGAGCCGCGATGGCGGCTCCGGCTCGCGCATCGGGTCCGGTTCGGGTTCGGGTTCGGGATAGGTGGGCTCTGATCCAGGGATCGGCTCTGCCTGGACAGGAGGCGTCGGTGCCGGATCGTCGAAGTCGGACGGATCGGGCTCCCAGTCCGGCGCGACCGTCTCCGGTTCGATGACCTCGGGTGGTGCCGGCTCGTGAATCTGGTCGCGGTTCCGACGCCAGAAGGGCATGCGCCGCCTAGCCCACCGAGGCGAGGTCGCCCCGGTCCCGCTCGGCCAGCGCCTGGGCCTCGTCCAGCCGAAGGCTGATCACCCGGCTCACGGAGTCGTCGCCGACGGTCACGCCGTAGAGCGCGTCGGCCGCCTCGATCGTGCCACGGTTGTGGGTGATCACGATGAACTGGGTCTGGTGGGCGAGGCTGCGGAGCGCATCCGCAAACCGGCCGATGTTGGCCTCGTCGAGCGCTGCATCCACCTCATCCAGGACGCAGAACGGGACGGGACGGACTTCGAGCATCGCGAACAGCAGCGCGACGGCGGTCAGCGCACGTTCGCCACCGGACAGCATCCCGAGGGCCTGCGGCTTCTTCCCGGGCGGTCGGGCGACGATCTCGACGCCGGTCGAGCCCAGGTCCGACGGGTCGGTCAGCGAGAGCTTCGCGTAGCCGCCGCCGAAGAGCTGTTCGAAACGAGACTCGAAGGCCGTCTCGAGCGCGGCGAAGGTGGTCCGGAACTGGTCGGCGATGAGCGTGTCGAGTTCCGTGATGAGCTCGCGGGTCTTCGTGATCGCCGTGCGCAGGTCCGTGCCCTGGGCCTCGAGCGTCCCGAGGCGCTCGCTCAGGGCCTCGTGATCCTCGAGCGCGTTCGGGTCGGCGGCGCCAAGCTCGTGGAATCGGCGGCGCAGCTGGGCCAGGCGACCCGGTCCGGGTGGTGCCTCGGTCGGGGCAGCCGCCGCCCAGTGGACGGTCGCCGCGTCCAGTGCCGACTGGAGGGCGGCCGTCTCGTCGGACGTGTCTTCAGCGCCATCGCCGTCGTCGGGCAGTCTCACCACGGGCACACCCGGTCCGATGCCGGCGACCCGGACCAGCCCCTGGATCCCGACTTCGCCGATGCCCGCGAGTTCGACGAGCACCTGCTCGCGGAGCGCATCGGCGCCGAGACGGGTCTCCAGCTCCGAGCGCTCGGCGGCACGCGACCGCTCATCCGCCGCGCGCAGGCGCTCGCGAGCCGCGCTCGCGGCGCGCTCGGCTGTCCCCAGGCGGTCCCGGTCCTCGAGGTCGGCGGTCTGCAGGGTCCGGATCGCCTCGCGGGCCGATGCCTCGGCCGCGACCGCGGACGCGAGCTCCACGCGGATCCGATCGCGCTCCTGCCGCAACGTGGCCTCTCGATCGTCGAGGGCGGCCAGGTCGGCGCTGGCTCGGACGGCACGCTCCTCGCCCATCGCGACGCCGGCCTCGGTCCGCGCCCGCAGGTCCTGCGCCTCGCGGCGGGCGCTGTCGACGAGGGCCAGGTCGGCGGCGAGCCGGTCGCGGGCGGATCGGAGGTCGGTGGCACGCGCCTCCCAGGCGGCAAGCGCGGCCCCGTCGGGGGCGTCGCCGCCGGTCGCGGCAGCCCGGGACGCCTCCGTGTCCATCGCCTCGTGGGTCGCGACGGCATCGCGGTTCCGGCTGAGCTCACCGGCCAGGCGCTCCACCTGGGCGGCATGCCAGGCGGCCTCGCGCGCGACCGCCTCCAGATCCCGCGCGGCGGTGCGCTCCGACTCCTCCGCCCGACGACGCGCCGTCGCGGTCGCCGCCTCGTTCGCCCGGGCGGTCTCGAGCGCGGCTCGGGCATCGATCGAGGCACCATCGGTCGTGGCGGCTTCGGCCTTGGCGGACTCGGCCTCGGCGGTCAGTCGGTCCACCTCGCTGGCCACGGTCGCAAGCTCGGCGCGCCGTTCCAGGACGGGATCGGCGGCTCCGAGCGCCACGGTCACGTCGGTCACGACGGCAGACCCATCGCGCGGGACGAGGATCCAGCCGGCCGGCAGGTCGCCCTGGATGGCAAGGCAGGCTGGCAGGTCCGGGAGCCAGGCTGCGTGGGCGAGCAGCCTTCGCGCCACACCGGCTCCATCGCGGCCCACCGCGTCGGTCAGGACGCCGCCACCGGCCGCGGCCAGGGCGTCACGGAACCGTCGCTCCCTGGCATCCGCGGCTGCGGGCGCCGCACCGGCCCGCTCCCCGACGACGAGCAGACCTCGCTCCGTGCCCAGTTCCGGGACCGCGGCGGCCCCGACGACATACGCTCGCAACGACCCGGCCAGGGCCGCCTCCACGGCGGCTCGAAAGCCGGGCTCGACGACCAGGTCGTCATCGACGCGACGGCCGCCGTGCTTGCGGGCGGCGCGCGCGATGCCGCGGGTCTCGTCCTCGGCCAGGCGCGCCTCCAGGGACGTGAGCCGTCCCCGAGCCGCGGCCAGCATCGCGTTGACCCGGGCCGCGCGATCGGCGGCTCCGGCTCGAAGGGCCTCGGCCGCCTCGGCGGCCCCGCGCGCGAGCTCGCGCGCCTCGACCGCCGCACGCTCCGCGGCGATGGCGGCCGACAGGTCGGTACGGGCCGTCGTCAGTGCCCCTTCCAGCTCGCCCCGGCGTTCTGCGGCGGCGGCAGCGCGCGCGCGTTCGTCGGCGTCGGCCTTCTCGGACTCGGCCAGCCGACGGCGAGCCGTCTCGAGTTCGGCGGTCCGGGCGGCCTCGGCGCGCCGGATCGCGGCGAGCTCCTCGCCCTTGGCCCGCGTCGCGGCGCGCAGGCTCGCGAGCTCCGCGGTCGCCTCCGCAAGGGCACGATCCGCTTCGGCGACCGCCCGTTCGAGCTCCGCGTCGCGCGACGGGATCGGGGCGGCGAGGGCTCGTCGCTGACGCGCGGCTTCGGCCACGGCCCCATCCCGTTCGCCGACGAGCCGGTCACGGTCACGGGCCAGGCCCTCCAGCTCCGAGGTGAGTCGACCGTCGGTCAGCTGCAGGGTGGTCAGCGCGGCTCGCGCCAGTTCGTAGCCTTCGCGGCGTTCCGCCTCGACCCTGGCTCGTGCCGACAAGGCCTCGGCGACCGCGGATGCCACGCCTTCGGCTGCGGTGAGGTCGGCCATGGCCGCGTCGACCTCGGCGCGAGCCCGTTCCCCTCGAGCGGTCGCCTCGGAGGCGCGCGTCGCGACCTCGAACCAGCGCGCGTGCGCGTTCAGGAGCAACGCGGCGGTGAGCTCCTCCCCGATCGTCGAGCGGCTCGCCTGCTGCTCGGCCTGTGCCGCCAGCCGTCGGACCTGCGGCCGCAACTCCGCCAGGATGTCCTCCACGCGGGCCAGGTTGGACTCGGACTCGACCAGCTGCTCTTCGGCCTTGCGGCGACGTCGCTCGTGGCGACGGAC
>CAZOHT010000012.1:54318-86105 GCA_964579825.1 uncultured Anaerolineaceae bacterium
AGGGCCCGGCCCTGTTCCCCGAGCGCCCAACGCAGGGCGTCCGCGAGGTTGCTCTTGCCCGAACCGTTCGGTCCGACCACGGCACTGATCCCGCCGCCGAACTCCACGACCGTCCGCTCCGCGAAGGACTTGAACCCCTGCAGCCGCAGACCGAGAAGGCGCGGCGGGGTCGGCGCGCGATCGGGCGTCATGCGCCGAGGGACTCGGCCGGCTCGTGCGACTCGGTCGAACGCAGGTGGTCCATGGCCTCGGCCGCCGCAGCCGTCTCGGCGATCCGTCGCGACGGCCCCTCCCCCACGCCGAGCACCTCGCCGCTGACCGACACCTCGATCCGGAACGAGCGCTCGTGATCCGGGCCCGACGCGTCCACGACTCGATAGACCGGACGCTCGCCGAGGGTGCGCTGGGTATGTTCCTGGAGGCGGCTCTTCGGGCTCTTCAGGGCCACGACCGAGGAACCGGCGTCCAGCTCGGGTGCCGCCAGTCCGACCAGCCACTCGCGGACCGGCTCGAAGCCGACATCGAGGAACAGCGCGCCGGCGAGCGCCTCGAACGATGACGCGAGCAGTGACGGTCGCTGACGACCGTCACGCTGGGACTCGCCCTCGCCGAGGAGCAGCATGTCGCCGAGGTCGATCCGGGTGGCAAGCCGCGAGAGGCCGGCGGCCGACACGATGGCGGCCCGGCGCGCGGACAGGTCGCCCTCGTCGTCGTCGGGGTGGCGCTCGTACAGCGCCTGGGAGATGGCCAGGTTCACGACGGCGTCACCCAGGTGCTCGAGGCGTTCGTTGTGGCCGCGTGCGGCGTCCGGGTGCTCGTGCAGCCAGCTGGAGTGCACGAGAGCCTGTTGGATCAGGCCCTCGTCACGGACGCTGAAGCCCAGTCGCAGTGCGTACGCCTGGGCCGATCCCACCCTGGGATGGACCTAGGAGGAGCGCTCGTCGATGTAGTCGACGGCGTCCTGGACGGTGCGGATCTTCTCCGCATCCTCATCCGAGATCTCCGTCCCGAACTCCTCTTCGAGGCTCATGATGAGCTCGACGAGATCCAGGGAGTCAGCGTTGAGGTCGTCGACGAACGACGCCTCGGGCGTGACTTCGGCCTCGTCGGCGCCGAGCTGCTCGACGACGATCTTCTTGAGGCGCTCGTACGTGGTTGCCAACTGACTCCCTCCTCGGAGTGGGTGGTTAGGCCGACGGCCCGTCGCCGTTGGGCTCCGCTGCGATGTTCCCGAGTACGCCATTCATCAGGCGTCGCATCGGGTCTCCACTGTAGGTGCGTGCCAACTCGACCCATTCGGCGATGGCCACCCGGGCCGGCGTGGCCGAGTGTAGCACCTCGCAAATGGCCGTACGGAGCAGTGCGCGGTCGATCCGGGCGAGCCCGGTGACCGGGTACTGGGGTGCTCGTCGGGCGATCTCGGCGTCGATGCTGTCGCGGTACCTGACGACGCCGTCGACGAGCTCCCGGGCCAGAGCGACCGCGGTCTCGTCGCGCTCCTCCTCGGTCAGGTGGCGCTCCAGGATGGCCTGCATCGTATGGGCACCGAACTCCGCTTCGAACACGGTCGAGAGGGCGATGCGGCGACCGGTCCGCCGGCCGCGAACGCGGTCAGTTCCCGACGCCATCGACCAGCACGGTGACCTCCGCCAGCTCCAGACCGAGAAGCCGTTCCACGGTGGCCGCGACGGCCGTGCCGACCTGCCGGGTGAGTGGCCCGAGCTCGTGACCCGGACGGGCGACGATCCAGAGGCGGACCCGGACCCGCCCGTCATCGAATCGGACACTGACCGGGGCCCCGAGGAAGGCCCGCCGCACGGCCGACCCGCCGCGGCCGACGCGCATGACGCCCGGGACTTCGAGGGCGGCCTGGCCGACGAGCTCGGCGATGACGCCGCGTCCGACCGTCAGTTCGTGTCCGCTCACGTCGCGTCCTCCGCCAGCGCCTCGGCGATGAGCGCCGGGACCCGCGTCCGCGCCGTGGTGGCGGCGACCTCGCAGGCGAAGCCGATCATGCGCCGTTTCGCCCGGCCGTGGGTGATGATGACCGTGCCCTTCACCCCGAGCAGCGGCGAACCGCCGACACGCTCGTAGTCGAACGTGGCGCGGATCCGGTCGATGCCGGGCTTCATCAGGGCGCCGGCCAGCTTGCCGCGCAACGAGCCGTAGAACTCGGCCCGCCACTGGTCGAAGATGAAGGTGGAGAGGCCCTCGAAGAACTTGATGACGACGTTGCCCAGGACGGCATCGCACACGACGACGTCGGCCAGGTTCCTGGTGAGGTCCTTGCCCTCGACATTGCCCTCGAACCGCAGGCCCGACCTGTCGAGCAACTCGGTCGCGCGCTGGATCCGGGCGTCGCCCTTGCCCTTCTCCTCCCCGATCGAGAGCAGCGCCACGCGCGGGTCGGCGATGCCCACGACACGCTCGGCGAAGATCGTCCCCATCTGGGCGTACTGGAGCAGGTTCTCGGGCGTCGAATCGGGATTGGCGCCGATGTCCAGCAGGACCAGCGTCCCGGCGTCCGTGATCATCTGGACCGCGAGGGCGGGCCGGTCCACGCCCGGGAGGCGCCCGAGGCGCAGGATCGCGGCGGCCATGCCGGCGCCGGTATGACCGGCCGTCACGACGGCGTCGGCCTGACCGCGACGGACGAGGTCCATCGCGACCAGGATCGTGGAGTCCTTCTTCTCGCGCAGGGCCAGGGCCGGATGCTCGTCCATGCCGATGACCTGGGAGGCGGCCACGATCGACACGTTGGCCGGGAGATCCGGGGCGAGACCACGGATGACGGCCTCGTCGCCGACGAGGATCAGGTGGTCGGCTGGGTGCGTGCGCGCGAACTCGAGCGCACCCGGGACGACTTCGATGGGGCCGTGGTCCCCACCCATCGCGTCGATCGCGACGCGCACGCCGGCGTCATCGCTCGCGCCCGGCAGGTGCTCCGGGTCGCTCACCGAGTCAGCGCGCGGAGTCGCCGCCGCCGGCCGGCTTGAGGTCGATCGCGAGGCGGCCGTTGTAGTAGCCGCAGTTCGGGCAGACGTGATGCTGGCGCTTCGTCTCGTGGCAGTGCGAACACTCCTCGAGATGCGGCAGGTCGATCGCGAGATGCGAGCGCCGCTCGCCCTGGCGAGCATGCGAGACGCGTCGCTTGGGTACACCCATGGGGTCGTTGGCTCCCTGTGATGATCGCAGTGTGTGCGGCGGACGGGATCAGTGTCGGCCCGCGGGTGCGCGAGTCGTCGCGCCGACGGCGGAGTCTACCGCAAGATGGCCGGCCCCGTCACGCGGCGGTCGCGCCTGGGGCGCCGCCCGGTGCGCCGCGGTCAGTCATCGACCTCGCGGAATCCCAGCAGGGCCTCCAGGCGAGGGTCGATGTCGGCGCCCGGATGGTCGTGGTCGCCATCGTCGAGGCGTCCGCCGCACGTGATGCACAGGCCCGGACAGTCCGGGCGGCAGAGCGGCGCGATCGGCTCGGCCAGCCAGATCGCCTCGCGGACCGTGGTCTCGAGATCGAGGACGTGGTGGTCGTCGATCCGGAGCGCCTCGGGCTCGTCGTCCGTGGCGATCGGCCTGCCGGTGGCGAGGTCGAGGCTGGGCAGGAATTCGTCGCGCTGGTCGATCCGGATCGGGACGGACAGCTCGAGCAGGCAGCGGCTGCAGACCTCGTGGAGCGACGTCGACAGCTCGGCGTGCGCGACGATCCCGCGGTTGGTCCGGACCAGGTGCACGCGCCCGTCGATAGGCTGGGCGAGTCGGACGTCCTCGCCGAGGTCCAGCACCACGCCGGCCACCGGGTAGGCGCGCTCCGCTCCGACGGCATCGGCCAGGAGTCCTGCGACGTTCCAGGTGAGCGGCCCGTCCGGCGGACGGACCGTCATCGACGCGCTTGGCCCTGTGGCTCCAGCTCGTCGTCCTCGTGCACCTCGGACACCGATTCGTCGTCCTCCACGGCATCGGCGAGCAGCTCCGCGCGACGCTCGTCGAGGAGGGCGATCCCCTTCTTGATGCTCTGGAGCGTCTTGACGACGTCCGCCTCGAGCCCCACCAGCACGCTGACGGCATACTCGTCGGCACCGCGGCGGATCTCGTCGGCGTCCTCGTGGGCGTTGCCGATGATGCGCCGGCTCTCCTTGTCGGCCGCGTTCATCAGGCCGCGCTCGTCGATCAGGAAGGCGGCCTGCTCCTGGGCCTTGGCGACGATGCGCTCGGCTTCGTCCTGGGCCTTCTCGATGATCCGCTCACCCTCGGAGTTGATGCGCTTGGCGGCGCGGACCTCCTCGGGAACGGCCACGCGAAGCTCATCGATCAGGCCAAGGGCCGCGTTCTGGTCGACCACGACGTTCGTCGTCAGCGGGAGCTTCTTGCCGTTGGCGATGAGCGACTCGAGGCGCTCGACCAGGAAGATGATGTCGATCGGAGTGCCCTCCAGCGGCGGCGGCGGTTCGGTCGCGGGGATGTGGCGCCCAGTATCGCACGCTCCCTGCGGGTCAGCGACCCGTGAGCGCCTCGCGAAGCGGCCCGAGGGCCGCGGACGGGACCATGGACGACACGTCCCCGCCGAACGAGGCGATCTCCTTGACCAGGCTGGAGCTGACGTAGCCGTTCTCGACCGAGGTCATGAAGAACACCGTGTCGACGCCGGGCGCCAGGACGCGGTTGTTGTGGGCCAGCTGCATCTCGGTCTCGAAGTCGCTGATCGCGCGCAGGCCGCGGACGATCGCACTCGCCTGGCGGGCCTGGCAGAAGTCCACGGTCAGGCCGTCGAAGGAGGTGACGACCAGTCGATCCATGGCCGCACCGGCGTCGCGCAGCGCCGCCTCGATGACCGCGAGCCGGGTCTCGACGGACAGCAGCGGCGACTTCCTCGGGTTGGCGAGGACCCCGATGATGACCGTTTCGAATACCGACGCCGCCCGGCCGATGATGTCGAGATGCCCGTTCGTGATCGGGTCGAACGAACCGGGGTAGACCGCGGTCGTCATGAGGCCTCCTGGCGGCGGTAGAACGTGAGCGCGGTCTCGCCGAACCGGCGCTCCCGCTCGGATGCTAGCAGGCCGACGACGGCCGGCGGGGCGTCACGCCAGAAGTGCTTGGCGACGACCCGTGCACCGGGGGCGAGCAAGGGATCCAGGCGTTCGAGGCTCGCGACCAGCGCGGCGCGATCGTCGTACGGGGGATCGGCGAGGACGAGGTCGAACGGGCCGGCGGCGATGGCGGCCGGGGTGGCGAGCCAGGCGACGGCCTCGGCCTTGACGACGGACGCCGCCGGACTGGCCAGGTGCGTCCGGGCGAGGTTCGCGGCGATGACCGCGCAGGCCTTCGCGTCACGTTCCACGAATGTCGCGGACGCGGCCCCGCGCGAGAGGGCCTCGATGCCGGCGGCGCCACTCCCCGCGAACAGATCCAGGACCCGGGCGCCGACGAGCTCCGGCTCGAGGATGGCGAACAGGGTCTGCTTGACCCGGTCCCCGAACGGCCGCGTGCCGGTGCCGGGCGCCTCCAGGCGGATGCCGCGGGCCGTCCCGGCGATGACCCGGCCGGCGTCAGGCACGCGTCACGTGCCACTCGCCGGTTCCGCGGCCGCGACCCGTCGGAGCCAGCCCGAGGCCAGTTCCGCGGCGAGGGCGGCGTGCCGCGGATCGAGGCGGCCCTCGTCGTCAAGGAGGGCCTCGGCGTGCCGGCGCGCTTGGACGGCGAGCTCGCGATGGTCCGAGCGCTGGAGCGACGCCACTCGGAGCTGCGGCAGGCCGCTCTGGACGAGCCCGAGGACGTCACCTTCCCGGCGCAACTCGAAGTCCTTCTCGGCGAGTTCGAACCCGTCGCGGAGGTCCGCGACCGCCTTCAGCCGGGCGACGGCCGTCTCATCCGCCGAATCCGACACGAGTACGCAGAACGACTCGACCGTGCCGCGCCCGACGCGACCGCGAAGCTGGTGGAGCTGGGCGAGACCGAATCGATCGGCGCCTTCGATGATCATCATCGTCGCCTCGGGCACGTCCACGCCGACCTCGACGACCGTGGTCCCCACGAGGACATCCAACTCGCCATCGCGGAACCGCGACATCTCCGCGTCCCGGTCGGCGGCCTTGAGCCGGCCGTGGACCAGGCCGACCCGCAGCGGTGCGAGCAGGCCCTGCAGGCGCCTGGCCTCGGACTCCGCCGCCACCGCCCCACTCCCCTCGTCCCCACCTTCCTCGATGAGCGGCACGACGACGAACGTCCGATGGCCGGCCGCCGCTTCGGCCCGGACCCGCGCCCACGTCCCGTCGAGCTGGTCGGGCCGGCGGATGCCGGTCAGGATCGGCACTCGGCCACCCGGTGGCGTGCGCAGGTCCGAGACGTCCAGGTCGGCGTACAGGACCTGACCGAGGGTCCTCGGGATCGGGGTCGCGGTCATCAGCAGCACATGTGGGGCGATCCCACCGGCCTTGGCCTCGAGCTGACCGCGCTGGTCCACGCCGAACCGGTGCTGCTCGTCGATGACGGCGAGCCCGAGCCGCTCGAAGGCGACCGCCTCGGACAGGAGCGCATGCGTCCCGACGACGACCTCCGCGGCGCCGGACCGGATCGCTTCGTGGACGCGGGCCTTGGCCGCCGCGGGCAACGACCCGGTCAGCAGCGTGACGCCGATCCCCAGCTCGCCGAGCAGGGCCCCGACCGTCTCGACGTGCTGTCGTGCGAGCAGGTCCGTCGGGGCCAATAGGGCTCCCTGCGAGCCGGCTCGGACGGCGGCGGCCAGGGCGTACGCCGCGACCGCGGTCTTGCCGGACCCGACATCGCCTTGCAGCAGACGCAGCATCGGTGTCGCCCGCTGCAGGTCCAGGCGCACGTCATCCATGGCGACCACCTGGTCCACGGTCAAGTCCAGGTCGCGCCCGACCCGAACGCGCAGCGCCTCCGTGAGCGCCGAGCGGATCGAGGTGTCCACGACGTCGTCGATCGCCATCGGGCGCCCACGACTGCGGCCACGCTGGCGACGCCGGGCGACCATGCCGAGCTGGAGCGCGAGCAGCTCGTCGAAGGCGAGCCGACGGAGGGCGGCATCCCGGCCGTCGAAGCTGTCGGGGTAGTGCGCCTCCTCGAGCGCGCGCGGGATCGGCGTCAGGTCCTCCTGCCGTCGCAGGTCGTCGGGCAGGTACTCCGGGTAGGCGAAGCCGGCTCGATCGAGCGCCTCGCGGATCGCGCCGCGCAGTCTGGCCGCGGTCAGCCCGCCGGTCAGCGGGTAGACGGGCACGATCCGGCCGGCGTGCAGGACGTCGGTCTCCTCCGTGTCGATCGCCTGGAACTCCGGGTTGTCGAGCGTCAGCGTCCGCCCGAAATGCTTGATCCGGCCGGACACCACGATCTCGCCATCGACACGAAGTCGGCGTTCGATGAACCGTCGGCCGAACCAGGTCGCCTGGATCGTGCCGGTCTCGTCCTCCAGCACCGCGATCGTGCGCTGGATGCGCCGCCGGAAGCTGGGTTCGACGCGGACGTCGACGACCCGGACGCGAGCCGACACGACCGTGCCGGGTTCCACCCGGACGAGGTCGCCGATCCTGGCCATCTCGCGCAGGTCGTCGTACCGGCGCGGGAGGTGGAACAGCAGGTCGCGGACGTCGTAGAAGCCGAGGCGGATCCCGGCGCGGCGCAGGGTCGCCCCGCCGGTGAGCCCCGAGCGGGCCAGCGGGGTCGACAGGAGTTCGACCGGATCGGTCGGTGGCGGGGCCGGAACGGCTGCCTTGGCCACCTGTTACTCGGCGGCGATCAGGTACCGGTAGTACGGCTGCCCACCGTGCCGGACCTCCACCTCGGCACCGGCGACCACGCCGCCGATGGTGCGCGCCATCGACTCGGCTTCGGCCAGGTCGGCGCCGTCGCCGTAGAACAGGGTCAGCAGTTCGAATCCGGGCGTGAGGGCCTTGACCGCCGCGGCGACGCACTTGACCCGGTCGCCGTGGACGGCGACGAGCCCGTCATCCGGGTCGAGCGCGATCGTCTGGCCCTTCTTGACCTTCCTGCCGCCGATGGTCGCGTCGCGCACCGCCTCGGTGACGGCCAGGGTCTGGATCGCCCGGGCCGCCTCGGTCATGCCTTGGGCGTTCTCGGCGGCCCCGAGCCCCGGATCGAGGGCGAGGAGTGCCGCGAATCCTTCCGCGGCATTGCGACTCGGCACGACCACCACCGTGCGTTCGGTCATCGCGGCCACCTGGCGCGCGGCCAGGACGACGTTCGGGTTGTTCGGCAGGAGCAGGATCTCGCGGGCCTCGACGAGCCCGATCGCCCCGATCAGCTCACCGGTGCTCGGATTCGCCGACTGGCCACCCTGGACGACCGCCGCGACCCCGAAATCGCGGAAGATCGCGGCGAGCCCGTCACCGGCGACCACGGCGACCACCGCCAGGGCGGGCACGTCCGCCGCGGGCGCCGTGACGGCTCCGGCGGCTGCCTCGTCGGGCCCCGGCGGCCCGTCCGGTCCCTCGGTCGTGAACGCCGCCGCTCGCGACTCGCGGACGTCCCGGGCCTGGTTGTCCAGGTTCTCGACGCTGATCCGGCTCATGGACCCCTGGGTCAGGCCATAGCCGATGACGAGGTCGGGGCGTTCGTTGTGCACGTGGACCTTGAGGGCGCGCGAGTCGCCCGCCACCAGGACGGACTCGCCGATGGACTCGAGATGGTCGCGGATCGCGTCGACGTCGAGCGCCGCCGTGCCGGTCGCCTGGAGCAGGAACATCGTCTCGTAGCCGAACCCTTCATCCGCGTGGGCGACGAGCGTGGAGGGCTTCGCCCCGGCCTTCGTCCGGCTGCGGGCGACCGACGCTGGCGACTTGCCGACCAGGTGGAGCAGGGCGCCCTGGAACAGTCGATACAGTCCCTGTCCACCCGAGTCGACGACGCCGGCCTCGCGCAGGATCGCGAGCAGGCTGGGTGTCCGGGCGACCGACTTCTCGGCTCCGTCGAGGGTCGCGGTCAGGACGACCTCGATGTCGTTGTCCTGCTCCGCGGCCGCCACGGCTGCGGCCGCCGACTCGCGGATGACCGTCAGGATCGTGCCCTCGACCGGCTTGGCCACGGCACCGTAGGCGGTCTTCGTGCCCTCGGACAGCGCATGGGCGAGGTCCAGGCCATTGAACCGGCTCTTGCCGCTGAGGGCCTCCGCCATGCCACGGAAGATCTGGCTGGTGATGACACCCGAGTTGCCCCGCGCTCCCATCAGCGCGCCGAAGCTGATGGCCGCCGCGATGCGGTCCGCCGGCTGGCCCGCGGCGTTCTCCGCCTCCTCGAGCGCGGCCTTGACGGTCGCGAACATGTTCGAACCCGTGTCGCCGTCCGGGACCGGGTAGACGTTGAGGCTGTTGATCTCGTCGACGTGCGCCTCGAGATTGGCGACGGCGGCGCGGAAGGCGGCCAGCAGACCGTCGCCGTCGCAGGCCCGACGCGCCATCAGGCGACGTCCGTCCCGCTGTCCGCCAGGTCGCGGGTCGAGACGGCCTCGCTGTCGGGCGGGCCGTCCGCGGGTGGCGCACCAGCCGGGGCGAACCGAAGCCCGTCGATGTGGATGACGAGGTGGCTGACCTCGACGCCGAGGGCACGCCGGAGGCCGTAGCGGACGGCCGAGTCCACCTGACGACCGACCTCCGCGATCGGCACGCCGAAGGCCACGGTGAGGTCCAGATCGACCGCGACGCCGTCGCCCAGATGGACCTTCAGGCCCGGCGTCCGGAGACCGAGACGAGCGATGAGGCGCTCCGGCCAGGCCCCGGCGAATCCGGTCACGCCATAGGAACCGAGGACGGCGGTCCGGACGATGTCCGTCACGGCGCGTCGAGTGACCAGGGTGCGGCCGGGGATGGGTTCGGTTGGCACGCGGGCGACGTCCTCCTCGCGAGAGCGGGTCGGGCGGCGTCCGAACCGGAGCGTCGGAGGCCGTGTGGTATTCTACCGCTCCGTTCGCGCCCGTTCGGCTCGGACACCCAACCCGAACCCACATCGAAGGACCACGCATGGCCCGCTCCTGCGCGATCTGCGGCAAAGAGTCCATGGGCGGCTTCAACCCCCAGTCTTCGGGGATGAACCGCGTCCGGGCGCACCGTCGCATGCAACCGAATCTGCAGCCGCTCGTCATCCAGCAGAAGGGCGTGCCGACCAAGGCGCTCGTCTGCACGCGCTGCCGCCGCACCCAGCTGAAGTCGGCCAAGTAGCCGCGACCGACCTCCGGGTCGGCTGATCTTCAGACCTCGAACCTGACCGGCCGTCGATCGACGGCCGGTTCGTTGTGTGCCCAGGGTGCACGGCGTAGCGGCGGCGCGTCCGATGGGTCGAGCTCGCCTCGCGTCTGGCAGATGCGATCCCAAGACGGACGCCTCGTGGACCGATGATCAGACGGCGGCTACAGCCGTGCTCAGCATCCCAACCACGCTGGCTCATCCGGATCTCGCATCTGCCGGTGACACGGCCGAGTCAGGGCGGCGGATCGGCGACGACACGCGGCGGATCGTGTCATCTAGCGACGTGACGGCTGGTATGCGACCACCTAGCGGTCGTTCGTGTCGAGCCAGATCGTGAACGGGCCATCGTTGACGAGTTCAACGGCCATCTCGGACCCGAACCGGCCCATCTCGACGGTCACGCCCAGCGCCCGAAGCGCCGCCACGAACTGGCGATAGCGTTCCTCGGCGAGCTGCGGCGCGGCCGCATCCGTGAACCCCGGGCGTCGGCCGCGCCGCGTATCGGCGTAGAGCGTGAACTGGGAGATCGCCAGGACGGCGCCGCCGACATCGATGAGGCTCCGGTTGGTCCGGCCCTCCTCGTCGCGGAAGATCCGAAGCTCCGTGACGCGGCGCGCCAGGTCGGCGGCGACCTGTGGCGTGTCGCCCGGTCCGACGCCCAGCAGGATCAGGAGCCCACCAGCCACCTGGCCGACGACCTCGCCCTCGACCCGAACCTCGGCGCGCGAGACGCGCTGGAGGAGTGCCCTCATCGGTGGTCGGCAGGCGCGTCGGGCTCCCGGTCCGCGTCGAACGTCGCCCGCCAGGCATCGGCGGCTTCCTGGGCGGCCTCGCGCGCGGCGGCGTGCCGCTCCTCGACGAGCGTCTCGGTGGTGGCCGGCACGAGCAGGTCGTAGTCACGCACCCCGTCCGGGTTCATCTGGCCGTCGCCGCGCAGCATGATGACCGGCACGCCGCCGGCCTCGATCTCGTCGCTCAGCGCCTTCGCCAGATGCTTCGGGAGCGACGTGAAGCGGACCATCCGGTCGCGCGGGATCGGTGGCACGCCGCCGTTCAGGCCGAACTGGTACCCCTCGTCCGCAAGCGCGCGGATCAGGCGGATCTCGCGACCCATGTCGTGGCCCTTGATGAACAGGGCCGACCCGACGACGAGGATGTCGACCCCGAGGGCGCCCGCGAATTCCGCTGTCTCGCGGTTGATCCCGCCGTCGACGTGGACCTCGGCCCCGTGCGCCTTGTGGGCGAGATGGTCGCGCGCCGCGAGGAGCTTGTCCCTGGCCACGTCCTTCATGAACGATTGGCCACCGAACCCGGGCTCGACGGTCATGACCATGACGATGTCGATCAGGTGCTGGTATGGCTCGAGGGCGGACAGCGGTGTCGCCGGCTTGACGGCGAGACCGGCGTTCCGTCCGGCCGCGTGGATGGCCCGCAGGGTCGGTTCGATCGGCTCCTCGATCTCCACGTGGATCGTGACGGAGTCGCAGCCCGCGTCCAGGTACTCGTCGATGTAGCGGCCGGGCTCGCTGACCATGAGATGCGCGTCGAGCGGCAACTCCGTGCGCCGTCGGATCGCCTTGATGGTGCGCGGACCGAACGTGAGGTTCGGGACGAAGTGGGCGTCCATGATGTCGAGGTGGATCCGGTCTGCCCCAGCGGCCTGCACGCGACGCACCGCGTTCCCGAGGTTGGACAGGTCCGAGTCCAGGATGCTGGCGGCCACCCGCGCCCGTCCGGGAGCCATGGCTACTCCCCCACTCCGGCCGGGAGGGCCTCGTCGCTGCGCTCGCCGCGCAATGCGGCGGCACTGGCGGTCTCCAGGCGCGCTCGGCGCCGGGCGACGGCCGGAGCGGGCGGCTCGCCGGCTCGTTCGGCCGCCAGTTGCCCACAGGCGGCACCGATCTCCTGGCCGCGATTCCGCCGGATGGTCGTCTCGATGCCGGCCCCCTTGAGCGTGGCCGCGAACGCCTCGATGGCCGGCATCGGGCTGGCCCGCCAGGGCGTGTGGGCGACGGGGTTCATGGGGATCAGGTTGACATGGGCGTGGTCGCCGCGCAGCAGGTCCGCCATCGCCTCGGCGTCGAGGTCCGTGTCGTTCACGCCCTCGATCATCGTGACTTCGTAGCTGATCCGGCGGCCCGTCGCCTTGGCGTGATCGCGCGCCGCGGCGACGACCTCGGCGATCGGCCAGCGGCGATTGAGTGGCACCAGGACGTCGCGCAAGGGATCGCGCGCGGCGTGGAGCGAGACCGCCAGGGTGAACTGCGGGCCGAGCGCCGTCAGCCGGCGGATCCCCGGCACGACGCCCGACGTGGAGACCGTGATGTGCCTGGCTCCCAGTCCGAACCGCTTCGGATCGTTCAGGGCCTCGACCGCGGCCAGGACCCGGTCCAGGTTGAGCAGCGGTTCGCCCATCCCCATGAATACGATGTTCGTCAGGCGCTGGCCGTTCGCCTCCAGCCGGCGGGCGGCGTGGCGGACCTGATCGACGATCTCGGCGGTCTCGAGGTCGCGCGTGAACCCGAGCTCGCCGGTGGCACAGAACGGGCAGCCGACGGCGCACCCGGCCTGGCTCGAGATGCACAGCGTGTGGCGTTCACGGGCGTGGCCGCGAGCCGGGTAGTGCATGAGCACGGACTCGACCAGGGCCCCGTCCGAGAGGCGATGGAGCGCCTTCTCGGTCTGACCGGCGTCCGACACCCGGAGCTCGGTCTCGCCGACCGTATCGAAGCGGATCGCCTCCGCCAGGGAGACGCGCAATCCGGATGGGAGCGTCAGGACGGCGTCCAGGGAATCGGCGGTGCCGGACCAGACCGCATCGCTGACCTGGCGCGCCCGATAGCCCGGCTCGCCCCGGTCCCTGAACCAGGCCGCCAGCGCCGCGGGTTCCAAGCCGGAGATCCCTGGCCGCGGATCCGGCATCGCGCGCGGTCCCGAGCCCTGCAGCACGTCGAGCGTCATCGAGCCGATGCTACCGCACGACGCTGCCGACGAGACCGGGTGCGCCACGGCGAAGTTCGGCGGCGGTCATCGGCTTGCGGCCCTCGGCCCGGACGCGGCCCAGCCGCAGGCGGCCGTCCGAGGTGGCGAGCGCGAGTCCGTCCCCATCCGCGACGAGCTGCCCGGCGCGATCGCCGGCCTCGGAGGCGGCCACGGTGGCATCGTCGACGATCAACCGCCCCGGCAGGTCCGTGTCGACGAAGCTGCCTGGCCACGGTCGGTACGCGCGAACCTGCCGCTCCAGCTCCGTCGCCGGGCGGGTGGGATCCAGCCGGCCGTCCTCGCGCCGAAGCGGTCGCGTGAGGGTCGCGCCATCGGCCGACTGTGGCGCGGGCACGATCTCGCCGTCCACCCAGGGTCCCAGCGTCGCCGAGAGCAGGTCCGCGGCGTCGGTCGCGAGGGCCGCCTCAAGGTCCGGCGCCGTCTCCGTCCGGTCGAGGGGTCGGCGCGAGCGGGCCAGGATCGGGCCCGTGTCGAGGCCGGCATCCATGCACATGAGCGACACCCCCGTCTCGTCGTCACCGGCCAGGATCGCGGCCGGGATCGGCGTGGCACCCCGATGCCGTGGGAGCAGGGACGGGTGTAGGTTGAGGGCGCCATGACGGAGGTGGAGGAGCGACTCGGGCACGATCTGCCCGTAGTCGGCGAGGACCAGCAGCGCCGGTCGGAGGGCCAGGACCGCGGCGACGGCGTCGGCGTGACGGAGGCGTTCCGGGGTCAGGACGGCGGACACCCCGAGCGCGGCCGCGGCGTCGTGGACGGGGGTCCGTGTCAGGGTCCGCCGGCGTCCGACCGGCCTGGGCGGCGCCGTCACGACGCCGACGAGATCGACCTCAGGCGTGCTCGCCAGGCGCCGGAGACTCTCGACCCCGAACCCGCCACTCCCCACGAAGACGGTCCGCACCGGACGCGGGCCCGGCCCGGTGGTCACGCCAGGGCGCTCGTCGCCTCGCGGATCTCCGCGTCGTCCTCATCGCCGACCCCGACCGCCATCAACTCATCCATGGACTCGAGGTAGTCGATGTAGAGCTTCCCGTCGAGGTGATCCAGCTCGTGCTGGAGCGCTCGACCGAGGAGGCCGGACCCGGCGACCTTGATCTTGCGGCCCCGACGGTCCTGGGCGACGACCCAGACCCGCTCGCGCCGCGTCACGTAGGCGACATAGCCCGGGATGGACAGGCAGCCCTCCAGGTCGCGGTCGTCGCCGGTCGCCTTGACGATCTTCGGGTTGACCAGCTCGTGGAGCTGACCTTCGACCTCGATGACGCAGGCCTGCAGCGCCTCGCCGAGTTGTGGGGCGGCGAGACCGACCCCTGGCGCATCGCGCATCGTGTGGGCGAGGTCGTCCAGGAGTTCGTGCAGGTACTTCCCGAAGCTGTCGACCGGCTTGCCCTTGAGGCGAAGCCGGGGGTCGCCGAGCATGACGATGGGGCGGACACTCATTGTCGAACGGTCAGCCCGCGGCGTCCTTGGCGGCGCCGGCGACGTCGGACGCGGCGGCCTTGGCCGCATCGGTCACGTCGGAGGCGGCGTCGCTCGTGGCGTCGGCCACGTTCGTCGCGACATCCCGGGCGGCGGCGGTCGCCTGACTGGCAGCTTGCCCTACGTCGCCGGACCCGGCGCTGTCGGTCGCGATCGAGGCGCGGACCTCGGCGGCCCAGTCGCGCGAGCGGGTGGCGAGCTTGCCGCTCGCATCGGAGGCGACGTCGCCGGCCTTCTTGACGGCCGGACCCGCCTTGTCCGCGGCCAGCGCGGCGATCTCGGCGGTGCGCGCACCGACCTCGCGGACGGTCGGCGACGCACGCTCGGCGAGGTCGTCGAGCGCATCGCGCAGGGTGCCGAAGAGGCTGGAGATGGTGTCCGAGGCGGATGTCTTCGGGGCGTCGGGGCCCGGATCGGGATCCCCGGTCCAGCCGAAGGTCTCGTCAGCGGGCTTGTCGGTCGTCGCGGTGGACGCGCTCTGGTCGGTCATCGGGGCTCCTCCTAGTCGAAGGCGTATGGTCGCACGGATCGGATCGGGAGTCACTCACGCAGTGGTCAGAGCAACGATTCGGGGTCCACGTCCACGGACCATGGGGCCGGGACGTCGCCGTCGAGCAGCGCGACCGGGTCGTCGCCCCGCAGGACCACGTTCCAGCGCCAGCGATCGGCCCGTCGCGGCACGAACGCGGGGGCCGGCCCGACGACCGACACGGTCGATCCTCGCGCGGCGACCCTCGCCCGGAGCTCGTCGGCCATCGCGGTGGCGTCCCGCTCGGCACCCGCCCGGTCGGTCCGGCCGATGGTGAGCTTGACCAACCGGCCGAAGGGCGGTGACCCGAACCGGCGGCGCAGGTCCAGCTCGGCGTCGTAGAAGGCACTCGCCCGACCGGTCGCCGCGGCGACGATGGCCGGATGCTCGGGCTGATAGGTCTGGAGGAACGCTCGCCCGGGCCGCTCCCCTCGCCCGGCCCGGCCGATGGCCTGCACCAGGAGCTGGTACGTCCGCTCCGCGGCCCGCTCGTCCGGCAGGTTCAGGGCCACATCGGACGACACGACGCCGACGACGGTCACGCCGGGCACGTCGAGGCCCTTGGCCACGAGGCTCGTCCCGACGAGGACGTCCAGCCGGTGGTCCGTGAACGCGTCGATGACCCGTTCCGCGGCGCCCTTCCGTTCGGCCACGTCGCGGTCCAGCCGACCGACGCGGAGCCCGGCGAACCGGTCGCGGACCTCGCGCTCCACCCGTTCCGTGCCGCCACCGAGGTACCGGATCCGCGGGGACTGGCACACCGGGCAGCGGGTCGCCAGGGGCGTGGCCCGGCCGCAGTGGTGGCAGCGCAGCGTGGTCCCCGCCTGGTGGTAGACGAGCGGCCGCTCGCAGTCCGGGCAGGCCTGCACATGACCGCAGTCGCGGCACAGGACGACGGACGCGGTCCCGCGTCGGTTCAGCACGAGGATCGCCTGGTCGCCGGCGTGTGGGTCGAGCGTGGCCAGGGCCGCCGCGAGCGGTCGCGAGATGAGGCCCCGCTCGCCGTCGGCGAGCTCCTGTCGCAGGTCCACGATCTCGACGTCAGGCGGCGCCCCCGAAGCGCGGTCGTGCAGGGCGACCCGATGGTAGCGGCCGGACCGGGCGTGTCCTTCCGTGTCGACCGCTGGCGTGGCGGATCCAAGGACGCATGCGGCACCGGCCTGAGCCGCCAGCCGGATGGCGACATCGCGGGCCTGTAGCCGGGGCGTCCGATCGCTCTTGTAGGCCGCGTCGTGCTCCTCGTCCACGATGACGACGCCGACATCGGCGAAGGGCGCCAGCACCGCCAGCCGTGTCCCGACGACCACGTCGATGTCGCCGGCCCGGATCCGCCGCCACTCATCCGCCCGCTCGCCGTCGCCCAGGCCGGAGTGGACCAGCGCGATCCGGACGTCCAGGTCGGCCCGGACGCGGTCCACCAGCGGCATCGCCATCGCGATCTCGGGGACGAGCAGCAGCGCCGGTCGCCCACGCTCGAGCGAGGCGACGATCGCCTCGATGTACACGGCCGTCTTGCCACTCCCCGTCACCCCGTCGAGGAGCAGCGGCGTCGCGTCCCGCCTGTCGAGAGCCGCGACCACCGCCGTCACGGCGCTCGCCTGGGCGTCGGACAGGTCGGAGCCGGCCGGCCGGCCACCACGCAGACCCGGCTGGCGGCCGGCCAGCGGACGACGGGGGCGTTCGCGGACCTCGCTCTCGACGAGCCCGCGCCGGATCAACCCGGTCAGGGCCGACCCGCCGTGGCTCGCCGCGAGGCCGGCCCCGGCCAGCCCGTCGGAGGGTGCCGCGAGCAGGTCGCGCAGCGCCGCGATCTGGCGCGGTCCCAGCGGTCGGCCCGGGACGTGCTCCTCCCGAGCCAGCGCCTGCGCGGCCGTCCGGCCCGCACCGGTCAACCGGGCCCAGCGTTCGAACCGGGGCCCGCCGGCCGCACCGGTCAGGGTCCAGTCCAACGAGACGGTCCCGGCGTCGGCGAGGCGCCGCAGGCGACGAAGCAACCCCGCCCGACCCTCGGGGGCGGCGAGGTCGCGCACCGGACGGGCGCCACCCGACAACTGGTCGAGCAGGTCCGTGTCGACCGGGTCCACCGACTCGGACGCGCTGCCGTCCGGGGTCAGTTCGGCGATGAGCTCCAGCCGTTCGAGGAGGCCCGGCGGCAGCATCGCCCGAAGCACGAGTGCCGGCGGCGCCAGGTACCAGGCCGCGATCCCGCGCGCCAGCTCCAGGCTGAGTGGCGGCAGGAGCGGCCCGTCCGCGCGCACCCGATCGACGATCGGCTTGGCAGCGGCCGCGGGCGCGACCTCCGTCGCGGCGAGGACGATCCCGAGCGCCTGACGGCGACCGAACTCGACCAGGACCGCCTCACCCGCGACCAGGTCGGCGAGACGCTCCGGGACGGCGTACGTGTACGTTCGCGATCCACCCGCCCCGGCCGCATCCACCGCGACCTCCACCAGGCGGATCGGCGACGATCCGTCGGCCGAGTCCGGCAGGAGGCCCAGGGTCACCCGACCCGCCTAGACGCTGATCCGTCGCGCGGGATGGAGCCCATGGACCTCGGCGATGATCTCGTCGATCCGGGCCGCGGTCCGCTCCACCTGTCCGGTCTCGTTGGTCACGACATAGTCGTAGTCGTCCTGCCGGGCGAGCTCGACGGCGGCGTTGCGCTGTCGGAGCTCGAGCTCATCGACCGTCTCGGTCGCGCGCGACTTGAGCCGGGCGAACAGCGTCTCGAGCGACGGTGGGACGACGAAGATCAGCAGGGCGTCGTTGACCCGCTCCTTGACCTGCTGGGCACCCTGGACGTCGATCTTGAGGATGACGTCGTGCCCGGCCGCCAGGGCCTCCTGGACCTGGGCCCGGGGCGTGCCGTACCAGTTGCCATGCACCTCGTTCGCCTCGAGCAGGCCGCCGGCATCGCGCAGGGCGAGGAAGGCATCGCGGTCCATGAAGTGGTAGTTGACGCCGTCCACCTCGCCCGGTCGGCTGGCCCGTGTCGTGCAGGTCACGACGTAGTGATAGTCGGGTTCGTGCGGGCGTCGCTGGAGCGCCTCGATGATCGTGTCCTTCCCGACGCCGCTCGGCCCAGAGATGATCACGAGCAGGGCGTCCTCGGCCCCGGCGCCGGGCGCGTTCGTGGACGGGAGGCCCTCGGCCTCACTCAATGGAGGCCCTCGGTGCGCAGCCCGACGAGCACGGCCTCGAGCTCGGCGGGCAAGGCCGCGGTCGCGCGGATGAGGTGACCGTCGGACGGCGAGGCGAGCTCGAGGCGCCAGGCATGGAGGAACATCCGGCCGAGGCCGGCCGGGCCCTTGCGCGAGGTGCCGGTGCCGTAGACGGGATCGCCCGCGATGGGATGCCCGATCGCATCGAGATGCACCCGGATCTGGTGGGTCCGTCCCGTCACGAGGTCCAGGTCCAGCAACGTCCAGGCGGCGAACCGCTCCTTGACCCGATAGCCGGTGGTGGACGGGCGACCGGCGGGGATGACCGCCATCCGGGTCCGATGCTTGGGGTCGCGTCCGATCGGCGCCTCGATCCGGCCGACCGCCGCCGACACATTGCCCTGGACGAGCGCGAGGTACGTCTTCTTCACCCGGCGCGCCTTCAGCTGGGCCATGAGCGCGTGCTGGGCGGTGTCGTGCTTCGCGACCATCAGCAGGCCGCTCGTATCGCGATCCAGACGGTGGACGATGCCGGGCCGCGCCACCCCGGCGATCCCACCGTACTCGGCACCAGCGGCCCGTCCGAGCAGGGCGTTGACCAACGTGTCGTCGGCATGGCCTGGAGCCGGGTGGACGACCAGGCCGGCCGGCTTGTCGATGATGAGCAGGTCGTCATCCTCGTAGACGACCTCGACGTGGATGTCCGGCGCGGCGACCACGTCCAGGGCTTCCACCTCGGGCACGTCCAGCTGCAGCTCGGACTCGCTGTCCACGATCGTGTTGGCCTTGATCGCCTCGCCATGGGACGTGAGTCGGCCGTCCGAGATCAGCTTCTGGACATAGCTCCGCGACAGCCCCGTCGCGTCGGCCACGAACCGGTCCACGCGGCCGCGATCGCCCTCGGGGACACGGATCGTCCGGACGCCCGCGACCACGCCGCCGTCAGGCATCGGCGGCCCCGCGCGCCCGCGCACCCCCGGCTAGGGCCGGGAAGAGGGCCAGGCCGACCAGCATGACGATCGCCAGGCTGATCGCCGAGTCGGCGACGTTGAAGGTCCAGAACCGGAGGCTGCCGAGTCCGATGTCCACCCAGTCGACGACATACCCGAGGCGCAGCCGGTCGATCATGTTGCCGATCGCCCCGCCGAGCAGGAGACCGAGCGCGACCGACAGGTACAGGCTCCGCCCGGCCCGGCCGTGGTACAGCACGATGAGCCCGATGACGCCGATCGACACCAGCGCGAAGAGGATGGCCTGATCGCGGAACAGCCCGAAGAGCGCGCCGCTGTTCTGGCTCTGGACGAAGCGCACCAGGTCGCCGATGACCGACACGACCTCGCCCACGGCCACGTTCGCGACCAGCCAGGCCTTGGTGAGTTGATCGAGCACGATGACCGTGCCGGCCACGCCCAGGAAGACGCCCCAGCGGGCCCGTCCCGAGGCCGCGTCCGCCGAGGCCGTCGGGGCCGCGTCCGCGACGGCGGCCGGTGCCGGTGCTCCCCGCTCCATGCCCTCGACCCCGTCCAGCTGGTCCTCCCCGGTCACGCCATCCGCCGTCATCAGCCTAGCGGCCGGTCGTCCGGCGGCGCAAGGCGATCCGGATCTCGCCCGACGCGACCTCCACGGTCGAGCGGGCGGTGGCGTCCGCGGGCAGCGGGCCGGTCGCCAGGTCGCACAGGGTGTCCGCGGCCACGTCGTCGAGGTGCGGGACGATGGCCGGGTCGGCGCCGTCCACCCACAGCTCCACGCGCTCGTCGAGATCGGAGCCGGCGTCGCGTCGAAGGTCCTGGATGGCCCGCTGCAGGTCGCGGGCATCCCCTTCGGTGCGCAGCTCGGGCGTCAGTTCCGTGTCGATGACGACGACGAGGCCGTCGTCGTGCGCGACCGCGGTCCCGGGCCGCGGCGAGGCCTGGATCTCCACCTCGTCGGGCGCCAGCGTCACGCCGCCGAGGGTCACGGATCCATCCGGTTCGAACGTCACCGCGCCATCGCGAGCGGCGGCCATGACGGCCGGGATCGCCGACCCGAGTCGCTTGCCGATCTTCGGGAGCAGCGGCTTGACCCGTCGCTCGACGAGTTCGGAGCCGTCGGCGATGACCACGACCTCCTTCACGTTGATCTCGTCGGCGACGATCCGCAGGAGTTCGGCATCCACTGCGAGTCCGCGATCCGGCACGGCGATCCACGCCCGCGCGAGCGGCTGGCGCGTCTTCAGGCGGGCCGTGCTGCGCAGCGTGCGGGCCAGGTCCACGGCCCGCTGCGCGATGGCCATGGACGCTTCGAGGCCGGCATCGCGGTGCGGTGCCAGGTCGGCCGTCGGGAACGCCGTCAGGTGGACGCTTTCCGGCGCGGCGCCGTCCACGGCCACGACGAGGTTCTGGTACATCGCGTCCGTCAGGAACGGCAGGATCGGAGCCAGCAGCCGGGTCGTCGCGACCAGGGCCTCGTGGAGCGTCGCGAAGGCGGCGGCTCGATCCGCGGCGTCGTCGGAGCGCGAGAACCGGCGGCGCGACAGGCGCAGGTACCAGGTGGACAGGCCGTCCATGAAGTCGGTGAGGGCCCGCGTCGCCCCGACCGCGTCTACGTCGCGCAGCCGTTCCTCGACCGTCGCCGCCGTGCCCGCGGCACGCGACAGGATCCAGCGGTCCAGCGCCGGTCGGTCCCCCACCGCCGGGGTGCCAGCGTCTCCCGGCGTCCAGCCGGCCAGCCGCGCATACGTCGCGAAGAACGCGTAGACGTTCCACAGGACCAGCAGCTCCCGCCGGGCCTCGTCAGCGGCGTGCCAACCGAACGGGATGTTCTCCTCCGGCCGGGCCTTGGCGAACATCCAGCGCATGACGTCGACGCCCATCCGCTCGGCGGCCTCGTCGAAGTCGATCGCGTTGCCCCAGCTCTTGTGCATCGGCCGGCCGTCCTCGCCGAACACCAGGGCGTAACCGAAGATCGTCAGGAACGGCGGCTCACGGCGAAGGACCGTCGACATCGCCAGCATGCTGTAGAACCAGTTACGGAACTGGCCGGGGAAGCTCTCGGTGATGAAGTCGGCCGGGAACCAGTCCGCCCAGTAGTCCGGGTCCTCGCGGAAGTGGAGCGTCGAGAAGGGCACGATCCCGGCATCCAGCCAGGGGTTGCCGACGTCCTTGATCCGCTCGACCGGCGCCCCGCAGCCGTCGCACGCGATCCGGACGGCGTCCACGTGCGGCCGGTGCGGCGTGTGGCCTTCGAAGGCGTCCCAGCCCGCCACGGCCCGAGCCTGCAGGTCGTCGCGTCCGCCGACCACGCTCACCGTCCCGCATGCCGCGCAGTCGTAGATCGGCAGCGCCAGTCCCCAGTAGCGCTTCTTGCTGATCATCCAATCGTGCATGTTGCGGAGCCAGTCGAGCTCACGCTCGTGCCCGAAGTCCGGGATCCACCGGATCCGGTCGACCACGTCCATGATCTGGTAGCGCAGGCTCGCGTCCACCTGCTCCGTGGTCAGCGTCTCGCGTGGCTGGTCGTACAGCGGGCCCATGCTGATGTACCACTCGTCCACGAGCCGGAAGACGAGCGCCGTCCCGCACCGCCAGCAATGCGGGTAGCGGTGGGTGATCGTCTCGAGCCGTTGGAACCGACCCTCGCGCTTGAGGTGCTCGATGATCGGCTCGGCGACATCGCGGACGTCCCGTCCGGTCAGGGCCCCGAAGCCGTCCACGATCACGCCGGACTCGTCGAGTGGCGCGATGACCGGCAGGCCGAGCGACTTGCCGAGCTGGTAGTCCTCGGCCCCACAGCCCGGGGCGATGTGGACGATGCCGGTCCCCTCGTCCTCGCCGACCTCGTCCCAGGCGATCACGACGTGCTGGTATGGGGTCCCCGGGTCGTCGCGCGTTCCCGCGGCGAACGCCTTGCGGACCGCGGGCAGGTCGTCGAACGGGCCCTCGTACCGCCAGCCCACCAGGTCCGCCCCGAGCCGTTCCTCGAGGATCTCGAACGGCCCGTCCAACGCCGCCTTGAGCGTCCCGCGCGCCAGCCAGAAGCGATCGTCGCCCTGTCGGACCAGGACGTAGCGCAGGTCCTTGCCGACCGCCGCGGCGACGTTGGAGGTCAACGTCCATGGGGTCGTCGTCCAGACGAGCAGCGCTTCGCCGGGTCGATCCAGCAGCGGGAACCGGACGGTCAGGCCCGGATCGTCGCGATCCTGGTAGCCCTCGTTGAGTTCGGTCTGCGACAGGCCCGTCCCGCAACGGGTGCACCACGGCATCGTGTCGTCGCCCTTGTACAGCCAGCCGCGCCGGTGGCACTCGGCGAGGAAGCCCCAGATGAGGTCGTTGTTCTCGTTGCTGAACGTGAAGTACGAGCCGCCCACGTCCGGCATCCCGAGCCGTCCCACGAGCATCTCGACCGAGTCGGTCACGGGGCCGTCGGGACCCTGGATGGTCGCCTGGGCGGCCGGGTCCGAGCCGAGCAGGTCGTGCAATCGGCGCAGCTCGACCGGGTCGTTCCAGTCCATCCACATCCCGAGCCGGATCGACTGTTCGGTCTGGCGCGCGGCGTACGTCAGGACTCGCTGCTTGCACAGGGTCACGAACTCGGCGATGCCGTACGCCTCGATGTCACGCTTGGAGGTGAACCCGAGGTCGCGCTCGACATTGACCTCGACCCACAGGCCCTGGCAGTCGAACCCGTTCTGGTAGCGCTGGTCCTCGCCGAGCATGGCGTGGAACCGCTGGTACAGGTCCTTGTAGGCACGACCCCAGGCGTGGTGGACGCCCATCGGGTTGTTGGCGGTGATGGGACCGTCGAGGAAGCTCCACTTCGGCCCCCCGGCGTTCTGCGCCCGCAGCCGGGCGAAGGTCGACCGCTCGCGCCAGAGCGCCAGGATGTCGTGCTCCTGGCTGACGAGATCGGGTCGCGCGGGAACGGCGTTGAACATCCGACTCCGGTGGCGTGCGGTCGCGATGGGCACCCCGCGGCGGCCCTGACGGGCTGAATCGGCGGGTCCGGGTATCCTACCCGCGATGCACGAATCGCAGGAGGCGCGACCGCGCGCCCGGTCCCCGTTCACGGCGGCCTTCCTCTCGCTCCTGTTCCCCGGTCTCGGGCAGTGGTATGCCGGTGCGACCACCCGCGCCCTCGGCTTCGCGGCCGCGCCCATCCTGCTCATCGCGCTGCTGGCCGGGGTCGGGCTGCGGATGGACCGGATCGCGATGCTCGGGCTCGTGTTCGACCCGAACGTCCTCAACGCCGTGTTCGTCCTCAACATCGTCGTCCTGATCTACCGGGTCGTCGCGGTCGTGGACGCCTACCGGGTCGCCGAGTTCATGAACGCCCAGGCGGCGTCGGGCGACGGCCGTGCCGGACGGGCGCGGCTGCGGCGGAACCCGCTCTCGATCGCGGGCCTGCTGGCCGTCCTGCTGGTGATGGCGGCCAGTCACGTCGTCGTCGCGCGGTACGACTCGTTCGCGATGGAACTCGTGGATCGGGGCTGCGACAGCATCTTCATCGGCGAGGGCTCCACCGAGGAGTGCCCAGATCCGGAGGCCTCGGCATCGCCGTCCGCCGAACCCAGCGAGTCCGAGGACATCGCTGAGGAACCCACGGCCACCCCGACGCCGGAGGCGAGCCTCCTCGGCACGCCCGTCCCGAACGTGTCGATCGCTCCGTGGGATGGCAAGGAGCGCCTGAACATCCTGCTCATCGGCGCCGACGAGCAGGGCGGTGGCCACAACACGGACACCCTCATCGTCGTCTCGATCGATCCGGTCACCAAGCAGGTCGCGATGTTCAGCCTGCCGCGCGACACGGTCGACGTGCCGATCCCGCAGGGGCCAGCTCGGCAGGTCTGGGGTCGCGACTACTCGGGCAAGATCAACAGCTTCTTCGCCAACAACCGCAAGCGCTCCGACCTGTGGCCGGGCAACGACCGGACCCGCGGCTACAACGCCCTCAAGGCCGTCCTGGGCGAGCTGTACGACCTGGATATCAAGTACTTCGTCGAGGTCAACTTCGAAGGCTTCAAGCAGGTCGTGGATGCCGTCGGCGGGGTGACCATCAACGTCCAGATCCCCGTCTCGGACGACCGGTTCCCGAGCGAGAAGGGGCGGCTCGTCCGCCTGTACATCCCCTCGGGGATCCAGCACATGGACGGCGCGGAGGCGCTGAAGTACGCCCGTTCACGCCACTCGTCGACGGACTTCGACCGAGGCCAGCGCCAGCAGCGCGTGCTCCTGTCACTCCGCGAGCAGGCGGATCCGCAGCACCTGATCCCGCGCCTCCCGGAGCTGATCGCCGCCCTCAAGAAGACCGTTCGGACGGACATCCCGCTCAGCCAGATGGACGAGTTGCTCGGGCTGGCGTCCGAGGTCGACACGAAGAACATCCGCTCGTACGTGTTCGCGCCACCGCTCTACTCTCGCGACACGTGCGCGGACCCGCGCGGCTGCGTGGTCATCCCGAACATCGCCCGCATCAAGGACGCCGTGAAGGACGCCTTCAGCTCGGACCCGGCGGACGAGGCGCTGCGCCAGACGCTCGCCGCCGAAGGGGCCGTGGTCTGGGTCCTCAACGGCACGGGCGACAGCGGCCGTGGGGCAGATCTGGCCGGCTACCTCGACTACCACGGCGTCGCGGCATCGGCCCCCCGCCAGAAGCCCGACGGGGCGGTCCCATCCAACACCCGGATCATCGTCTACAACGGCGCCGAAGGGACGATGCCCGAGACGATCGCCTATCTCGAGAAGACGTTCGGGGTGAAGGTCTCGCTCAAGGACGACCCGGCCGTGCGGACGGACGTGGTCATCACGATCGGCAACAGGACCCCGACCCTCTCGGCGCCGAACGGCGCCTAGCGCCCCGCCGCCAGGCTGAAGCTCCCCGCCGCTAGGCGATGGGCGTGAGCCAGTGCTGGTATTCGGGCAGCTTGCCGCGCACGGCGTCGAAGTAGCGGTCGCGCAGGAGTCGACCGATCGGTCCGATCGAACCCGACCCGACCGGGCGATGGTCCACCTCGATGACCGGTGAGATCTGGACGCCCGTCCCGCACAGGAACGCCTCGTCGGCGATGTACAGCTCGGAGCGGTCGATCGAGCGCGTCTCGACCGGGATGCCCTCGTTCCGCATCAGCTCCATCATCGCCTTGCGGGTCACCCCTTCGAGCAGGTCGTCGCTGACCGGCGGGGTGAGCGCCACACCATCCCGGATGACGAACAGGTTCGCGGCGGACGCCTCGTTGACGTGGCCGCTGGCGGTCAGGACGAGCGCTTCATCGAACCCGTTCAGCTCGGCTTCGGACTTCTGGAAGGCCATGTTCACGTAGCCGCCGACGATCTTCCCTCGGGCCGGGATAGCCTCATCGGCATTCCGGCGCCAGGACGACGTCATGACCCGGCAGCCCGTGTCCGTGTCGATGTAGTTCCCGAACGGCAGGGCGATGATGTACAGCTCGTTCTGGAGCTCGTGCAGGCGCACGCCGATCACCCGGCTGGACTTGTAGAACGACGGCCGGATGTAGGCGTCCTCCCGGAACCCGTTCCGGCGGATCGTCTCGACGATGAGCCCCGTCAGCTCGTCGACCGATGGCACGTCCTCCATGAGCAGGATCTTGCAGGACTGGCGGATCCGCTCCACGTGCTCGCGCAGCTTGAGGCCGTACAGGACGCCCTGGTCGGCATTCCAGTAGGCGCGGATGCCCTCGAAGGTCGCGGTGCCGTACATGAACGCGTGGGTCATGATGCTGACCTTCGCGTCGCGCATCGGGACGAACTCGCCCTCGAAGTAGCAGATGAGGTCGTCCAGCGCGGCCGGAGCCGGGGCGTGGTGCGGGCCGGGGGCCGGAGTCTCGGTGGACTTCTGGGTGATCATGCGCGTCTGGGCTCCATCGACGAGGGCTTCGAGTATATCAGTGGGTCACGCCCGAACCGTCGAGCACGCCCGACGCGACCAGGCCCACGAGGACGAGATAGGCGGCGTAGAACACGCCGCCGACCAGCAGCCCGCGACCTCGCAGGCGACCGGACCTGACCATCGGCAGGAAGATGAACGCGGCCGACAGGAACGCGATCCCGGCCGAGGCGAAGGCGACGTACGAGCCTGGCCCGACGACCCATGAGTCGGCCGCGAACACCAGCGCCACGACGGTCGGGATCGTGGACTGGAAGACCATCGCGCCGGTGATGTTGCCCATCGCCAGGGTGTCCTTGCCCTGCCGGACCCACAGCACGGAATTGAACTTCTCCGGCAGCTCCGTGGCGATCGGGGCGATGACCAGGGCGAGGAGCAGCTCGTCCACGCCGAGGGTGTCGGCCAGGTGCTCGACCGCGTTGACGAACACGATGGCCCCGACGACGATCAGGGCAAGGGCCGCGACGACCTGGAGATTGACGATCCGAAGCCGCGGCACCCCGGGGTCCTCCCGATGCGCGCGCCGGTCGAGGCGATGGAAGCGGAGCGGCGCGAGGTCCTCGAGGTCCACCGAGGCGTCGGCCTCGAAGTGGCCCTTCACGTACCACGCATAGATCCCGAGCAGCCCGACGGCCACGATCCACTTCAGCCAGATCGGCTCCAGCGGCAGGAACGCCGCGCCGATGGCGATCGCGTAGGCCACCGCGAAGTAGCCCATGTCGTGGCTCAGCACGTGCGTGTCCACGAGCATGGTGTCCCCGGTCGTCCGGCGCCTGGCAACGACCAGGACGGCCACACCGGTCACGAACATCGCGAGCGTCGCGAGCATGAACGGCGCCCCCAGGATGGCACCGACGCCGACGGCGTTCGAGGCCTCGCCGGTGGCGAACAGGATCGCGATGATCGGGATCATCGTCTCGGGCAGGGCGGTCCCGACGGCGGCCAGGACGGATCCGACGGCGCCCTCGGCGAGGTCAAGCTTGCGACCGAACCACTCGATGCTATTGGTGAAGAGCTCGGCGCCCGCGAGGATGATGACGAAGGCAACGGCCAGGATGAGGAGGTCCACGCGCGGGTCAGTGCTCCACTGCGATCGAGCTGACGATGCCGACGGCGATGACGAGCAGGATGCCCGCCCCGACCCCCACCATGCGCCATTGTCCCTCACGCGCGTAGCCGACCGCTGACGCGGCCACTCGGACGATGGGTGTGGCGATGACCGCGATCAGCCCGAGCCACAGGAAGCCGACCGGCATCCCCGCCTGCAGGTCCGCCCAGATGAGGTTCGGATCGAACACCGGCGCCTGGTCGAGCGGCGAGATCCCGTTGACCAGCATGAGCGCGACGCCGACCACGAGCAGCCCGACCGAGACGTACGTCATCGCGATCATCAGCCGCCCGATCGTGGTGTCGAACCCGTGCGGCTTCATCCGATCGCCTTGCGAAGCATCTGGATCGCCGTGTACACGAGCACGACGACGAACAGGATGCGCAGGTAGCGCAGGTCGATCCGCGGTGCGATCCGCGAGCCCAGGGTCGCTCCCAGGAAGACGCCGATGGCGGTCGGACCGGCGACGTATGGGTCGATCTCGCCGCGCAGCAGGTAGATCACGGCGCTCGCGGCGGCGGTGATCCCGATCATCAGGTTGCTGGTGGCGGTGGCCACGCGGAGCGGGACGCCCATCGTGAGGTGCATGAGCGGGACCTTGATGATGCCGCCGCCGATCCCGAGCAGGGCGGACACGACGCCCGCGAAGGTCGCCCCGACGACGCCCTTGCCCATGTTCCGCACGACGTACCCGTCCGGGGCGCCCTCCTCGCCCGTCGGCTGCGGCTCCGGTTCGGCCCGGCGACGGATCATCGTGAAGGCGATGTAGCCGAGCAGGAGGCTGAACAGGATCCCGAGCAGGCGTTCGTCCAGCAGGAACGCGATGGATCCACCGACCAGCGCGCCGATGGCCGTGAAGAGTTCCAGGCTCATCCCCAGCCGGAGATTGGCCACGTGCTTCTCGAGATAGACGCCGGCGGCGGCGCTGCTGGTCATGATGACGCTGACCAGTGACACGCCGACCGCCTCACGCAGGGGCAGGCCGAATCCGAGGGTCAGCAGCGGGACGATCAGGATCCCGCCACCCAGGCCCAGGAGCGAGCCGAACAACCCGGCGGCGGCTCCGCCGCCGAGCATCAGGATCCCGACGATCATCGCGGCAAGCCGGGCGGGTCAGGCGGGCCGGTCCGCGACCGCGTGGTCAGGCCGGGCGGGCCGGTCCGCGACCGCGCGGTCCGCACGGGATCAGGGGCGGAGGTGCTGCGGCGCGTACGGGAGCAGGGCGACGTGGCGCGCTCGCTTGAGCGCCACGGCCAGCTCACGCTGGTGGCCGGCACAGGTGCCGGTCTTGCGTCGCGGTTCGATCTTGGCGCGCTCGGACAGGTACCGGCGGAGGCGGTTGACCTCCTTGTAGTCGATCTGGACGGTCTTGTCCGCGCAGAACGCGCAGACCTTGCGGCGGCGTCGATCGCGGTAGAAGTCGTCGCGCTTCTTCGGTCGGGCGGAGGGGGGCATGTGGTCTCAGTCTCCTGGTCAGAAGGGCAGGTCGTCGAGGTCGGTGTCGTCGGACGCGGGCCGCGCGCCGCCGGCGGGTGCCCCACCGGCATACGGGGTCCCGGAGAAGTTGCCTCCCCCACCCCCGTCGTCGCCACTGCCGCGAGCGGCCAGGTTGATGACGTTGTCGGCGGACACGTCCAGCGAGAACCGCTTCTCGCCGTCCTTGCTCGTGTACTCGCTGGTCTTGAGTCGACCCTCGACGAAGACCTTCATGCCTTTGCGCAGCTGGTCGGCCATCCGCTCGGCGCGGTCACCGAAGACGCTGACGCGGTACCAGTCCGTGCCTTCGTCCACCCAGCCGCCCTGGCCGTCGGGCTTGCTGTAGCTGACCGCGACGCTGAACTGGGTCACGGGCTTGCCACTCGGCAGGTAGCGCATCTCCGGGTCGCGACCCAGGTTGCCGATGAACATGATCTTGCAGAACGCCATCGTGAGCCTCCGGTCAGTCGATGGCGGCCGGAGCCGCCTCGCTCTCGGACTCGTCGATCCGCTCGGGGATGTCCAGGTCCTCATCGTCCAGGTCGTCGTCGGACGGGAGAAGGGAGTCCTCGAGCGCATCGCCGTCCGTATCGTCGCCGTCGCGCGACGCCCGGGTCGGGCGCTCCACGCGGGTCACGAGGTGGCGGATGACTTCCTCGGTGATGAGCAGACTGTGCTCGAGTTCCGTGAGGACCTCGGGCGGCGACTCGAACAGGACGATGTGGTACGAGCCCTCTCGGTGATGACCGATGGGGTACGCCAGCCGGCGGCGGCCCCACGGGGCGACCTTGATGATCTGGCCGCCAGCGGCCACGATCTGCCGGGTGGACTTGTCGATGACGGCCTGGCCCTTGTCATCCGGCACGTCCGGGCTGAGCACAAGCATGAGTTCGTATCGGCGCATACGCGCAGGCACTCCTTCCAATGGGTATGCCCCGCCGACGGCACGGCCGGCGCGGAGCGGAAAGGAAACGGACCGGTAGTCTAGCACGAGGTCCGCGGCTACCGGCTCACGGGGGTCCGGATACCGGCGCGACGTCGGGTCGATGTATCCTCTGGTCGTCCCTCGACTCCATCACATCGCTATCTCGGAGTGCTCGTGCCCGCCAGTACCATCCTTCTGCTCGACGCCGATACCGCGTATGCCGAGACCATCGCTACGGCCTTGACCGCCGTCGGCTACACCGTCACGGTCGCGACCGACGCCGACGACGCGTTCAGGAAGACCCCGGACCATCACCTGGTCATCCTGGACGTCGTCACCGGACCGCGGACGGCCGCGGACCTCTGCCGCGAGATCCGCAACACCGCGACCATGGCGGCCATCCCCGTCCTGTGCATCGGGCAATCCGACGACGTCGAGGAGCGGATCCGGTTCCTGGAGGCCGGTGCGGACGACGTCATCGCCAAGCCATTCGATCCCCGCGAGCTCGAGGCCCGGGTCGAGGCCCTGCTGCTCCGCTTCCAGCGCTCCAAGGACCTCGCGCCGGTCGTCTCGGCCGACGGCCTCACCCTCGCCCGGGCGCGCCGGATGGTCGCCTGCTTCAGCCCCAAGGGCGGCGTCGGGACCACGACGATCGCGGTCAACATCGCCGTGGTCGCGGCCGCGCGCCGGCCGGGCCAGGTCGTGCTGCTGGACCTGGACCTCCAGTTCGGTGGCGTCGCCACGCACCTCAACCTGACCCCGAAGCAGACGCTGGCCGAGGTGACCCGCGAGCCGGCCGCCCTACGCGAACCGGAGCTCCTGCGGTCGTACGCCACGCACCACTCGAGTGGCCTGCACGTCATCGCCGCGCCGGGCTCGCCCGAGCTGGCCGAGCTGGTGACCCCGAACCACATCGAACAGCTGCTCAACGTGGCGCTGGACGCGTACGACCTCGTCGTCGTGGATGCTGGGTCGAACCTGGACGAGCGGGTCATGACGGTCTTCGAGCGAGCCGAGACCGTGGTGCTGCCCGTGTCCGCGGAGATCGCCGCGCTCAAGTCGGTGCACGCGCTGCTGGACTTCCTGAACGAGGCGGGTTCGGTGAGCGCCAAGTCCACGTTCGTGCTCAACAACATGTTCGCCCGGGACATCCTCAAGCTGCGCGACATCGAGAGCGCCCTCGGCCAGCGGATCGCGGCGGACCTGCCGTACGACCCGTTCCTCTACCTGAAGGCGATCAACGAGGGCGTGCCGGTCGTGCTGGGCGCGCCACGGACCGCGCCGGCCGAACAGCTGGCCAAGCTCAGCGGCGACGCGTTCGGCGAAGGTGGCTACCAGGTCCCGGCCGACCTCCCGAAGAAGTCCGGGGGCCTGTTCGGGCGTCGCCGCGGCTAGGGTTCGTCGCCCGGGATCCTTCGTGCGGCCGTCGCCGCGGTCGTCGGCCCGTGGGCGGTCACGCCACCCCACGTCCGGGGGCGCAGGGATGCGAACCCGCCAGATCTGCATCCACGGCACGTTAGGCATGGTCGGGGCCCCGAATCGCCGTGTGGAGCGGTGCGGGCGCCTGGATCCACGCTCGGCACGCACCTCGACGGGGCCGTCCGACTCCCGCGAGCGCGCCTAGTGGTCCTCCGGTGCAACTCTGACGGTCTCGGAAGCTCGCGGCCCCGGTGAGTGACTCACTTCGGAGGCTTTCGGTGGGCGGGCTACGCGTCGCCTGGGTGGGAGGGGCGGATTCGCGAACTCGCGGGCCGGTCCCCGATCCTGCTGCTCACAGATGCGGATCCGCGATGAACGAGCGTCGCCGCTCACTGGATCGCGCCGGTTCCGGCGATCTGCCTCCCCGTCACGAGGGGCTCATTCCGGATCCGCATCTGACAGGCGCATCCGCGGCCGACAGCCGCGGTGGGCTACCCTGTCGCCCAGGCCGGAGTGGCGGAATCGGTATACGCAGCGGACTTAAAACCCGCGGCCCGCAAGGGATTCCGAGTTCGAATCTCGGCTCCGGCACCAC
>CAZOHT010000012.1:86205-97272 GCA_964579825.1 uncultured Anaerolineaceae bacterium
TTAAAACCCGCGGCCCGCAAGGGATTCCGAGTTCGAATCTCGGCTCCGGCACCACGTTGATCGCAACGCGCGGACGATCCAGCCCGCCTGGTCACGGATCCCTGCGTCCTGACCGAGCGGACCGTCTGACGCGCGGCCGAACCGTCTATCGGACCGTCAGCCGCGGATCCAGTCCTCGGCGAGGGACCCATCGTGGGCCGCGAAGAGCCGGACGTCGCCCGGGATGAGCCCGCCGAACAGGTGGATCGCGCGACGCAGCCAGTCGGCGTCCGTGACGACGGCGATCCGCTCGAACGAGCCGAGATGCCCGATCCCCAGCGCGCTATCGGACAGGATGGCGCTCGTGTCGTACCCCTCGAAGCCCTCCCCGAACTCCAGCAGCAGCCGCGCCTTACGCCCACCCGCCGTGGCGCGGGTGATCGCCGGCGTGAGGACCGTCCGGTAGTCGTCGGCGGTCACGAGGCCCGTGCCTCGGACGGCGACGATGCCGTCTGCGAACCCATCGATGGTCGTGAGCATCCTTCCCTCCAGCGCCATCCGCTCGTGCAGGCCGACATCGTGGCACACGACGTGACCGGCCGCCGACCGGACCCGCCCCGACCGTAGACTGGGCGGCGATGACGTCGCCCACCGGATGGCTCTCGCGGGCCTGGCAGCAACCCATGGCCGTGCTGTTGGCCGTCCAGCTCAGCGGCGTGCTGCTCTATCCGTTCATGGATGACTCGGCGCTCGGACGGGCGGCGATCTCCACGTTCGGTCTGGTCGTCCTGTTCCTGGCGGTCCGGGCCGTCAACGAGACCCCCGCGCTGACCTGGGTGGTCGTCCTGCTCGGCATCCCGATCGTCGCCCTCACCCTGCTCGAGGTCGTGGACCCGCTCAACCAGCCGGTCGTCCTCTGGTCATCGATCCTGCACGCGGTCTTCTACTTCTACACGTGCCTCGCCCTGTTGCGTTACATGTTCCTCGACCGGTTCGTGACCACCGACGAACTCTGGGCGACCGGCGCGACGTTCACCGTCGTCGCGTGGGCGTTCGCCTATGTCTTCATGGCCGTCCAGGTCCTCTGGCCAGGCTCGTTCACCGCCGCGATCGCACCGGACGCGCCCCGAACCTGGTTCGAGCTGCTGTTCCTGTCGTTCACCAACCTGACCAGCGTCGGCCTGTCGGACATCACGCCGATCCAGGCCCAGGCTCGTTCCTGGGTCATGATCGAACAGGTCGCGGGGCTGATGTACGTGGCGCTCGTCGTGTCGCGCGTCGTCGGGCTGACCATCGCACGGCAGCGGGCCTGAGGTCGTGGCGATCAAGCTGATCCGGGCGACGGGCACGCCGTTCGAGCGCGGACGGGCCATCGGCCGGGGCCTCCGGGCGGAGATGGACGCCTCGCTCGCCTTCGTCGATCGCTATCTCTCGGCGCACGGCGTGGACGCGGCGTCGCTGGACCGCATCCTCACCCCCTACATCGCCGCTTCGGAGGCGGCCCTCCCCCACCTCGTCGAGCAGATCCGCGGCATCGCCGACGGGGCGGACCAGCCGTTCGCCACGGTCATGGCCGCGAATGCGTTCGAGGAGATCTACGGACAGGTCGAGCTTGGGATCGGGCGCCTGGCGCCGCTCGAGCGCTGCACCGATGTCGTCGTGGACACCTCCGACGGCCCGCTCCTGGGCCACACCGAACAGTGGTATGCCGGTGACGAGGGGGCCGTCGGAATCGTGATCGATGTCCCCGACGACGGTCCCGCGGTCCTCGCCCCGGTCGTCGCCGGCACCCTGCCCCTGGTCGGGATCAACGAGCACGGCGTCGCGGTCGGGGCGATGTCACTGAGCGCCCGGGACGAACGGGTCGGCATCCCCAGGGCCCTCATCGCGCGGGACGTCATGGATGCCCGCGATGCGGCGGACGCTGCGGCCCGAGCCTCGCGACCAGGTCGCGCCGGTGGGTACTCCTACCAGCTGGCCTTCCCCGACGACGCGGCCCTGGTCGTCGAGACGACCGGGACGCGTCATGCCGTGTACGCCGGCCACGTCCACACCAACCACGCCCTCGATGGCTCGGTCGCCGAGGTCACCTTCCCGCCCTCGCCTGGCAGCCTCGGTCGGTTCGCCCGGGCGTCGGCGCTTCGCGACCATATGGACCCGACACTCGCCGGCCTCACGTCGATCCTGGCCGACCATGGCGCCCAGCCGCAGGCCATCTGCGTCCATCCGGACCCAGCCGACGGCGACGAGGGCTCGACCATCCTGTTCGCCATGATCGCCGACCCCGTCCGGCGGACGCTGTCGATCGCCTCGGGCCACGCCTGCACCGGCACCTTCGAGATCTTCGGCCTCGACGACCTCCGCTGAGTCGGCCCGGACATGAAGAACGGCCCCGGAGGGCCGTCAGTCGGTCGGTGAGTGGAGGCGACGACCGGATTCGAACCGGTGAATAGAGGTTTTGCAGACCTCCGTGTTGAGCCACTTCACCACGTCGCCATATGGGGTTCGCGCCGATCGCTCGGGTGGTTTGGCTGCCCCTCGAGGGTTCGAACCTCGGTTCACGGATTCAAAGTCCGCTGTCCTACCACTAGACGAAGGGGCAGCGGTCCGATGTCTGAGGAATGGAGCGGAAGACGGGACTCGAACCCGCGACCCTCACCTTGGCAAGGTGATGCTCTACCAACTGAGCCACTTCCGCCCGAAGGCACTGCACCCACCCGTAGGTGGTGCCGAGAGCCAGATTCGAACTGGCGACACCGCGATTTTCAGTCGCGTGCTCTACCGACTGAGCTATCTCGGCCCGATGAACAACCAGCCGTCGGCTGCCCGTCGGCGGAGGCGAGGATATCACGGGCCACGCGACGCCCGCCACCGAGCGACCGTCCGCGCTACTCCAGGTCTGCCAGCTGCGCGGCCTGTTCCGCGCTCAACGGCGGCTGGCTCGTCAGCTCGCGCAAGCGGTTGATCCGGTCGAGGATGGGCGGGTGCGTCGACATCAGGGACGACGAGCGGGCCTCGAACTTCTTGATCGGGTTCGTGAAGTACATGTGCTGGGTGCCTCGGTTGGCGACCTCGAGCACCTCGCGGTCGGACGAGATCTTGGCCAGCGCTCGCTCCAGGCCCAGCGGGTTCCGGGTCAACTCCACGGACGACGCGTCCGCGAGGTACTCACGCTGACGACTCACGGCGAGCTGGATGAACCGGCTGATGAGCGGCGCGATGATGGCCAGCGCGATGGCGATGATGGCGAAGGCCGCCTGGGCGCCTCCCCCACCCCCGCTGCTGTCATTGCGTGACCGGCGCGTCCCGCCCCAGAACGTGAAGCGCAGGAAGAAGTCCGCCAGGAGCGCGATGGCGCCGACCATGACCCCGACGACGAGCGAGAACCGGATGTCCAGGTTCCGCACGTGCGACAGCTCGTGGCCGATGACCCCCTGCAGTTCCTCTCGGTCCAGCTTCTGCAGGAGCCCCGTCGTGATCGCGATCGAGGCGTGGGCCGGGTCGCGGCCGGTCGCGAAGGCGTTCGGGGCCGTGTCGTCGATGATGTAGACCGCCGGCACCGGGATGTTCGCGGCGATCGCCAACTCCTGGACGACGTTCATCAGCTGTGGGGCGGCGGCCGGATCCACGGCCTTGGCGCCACTGACCGCCAGGACCAGCTTGTCGCCCTGGAAGTACGTGCCGATCCCCGACATGACACCCAAGCCCAGGGCGAACAGGGTCACCCCGAGACCCCCCGCGGGCGAGCCGAACATCGCGTAGCCGACGCTGAAGCCCAGCAACCCGAGCAGCAGGACGACGAAGCCGGCCATCAGCAGCGAGTTGCGCTGGTTGGCCGACTTCTGGGCGTAGAACGTGTTCCCGGCCACGGTCCCTCCCGCGGGCGGGCGGTCAGCTCAGGCTGAGGTCGACGTTCGGGACCGCGGAGGCCTCGGGCTCCGCGTCGAAGAACTCGCGCTTGACGAACCCGAAGATGCCGGCGATGAGCACGGCTGGGAACGTGGCGATCCCGGTGTTGTAGTCCAGCACGGTGGCGTTGTAGTGCTGGCGCGAGAAGGAGATCTGGTTCTCCGTCGTGGTCAGGTTCTCCTGGAGCGACAGGACGTTCTCGTTCGCCTTCAACTCCGGGTAGTTCTCGACGACCGCGAACAGCGAGCGCAGCGTGCCGGTCAGGGCGTTCTCCGCGGCGGCCTGCTGGGCCGGGCCCTGGGAGCCGGCGGCGACAGCCGCCGCGCGGGCGTTCGTCACGTCGGTCAGGACCTTCTGCTCGAAGCCCATGTAGCCCTTGACCGCGTTCACCAGGTTCGGGATGAGGTCGTGGCGACGCTTGAGTTGGACTTCGATCTGGGCGAACGCCTCGTCCACACGCAGGCGCTTCTGGACCAGGCCGTTGTACAGCCCGATGAGGATGACCGCCAGGATGACGATGATCCCGCCGATGATCAGGAGTTCCATGCCCCTCCTCCGGTGGCGATAGCAGTCCGGGGCGACGCCCAGGCTGCTCAGAGCATAGCAGCGACCATCGTGGCTGGGTCCACTGCAGCCGCCGCCCCGGCGTCGAACGCCCGCAGGTCCGCCTCGAGCGTCTCCGGGTGCTTCGCTCCGACCACCTCGCCCAGCCCGGAGCGGATGGCGTCCACGCCGATCACGGTCGACCTGGCGGCCAGGGCGCCGAGCGCGACGATGCTCACCAGTCGGTCGTCGCCGGCGGCCCGGGCAAGCTGCGTGCACGGCGGTGCGAGGACCTGGACCCCGTCCACCGGTCGCGGCGGCGTGCCCCTGGAGCCATCCACGATCAGCAGGCCGCTCGAGGCGACCTTCGGCCCGTACTTCTCGAGGGCCGGAGCCGACAGGGCGATCACGACGTCGGCGCGATCCACGACCGGCGAACCGATCGGCTCGTCGCCCACGATCACGGTGCAGGCCGCCGCCCCGCCGCGCATCTCCGGCCCGTAGGACGGGATCCAGAACACCTCGAGGCCCTCGGCCATCGCGGCGCGCGCCAGGACGGTCCCGGCGAACAGGATCCCCTGCCCGCCGAACCCGGACACGATCACGGTGCGCTCCATCAGGCACGCTCCGCGGCCAGGTGCGGCCGGTCGACCAGGACGCCGAGTGGGAAGGTCTCGGCGACCTCCGCAAGGTGGTCGATCGACTCCACCGGGGTCATCCCCCAGCCGACCGGGCAGTTGGACAGGATCTCGACGATGCCGAATCCGCCATCGACCGCCTGGACCTCGCACGCCCGTCGCAGCATCGCCTTCGTCTTGCCGATCGCCGACGGCGAGGCGAGCGAGCCCCGCGCGGCGTACGCGACGCCCGGGAGGATGGCCAGCATCTCGGTGATGGGCAGCGGGTAGCCGGCGGTCCGCGCGTCGCGGCCGAGCGGCGTCGAGGTCGTCTTCTGGCCGAGGAGCGAGGTCGGCGCCAGCTGGCCTCCGGTCATCCCGTAGATCCCGTTGTTGACGAAGATGACCGTCATCCGCTCCGCCCGCGCGGCGGCGTGGACGATCTCGGCCGTGCCGATGGCGGCCAGGTCACCGTCACCCTGGTAGGTCAGGACGAAGGCGTCCGGCCGCACCCGCCGGATCCCGGTCGCGACAGCCGGCGCCCGGCCATGCTGGGCTTCGACAAAGTCGATGTGGAGGTAGTCGTAGGCGAAGACCGCGCAACCGACCGCGGCGACCGCGATGGTCCTGGACGCGAGGTCCAGTTCGCCGAGGACCTCCGCCAGCAGCCGATGCACGACGCCATGCCCGCAGCCCGGGCAGTAGTGGGTGGATCGGTCCTCCAGGAGCTCCGGTCGAGCCGCCACGACCCGAGGCGGCCGCCCATCCAGCGAGGTGGTCACGCCGGCCCTCCTTCGCGGTCGGGCGTCCGCGCCCAGGCGGCCCGCAGCGCGTCGACGACGTCCCCGGGCGTCGGGACCATCCCGCCGGTCCGCCCGTGGAAGAGGACCGGCACGCGGCCGTCCACGGCGAGACGGACGTCCTCGACCATCTGGCCGGCCGATAGCTCGACGACCAGGACGGCACGGGCGCCCGCCGCCGCGGTGGCCAGGGCATCGGACGGGAACGGCCACAGGCTGATCGGGCGGAACAGGCCCGCCTTGAGACCCAGGCTCCTGGCGTCGGCCACGGCGGTCCGCGCGACCCGAGCCGCGGTGCCGTACGCGACGATGACGACCTCCGCGTCGTCAAGCCCCTCGCCGGCCCAGCGGACCTCGTCCGCCGCGATCGTCCGGAATTTGGCCTGGAGCGCGTCGTTGTGCGCCTCGAGGTCCTCGTTTCGCAGGTGGAGCGACTTGACCACGCGCGGCGAACGGCCATCGGCGCCCGTCACCGCCCAGGGCGCCTCGAGCCGGTCCGGGTACCGGTAGACCGGTCGGACCGGTTCCATCGCCTGACCGATGATCCCGTCCGCGAGGAGGATGACCGGCGTCCGATACCGCTCGGCCACCTCGAACGCGTCGGCGACGAGCGACACGGCCTCCGCGATGGACGACGGCGCGAAGACCGGGACGCGATAGTCGCCGTGACCGTGGCCCTTGACCGCCTGGAGGTAGTCGGACTGGGACGGCCCGATGCTGCCGAGCCCGGGTCCGCCGCGCATGACGTCCACCAGCACCATCGGCAGCTCCGACCCGGCGAGGTAGCTCATCCCCTCGGCCATCAGGCTGAAGCCCGGGCTGGAGGTGGAGACCATGACCCGCGCCCCGGTGGCCGCCGCCCCGAGCGCCATCGAGATCGCGCCGATCTCCGATTCGGCCTGGACGAACGCCCGACCCTCCTCCGGCATCCGCCGGGCCATCCACTCGAGCAGCTCCGCCTGGGGCGTGATGGGATAGCCGAAGTAGGCGTCGCAACCGGCCTGGATGGCCGCCTCGGCGATGGCCTCGTTGCCCTTGAGCAGGACGCGGGCCGGGAGGACGGCATCCGATCGTAGAGCGCCAGGCCGGGCGACCGCAGTGGCCCCGGACACGGCCGGCGCGGTCACGCGTGGCCCTCGCGGGCAGGCGCGATCACGGTGAAGACCGCATCCGGGCAGACCTTGGCGCAGAGGGCGCAGCTCGTGCACCGGAAGGCGTCCAGGAGGTGGACCGGATGGTGACCCAGCGCGTTGACCGTCGAGAGGTCGAGGGCGAGGACGTGCGTCGGGCAGGCGGCGACGCACAGCTCACAGCCCTTGCACCGCTCCGTCGCGATGACGAGCGGCCCGCCGGTCACGGCGGCGGTGCTCGACGGACCGGTGGCGCCGATCATCCCGGCGACCAGGCCGGCCGATCCGACGTGTCCGCCAGGTCGGCGTACTCGACGTGGCCGGCGCGCTCCCAACCTGCGCGGTCGACATGCATCGTGAACCGGTGGCTGCCCGCATGGAACGAGATCTCGTCATCGTCGTGGATGGCGTGATCGGCGACGACACGGAGCCCGAACAGGGCGCCGATCGGGGGGATGGTGCCCACTTCGCAGTCGGGCGCGAGCGCCGCCAGCTCGGCCTCGGTCGCGAGCCGGACCGAATCGGCCGCCAGGAAGGCGCCGGCCTTGCCCAGATCGACACGATCGGCGGCATCGACCACGGTGAGTGCCGGCCCCCCGTCCGCCATCAGGACGACGGTCTTGGCGAACCGCCTCGGATCGATGCCCTCGGCCCGGGCGGTGTCCCTCGCCCGGATCGTCTCGGGGTGCTCGTGGACCTCGTGGTCCACGTCGTGCTCGATCAGCCAGCGCAGGAGTGGCGGGAACGGGGTCGCCCCAGCCGTGGGTGTCGTGGCCGGCATCGCACACCTCCTTGCCGCCGCAGTCGGGCGGGACCCCTCGAGCATCGGGCGACGGCGCGCGACGGGCCAGTACCGAAGGTCACCGCCGCGCGGGTCGGATGGCAGGACCGCCGCCCGACTACCATCCGGGGATGCGTTTCGGCCTCCAACTCTGGTCGCAATCGACGGACTGGCCCACGTTCCGGGACGCGGCGCTCGCAGCCGAGGCCAGCGGCTGGGACTCGGTCTGGACCTGGGATCACCTGCTGGCGATCTTCGGGCCGTGGGAGCAGCCCATCTTCGAGGGCTGGATGGCGATAGCCGGGCTGGCGCCCCTCACGACGCGCGTCCGACTCGGCCTGATGGTCGGCGCGAACACGTTCCGGAATCCCGGCCTCACGGCCAAGGTCGCGACGACGCTCGACCACCTCTCGGGCGGACGGGCGGTGCTCGGCATCGGTGGGGCGTGGTTCGAACGAGAGCACGAGGCCTTCGGCATCGACTTCGGGGCGAGCCCTGGCGAACGGCTCGACTGGCTGGACGAGTCGGTGGCCCTCATGCGGCGGCTGCTCGACGGCGAGCGGTTCTCGCACGCGGGCGACACGTACACGTTCACGGACGCGCTCAACGCTCCGCGCCCGATCCAGGCCCATCTGCCGATCCTCATCGGCGGGTCCGGTCGGCGCAAGACGCTGCGGACCGTGGCGGAGCGGGCGGACGGCTGGAACGCCTCCGGCACGGTCGAGGAGGTCACGGAGTCCCTGGACGCCCTGGCGGCCCATGCCCGCGATGTCGGACGGGACCTCGCGACGCTGGAGAAGACCATCAGCTTCCCGATCGTGATCGACGACGATGCCGACGCCGCCCAGCGGCGGATGGACGTCCTGATGGCGGCGAACGGCGTCACGAGCATGGGCGGCGGCCCGCACCTGGTGGGGTCGCCTGCGGAGGTCGCGGACGCGATCCGGCCCTACCGCGATCTCGGCTTCGAGACGGTCATCGTCCGGATGCCCGCCCCGTACGACGCGCAGACCATCGAGCGGATCGGCGAGGTCGCCGAACAGCTGTGACGTGGTGGGCGGTGAGGGAGTCGAACCCCCGACATCCTCGGTGTAAACGAGCCTACGCCCATCCCAGCCTGTGACCGATGGTCGCGGATGACCCCGTTTCGTGCTCAGCGCAGGCCAATTGCCCGGGCATTGATGATGCCATGTGGGCGTGAGCAAGGACGCCGTGCGGCGGGAAAGTTGGCACAAATGCGCCAACCGCCACGGTCGGAACCGACGACAAGACCTACCCGGCCCGGACCGTAACGGCGCCCACTTGGTGGGACCAGCGTCCTTCCAGGCGGCGGGGGTTGCCTAGTCGAACCTAAGGCCGCACGCCGGGCAGTCGGACGCGGCAGTCTTCACACGTTGCCCACAACGTGAACACAGCCGGTGGCCGAGCATTGATCGCTGCTTGGTCCGCGAGTCAGCAGCGGAGCCAAGGACCACAACGACCGCGACGCACGCAATAGATGGCACAAGGCTGTTGGTGATTCCGGTTGCGACAAGGGACACGACCAAGACGGCGGCGATGGCCCAGAACTGCCACTCGTTCGTTCTGTAGATGCGCCGGATTGCCCTAAACCCGCGACACCTGAGGGGGACTCTTATCGCCACGGAGGCGAGCTAGTTCGGCGCTACAGGCGCCTGTGAAGGCGTCGATCAAGACGCCGAGCTCATCCATATCGGGCCGTCCTGGCCGCTTCATGAGCCACGCCGCAGCCCGACCCGCGAACGCGTCTGCTGCAAGGACAATCGCCGGAGGCGCACCAGCGAGGTTTAGACGATTAATCGCCCTGTCGAGTCCATGGGCCAGCAATGCCTTCTCTTCGTCCGACAGGGTGTCCGTCGCCCATTTGTATTGCACGCCGATCGGGGCGGCAAGGAGTTCGTAGACCATTGCGTAGACGGCGGTGAGCTCGTCAATTCGGGCTCGCTCGCGTGCCAGATTCCGCTGGGCCACGGCGCCGATGCCAGCGCCGACAGCAACGCCAACCAGTGCGGCAATCGCGGTTATGGCTTCGCCTGACATACATGTCAGCCTACTCCGACGGCGTATGCGTCACGTCTCCCACGCGACCCTCGGTCCCCGTGGGTTACCTGGACGGCTTCGAGCCGCAGTGAGGCCCTGGCAGATGTACGAGCGGCCCGGGCAGCCATGCTCGAGGTGGGAGCCGGAGGCCTTCGAGGTGTGGCGGACTAGCTGCCCGGATCACCTATCGCAACAGCCGAGCCTTTCCCAGCCTGATGGTCTCTTCTGCGGCAGCCACCGCAGGCGCGTCCGGCGTGGGCTTGCCCGGGGTGGGTGTCGCGTTCTTCAATGTCTCAGCCGCCTCGACTATTTCGAGTCCAAGCTTCTTCGTGTCTTGGACCTCGCCCTCCTTAACTTGCGTGCCAAGGAGGGCGCCTACGGCCGCAAGGGCGACGCCCTGGATCGCCGTAAAGACAACGAGATACCGGCCCCACACGACTTCGTCGGTAGCCTTGGCCGACGCATTCACCAGCATGAACACGATAGTGATGCCGAATGCTCCGATCAGGAGAATGGCAGCCAACGTCGCGACGATCGGGAGCTTGGACCAGGAGAAGGCAGGCATCGACGTGCCGCTATACATCAACAGCACGCCCACAAGCCCAATCACGATCAGGCCGATCGAGAGCCAGGTCTGGTCCGGCTCGCCCTTGGGAGTCTTGACCAGCTCCGAGCTCACGATCCCCAGGATCGCGAATGCGAGTGCGCCGACGGCCGCCGGGCGAGCGGCTCCAGAGATGTCGACTTTGGGGAACTTCTTCGACAGGCCGGCGACGATCGCAACCAAGGCGAGGACCAACGCCGCGTAATAGACGACCGGGACCGCATCCAGGGATGGATAGTCCGACGCGGACACGAGTACCAGCAGGATCGCAATGACGGCAGTTCCCGCTGCCTTTGCTCCATCCGACATGTGCCCTCCCTCATGCCGACGCCGAGTCGAAGCGGACCGGTCGCGGCATCTTGGACGGAGCCTAATCCCCGACCGTATCGAGTTCGTCTCGCTGGAATCGTGGGATGGGTCCCGATTTCCAGGGACTGACACATCAGGAATGCAGCTGGTTTCCAGGAGTCGCCCGCCGTCGTGGACATTCGCTCCACGACCCGGGCTCGCTGAGGCTCGATAGCAAACTGCTAGAAGACCCTCCCTGTCCCGTTTGCCGGGCAGTCGGAGGGCCTGATTCGTGCACAGACAGTGGTGGGCGGTGAGGGAGTCGAACCCCCGACATCCTCGGTGTAAACGAGGCGCT
>CAZOHT010000013.1:0-1779 GCA_964579825.1 uncultured Anaerolineaceae bacterium
GGGACCCGGGCCGGTGCCCGTTCGAGAGACGGAGGGGGACCGTCTAGGCCGGGCGAGTGTCCTTGCCGTTGATCCCTCCCGGGTGCCAGGGGGTCCCGAGCAACGGGAGGAGGTAGCGGTCGACGCCGTAGTAGCCGGCGACCTTCCAGGCCAGCATCAGCCCGATGGCGAGCGTGAACAGGACCGGGTTGGTCGACGCGGAGCCGGCCAGCAGGAACGACATGTTCATGAAGGCCCCGAAGAAGGCGGCGAAGCCGGTTAGCAGGCCGATGATGAGCCCGATACCTACGGCCATCTCACCGAACGTGATGACGTAGCCCATCCAGGACTCGGCGCCATTGTCGATGAGGAGCTGGAGGAAGGTCCGGTACCACTCGAACGAGATCGCGGGCCGGCCCTCTTCCGGGATGGCGACCGCGTTCTTCCAGTACCCGAGAAGTGCCGCGCCGCCGTCGATCCAGCCTTCACCGGTGAACTTGTGCCAGCCGGCCTCGAGCCACGAGAAGCCGAGGAACAGGCGGATCGGCAGCCAGAACAGGCCGGCATTCGAATTCGAGAACAGGAACCGCGTGAAGGCGGGTCCTTCGATATCGATCGTCTCGCCACCCGGCTGGTTGCGCTCCTGGAACAGGAGGACAAGCAGGATGATGAATGCGATCCAGAAGCCGATGGTCACCACCTGGTTGATCGTCGTACCGGCCTCCGGGTAGACCCACGGGTTGACCAGGTAGAACAGCAGGACCGCGGCGATCCCGCCGGCCACGGCTGCCAGGTTCCGAGTGCTTGCCATGCCGATCCCTTCCCTTCCCTGCGCGCCTGCCTAGTCCGACGGGCGTCACGACTGAGCACATGAAACGCCGCGGGCACGATCGTGCCATACGGCCGAGCGGCCCCTCACGGCCGTGCCATGTGGCCTTGAGTCGGCCCCGTGCGGTGCGGAGCCGTCGGGTGCGGTCCGGCGCGACTGATGGGCAGGTCGCTGAGACTGGCGGTGTCACCGTCGACGGTGGCCCACAGGAACGTGGAGCCTGGCCACGGGGAGCCGGCTCCGACGAGGGCTCGGTACGCCTCGGGGGCGGGCGCTGGATAGGCCGTCGCCAGGGTCGCCGAGAAGCGATGCGCGAGTTCGCGATTCGTCCTCGTTCGCCGCAGGATCAGGACGCGATGGATCACCGGCGTGCTGAGGTCGTCTCGCGGCCAGATGTCGGCGCTCGGGAGCGACTCCGCCTTCTCAGCGGCCCAGCGGATCTGTTGCTCGAGGCGACGCAGCTCGGAGTGCACCTCGATCGCGAGGAAAGTTTCCCTGTCGCGCAGGCGCAGGACGACATCGATGACGCCGCGCGCCGGCCGATGGACCGGCACCTCGACGTGGGCCTGCCAACGCGGGTCGGCGGTCCGAAGCACTTCCTCGACGATCCGTGCCTGGATCGGATCCCGCAGCCGCGGCCCGGTGCCTGGATACAGGCGGACCGAGGCGTCCCCACCGAGCGCCTCGGCGATGGCGACCAACACCGTGAGGCTGGGTTCGCGGATGCCTCGCTCGACCTGGCTGAGGTAGCCGTCGTCGATGCCGGCCGCTGCAGCGAGTCGCCTGATCGAGAGCCCGGCATCCTCTCGCAGGTTCTTGACCTCCGAACCGATGCGGATCCGCAGCGTCCGGGAGCGGCGTCCGACGGCCGTTCGTGTGGTCCGTCTTGGCCGACTTGGTGTCCCGGTGGTCATGCGGACAGTGAAGCGCATGGCCCTTATCGGGCGATGCACTGGCGATCGACGAGGTGC
>CAZOHT010000013.1:1879-41068 GCA_964579825.1 uncultured Anaerolineaceae bacterium
GGACAGTGAAGCGCATGGCCCTTATCGGGCGATGCACTGGCGATCGACGAGGTGCGCCTCTGCTGGCTGAGAGCCCGCGATCAGCGCAGAAACCGGCCCACGCGTGCCCCGTGCTGGCTCTCAGCCGGCGATTCCCGCACCTGGCGGTGGTTGGTACGCCGTTCGCTGGCTCTGAGCGGGCGATCGGCTCGTCCTCGGGGAGATCCGGGCTCTACGGCGACCGACGCTGCCAGGATCGCTGGCTCTGAGCAGGCAGCGGGACGCGACGAGCCGTCACACGCCAGGATCGCTGGCTCTGAGCAGCTTCGGCGGACCCGGGCACGACTTGGGCGGGCGACCGGATCGCACCCAACCACCCGAATGGATCGCACCGGCCACGAATAGAACGGGCGTACGGTACCGACCGCCGCCTATACTCACCGTCCCGTGGCCGCGATCGCCCAGCCTCCCAAGGCCAAACCGCCCATCGATCCGCTCGGGCCGTTCTCGCCCGCGGTCCGTGCCTGGTTCACGACGAGCTTCGAAGCCCCGACCGACGCGCAGGCGCGTGGCTGGGCGGCCATCTCCGCCGGTCGGCACACGCTCATCCACGCCCCGACGGGGAGTGGCAAGACCCTGGCCGCGTTCCTGTGGTGCCTGGACCGCCTGGCGCGCGATCCGAGTCCACCGCCGACCCGCACCGAACCGGGCCACGTCCGCGTCCTCTACATCTCGCCGCTCAAGGCCCTGACCTACGACATCGAACGCAACCTGCGGGCGCCGCTGACGGGCATCGGCCTGGCCGCAGAGCGCCTCGGCGAGTCGCCGCCACGCATCAGCGTCATGTCGCGGACCGGCGACACGCCCGCCGAGGATCGCCGCCAGATCGCACGTCGTCCGCCGGACATCCTCATCACGACCCCCGAGTCGCTCTACCTGATGCTCACCAGCGCGGCCCGCGAGACCCTCCGTCACGTCGACCACGTGATCATCGACGAGGTCCACGCGATCGCCGGCACGAAGCGTGGCGCCCACCTCGCCCTGTCACTCGAGCGACTCGAGGCCCTCCGCCCGCCGGACGCGCGTCCCCCACAACGGATCGGCCTGTCCGCCACGCAACGGCCGCTCGAGGCGATCGCCACGTTCATGGCCGGCATCGGGCCCGGGCGTGACGTCGCCATCGTCGATGCCGGCGCGCGCAAGCCGCTCGAGCTGCGAGTCGTCGTGCCGGTCGACGATATGGCCGCGATCGGCGAGGTCCTGCCGCCGGACCAGCAGCCCGGCGGTCCGGCCACGAGTCCGGAGGCCCGCTCGAGCATCTGGCCGTCCATCCATCCGGCCATCCTGGAGCTCATCCGAAGCCACCGCAGCACGATCGTCTTCACCAATAGCCGGCGGCTGAGCGAGCGCCTGGCCCAGCGCCTCAACGAACTCGCCGGCGAGGAGCTGGTCAAGGCCCACCACGGCAGCATCGCCCGCGAGCAGCGCCTGGCCATCGAGGAGGAGCTCAAGGCCGGCCGCCTGCCGGCGCTCGTCGCCACGAGCTCCTTGGAGCTCGGCATCGACATGGGCGCCGTGGACCTCGTCATCCAGGTCGAGAGCCCCACGAGCGTCGCGCGGGGTCTGCAGCGCGTCGGCCGGGCCGGTCACCAGGTCGGTGCGCCGAGCAAGGGCGTGATCTTCCCGAAGTACCGCGGCGACCTGCTCGAGGCGGCCGTCGTGGCGCGGCGGATGCACGAGGGTGCCATCGAGACGACCACGATCCCGCGCAACCCGCTCGATGTCCTCGCCCAGCAGCTCGTGGCGATGACGGTCATGGATCCCTGGACCGTGGACGACCTGTTCGCGACCGTCACCCGCGCGGCGCCCTATGAGAGCCTCACGAGGGATGTCCTGGAAGGCGTCCTGGGGATGCTCGCCGGCGCCTATCCCTCGGACGAGTTCGCGGAACTGAAGCCACGCGTCGTGTGGGATCGCGTCACGGATGTCGTCCAGGGCCGGCGCGACGCGCGGGTCGTCGCCATCACGAGCGGCGGGACCATCCCGGACCGTGGCCTGTACGGCGTGTTCATGGTCGGCGAGGTCGGCACACCCGGTCGGCGGGTCGGCGAGCTCGACGAGGAGATGGTCTACGAGAGCCGCGCCGGCGAGGTCATCACCCTCGGAGCGAGCAGCTGGCGGATCGAGGACATCGGGCACGATCGGGTCACGGTCAGTCCCGCGCCGGGTGTGCCGGGCAAGCTCCCGTTCTGGCATGGCGATGCGGTCGGACGACCGATCGAACTCGGTCAGGCCGTCGGCGCGTTCATCCGCGAGACCGAGGCCGATCTCGCCCGCGGGACCCGCGGACGGGCCATCGCCACCACGCGACTCCAGGAGCGCCACGACCTGGACGAGCGTGCGGCGACCAACCTGCTCGCGTACCTGGACGACGAACGCGAGATGGCTGGTGCCCTCGCCACGGATCGGCGGATCGTCGTCGAGCGGTTCCGCGATGAGCTCGGCGACTGGCGCCTGTGCGTGCTGACCCCGTTCGGGGGCCGCGTCCACGCCCCGTGGTCGCTCGCGATCGAGGCCCGGTTGCAGGAGCGCCTCGGGCTCGAGGTCCAGACGATCTGGTCGGACGATGGCATCGCCATCCGGCTGCCGGAAGGCGATGCGCCGCTGGACGGCATCGAGGCGCTGCTGTTCCCGGATGCCGACGACCTCGAGGACCTCGTCGTCGGTCAGCTCGCGACGTCCGCCCTGTTCGCCAGCCGGTTCCGGGAGAACGCGGCGCGCGCGCTGCTCCTGCCGCGACGTCGGCCGGGCACCCGGACGCCGCTCTGGCAGCAGCGCCAGCGCGCGGCGGACCTGCTCTCGGTGGCCAGCCGCTACGGCAGCTTCCCGATCCTGGTCGAGACGTATCGAGAGTGCCTGAGCGACGTGTTCGATCTGCCGGCGCTCCGCCGGATCCTGGCCGACGTGGGCCGCCGCGACATCGATATCCACAGCGTCGAGACCGTCAGCGCGTCGCCCTTCGCCAGCAGCCTCTTGTTCGACTATGTCGCGGCCTACATGTACGACGGCGATGCGCCGCTGGCCGAGCGGCGGGCCGGCGCCCTGACACTGGACCGCGATCTCCTCCGCGAGCTGCTCGGCCAGGAGGAACTGCGCGAGCTCCTGGACCCGGACGCCCTCGCCGACCTGGAGCTGAGCCTCCAGGCGCTGACCGAGGATCGACGAGCATCGAGTCTCGATGGGGTCCACGACCTGCTCCGTCGGCTGGGCGACCTTGACGACGCCGAGGTGGCGACACGGACCGACGGCGGGTCGTCCGCCGCCGATCCGTGGCTCGCGGGACTGGAGGCCGCGCGACGGGCGGTCCGCATCCGGATCGCGGGCGAGGAGCGCTGGGTCGCGGTGGAGGATGTCGCCCGCTACCGCGACGCGTGTGGCGTGTCCGTCCCGATGGGCATCCCGGCGGCGTTCCTCGCTCCGGCGGTCGGAGCGCTGGACTCGCTCCTCGCGCGCTGGGCCCGAACGCACGGGCCGTTCCTGACGCCCGAGCCGGCGCGTCGATGGGGACTGCCGCCGGCCCCCGTGGACGATGCCCTCGAGCGGTTGCTGGCGGCCGGCACGATCCTGCGCGGCGAGTTCCGGCCGGGCGGCGCCGAGCGCGAGTGGTGCGATCCGGACGTCCTGCGGCTCCTTCGCCGACGATCGCTGGCGCGCCTGCGTCACGAGGTGGAACCGGTGGATCCGGCGGCCCTCGCCCGGTTCCTGCCGGGCTGGCACGGCATCGCGGCCGTCGGTCCGGCGCCGGCGCCGATCCGTGGATCGGCCGCGCTGGAGCGCCTCGCCGAGGTCGTGGAGCAACTCGCCGGCCTGCCGCTGCCGGCGTCCGTCCTGGAGCGGGACATCCTGCCGGCCCGGATCCCCGGCTACTCGCCGCGACTGCTGGACGAGCTCGGGGCGCTGGGCGAGGTCGCCTGGGTGGGCCACGGACCGCTCGGCCGCGATGACGGCCGCATCGCCCTGGTGCGCCCCGGGCGGGAGGCGGTCCGGCCGATCGGCCCACCGGACGGCGTCGAGCGCCCCGCAGAACCCCGCCATGAGGCGATCCGCGAGCTGCTGACGCGGCGCGGGGCGTCGTTCTACCGGGAGCTGTTCACCGCGGCCGGCGGCGGGACGGACCGCGACGTGCTCGACGCGCTGTGGGACCTGGTCTGGGCCGGCGAAGTCACCAACGACACGTTCGCTCCGTTGCGCGCCCTGCGCTGGAAGCGGACCCCGAGTGGGGGCGCGCGCCGTCCGCGGGCCGGCCGTCTGACCGCGCTCGGACCGCCGGAAGCCGCCGGTCGCTGGTCGCTCGTCGAGCCGTCGGTCGGGGCCACGACCCCCACCGCCCGGCTGCACGCCCAGAGCCTGGCCCTGCTCGAGCGCCACGGGGTGTTGACCCGCGAGGCGGTCGCGTCAGAGGGGATCGTCGGCGGGTTCAGTGCCGTCTACCCGGTCCTGCGGGCCATGGAGGAGGCCGGCCGGATCCGGCGCGGGTACTTCGTCGATGGCCTTGGGGCGGCCCAGTTCGCCCTGGCCGGTGCCCTGGATCGCCTGCGTGCCGAACGCGACGGCGCCGAGGGCTCGGACCGGGCGGGTGCCTACCTCCTCGCGGCGACGGATCCCGCCAACCCGTTCGGGGCCGCGCTGCCGTGGCCGCGCCATGGGGAGTCCGACCGGCGACCGCTCCAGCGCGCCGCGGGGGCCTATGTCGCCATCGTGGACGGCCAGGCGGCCGTCTACCTCGAGCGAGGTGGCTCCACGCTCCAGACCCTGGCCCCGGCCGACGACCCCGGGATCGCGACCGCCGCGCTCCGATCCCTGGCGGGGTTGGTCACGGACGGTCGTGCCCGCGAGATCGTCATCCGCAAGGTCGACGGACTGCCGGTGACCGAGTCTCCCTGGAAGGCGTCACTCGTGGCCGCGGGCTTCACGCCCGGCTATCGCGGACTGGTCCTGCGCGGCACGAGGTGAGCCCTGGTGCCTGAGGGCGACACGCTCTTCCGGACCGCGGCCGGGCTCCGGCCGTACCTCGTCGGGCGGACCGTCACGGCTGCCCGGGCGAGCGGTCCGGGCCCCATCCCGCAAGTCCACCGAGTCGTCGGGCACGAGATCACGGCCGTGGACGCGATGGGCAAGAACCTCCTCATCCGCTTCGACGGCGGGCTCGAGATCCGGACGCACCTGCGGATGAACGGGTCGTGGCATCGCTACCGACCCGGCGAGCGATGGCGCCGCCCGCCGGCCCACGCCCGCCTGGTGCTCGAGGTCCCGGGCGCCATCGCCGTCTGCTTCGATGCGCCGGTCGTCGAACTCCTGGAGGTCCGCGCCGAGGCGCTCCATCCCGCCCTGGCCGGTCTCGGCCCGGACCTGCTGTCACCCGACTTCGACGCCGACGAGGCGATCCGTCGCCTGCGCGACCCGTCGCGGGCTGCCACATCGATCGCCGAGACCCTGCTCGACCAGCGGGCCCTCGCCGGCATCGGCAACGTCTACAAGAGCGAGGTCCTCTGGATCGAGGGCGTGTCGCCGTTCGCAGCCACGTCCGATGTGCCTGACGACGCCCTCGTCCGACTCGTGGTGACCGCCCGACGCCTCCTGCTCGCCAATGTCGCCACGACCCGTGGCCCGGAACGCGTCACGACGACAGGGGACCGTGGGGCGCCCGGACCCCTCTACGTCTACGGCCGGGCCGGTCGCCCATGCCGGCGCTGCCGGACGCCGATCACGCGAGCGCGCCAGGGCCGGGAGCTGCCGCGCCTCACGTTCTGGTGTCCGGCCTGCCAGGCGGGGCCGCGTATCATCTCGCCCGATGTGTGAGCAGTTCATCGCCAGGGCGAGCGAGCCGTTCCGGCTCGACGACCTGTGGCCGGTCGCCGAGAAGCTGGAGCGCTTCGGACTCGGTGGCTTCGGGTGGGGTGCGGCCTGGGTGGACGGTGCGGGGACGCTGCGGAGCTACCGTGATGTCCGCGCGTTCCGCGACGATCCGGGGCGTGACACGGTGGGTGCAGCCGAGACGACCGCCGCCCTCGTCCACCTGCGCCGGCCGTCGAAGCTGTCGACGCTGACGATGCCCGACACCCAGCCGTTCGACGATCCGGCCGGGCGGTACGCCCTCAGCCACAACGGCGACCTCCTCGACTACCGGTCGCTGCGCGCCACGTACCGGGGGCAGGGCCGGATCCACGGCCGAGCCGACACCGAGGTCGGCGCACGCTGGCTGGAGGATGCCTGGGACCCGACCGAACGCCCCGAGCACCTCCTCGCGGCCCTCCACGACCGGTTCGGTGGACAGGCCAACCTGGCCGTCCTGACCCATGACGGGCGCCCGTTCCACTACGCGGGAAACCGCGAGAACCCGGTCTTCAGCTTCCGGCTCGGGCGGATCGGCCTGGCCAGCACCGGGCTGTACTCGCTCGACCGGTCCGTGTTCCGCTACGTCGCCCCCGCTGCCACGGACCGGCGCCTCATCCGGCTCCACACGTCGGTGGCCTTGGATGGAGACGGGACCGCACACACGGGGGCGTAACATCCGGCGATGACCGCGGCCGGTGCAGCCATCGATGCTTCCGCCGCGCCGCCACCGGCCCCACCAGTGACCGGGGAGCCGACCCGGCTCCTGCCACTCGGCCAACTCCTGCGCCTGTCGGTCTATTGGTTGGGGCTCGTCGCCGTCTTCCAGGGGATCGGCCTGATCCTGCAGGAGCGGATCAAGGTCCTCGTCCCGGACACGACCGTCCAGTACACGACCCTCGGCGTCATCCAGATGGCCGGCGTCATCATCGCCGTCGCGGTCCAACCGACCGTCGGGTCCATCAGCGACTACACGATCAGCCGGTTCGGCCGGCGCAAGCCGTTCATCCTCATCGGCACGACGCTGGATCTCGTCTTCCTCATCGGCATCGCGACCTCCAACGACATCCTCGCCATCGCCGCGCTCATCGTCCTGCTCCAGTTCAGCTCCAACTTCGCGCAGGGGCCGTTCCAGGGGTACGTGCCGGACATGGTCCCCGCTCCCCAGGTCGGGCTCGCGAGCGGGCTGGTGGGGTTGTTCACGGTCCTCGGGATCATGTTCGGCAGCGCGATGGCATCGCTCGGCCTGGCCCTGGGCGACTTCCGCGGTCCCACGATCCTGCTGGGCGTCGTCGAGTTCCTGACGATGCTGTCGCTGTTCTACCGTCTTGACGAGGGTCGGGTGGCGAAGGATCGCCACGGTCGCTCCTGGCGGACGATCGCCGCCGAGGCGTGGGGGACGGACATCCTGCGCGAGCGCAGCTTCATGCATCTCGTCGGGTCGCGCTTCTTCATCCTGGGTGGCAGCGCGTTCCTCGTCGCCCTGGCGGTGCCGTACCTGGAACGGGCGCTCGGCATGACCGACGGGGACGAGCGTGCGGTCTGGATCCTCGCCATCACCGGGATCGCCGCCGTGTGCACCGCCGTCGCGACCATCCCGGCCGCGCGCTTGTCGCAGCGATACGGGCGCAAGCGGCTCATCTACGCTGCCTGCACGACGAGCGCCATCGGCATGGTCACCTGCGCGTTCGCGCCGTCGGTCGGGTTCCTGGTCGTGGGCGCGAGCCTCGTGGGGATCGGCGGGGGCAGCTTCCTCGCCGTGGACTGGGCGCTCATGACCGACATCATCCCGAAGGCGTCGGCCGGCCGGTTCATGGGGATCTCGAATGTCGCCACCGCGACGAACGGGGTGGTGGCCGGTCTCGTCGGCTACGTCATCGTGGATCGGTTCGCGGGCCTCGGGGCCACGGACCTCGGACCGCGGGTGGCATTCCTGCTGGCGCCGGTCTGGTACCTCATCGGCGCGTGGCTGCTGCGGCCGGTCGATGAGCGCCGCCGCGAGGACGACCCCGCGGTCTTGGTCGAAGCCCCGCTCGAGGTGGCCGCGAGCGCGTGACCGTTGGTCGCCCGGTCCTCGCTCGGGTGGGCGCGGGACCCGTCGGATCAGCCCGCGGCCGTTGGGGTCCTTCGCACGCGATGACGGACCTCCAGCCACCACCGCCGCCAGGTGGCCGGCCTGAGGAAGTCGAACGGATCCTCGCGACGGTACAGCCACGGCACGAACGCCCAGAGGTAGACGAGGTAATCGAGGCGGATGGGCCGCGCCCCGAATCCGAACAGCGTCTGGAGCTGGACGATCGTCAGTGGCAGCGTCAGCAGGCTGAGACCGATCGAGACGGCCAGCCAGACGAGACCCCACCAGCGCGCCTGTTTGGACAGGATCGGCCAGAACACGACCGGGATCCATTTCATCCAGGTCGCGAGGGCCCACAGCAGGCCGGCCAGTCTGGGCCCGGTGAACTGGGCCGCCCACAGCATCAGCGTCAACTGCAGGTTGATGTTGCCGGTGTCCAGGTTGGCCCCGAACGGGAAGGCCAGGAAGGCGAAGATGACGGCGGTCGTGAGCGGGCGACGGCGATACGCCCAGTGGACCGTCCAGAGCAGCAGCAGGATCGTCGCGCCACGCCACACGAACCACGCCACGTCCCAGGGCAGGACGGCCCACGGCACGAACAGTGGCAGCATCCACGGGGCGTAGACGTACGGCAGGAACGGGCCGCTCGGGTGGTACGGATCGCCGCCGGTCAGCCAGAACCGGACGCCCGCCCAGTACGCGCGGGCATCCGCGCCGGCCGCCTCGCCACGGGCGATCAGTCCGGCGGCCAGCAGGGCGAAGGTGACGCTCAGCAGGATGATCGCCGCGATCCGACGCGGATCGCGCAGCCGTGTCGTCTGACGGCGGAGCGCCCGCGACCAGACGCCGGCGCGTCGGCGGGTGGGCGTGTCCACGAGGTCGCGCAGGTCCACGACGACGCGGCCGCGGCCGCCGGCGGAGCCCGGGACGGGGCGCAGGCTGGACGGGTCGGGCGGTGGATCGGTCATCGCCCGGGCATTCTCCCATGGGCCGATCCGACGGTGGCCCACCGCACCTTGCTATCCTTCGCCGATCATCGCCGCACGGTCAGGGTTGCCAGTCTGTGTCTGACGGAACGGTCATCATCATCGGGGGCGCCGAGGACAAGGTCCGCGATCGGGTCATCCTCAGTCGCTTCGTCGCCCTCGCCGGTGGTGAGAACGCCACGATCGCGGTCATCTCGACCGCGTCGTCCATGGGCATGGAGGCCGGCGAGCGCTACCGCCAGGTCTTCGGCGAACTGGGTGCTCCGCGCGTCCGCCCGCTCCACGCCGTCACCCGTCCGCAGGCCAACGACGAGGCCAATGCCGCGGCCGTCCGCGACGCGACCGGCATCTTCATGACCGGTGGCAACCAGCTCCGACTCAGCTCCACGATCGGTGGCACGATCCTGGCCGACGCGATCATGGACCGCTTCCGCGACGGCGCCGTGGTCGCCGGGACGAGTGCCGGGGCGTCCGCGATGTCCAGCCACATGATCGCGTTCGGGGCGTCCGGCGCCACACCCAAGCACCGGATGGCCCAGATCGCCGCCGGGCTGGGCGTGCTGCCCGGGGTCATCGTGGATCAGCATTTCCAGCAGCGGAACCGGCTCGGCCGCCTGCTCAGCCTCATCGCCCAGAATCCGTCGCTGCTCGGACTCGGCGTGGACGAGGACACGGCTGGTGTCGTCGGTCCGGATCACGTCATGGAGGTCATCGGGCGCGGCTCGATCACCGTCGTCGATGGCGCCCAGTCGGAGACCGATGCCTGGGAGGTCCATGGCCATCGCCCGCTGATGATCAGCGGCGTCGTCCTGCATTCACTCCCGGCCGGCTATCGATTCGACCTGCGACGGCGCCGTCGAGTGGCCGCGCCGACGCTCCACGCACTGCCCGGCGGCGAGGCCGCCTCCAGCTGATCGGCATCCAGGTGGGCGGCTCGGCCGCCGACGGAGGAGGAGTCCCGTGGCCCAGAGCTCATCGGCGTCCGGACCGAAGCGAACCCCCAGGGGCGCCGCGCGACCCTCGAGATCGGACGGGTCGGGCACGGTGACCAAGGCCACCAAGTCGGCCGGTACCGCCAAGCCGGCTCGTTCCGCCAAGCCGGCCCCGACCGGCGGGCCGGCCCCGACCCTGCGCGTCCTCGAGACCCGCGTGCTGCGTGGCCCGAACTACTGGGCGCGCGAACCGGTCATCCGGATGCTCGTGGACCTGGGCACCCTGGAGGACTACCCGTCCAACCTGATCCCGGGCTTCACCGACACGCTCATCGGGCTGATGCCGAGCCTGGAGGATCACGCCTGCTCGCTGGGTCGTCGTGGCGGCTTCATCAGCCGGATGCGCGAGGGCACCTGGGTCGGCCATATCGCCGAGCACGTCGCGCTCGAGTTGCAGAACCTCGCCGGCACGGACGTCCGCCACGGCAAGACCCGGGCCGCCGGCAAGCACGGCCAGTACAACTGCATCTTCGAGTACAAGGAGGAGGCGGTCGGCCTCGAGGCGGGTCGGATGGCCGTCGCGCTGGTGAACCACCTCGTGGCCCCGGACGACCCCGACGTCGCCTTCGACTTCGCGACCGAGATGGAGCGGCTCATCCGCCTGGCCGAACGCCAGGCGTTCGGCCCGTCCACCCAGGCCCTCATCGACGAGGCGGTCAGTCGCGACATCCCGTTCATCCGCCTGGATCGGCATTCCCTCGTCCAGTTCGGGCACGGCGTCCACCAGCAGCGCATCCGCGCGACGATGACGTCGCTGACGTCGGCGATCGGCGTGGACATCGCGTCGGACAAGAACCTGACCAACCGGCTGCTGGACTCGGCCGGCCTGCCGGTCCCGCGCGCGGATCTCGTCGATACGGAGGAAGGCGCCGTCGCCGCGGCCCGCCGGATCGGCTATCCGTGCGTCGTCAAGCCGCTCGACGGCAACCACGGCCGCGGCGTCCACCTGGACCTGCGCTCCGAGGAGGCGGTCCGGGCCGCGTACAAGGGGGCTCTGGCCCAGAGCCGCGGCGGGGACGTCGTCGTGGAGTCGTACGTCGCGGGCAACGACTATCGCTGCCTGGTCATCGGCGGCAAGGTCGCCGCGATCGCCGAGCGTGTCCCGGCCAGCGTGACCGGCGACGGCGAGCACACCGTCCGCCAGCTCGTGGACATCGCCAACGCGGATCCGCGGCGCGGCATCGGCCACGAGAAGGTCCTGACCCGGATCAAGGTCGACGAGGCGGCCGAGGAGCTGGTCCGCAACCAGGGCCACGCCATGGACGATGTCCTGCCCGAGGGGACCTGGGTCAAGCTGGCCCTGACCGGCAACATGTCGACCGGCGGCACGTCCATCGACCGCACGATGGAGGCCCACCCGGACAACGTCGAGATCGCCGAGACGGCGGCCCAGATCGTGGGCCTCGACGTCGCCGGCATCGACTTCATCTGCCCGGACATCACGACCCCCGTCCGCGAGACCGGCGGCGCGATCGTCGAGGTCAATGCCGCGCCCGGCTTCCGGATGCACACCCATCCCACCGAGGGCGAGCCACAGTACGTCGCGCGCCCCGTCATCGATTCGCTCTTCCCGGCCGGCTCGTCCGCGCGCATCCCGATCGTCGCCGTGACCGGCACGAACGGCAAGACGACGACCGTCCGGATGCTGGCCCACATCATGAAACTGATGGGCCGGCGGGTCGGCATGACCAGCACGGACGGCATCGTCGTGGACGGTCGGCTCATCAAGAAGGGCGACATGTCCGGGCCGAAGTCGGCGCAGATGGTCCTCCAGAACCCGACCGTGGACACCGCCGTCTTCGAGGTCGCCCGGGGCGGGATCCTGCGCGAGGGCCTCGGCTACGACCGCAACGACATCGCGGTCGTCACCAACGTCACCGGGGATCACCTGGGCCTCGGCGGCATCGATTCGATCGGCCAGCTGGCGAACGTCAAGGGGGTCGTCGTGGATGCCGTCCCGCGCTCGGGGACGGCGGTCCTCAACGCCGACGATAGCCACGTCTATCGGATGGGCCGTCACTGCGCCGGGCGGGTGGTCCTGTTCAGCATGTCGATGACCAAGGGCGAGGATGGCTACGACCGGGTCGACGGCCACACCGGCCGCGGCGGGGCGGCGTTCCGCCTCGAGATGACCGACGAAGGCGAGCTGATCGTCCTCAAGTTGGGCTCGCGCACGATGCCGGTCCTGTACACGCATCTCATCCCGGCGACGTTCGGCGGGCGGGCCCGCATGAACGTCGCCAACGCGCTCGCCGCGGCGGCCGGGGCGTGGTCAGCCGGGGCCCACCTGCATGACATCCGCCAGGGCCTGCGGACCTTCTCCACGTCCTTCTTCCAGGCACCGGGTCGGCTCAACCTGCTGGATGCGGGCGGCGTTCGGGTCGTCATCGACTACTGCCACAACGTGGATGGGATGCGCCAGCTGGCGGACTTCGTCAACCGGATGATGATCGACACGCAGACCAAGGCGGGCCGGATCGGGACGACCGGGGGCGCCACGCGGACGGGCCGGGCGATCGGCGTCCTGGGCATCCCGGGCGATCGGCGCGACCAGGACCAGCGCGACTACGGCGCGATCGCGGCCGGCGCGTTCGACGAGCTGATCGTCCGCGAGGACAAGAACCTGCGCGGGCGTCAGCCGGGCGAGACCGCCTCGAACGTCCTGGAAGGTGTCCGAGCGGCGAAGGCTGCCGGGACCGCCCGCGCCACCCGCGCCGAGAAGATCCTCGAGGAGATGTCGGCCGTGCGGGCGGCCCTGCGTCGGGCCATCCCGGGCGACCTGGTCGTGTGCTGCGTGGACGACGCGATCGCGGTCTATCGCGAGGCGACGGCGGCCGCCGGGACATCCCGAGGCGGCACGGCGTTCGCGGACCCGGGCGAGCTCGAAGCGCCCGAGGGCTGACCCGAGTGGTCGACGCGCCGCCCTGTCGCCGGCCGGGGGGCCACTCGTGAACTGGCGCGCGCGGCTGCGCTACCGCTTCGACGAGTTCATGGGGCGCGGGACGATCGCGCTCATCCTGGGCTTGTTCGCCCTGTCCGTGCTGCTCATCGTCTCGGTCGCGGTCGTCGTGTCGGTGCTGGGCCTCGCGAAGGACCAGGACCTGTCCTTCGAGACGCTCCTGCGTTTCGGCCTCCTCCGCACGCTGGACCCAGGCACGATGGGTGGCGACCAGGGCAGCAGCGGGTTCCTGCTCTCGATGTTCATCATCACCCTCGGCGGCATCTTCCTGGTCAGCGCCCTGATCGGCATCCTGAACACCGGCCTCGAATCGAAGCTCGCGACCCTGCGCAAGGGGCGTTCGGTCATCGTCGAGCGCGACCACACCGTCATCCTCGGCTGGTCGCAGCAGATCCACACGATCGTCGCCGAGATCGTGGCGGCCAACGAGAACCAGCCCCGACGGTCCATCGCAATCCTCGCCGACCGCGACAAGGTGGAGATGGAGGAGGAGATCCGCGAACGCGTCGGCAAGACCGGCCGGACGAAGCTCGTCTGCCGGTCCGGGAGCACGATCGACGTCGACGACCTGCGCATCGTCAGCCTGGCGACCGCGCGGTCGATCATCGTCCTGGCCCCGGAAGGTGACGACCCGGACGCCGATGTCATCAAGACGATCCTGGCCATCACCAACGGTCCGGGCCGCCGGCCCGAGCCGTATCACATCGTGGCCGAGATCCGCGATCGGGCGAACCTGGACGTCGCCCGGATGGTCGGCGGCGACGAGGTCGAACTCATCCTGTCAGAGGACGTCATCTCGCGGATCACCGCCCAGACGTGCCGTCAGTCCGGCCTGTCGGTCGTGTATGGCGAGCTGCTCGACTTCGCCGGCGACGAGATCTACCTGACCGAGCAGCCCGGCCTCGTCGGCCAGGCGTTCGGCGAGACGCTCGGCGCCTTCGCCGACGCGTCGGTGATCGGACTGCTGCCGGCCGGCGGTACGCCGCACCTGAACCCGGCGCGCGACACCGTCCTTGGCGAGGGCGACCGGCTCATCGTCATCGCCGGCGACGACGACCGGATCAACCTTGTCGGCGACCGGCCGGAGGTGCAGGAAGGCTGGCTACGCGAGGCGACGCCGCGGACGCCGGGGCCCGAGCGGACGCTCGTCCTCGGCTGGAACCGGCGCGCGTCCGCGATCATCCACGAGCTCGATGCCTATGTGGCCGTCGGCTCCGAAGCGCTGGTCGTCGCGACCGGTGCCTCGCTCCAGGACCAGATCGACCAGCTCGGGGCACGTCTCCAGGCCCAGAGCATCGGCTGCATCGTCGCCGACGCGAGCGACCGAGCGATACTCGACCGCCTCGAGGTGGAGACCTACGACCACATCATCGTGCTTTGCTCCGACACGCTGGACCCCGCGCGCGCGGACGCGAAGACGCTCGTGACGTTGCTGCACCTGCGCGACATGGCCGCCCGGCTCGACCGTGACTTCTCGATCGTCAGCGAGATGCTCGACCTGCGGGACCGGACCCTGGCGGAGGTCGCCAAGGCGGACGACTTCATCGTGAGCGACCGCCTGATCAGCCTGATGATCGCCCAGGTCGCCGAATCGAAGCATCTCAATGCGGTGTTCGAGGACCTGCTCGACCCGGAGGGGGCCGAGATCTACCTGAAGCCGGCCGGCGACTACGTGGTCCTCGGCGAAGCGGTGCCGTTCGCCGCGGTCCTGGAGGCGGCGCGGCGGCGCGGTGAGATCGCGTTCGGGTATCGCGTCGCGGCGAGCGCCGACGATGCCGGTGCGTCGTATGGGGTCTCGGTCAATCCCGCGAAGGCCGCACAGGTCACGTTCGCGGCGGCCGATCGGATCGTGGTCCTCGCCGAATCCTGATCGGCCGGCGCGCGAGCCGCCGCGGGACGCGCGGGAGGCGCAGGAACGCTTGGGGAGCGCGGGACGTCCCAGCAGGCGACGCGGGGAGCTACGGGACCTCCCAGCAGGCGACCCGACCCTTGGGTCGACCGGTATCGACCCCATCGCTATCTGGTGGCCTACGTCACCCACAACGCCGCGATGCACGGTGGTCGGGCGCATCACCAAGCGTGTTGACGTCGTGAACTGACGTCCCGTGGAGGCGTTACGGGGCTCGAAGCCCCCACCGTAGTGATGGCGTCGATATCCGAAGGGGCTACGCGCCCGGACCAGGTGCTGCCTCCGCCAGCCGCGCCGGGCCAGACGCCGCCCGCCGCCCGCCGCGCCCCGGCCACGGGGCTCCTGCGTGGGTCGCTAGCCGCGGACCATGTTCGCCTGGACCGTCCGGACGATGAGCGCGATGAGCGCCAGCGAGATCAGGATGAGCAGCACGCCGATCGCCATCTCCATGGATCGCAACCCTCCGAACCGTCGATCCGCGAGCCGGTCGGCTCGCGCTTCGGCGCATCGTGCGCTCCGGCGCGGTCGGGCGCAAGAGGTTGTCGCTCCGGGCGCCCGCCGACGTCAGCCGCGACGCGGACGCTCCTGGAGCCGTGGGACCAGTTCCGTGAGCTCCGCCGTGATGTCGACCGGCCGGGCGCCGACGTCGGCCAGCAGGTCGAACACCTGGTCCCGCTCCGAGTGGCACATCAGGACGATGACGCGGGCTGCGTCGGGCCGCGCGCCGGTCGCGTTGCCGTCCACCCCACCGTTCAGTTCCGCCCGCAGGGCCGCGGTCTCGGACTCGTAGATCGGCACGGCTGCGGCGTCGCCACCGCCCGCGGTCACGCCGGCCAGCAGCTCGCCGACGACCGACTCCGGCGTCCGTCCGCGCAGGTACCCCAGCGTCTGCTTGATCGCGACCCGCTGGGCCCGTTCGGCCGCGATCCGGCCGATGCCCCGGAGCGTGTCGTCGGGTCGATCGCCGGCCGTCCCGATGATCACGGTGATCGGCGCCGCGCGACCGGCCGCGCCCCCGGCGATACCCTGCGCGACGTCCAGCACCGCGGCGATGCCGGCCTCGTTGTGGGCGAAGTCCACGATGATGACCTTGGCGCCGAGACGGAACAGGTTCAGTCGGCCGGGCGATCGGTCGGCGTCCGGGCGGAAGTCGGTCAGCCCCTGGCTCACTTGCTCGATCGAGGCACCCAGACCGCGCGCTCCACCGGCCGCCGCGAGCGCGTTCGCGACGTTGTGTCGGGCGAGCCCGCCGATCGTGATCGGGATGCGCCGGATCTCGGCGATCTCGGTCGAGTCCGGGCCGTTGACCTCGACCAGGCTCCCGCCTCGGACCAGGTAGGCGCGCCCGCCTCGCTCGATGTGCCGACGGACCGGGTCCGACCCGCCAGGCTGGAGCGAGAAGTACGCCACGTTCGCCCGAACGCGACGGGCGACGGCCGACACGTACGGATCGTCGCCGTTGAGCACGACCCAGCCGTCCGGCTTCGTGATCCGGCAGATGGTCGACTTGACCTCGGCCAGTTCGGGCAGCGTGTGGATGCCCTGGAGATCGAGGTGGTCGGACGAGACGTTGGTCAGGACGCTGGTCTCGTTCGACTCGTAACCGACGCCGCGCAGGACCATCCCGCCGCGGGCGGTCTCCAGGACCGCGACGTCGAGATCGCTGCGGGCGAGGATCTGGTGCGCGCCGCCCGGACCGGTCCAGTCGCCGGGCTCGACCATCCGCTCGTCCACCAGGACCCCGTCCGAGGTGGTCGTGCCGACACGACGGCCCGCGAGCAGCAGGATGTGGGTGATGAGCCGGGTGACCGTGCTCTTGCCGTTCGTTCCCGAGATCGAGACGACCGGGACCCGCCGCTCCGCATCGCGGATCCAGGATGGTGGCGTCGTGCCGGCCTCGGCGATCCGAGCCGTCCAGCGTGCGACGAGCCGTTCCTGGGCGCCGGTCAGGTGCGCGCTCGGTGCCGACGAGACGTCACGCTCGGCGAGTGCCAGGGCCGCCTCGGTCAGGGTCAGCGATCGCTCCAGGCCGCTCCACGGAAAGGTCACGATCCAGTGCCCGGGATCCGACGAGCGGTGGACGGCCAGCCCGCGCCGGCCCTCGCCATGGTCGGACCGCAGGCGCCGGATCCACCCGACGACCGCCGCCACGTCGTTCGGCCAGCTGCGAGCCGGGACATCGGCACCGAGGCGAACGAGCGCGTGGCGACCTGGGTCGCGCTGCCCGTACCAGGTCCGACGCTTGCCGACGGCCACCTCGAGCTTGACCACCGGCTCCAACCGGTAGACATTCGGGCCCTCGAGCAGACGCGTCTCCACCAGTCGCACGGTCCGGGCAGGATAGCAAGCCGGCACGGGCAAGATGCGAGCTAGACTGGCGGCCAAGGAGGTTCGAGTGACGACCATCGCCAGCGACCCCGAACTGGACGCCCTGCGCGTCGTCATCGCGGCGGACCTGCCCGCCTACCTGGCCGACCTCGAGACCCTGGTCAACATCGACTGCGGCAGCTACACGCCCGCCGGCGTGGACCAGGTGGGGGAGTGGACGGGCCGCTTCCTCGAAGGGCTGGGTGCCACGGTGGAACACCGGGCGGACCCCGAAGGCCGGTACGGGCGGACGGTCGTCGCCACGTTCGACGGCCGGGTCGGGGCCCCGCGCGTGCTCCTCATCGGGCACATGGATACGGTCTTCGATCCGGGGACCGCGGCGGCTCGCCCGTTCCGGATCGAGGATGGCGTGGCCTACGGCCCCGGCGTCACGGACATGAAATCCGGCCTGCTCGCCGGGCTGTACGCGATCAAGGCGCTCATCGGCGAGCTTGGCGGTGTGCCGTTCGAGCGGCTCACGTTCATCGCCAACCCGGACGAGGAGATCGGGTCGCCCAGCTCCACCGCCCACATCCGGGCCGCGGCGCCGGACGTCGACGCCTGCTTCGTGCTCGAGTGCGCGCGCGCCAACGGCGACATCGTGTCGGCGCGCAAGGGCATCCTGGACACGCGCATCACGATCGAAGGGCGCGCGGCCCACGCCGGCGTCGAACCGGAGAAGGGCCGCAGTGCGATCCTGGAGGCGAGCCGGATCATCCGGGATCTGCACGCCCTGAACGGTCGCTGGCCCGGCGTGACCGTGAACGTCGGGGTCATCGCGGGTGGGACCCGACCGAACGTCGTCGCCGAGCGGTGCCACCTCGAGGTGGACGTCCGCTCGACCACGTCGGACGGCCTCGACACCGTGGAGGCGGCCATCCGCGACATCGCTGCCACCACCGAGGTCCCGGACACGGTGGCCGATGTCCACGTCATGGTCGGCTGGCGGCCGATGGAGAAGCTCGCCCGCAGCGGCCGACTCGTGGAACACGCCCAGGCGGTCGCGGCACGGCTCGGGTTCGAGGTGCACGACACCGCGACCGGCGGGGCGTCCGATGCCAACACCACGTCCGGCATGGGGGTCCCGACGCTCGACGGCCTGGGTCCGATCGGCGGTAACGACCACGCGCCGTCCGAGTACCTGGACGTCGATTCGATCGTGCCACGGACGACGCTCCTGGCCGGCCTGCTGCTCGCCGTCGCGCGGGACCCCGAGGTCATCGCCTGGCGCGACGGGCCGGCATGAGTCGCCCGACCGGCGTGCAGGCACCCGTCCCGGGCCTGGCGTTCGCGTGACTCGGCGGCTCATCTCGTCGGGCGGCCCGTTCGAGCGGGTCGGCGGCTACAGCCGGGCCGTGGTCGTCGGCGATTCGTGTTGGGTCGCCGGCACGACCGATCTCGGTCCCGACGGCGTGTCCACCCATCCCGGCGATGCGGCGGCCCAGGCCCGGGCGACCCTGGCCATCATCGGCCGAGCCCTGGCGGACGGCGGCTTCGCCTTCGAGGACGTCGTGCGGACCCGCATGTTCGTGACGGACGTCGCCGATGCGCCGGCCGTGATCGCGGTCCACGGCGAGATCTTCGGCGACATCCGGCCGGCCGCGACGATGGTCGTCATCGACGCGCTCATCCACCCGAGCCTGCTGGTCGAGATCGAGGCCGAGGCGCGCCGAGCGGGCTAGCGCTCAGGCGATCGGCCGGCTCCGCCCACGAAACCGGCACATGTACTTCAGGCGCCCGTTCGTCAGCCATCGGCCCGACGGATGGCGGCGGCTGAGCGTGGTGGATCGGGAGTCGACGTCAGACGACCGGCATCTGGTCGTCTCCGTGTGCATCTGGCCGCGGATCGCTGACGAGTGCCCGCCTGAGACGCGATCGCCGGAACGCGGTGGGGAGCCATGCCCCGCCGACCGCCCCATGGAGGGGCCGGCGGCGGGACGCCGCGCTCAGAGCTGGAGCGTGTCGAGTCCCGCGAACCGGGCGATCGCCACGATGGCGACCGCCGCGACGAGGCCCAGGAGCAGGTTGCCCTTGCGCGCGACGATGGCGAGGCAGACGAACACGCCGACCCACTCGATCCCGATGTGGAACGACGGGACGCCATCCTCGTTCGTGACCACCATGATCGCGACGGCCGCCAGCGTCGCGAGCACGGCCGGCCCGACGAGCTGCAGGTAGTCCGTCGCGATGCGCGGCAGCCGCTCGAATCCGGGCACGACCAGCCCCACGGCGCGCGACGGATAGGTCACGGCGAACATCAGGATGGCCAGGACGACGATGCTCGGGTTCACGCGTCGGGACCTGGGCCGTCAGGCCGGTCGGGTCCGGGCCCAGCGACGACCGACGAGTCGCCGTGCGGCGCCCCAGGGACCGAATAGTGCTCGGCCGATCCCGTACTGCCGATGGGCGCCGTTTCGTGCGCCACGGCGGCGGGCACGAGCAGCCCGATCGCCGGCCCGCCGAGGCCGCCCACGACGATGCCGACGGCCGGACTGAAGGCGAGGGCGACCGGCACCCCGATCGCGACCGCCGCCCCTGCCGCGACCAGCTCTCGCCGACCGGTGATGAGGGTCACGGCCATGCCGATCATCGCGGCCGGGAAGATGACGTCGATGCCGAATCGGGACGGATCCGGGATCTGGCCGCCGAGGACCACCCCGGCCAGCGTCGCCAGGTTCCACGGCAGGAACGTGAACACCAGCGCGGAGATCCAGTACGCCCGCTCGTCCGTCCCGCCGATCCGCCGGAAGTGGGCGATCGCCAGGGCGAAGTTCTCGTCGGTCAGGAAGTGGGCCATGACCGCTCGCCGCGTCACCGGGACATCGCGCATCCACGGTCGAAGGGCCGCGGAATAGAGCAGGTGGCGGGCGTTGAGCAGGGCCGTCAGCAGGATGATGCCGGCGAACGGCAGGCCGCCCGCGACGTACCCGACGGCCGCGAACTGGGCGGCGCCTGCGAACGCGATCGAGCTCATCGCGAGGGCGTCGACGATCGTGAACCCGGCCTCGCGCGCGGACAGACCGTAGACGAACCCGAATCCGACGATCGAGACGGTGATGCCGACCGCATCCGAGACGAGACCACGCCGGTCGATCCGGCCCGGATCGGGAGCCCGCTCCGCGACTCCCGCCGCGTTCGCCACGGGAGGCGTCCTCAGCGCAGGAAGGTCTTGGCGCAGGTCCCGTCGCAGACCACGAAGACGGCGTGCTTCTCGAAGGCGTATCCGGCCGCGTGCAGCAGGCCCGGACAACCCTTCGTCGGGCACTTCCAGACCCACCAACGGTCCTGCTGGTCGACCGGCGAGGACTCCGCGGCGAGCGTCGTCGACAGGTCCGGCCGATCGGCGACCAGGCGCTCGATCACGGCGGCCCGCTCCGCCTCGCTCTCGCTGGAGTACGGGTAGTTCTGGCTGACGTTCGAGGTCACGATCGGCCTCCCCGGTGGCGCGGATGACGATGCCGGTGGCGGCCTCGTGTGAGCGCAGCCTGCCACCGGCCGGCGCAGTATCGCATACGGGCAAGGCCCGGCAGAAGGCCCGGAGGCGCTTACCAGACGGCCGGCAGACCAGCGCTGCGCGGATCGGTCGCGGCCGCCACGGACCCCTCGGGTGACGCTGGGCCGCCATCCACGAGTTCGATGGCGTGGGCGTGCCCCAATCCGCTGTCGAACGGCGCGACGAGCGTGACGGGGTGCCCACGGGCCTCCAGGGCCGGACCGACCATGGGCGCGAACCGCGGTTCCAGGCGAACGGCCGTCGGCGGCTGGAAGTGTTCGGCCGGCTCGACGAACCAGCGTGGGCCCGCCACGGCCGTTCGGACGTCCACGCCACCGTCCACCAGCGCCGAGACGACCTGGGCGTGGATCTGCGGTTGGGCGTCGCCGCCCATGGACCCGGTGACGATCCACGGTCGGGTCTCACCGGCCCGGAACAGCATCCCGGGGAGCAGCGTGTGCAGCGTGCGCTTGCCGGGTTCCAGGACGTTGGGGTGGACCGGATCCAGGCTGAAGTAGCTGCCACGGTTCTGGTAGTGGATCCCCGTCGCCGGATCGACGACGCCGGACCCGAAGCCCAGGTAGTTCGATTCGATCAGGCTGACCGCGTTCCCGTCGGCGTCCACGGTGGCGAGGTAGATCGTGCCGCCGCCGCGCGGGTTCGTCGCATTCGGTGCCGGGGCGGCCCGCCCGGGATCGATCCGTCCGGCGAGCCCGGCGATGTGGTCGCCGCCGAGCAGGCGCTCGACCGGGACCTCGCGGAACGCAGGATCGGTCAGGAACGCGTCGCGATCGGCCATCGCCAGCTTGGACGCCTCGATGCCCAGGTGGATCCAGGCCGGGTCGGCGACGCCGTCCGGCCCGAATGCCGCGGCCGGCGGCGCCTCGAACCGCGCCAGGATCGCGAGGATCTCGAGGGCCACGAGCCCGGAGCTGTTGGGCGGATGGGTCGTGACGCGAACGCCGCGGTAGTCGGTCGAGATCGGGTCGACCCAGGTGGAGGTGTGGGCCTGCAGGTCGGACCGCGCGATCGGGCTCCCGACGGCTCGCAGTCCGCGCGCCTGCCGCTCGCCGAGGTCGCCGTCGTAGAAGGCATCGAACCCGTCGGCGGCCAGCGTCTCCAGCGTGGACGCCAGCGCCGGGAGGCGGACCCGCTCGCCGGGACGCCACGGTCGACCGTGCGGCCGATAGACGGCGAAGAACCCGGCGTCCGGCCCCACGGCATCGCGGACCCGTGGCACGGTCGCCTCCACCCCAACGATGAACCCGTCCCAGGCGGGGAACCCGTTCCGTGCCAGTTCGATGGCCGGCGCCAGGAGCGTCGCGCGGTCCAGCCGCCCGTGGCGGGCATGGGCGTCGCTCCAGGAGCGGACCGCGCCGGGCACCGTGATCGCCAGCGGCCCGAAGCGCGGAAGGGCCACGACGCCGCGCGCCCGCAGCCCGGTGGCATCGGCCGCGGCCGGAGCTCGGCCGGAACCGTTGAGGGCGGTCTGGCGGCCGGTCGCCTCATCCCAGATGAGCCAGAACGCATCACCGCCGATGCCGCAACCGTTCGGCATGACGACCGCGAGGACCGCGTTGGTCGCGATCGCGGCATCCACCGCGGAGCCACCCGCCCGCAGGATCGAGAGGCCGGCGGCCGTGGCCAGGTGGTGCGGGGCGACGACCGCCCCGTGGCTCCCGCGTGCGAGCGGGACCGGCGTCCACGGTGCGCCCGCGGTCACGTGGCCGTCGTCCCGAGACCGCCGCCGTCCAGTTGATGCTCCTGCTCGCGGAGGCGCGACAGCGGCAGGAGGGCGACGACGAGCAGCGCGGCCGTCGCGAGCAGCATGCCGTCGATCCCGCGCAGGTCCGCGGCCACGCCGCCGATGAGCGCGCCGATGATCTGGCCGACGGCCAGGAACACCGAATACAGCCCCATGATCGCGCCGCGATCCGCGGGGAATCGCTCCGAGATGTCGGCCAGCAGGCCCAGGGCCGCCGGGGTCGCCCCGGCCAGGACGAACAACCCGAGACCGGCCCCGATCAGGCCGCCGATGGCGACCGCCGTGGGCAGGCTGCCCGAGTGGTTCACGAGGATGCCCGCGGCGACGAGGACGCCGCCCCCGATGATCCCGTACAGGATGATCGTCGTCCGGCGCAGATTCTTGAACCGGTTGCCCCAGTAGAGGAGGCCGGCGCCGAAAACGAGGGCGATCGCGATGGCGACGACGGTGATCTCCATGGACGAGAAGCCGCGCATGAGGACCTGGTCCGGGAAGGCGGGATTGGCCTTGGCGAACTGGAACAGCGACTGGCTCATCCACAGGCCGATGGACGCGTTGATGGCGATCCAGGTGGGTGCCAGCAACAGGACGTGCGAGGACCGGATCAGGGCGGCATAGCGGCGATAGCCGACGTGCTCGGCCGCCACGGCCTCGCGCTCACCGGTCGGATCCTTGACCCCCAGCCAGTAGATGAGGAACGACACGGCGTAGACGACCGCGTTCAGGTAGAACGCGCTCGGCCCCAGCTGGTCGAACAAGGTCGGCGCCACGATGAACCCGACTCCCAGGCCGGCCAGGGTCGCGCCTTCGAACCGGGCCGCCGCCTGGCCGCGCAGCAGCTCATTGCCGGCCGTGGCGAGCGCGATGTAGCCCAGGATCGATGGCACGCTGGCGGCCGTCGACAGGCCCTCCAGGAACCGCGTGCCGCCGAGCAGGAACAGGTTGGTGGTCAGCGCCGTGAGGACGACCGCGACGCCACCGAAGATCGGCCCGAACAGCATCACCCGGTGGTGGCCCCATCGGTCGGACAGGAGGCCGAAGACCGGTGACATGAGCAGTTCCGCGGCGAAGAACGTCGCGGTGAACACCGCGACCGTTGACCCGGTGACCTCGGAACCCGGGAGCTCCGACAGGTCGGCCAGGTAGAACGCCAGCATCGCCCCCGTCAGGCCGGTGCTGAAGCGCAGCGTGAACGTGCCGGCCAGAACGGCCCAGAGGGAGCGGTCCATGAGATGCAAGCCTAGCGGCTCGGGCGCCCTGGGCGCGAGCGTGGCGTGGATCCGGGCTGGACGCGGCCCCGTATCATGCCCGAAACGTCGGCGCGCCCCGGACCTCGGAGTCGCGACGTCCAGGCCATGGACCGCAGGAGGAGCACGACCTTGAGTCGCGTCGCGATCTTCACCGATTCCGCATCGGACCTGGATGCCGCAGAGGCCGCCGCCAAGGGGATCACCGTGGTCCCACTCCTCGTCACCTTCGGGGACGAGACGTTCAAGGCCGGCACCGAGCTCCCGACGGCGGCCTTCTGGGACCGGATGGTCGCCCCCGGCGCCCCGTGGCCGAAGACGGCCGCCTCCTCGCCAGGCGAGTTCCGGGACGCCTACGAAGCCGCGTTCGCGGCCGGCGCCGACGCGATCGTCTCCATCCACGTCGCGGGCACGCTCTCGGGGACGATCAAGAGCGCCCAGATCGCGCGCGACATGCTGCCGGACCGGGAGATCCACGTGATCGATTCGCTCGGCGCGTCGATGGCCGAAGGCATCCTCGCCCGGATGGGCGTGGACCTCGCCGCGGAGGGCCGGTCCGCGACCGAGATCGCCGCGACGCTCGAGGCGCGTGCCCCGGACATGGTCATGTATGTCGCCCTCGAGACCCTCGAGTACCTCAAGAAGGGCGGCCGGATCAGCGGCGCGCAGGCGGCCATCGGGACGCTGCTCTCGGTCAAGCCGATCATCAAGCTCCAGCACGGCGAGGTCGAGACCGTCGACAAGGTGCGGACCCGCTCGAAGGCTCGCGAGCGCCTGCTCGAGCTCATCACCGAGCGGCCGATCGAACGGCTGTCGATCCTGCACACCGTCAGCCCCGACGTCGAGGCCTACCGGGACCAGGTCCTCGCCCGCGTCCCGGATCTCGATCCGGCGGCGGTCACGATCGAGCTCGTCGGCCCGTCGGTCGGGCCGCACCTCGGCCCGGGCTGCGTCGGCGCGGCCATCCTCTACCGGGCCTGATCCGGGTCCGGATCCGGGGCCGGATCCGCGCCTCCGGGGCGACCGGCCAGCGCTCCGCAAGGTTGCGGCCGGGTTGCGACAGCATTGCAGGGTGGTACCACCGTACCGGCGCTTGACGTAGGTCCGGCGCTATACTCGGGGTGCATGAGTCGCGCGTCGTCGAACTGCAACGGTCTCGTAGGACCAGTCGACGCGCCCCGTGGGGTCGTCCGGGAGACGACCCACACCGATGAGGTGGCCCGCGAGGTCCGCCCACTCCGGAGGTTCTCCGTTCCATGACCACCGAGCACGCGGCTGCGCAGATCAACGCCTGGGCCGTCGCCCAGAGCCAGTTCGATCTCGCGGCTGAACGCCTCAATCTCGATCCCGGGATGCGCCTCGTCCTGCGCGAGCCGCGCCGTGAGTTCACGGTCCACTTCCCGGTCCACATGGACGACGGGTCGGTCAAGGTCTTCACCGGCTACCGCGTCCAGCACAACCTCGGCCGCGGCCCGGCCAAGGGCGGCATCCGCTACCACCAGGACGTGTCGCTCGACGAGGTCAAGGCCCTCGCGATGTGGATGACCTGGAAGTGCGCGGTCGTCGGCATCCCGTACGGCGGCGGCAAGGGAGGCGTCATCGTCGATCCCAAGCAGCTCAGCCAGAAGGAGCTGGAGGGCCTGACCCGGCGCTACTTCACCGAGATCGAGATCCTCGTCGGGCCCGAGAAGGACATCCCGGCCCCGGACGTCAACACCAACGCCCAGATCATGGCCTGGATGATGGACACCTACTCCATGCACGCCGGCCATACGGTCCCGGGCGTGGTCACGGGTAAGCCGATCAGCCTCGGTGGCTCGGAGGGTCGCAACGAGGCGACCGCTCGCGGGACCGTGTTCTGCGTCGTGGAAGCGGCCCGGCACCTCGGCATGGAACTGCCCAAGGCGCGGGTGGCCATCCAGGGCTTCGGCAACGCCGGGTCGATCGCGGCGCGGCTCGTCTGCGACGAAGGCGCCACCGTCGTGGCCGTGTCCGACTCGACCGGTGGCATCCACGCCCCGGGTGGGCTGGACATCGCGCGGGTCGTCGCCTGGAAGCAGGAGCACGGCACGGTCCAGGGCTTCCCTGGCGCCACGGACATCAGCAATGCCCAGGTCCTCGAAGTGGACTGCGACATCCTGATCCCGGCCGCCCTCGAGAACCAGATCACCGAGCGCAACGCCGGCGACATCAAGGCCCGGCTCATCGCCGAGGCCGCCAACGGCCCGACGACGCCCGAAGCCGACGCGATCCTGTTCAAGAACGGCAAGTTCATGATCCCGGACATCCTGTGCAACGCCGGTGGTGTCACGGTCAGCTACTTCGAGTGGGTCCAGGACCTCAACCGCGATCACTGGAGCGAGGCCGTCGTGAACGCCAAGCTCAAGGAGATCATGGTCAAGGCCTTCAGTGAAGTCCTCGCGGTCGCTCGTCGAGAGCAGTGCAACATGCGGACCGCCGCCTACCTGCTCGCGGTGAAGCGCGTCGCGGACGCCATGGAGATGCGCGGCCTCTACCCGTAGGCCATCCGTCGCCGAACAGCACGAAGCCCCGACCATCGGTCGGGGCTTCTGCGTATCGACCGGAGTGGCCGATCAGTCGTGGTCCTGGATGACGACCTCGAGCGAGGCGGCATCGATGGTGTCGGACGTCCGCAGGATGAGCACGCGATCGAACGCGACGGCGTCGGTCGGGTCGGGGCAGGGCGGCTGGACGATGAGCACCTTCGAGTCGGACAGGATCACGGTGGGTTCGCTGTCGCACGGCGGGGCCGCCCAGGTGACGACCAGGCCGGCGGTATCGGCCTCGACGACCGTCGGGGCATCGACGGCGACCGAGGCTCCGTCGCCGGGCGTCCCGGAGGTGAGACCGGTCAGGAGACCGGTCTGGTCGATGACCGCGACCCGGACCGAGGACTCGTCATGGGTGTCCAGGGTGAGGACCAGCGCCGGGGCGCCGGAGATCTCCGGCTGGGTCGGGACAGGCGTGGTCACGGCCGAGGAGGGGACGGCTGAGGGGTCGGCCGTGGCGGGACCGGCGGTGGCCGGCGGAGCGCCACTCCCGCCGCAGGCGGCGACCGTGAGCGTCAGGGTGAGCGCCGCGAGGGCGAGCGCCCGTGATCGGCGGGTGGATGGGGACATCGGGATCACGTTCCTTCCGGGTGTGGGTGAGATGGGCGATGGGTCAGGCGTGGTCGCGACGGAGCAGGAGGCTCGCGCCGGCGATGACGATGAGGGCCGCGACCCCGACCTGGATCCAGCTGATGGCGCCGGGCTGGCCGGAGACGAGGGCGAAGCCCAACGAACCCAGGATCAGCGCGGGGACGAGCGGCCACGGATGGCGTTCCTGGGGGACAGCCAGCAGGCCCAGGATCCAGACCGAGGCGAACCCGCCGGCGACCGACAGGAAGAGCACGCCCGGCGTGGCGGCCGGACCGAACGTGCCGGCCGTGATGAGCAGGACCGCGGTGCCCAGGCCGCCGGTGATCCCGGCCGGAACGGCGTAGCCGTACTCCCGCGACAGCCCGAAGGCGACGAGGAGGGTGGCACTGATCGCGACCAACGTGTACTGGTCCACGGCATCGACGACGAAGCCGGCGGCCACGATGCCGCCGATGATCAGGAGGACGGTCCCGAGCAGGCGGCGTTCCGGCACGATGCCTTCGACGCGACGGACTCGGGGGCTGGTGGTTGCGGACATTTGTCTCCCTCTCTGCTGTTTGCTAGAGTGCGTATCGATTACAGTAAAGCTGTAATGACCGGAAGATTACTGTAATGAAATGAGCGATGTCAAGATGGAAAGACGAACGTATCGATCGCCGCTCCGCGAGGAGCAGGCGCGTCAGACCCGCGAACGGATCCTGGATGCCGCGCTGGGTCTCTTCGCGAGCCAGGGCTATACGGCGACCAGCGTCGCCGCCATCGCGCGCGAGGCCGGCGTGGTCCCGGAGACCATCTACTCGTCGATCGGCTCCAAGCGGGGGATCCTGGAGGGATTGATCGACCGTGTCGCCTCGCCCGACGTGGTCGGCAAGGTCCTCGCCGACTGGACGGCCGCGACGGGTGACCCATCGGCCCAGCTGCACGTCATCGCCCGGTTCGCGACGGGGTTCTGGGGGCGGACGTCGCTCCTGTCGGTCGTGCTGCGCAAGGGGACCGGCGATGCCGATATCGCCGATGAGTGGAGTCGCCGCCAGCAGGGCCGACGCGACGTGTGGGTGGCGTTGCTGGCGCAGTGGCCTGAGGGCACGATCCGGAACGGCCTTGCGCTCGAGACGGCCGGCGACATCGCCTGGGCCCTGTCGTCCGACGACCTGTTCACCTTGCTGGTGCGTGAGCGGTCGTGGTCCGCGTCGCAGTACGAAGCCTGGCTGCATGGCGCCCTGTGCCACGAGATCCTGGCGCCGGGCGACGCGTCCGGGGACTGAGGCGGCCAGCTGGGCGATCAGCGCCCAGGCATGGCCCGCCACATGGTGCTGACCCACGCCCCATCGAGCGGGGCGGCGAACCCGCCGTCGGTCACGAACCCGAGGCGATGGTAGCGGTGGTCGTTGGCCGGGTTGGTCGACTCGAGGTATGCCGGGACGCCCTCCGCATCCCACAGGGCGAGGTCGTCGGCGAGTAGTCGCTGCCCGACACCGCGGCCCCGGTGGTCCGGGTGGGTCGCCAGGATGCTCAGGTAGTAGTGCGGCGGGCGGGCCTCTCGCGCGGCCTCGAAGCGTCCCACGAGCTCGTGCATCGCGTCCGCGCTGGCCGGGGACAGGGCGCTGCGGGCGAGCGCACTGAGTTCGGCTTCCTGCTCGGGCGTGTTCTCGACACCGCCCGGCGGGAGCCAGATGGCGATCGCGGCGCGATCCTCGCTGGTCCGCACCGTCCCGTACCGGAACGGGCCCTCGACGGCGGGTCGCCACCAGCCCGCGTGGTGATCGGTCCGACCGTCCGGCGCCCGGAGCGCCACAGACCATATCGGATCCTCGCGGAAGGCGAGTTCCAGCACCTCGGTCGCATAGCCGATCTCATCCGCGGTGATGGGTCGCGATGCCATCGTCCACCTCGTCGCGCGTCGTCGACGCCATCCTAGCGAGGCGCCGCGCCCGTGCATCGCGGCCGCCACGGAGCGTCGACGCGGCGTGAGCCGGTGCTACCATCGCGGGCATGCTGGACCACGAAGAGAAGTTCCTGTTCAAGGAGGAGATCCTCCACCTGGCCAACGCGGTGGCGGAGCCGGGCATCCTCGACAACGTCGAGGACCTGCTGACGGACGTGATCACGAGCCCGCGCTTCGATTCGGAGGTGTTCACCCTCGAACGGAGCCTCCAGGTGATGCTCGGGCCCCGCGCCGGAACGACCCTGGTCGGCCTCCTGACGGTGGCCCCTGAGGTCTTCGACGAGGTCGCCGAGGTCCGCATCCCCTCCGAGGTCCACGAGCGGCTCGTCGCCTGGCGCGCCAGGTTCGGCCTGGCCATCGACAACGCCCTGAACTTCCTCAACAACCCGGACGGCATCCAGGGCCACAACTTCGCGACCCAGGTGGCGCACGTGGACGACCGACGCGTCCTGCAGGGTCGCCTCACCCTCGTCCGCTACAACAACGAGCCGCAGTTCTTCGTGGCCGACGCGAGCGTCTTCCTCGGCCTGATCGTGGACGTCATGGAGCGGCTCGGGCCGTACCTCGAGCCCGATGCGGTGGACGAGGAGACGTTGTCCCGCCTGCGCGACGCGGTCGCCCAGATCGAGCGCAAGACCGCCTCCCGCGGCTGATGGGTCCGGGCGCCCGCCGGTCGACCGTGTCGGCCCGACCCGCCTGATGCGCCACATCTACCTCGCCGCCACCGGTCAGAACCGCGGCAAGACCACGGTCAGCCTCGGCGTCATGGACGGCTTCGAACGGCGCGGCCTCTCGACCGGGTTCATGAAACCGGTCGGCCAGCGGACGATCATCGAGGAGGGTGTCCCGGCCGACGAGGACGCCGTCCTCATGAAGAGCGTCTTCGGCCTGACCGAGCCCTTGGCGCGGATGAGCCCGGTCCACATCCCGCGCGGGTTCACCCAGGCCTACATCGAGGGCCGCGTCGTGGAGGACCTGCCGCAGCGCATCCGCGACGCCCACGCGTCCTTCGCGGCGGATCGCGACATCCTGCTCATCGAGGGGACCGGGCACGCCGGCGTCGGCGCGGTCGTGGGGCTCTCCAACGCGGTCGTCGCGGCCATGCTCGGGGCGCCGGCCGTCATCGTGTCGGAGGGCGGTGTCGGTCGTCCGATCGACGAGATCGTGCTCAATGCCGCCCTGTTCGAGCGACACGGCGTGGAGGTGGCCGGTGCCGTCGTGAACAAGGTGGACCTCGATGCCAAGCCGGGGCTTGCCAGGACCCTGGAGCAGGGACTCGCGCGCCATGGGATCCCGCTCCTCGGCGTCCTGCCGTACCGGCCGATCCTGTCGAACCCGACCCTGGCCATGGTCCTCGAAGGGGTCCGCGGCGAGACGATCCATCCGGGCCCGGACCTGGACCAGGTCATCGGTGGCGTGGCGATCGGGGCCATGGAGCCGGAGCACATGCTCCAGCGCATCGGCCCGCGCAGCCTCGTCATCGTGCCGGGCGACCGGGCCGACGTCATCGAGGCGATCGTCCGAGCGCATCGCGACGGCGGGGAGGACGGCGGCGATGCGGTCGGCCTGGTCCTGACCGGCGGTTATCCGCCGAGCGACGCGACCATCGACGCCATCCGTCGCGCCGACCTGTTCGCCACGCTCGTGCCGGAAGACACGTACGTCGTCGCCTCCGAGGTCCACGACCTGCTGGTCAAGACCCACCCGGCGGACGTCGGCAAGATCGCCGAGATCAAGGCGCTCGTCTGGGAATACCTGTTCATCGACCGCCTCCTCGAGGTCGCGACGGAGGTCAGCCCGGCGACCTGACCGGGTCGCCCGTGGCCCCCGATGGCGCGGCCGGGCGGACGATCGCCCCCACGATGATCCCGGCCCCGATGACCGACACGACGGCACAGATGGCGAACAGGCCCGGGATCCCGATGGCCGCGGCGATGACCCCGCCCAGCGTCGATCCGAGGATGGTCGCGAGCCCCGAGCCGCTCGTCAGCAGGCCCTGGGCGGTGCCGCCGGTCCCCGTCGGCGCCCGGCTCGCCAGGACCGTGACCCCGCCGACGAACATGCAGGCGAACCCGACGCCTTCGAGCGGGGCGATGGCCAGCAACTGCCATGGCTCCGTGGCCAGGGCGGACAGGCCGGTCCGGATCGCGAACGCGATGGCCCCGATGACGAGCAGACGCTCGGCCCCGAAGCGCTTCGCGAGGCGCGGGAAGGCGTACATGATCGGTACCTCGACCATGGCCCCGATCGCCCAGATGAGCCCGATCTGGGCCCCGCTCCCGCCGATCGCCCCCATCTGGATCGAATAGAACGTGTTCGTGCCCGACAGGGCCGTCCACACGACGACGAACCCGGTCAGGAACAGCGGCACGCCACGGACGGCCAGGATGGCCGCCATGCCGCGGCGCAGGCTGACCGAGACGCTCGATCCACGGCGCGGGATGGTCGCGGTCACGACGACCGTCAGGGCCAGCATCGGGATGTAGACCCAGAACAGGGACCGCGGACCGAACCGGTCGAGCATGACGCCGACGATGAGCGTGACCACGACGAACGCCAGCGAGCCGAATGCCCGGACCTGCCCGAACCGGTTGCGGGCGGACGACCCGAGCGACTCGAGCGTCCGGGCGTCCAGCAGGGGAGCGACGCCGGCGATGCCGACGAACAGGACGATCGCCCCGATGGACACGGCGAGGAAGCCGAACGACAGGTACAGGACGACGGCCCCGGCCGTGGCCACGGCGGCCGCCAGGGGCAGCGCGAGGCGCGACCGCGGGAAGCGGTCCGACAGCCCGCCCCAGACCGGACCGAACACGAGCATGATCCCGGCCTGGACCGCGATGAGCACGCCGATCTCGTCCAGCGCCAGGCCCAGGTCCCGGTAGAAGACCGGCAGGAACGGGTAGGCGGCACCAAGCGCCGCGTAGAAGACGAGGTACGCGAGAAGGACCCGAACCCCGGCGGCCAGCACGCCTCAGCGATCCGGGCCGGCGTCGGCCTCGGCCAGGGGCTCGTTGTCGATGAGCCGGGTCGTCCCGAAGCGGACGGCCAGCGACAGCAGCGCCGGGCCCTCGATCCGGTCCAGTTCGTGGAGGTCCGTGCCATCGGCGCAGGACACGTAGTCGATGGCGGCCAGCGGCTCCGCGGCGATCTCGGCGCGCATCACGTTCCGCAGGGCGTCGGCGTCGCGTTCGCCGGCCGCCCACCGGTCGCGGGCCGTGAGGAGGGCCCGGCGCAGGACGGGCGCGGCGGCTCGCTCGGCCGGGCTCAGGTGGACGTTCCGCGACGACATCGCGAGGCCATCCGGCTCGCGGACGGTCGGGCAGGCGACGACCTCGGTCGGGATGGCCAGGTCGCGCGCCATCTGGCGGATGACCATCACCTGCTGGGCATCCTTCTGGCCGAAGTACGCGCGTTGCGCGCCGACCAGGCCGAACAGGATCGCCACGACCGTGGCGACGCCATCGAAGTGTCCAGGTCGCGCCGCCCCCTCGAGCGGCTTGGCGATCGCGCCGACCGACACGGTCGTGTCCGACCCGGGCGGGAAGACGTCCTCGACCGACGGGGCGAATACGAGATCCACGCCAGCCGATCCGCAGATCGCCAGGTCGCGTGCCTCGTTGCGGGGGTACTGGGTGAAGTCCGCCGCGACGTTGAACTGACGTGGGTTGACGAAGATCGAGACGACCGTCGTGGCGTCGGTCGCCCGCGAGCGCTCGATCAACGCGCGGTGGCCATCGTGCAGCCAGCCCATCGTGGGCACGAGCCCGATCGGTCGTGTCGCGCCGTCGAGGGCGTCGCGAAGCTCGGCGCGGGTCCGGAGGATGCGGGTCAAGGGGTCGGTCGGGCGGCGCTTACAGGTCGCGATCGAGCGGTATGCCGCCGATCGGGATCGTACCGCTCGCCCGGTCCGGGAGGCCACGGCCGAGGACCTCGTCCAGGACGCCCTCGTCCATCCGGGTGGACTCCGCCTCGCCCGGGAAGGTGCCCGCCGCGACGTCGGCGGCGTAGGCCGTGGCGGCCTCGCGGATCGCCTGACCGACCTGGGCGTACGGCCGGGCGTGGCGCGGGATGAAGTCGCCGAGGCCGATCAGGTCGGTCACGACCTGGACCTGGCCGCTGCAGCCGGCGCCGGCTCCGATCCCGATGGTCGGGACGCGCAGTCGTTCCGTGATGGCGGCCGCGAGCTGGGTCGGGACGAGTTCCAGGACCATCGAGAAGGCGCCCGCCTCCTGAACGGCCTGGGCGTCGGCGATGAGCGCCCGGGCCTGCTCGCGGCTCTTGCCCTGGACCTTGACCTTGCCGAACGTGTTGATCGCCTGCGGCGTCAGGCCGATGTGGCCCATGACCGGGATGCCGGCCCGGACCAGCGTCTCGATGATCCGCGCACTCCGGACGCCGCCCTCGATCTTCACCGCCTGGGCACCCGCCTCGCGCATGAAGATCCCGGCGTTCTCGATCGCCTCCTCGGGCGAGGAGTACGACAGGAACGGCATGTCCGCCACGACCAGCGCGCGCTTCGTGCCGCGGACGACGGCTTTCGTGTGGTGGACCATCTCGGCCATCGTCACGCTCACCGTCGTCTCGTAGCCGAGCATGACCTGCCCGACGCTGTCGCCGACGAGGATGAGCGGGATGCCGGCCTCATCCAGGATGCGGGCGGTCGGGTAGTCGTACGCGGTCAGCATCGGGATGCGGGCGCCGTCGGCGTACAGCTTGGCGATGTCGAGCACGGTCAGGCGGCGGGGCGTGTCGGTCGAGGCGCTCATGCAGGCTCCAGGCTGGGCGAAGGTCGGTGTGAAGTCTGCGCGGCCGCGTCGCGCGCGTCCAGCGCGGCCGCGACCCGGTCGAGGATGTGGTCCGCCACGGCTCGCTTGGCGAGCAAGGGCAGGGCGTCGCGCGAGCCGTCCGCGGCGAGCAGTTCCACCCGGTTGGTGTCGGTCCCGAAGCCGGACCCGGCCTCGGCCACGTCGTTGGCGACGAGCAGGTCGACGCCCTTGCGCTGGAGCTTCGCCGCCGCACGGTCGAGCGAGCCGGTCTCGGCGGCGAACGCCACGAGGTAGGGGCGGGGATGGACCGGTTCGCGGGTGGTGGCGCCGTCGCTGTCGAGGCCATGGACGATCCGGCCGATCTCGGCGATGAGATCGGGGGTGGGCTCCAGCGCCAGGGTGAGGCCCGAGCCGCGCTCCAGCTTGTGATCGGCCGGCGCGCTCGGACGGAAGTCGGCGACGGCGGCGGCCATGACCAGGGCATCGAAGCCGGCCGCGTCCGGTCCGGCGTGCGTCACGGCCAGGAGGGCCGCGCGGAGGTCGGCGGTCGACTCGACGCGGACGACGGTCGCCCCTTCGGGGAAGGGCACGTCCACGGCCGCGGCGATGAGCGTGACGCGGGCGCCACGGTCCAGCGCGGCCTCGGCGAGTGCGACCCCCATGCGTCCCGTGGATCGGTTGCCGATGTAGCGGACGGGGTCGATCGCCTCGCGCGTCCCGCCCGCGGTCACGACGACGTGCCGACCGTCGAGGTCCGGCTCGCGGACGCCTTCGGTCAGGGGCGGGCGAGCGGTCGCGTCGGCGGCCCGGATCGGTCGGTCGGTCACGGCGGCCACGACGGCGTCGACGATCGTCTCGAGCTCGGCCAGCCGTCCGACGCCGGATTGTCCCGAGGCCAGGGACCCGGTCGCCGGGGCCACGATCCGGTAGCCGAACCCGTCGGCCAGCCGGGCGACGTTCGCCTGGGTCGCCGGGTGGGTCCACATGTCGCCGTCCATCGCCGGCGCCACGACGACGGGCGCCGAGGTCGCGAGGCATGTCGCGGTCACGACGTCGCCGGACAGCCCGGCGGCCATCGCGCCGAGCCAGTGGGCGGTGGCCGGCGCGACGACGATGGCGTCCGCCGTGTCGGCGACCACGATGTGGCCGATCCTCCCGTCCGGGAGGAGGTCCAGGACGTCCGTTTCGACGGGGTGGCGCGAGAGCGCCGCGAACGTCAGCGGACCCACGAAGCGTGTGGCGGATGGCGTGAGCATGACCGACACGTCGGCGCCCTCCGCCCGCAGCGCCCGGAGCAGTTCGACGGCCTTGTAGGCCGCGATCGATCCGGTGACGCCGAGACCGATGAGCCGACCGGCCAGCCGCCCCTCGGTCACGACAGCCCCAGGTCCAGCGGCTGTCCGCCGGCGACCTCGGCATGGAGGATGGCGAGGCCCTTGAGGGTCAGGTCGGGGTCGATGTGGTCGACACCGTCGAGGCCGCGGACCCACGGCGCGGCGGACAGGCCGCCGGTGAGGATCGCCTGGACCTGGGCCGGCGCGACGTCGGACGTGTCCGCCAGCTCCGCGCGGATCCGCGCGAGCAGGCCGGACGCCAGCGCCTGGTAGCCGAAGATCGTGCCGGATTGCATGGCACTCACCGTGTCCCGGCCGATCGCCCGCTCCGGGGCGCGCAGCTCGATCCGTGGCAGCTTCGCGGTCCGGGCCGCGAGGGCCTCCAGGCCGAGCTCGAGGCCGGGCGCGATGGCCCCACCGACGTACGCGCCATCGGTCGCGACGCAGTCGAAGGTGGTCGCGGTCCCGAAGTCGACGACGACCGCGGGCGTCCCATACAGCCGCTGGGCCGCGAGCGCGTTGACCAGGCGGTCCGCCCCGACGTCGGCGGGACGGTCCGTGCGAACCGCCAGCGGCACGGATCCGGCACTGGCCACCAGGAGCGGCTGCCCGCGCCGCGCGGCCACGGCCTCCACGGCCGCGGTCATGGCCGGGACCACGCTCGCGAGCGAGATCGCGCTGACGTCGCCGAGCGTCGCATCGTCGAGGCGCAGCAGGCCGTCGATGAGCAGTTCCAGCTCGTCAGCCGAGGCCCGCGCGTCCGTGGCGGCTCGTCGCGTCGCGACGAGCGCCCCCGCACGGAACGAGCCGGTCGTGACGTTCGTGTTCCCGATGTCGAGGGCGAGGAGCATGGGCGCGATGATACCCGTCGCAATCACCCGTGCCGTGCGGTACCATCGCCATCGTCCGTTCCCGGTCCTCGCCCCAGGAGACCCCGATGTCGACCCCCGCGGCGAAGTTCTTCGTGAACCAGGGAGTCGTTTCCAGCCGGTCGGACATGCTCCACCTGCTCCGGCCCCTGCTGAAGCAGACCGTGACCTATCGCTACCTGCGCGGCCGCGAGGTCATCTCCCATGGCACCGGCTGGGTGGAGCGGATCGTCGTCGACGCCGACGACATCTCGACGTACTTCACGCCCCTCGCCATCACCCTGAACATCGACTCGTTCGAGCACCTCGAATTCGAGACGCGCGCCGATCAGCTGCTCGTCTACACACTCGTCCAGGGTGACGAGCGGGTCATCGTGGAGTTCGCCCCGATCGGCCCGACCGGCGACGACCACTCACCGTTCGCTCCTCGCCAGCTGGCGTTCGACACCAGCGACTTCGTGCAGATGGAGTTGCTCGGGATGGAGGCTCGCGAGGAGGACTAGCGAGGGAGGAGGGGACAGGCAGCGATCTCGGCTGGAGGGAGCCGAGGGAGGGAGCTCGAGGCGATCTTGAGGGAGGTCGTCCCGAAGGGTTCGATGGCGCGGTCCGAGCCCGCCATGGGTGCCGGCGCGTCCTGGGTCAGGAGGGTCCGAGTCGGTGGCAACAGCCCAGTCGAGTTCGTCTGGCGGCGGTGGCCTGGCGAACTACTTCCAGTTCGCCGAGCGCGGCACGACCATGCGGACGGAGGTCCGCGCGGGTCTGACGACCTTCATGGTCATGGCCTACATCATCTTCCTGAACCCGGCGATCCTGTCGGCGGCCGGGATGGATCCCGCCGCCACGGCCGCCGTCACCGCGCTCCTGGCCGGGATCATGACCATCGCGATGGGCTTCTTCGGGAACGTCCCGATCGCCATCGCCGCCGGCCTCGGGATCAACGCGATCGTCGCCTTCAACCTGGTCCTCGGCCGCGGCCTGACCTGGCAGGGCGCGATGGGCGTCATCTTCTGGGAAGGCCTGCTCATCACGATCCTGGTCCTCGTGGGCCTGCGCGAGGCGGTGATGAACGCCGTCCCGCTCGAGCTCAAGAAGGCGATCGCGGTCGGCATCGGCCTGTTCATCCTGTTCATCGGCTTCGTGAACGCCGGGCTCATCGCCTCACCCGAAGGTGGCGTGCCGCCGGTGGCGTTCATCTTCCCGACCACGGCGGGCCAGTTCCTGGCCATCTTCGGGCTGCTCCTGACCATGGCCCTGTACGTCCGCAAGATCCCCGGAGCGCTCCTCCTCGGGATCCTCATCACGACGCTGCTCGGCTTCCCGCTCGGGATCTCGAAGATCCCGGACAACCTGACGGCGACCCCGAACTTCTCGAACATCGGCCAGCTCGACGTCATGGCCGTGTGGGATCTGGGCGCGCTCACGGCGGTCCTGATCATCTTCTCGATCATGATCCTCGACTTCTTCGACACGATGGGGACCGTGACCGCGGTCGGCGAACAGGCCGGCCTGACCGATGAGAAGGGCCAGGTCCCGAAGGTCGGGCGGATCCTGCTGGTGGACTCCGTGGCCGCCGCCGCCGGTGGCGTGTTCGGGACCAGCTCCAACACGAGCTTCATCGAGAGCTCGGCCGGTGTCGGCGAGGGCGGTCGGACCGGATTCGCGTCGCTCGTCACCGGCGCGCTGTTCCTCGCAGCCGTGTTCCTCGCTCCGCTCGCGGCGGTCATCCCGACCCAGGCGACGGCCCCGGCCCTGATCCTCGTCGGCGCGCTGCTCTTCGAGCAGATCCGCGGGATCGACGCCGGCGACCCGGAGCAGGCGATCCCGGCCCTGTTCACGATGATCCTGATGCCGCTCACGTACGACATCGCGATCGGCATCGGTGCCGGCGTCATCACGTGGGTGTTCATCAAGGTCGTCAAGGGCAAGATCCGCGAGGTCCACCTGCTGATGTGGGGCGCGGCGATCGCGTTCCTCGTGTTCTTCCTCAAGGACTACGTGGAAACGCTCGTCTGACTCCGGCGCGCCGAGCCCCGCTCGGTCGACCGATGAGTCCGTCCGGCCCGGCACTCCCTCGGGAGGCCGGGTCGGACCGTTCCTGTACCATCCCCGCGTGTTCGAACGAACCGTGCTGCCCGCCGGGCCGCGTGTCATCAGCGCCCGGATGCCCGGGGCACGCTCCGTCTCCATCGCCGCCTACGTCCTGGCCGGATCGCGCCTCGAATCGGAGGCCGAGGCCGGCGTCGCGCACTTCATGGAGCACATCACCTTCAAGGGCACGGCCGCATTCCCGTCCACGCGCGCCATCAGCGAGGCGATCGAGGGGGTCGGCGGATCGTTCAATGCCGCGACCGACCGCGAATCGACCGTCTACTGGGTCCGGGTCCCGCGCCGCGAAGCGGTCCGCGCCATGGACGTCGTGGGCGAGTTGATCGTGCGGCCGGTCCTCGACGACAAGGCCATCGACGATGAGCGGACGATCATCATCGAGGAGATCCGATCGTACCTGGACGACCCGTCCGAGTACTGCCAGATGCTGTTCCAGGGCGCGATGTTCGGCGACGGGCCGCTGGGTCGCGAGATCTGCGGCGACGAGGCGGGCATCCGGGCCCTGCCCGCGGCGACCATCCACGAGTTCTGGCGGACGCTCTATCGCCCCGCCAACACGGTCGTCGCCGTGGCCGGCGACCTGCCACACGACGGGCTCGTCGAGTTGGCGGCGACGGCATTCGGGACCGGGAACGGCGCCATCCCGGTGGCGGCTCCGGCGCCCACGCTGCCGGCCGGCCCGCGCGCGCGACTCGGCAAACGATCGACCAGCCAGGCGCAGTTGTCCGTCGGGGTCCCGGCGCTCCGCCGCGATCATCCGGACGCCTGGACACTGGCCGTCCTCAACGCCGTGCTCGGCGACGGGATGAGCAGCCGCCTCTTCCTGAGCGTGCGGGAGGCCCGCGGCCTGGCCTACGACGTGTCGTCCGGCTTGATCGACTACGCCGATGCGGGCGCGCTCGAGGTCTCCGCCGGCGTGGATCCGGCCGAGCTCGGGCCGGCGCTCGATGCGATCCTGGTGGAGCTGGCCCGACTGCGCGACGAGCTCATCCCGGCCGCCGAGCTCGAGAAGGCGAAGCGCTACCTGGCGGGCGGCATGGAACTGCGGATGGACGACACCCGCCACGTCGCGTCATGGATCGGCGGCCAGGAGGCGCTGCACGATCGCGTGCTGGATCTCGACGAGGCGCTGGCCGCCGTCGACGCCGTCGACGCCGAGGCGTGCCAGCGGGTCGCCGCCGAGCTGTTCCTCGACGATGGCCTGCGCCTGGCCGCGGTCGCCCCGGCCCGCTACCTGCGCGGCCTCGAATCCCACCTGCGGATCCCGGCGTGACGATCGACGGCCTACACGCACCCGTCGCCACGAGCGGCGACCGTCGGGCGATCGACCTGTCCCTGGCGC
>CAZOHT010000013.1:41168-91815 GCA_964579825.1 uncultured Anaerolineaceae bacterium
CACGCACCCGTCGCCACGAGCGGCGACCGTCGGGCGATCGACCTGTCCCTGGCGCGCCTGCACCTGCGCATCGGATCGCTGGCACTGGCCCGAGCGGAGTTCGAGACGCTCGCCGGGCGTGGGCCGCTGGATGACGACGCGCTCATCGATCTCGCCGAAGCGCGCTGGCGGACCGGTGACACGGTCCGGGCGGGGGAGGCCGCGACGACCGTCCTGGACCATGGCTCCGACGCCCCGCTCGCGATCCTCATCGCCGCCGAAGCCGCCGTCGCGGGCGGCCGTCCGGGCGAGGCGAGGCGCCTGGCGACGCGGGCGATGAGCGCGGCCGGCGGGACGCTCGATGCCTTGTTCGCCGGGATGCCACGCTCGGCCGTCTGGCCGCCCGACCCCGCCGATCCGGTCCCGTCGGCGACGACGTTGTTCGGCGACGACAGCGCGGATGGCGCGGCCACGGACGACCGGACCCCGCATCGCCGGGCGACCGATCCTCCCCCGACGGCCATCGCGGCGGCAGCCGGGATCGGGGTCTCCGCCGACGATACGGGCGGTCCCGGACTCTGGGATGTGGATGCGGCGAACGCGAGCCCGGAGGGATCGCCGGCGATCGACCCGGCCGGCCTGATGGACGCCGGCCTGGCCGCCCTCTCGGGCGGGGATGCCGATCGGGCCGCGGGCCTGCTCGGTCTCGCCATCCGCACCGGGCCGCATCTCGCCCCGGCCGTCCTGGACGGCACGATCGACGTCACCCAGCCGGCCCTGCTGCTGGTCCGCGGCGATGCATTCCGCGCCACCGGATCCGAGGCCGAGGCCGCGGTCGCCTACGCCGCCGCGGCCCGCGCTCTCGGCGAGGACGGTCCGGTCGAGACGGCCGCGCTACAATCCGGGCCCACCACACCACCCTCGCAGTAGGTAGACATGCCCACCTCGGAACGGACCCTCGTCCTCGTCAAGCCGGATGGCGTCCAGCGCCTGCTCATCGGCCGCATCCTCGCCCGCTACGAAGAGCGCGGCCTGAAGGTCGTCGGCCTGAAGCTGGTCCAGACGTCGCGGGAGCTGGCCGAGCGCCATTACGCCGCCCACCGCGAGCGCCCGTTCTTCGGGAGCCTCGTGGACTTCATCACGTCCTCGCCGCTGGTCGCGCTCGCGCTCGAAGGGCCCAACGCGATCGCCGTCGTCCGGGCCATCAACGGCGCGACCAGGCCGCACGAGGCGGCGCCCGGCACGATCCGGGGCGACTTCGCGCTCGAGACGGCGCAGAACATCGTCCACGCCTCGGACGGTCCGGAGGCCGCGGCCACGGAGCTGGGGCTGTGGTTCACGTCCGACGAGTTGCTCGCGTACGACCGTTCGGTCGACACCTGGGTCCTGCCGCCCGCCGACTGACCTGGGCTAGGGCGTCGTCTCGCCCGGGCCGGACTGGATCGGTGGCAGGCCGGCGGCCGCCAGCGGCCCACCGAACGCCCCGATCGAGGTCAGCAGCGCGACGATGGCCAGGAGTACCGACGCCAAGGTCATCCCGATCGGCCGGTTCGCCCGCACCAGCCGACCGATCGACCCCGTCACGTCGGTCAGGTCCGGTCGCATCCAGTGCGGCCGCCAGTCGACGGCAGGTGCGGAACTGACATCGAGGCGGCGCGTCCCGAGGACCAGCAGGCGGCCGTAGTACGCGACCGGGGCCAGCGTGGCGATGAACACGATCGCCTGCAGCGGGCCATCGAGCGCGAGGTCGACAAGGTCCGTCCGCGCCTCGAAGGCGGCGAACCCCGGCAGGCCGATGGCCGCGAGGGTGATGGTCACCAGGCCGACGGCCAGCAGCGGTGAGCGGATGGCCCAACCACGCAGGTCGGACAGGCTGCCGGTCCAGAACGAGTCGCGGACGACGGCGGCCCACGCAGCGAACGCGCTCCGGGTCATCACGAAGGCCAGGATCCAGACGCGGCCGGGGGTCCAGGCCGCCGGGTCCAGGGCCGCGAACGCCAGCATCACGACGCCGGCGTCGCCGACGATCGAGTAGCCCACGACGTGCTCCAGGTCGTCCTGGATCCACGCCGCGAACGTGGCCAGGACGATCGACGCGACCGCGATGGCGACGACGACCGCCCGGACCGACCCGACGTCGACCGCCAGCGGCGCGATCGACGCGTCGACCCACGCCAGACCGACGATCGCGAGCGACGCCGGGCCCCAGGCGATGAGGATCGGCAGACCGGTCTCGGGGACGGCGTCCGTGAGCCGTCCGACGAGGATATGGAACGGGATCGCTCCGAACCGGATCGCGACGGCCAGCGCGAACGCGAGGTAGGCGAGGCCGAAGACGACCGGCTGGGCCACGAGCTCCTCCAGGTCCCGGCCGATCCACGCCGTCGCCGCGATGGCCATCGCCCCGGCCACGACGACCGCCCGCAGGTCACGCAGCCCGATGCCGGCCCCGACGCGGCCACCCGTCGGCACGACCGTGAGCAGGACGCCGAGCATCGCGCCGGCCGTGATGGCGAGGACCGCCACGCGCGGATCCGGCAGGGCCAGGGCCAGCCCGGCGGCGCCCATCGTCCCGAGCGTGACCGCCGGGCCATCCCGGCGCGAGCCTGAGGCGAGCCCCATGACCGACAGGACGAGGCCGGTGAACGTGCCGAGGACAAGGAACAGCCGCAGGTAGGGCGAGGCCGCCAGGACCGACCCGCCTACCTCGAGTCGTGCGGTCGGATCCATCGCCAGCGCGGCGACGAAGGCGGCGCCAAGACCGACGACACCGACCGCCAGCCCGACCCGCTCCCAGCGCCGCAGCAGCAGGGCCAGCGTCGTCCCGACGAAGGCGACGACGAGGAAGACGGCCAGGCTCACGGCGCGTCGTCCGGGCGGGTGGGCCGCGGATCCGGCCGGAGATCCGTGCTGCGTCGCCGGCGCGGCGGCAGTTCGTCGGCCAGCGCGAAGCCGGCCGTCCCGTCCGTCCGGGCGGCCATCGCCAGGACGCCGATCGCGCCACCGAGCGCGGCGACCGCCCCGGCGGTCACGAGCTCCTCCAACGTGGACGGCGTGCCGCCCAGACCCGCCCGGACGACCATGGCGCCCTGGAGGAGCAGGCTCAGGCCGATCCCGACCCGGATGACGTCGCGTCCGGTGAGTAGGGGCGCGATCGCGAGCGCGGCGAGGGCGAATCCGACGGCGGCCGCGAGGGCCGGCCCGTGCGGTGGGGCGCCGAGTCCGTGCGAGGCGAACCCGACGGTCGCCGCCGCGGCCGCGACCAGGCCATCCGCGACCCAACCGAGCCTGGACCCCCCGGTCGGGAAGGCACCGTCACGGACCGGGATCCACAGTAGGTACGTCGCGAGGACGGCGCCAAGCACACGGGCGACCAGGCCGCTGGCGGGCGCGATGGGGTCAGCCAGGAATGGCGTGGCGAGCAGGACGACCGCGAGCGAGAGCACGGCGACCCGGGCATCGCGGACGAAGACCGCGGCGACCGCTCCGGCCAGGATCGCGATGGCGACGGCCGCGAGCGCTGGGTTCATGGGCTGGCGGTGTCGAGCTCCGGGTAGGTCGGCGTCGGCAGGATCCCGAAGGTGTCGAGCGGCCAGTAGCGCAGCCACGCTCGCCCGATCACCTGGTCCACCGCGACCGGCCCGAACACCCGCGAGTCCGCCGAGTTGGAACGATGGTCACCCATGAGGAACAGCTGCCCCTCTGGGATGACCCACGTGTCCTGGTCGGGCGGCGCCAGCGTCTCCTGTGGCGGTCCGCCGGGGACGTCGGAGTAGACGTAGGCCTCGGTGATGACGATGCCGTTGATGAGGACCTGGCCGTCCTGGATCTTGACCGTGTCGCCACCCTCGCCGATGACTCGCTTGATGAAGGGCGTGTCCTTCTCCTGGACCCAGGAGGTGGGCGGATTGAAGACGACGATGTCGCCGCGTGCGTACGGGTTCACGCGGGGCGTCAACTTGTCGACCAGGACGTACTGGCCGGGCTCGAAGGTCCGCTCCATCGACTGCTGCTCGACCTTGTAGGGCTGCGCGACGAAGGTCTGGATGACGAGGAAGATGACAAGGGTCAGGACGAGCGTCTCGACGATCTCGAGGAGACACCCGAAGGCGGGTCGTTTGGTCACAAGGCGGGAGTATAGGTGCTGGCCCCCGGGACCGCCCCTGGCTGGGTCCGGGACGGGCCCGGCCGTTGCATATCCAGACCTCCGCCTGAGATTGACCCGCTGTTTGGCGCCTTGTTACACTCCGCGTCCAGCTGCAAGGTCCCAGCCCTCGGTGGATGCCGCACGGGACCGCGCCGACCCAAGCCCCCAGGCCCCTCACCCGTGTCACGCGCCGCGCGTGTCGCGTCGGCCGGAGCCCGGGGCCGATCGCATGACACGGAGGACTCCACAGACCACATGGATGCCAGTTCACTCCAACTGATCGTCCTGCCGGCCGGGCTCATCGCCGTCGCCTTCGCGATCTACCTGGCACGCGACGTCCTGGCGCGCGATACCGGCACGCCCGAGATGGAAGCCGTCGCCGGCACGATCCTCGAGGGCGCGACGGCGTTCATCCGCCGCCAGTACACGACGATCGGCATCCTCGCCGTCGTCGGTGCGGTCCTCATCGGGATCCTCATCACCCTCATCGAGACCCCCGAAGTCGCCGACGTCCCGTCATTGGCCGGATCCCCGATCGGGATCATGACCGCGATCGCGTTCTTCGTCGGCGCGGTCTGCTCGATGGCCTCCGGGATCATCGGCATGCAGATCGCGGTCAGGGCCAATGTTCGGACGGCCTCGGCCGCCCGGCGAAGCCTCGTGGAGGCGGTCCAGGTCGCGATGCGCGGTGGGGCCGTCTCCGGCTTCCTCGTCGTCGCCCTGTCGCTCCTGGGCGTGTGGGGCATCTTCATGCTCTATTCGACGGTCGTCGGTGACGTGACCGTCGCCGAAGCGCCGTTCCTCATCGTCGGCTTCGGCTTCGGAGCCTCGTTCGTGGCCCTGTTCGCCCAGCTCGGCGGCGGCATCTACACCAAGGCCGCCGACGTCGGCTCGGACCTCGTCGGCAAGGTCGAGAAGGGCATCCCCGAGGACGACCCCCGCAACGCGGGTGTGGTCGCGGATCTCGTCGGCGACAACGTCGGCGACTGCGCCGGTCGTGGCGCGGACCTGTTCGAGTCGACCGCCGCCGAGAACATCGGCGCGATGATCCTCGGCGTCGGCGTGTACGCCATCGCGGTGACCGCCGGCTGGCCGAACCCGCAGGCGTGGATCTTCTTTCCGCTCGTCGTCCGAGCCTTCGGACTCCTGGCCACGATCGTGGCGATCTTCTTCGTCCGGGGCAAGGAAGACGAAGACCCGATGAACATGCTCAACCGCGGGTACTGGGTCACGACCCTGCTCTCTGTGGTGGGGCTCGCCATCACGACGTACGTGATGATGGACACGAACGGCACGACCGGCACGGGCGGTCTCCCGACCTGGGTCTACTTCTTCGCGGCTGGCATCATCGGCCTGGCCACGAGTGTCGCGTTCGTCTACATCACCCAGTACTACACCGCCGGCACGTTCCGGCCGGTCCGCGAGATCGCCGAGGCGTCGAAGACCGGCCCGGCGACGAACATCATCGCCGGGACCGCGGTCGGCTTCGAGACGACGGCCGTCACCGCGATCACGATCGCCATCGCCCTGTTCACCAGCCACTGGCTCGGCGACCAGGCGGGCCTGGTCTCGGCGGACGGCCGAAACGTCGGTGGCATCTTCGGCACCGCCGTCGCCACGATGGGCATGCTCATGACCACGGCCTACATCCTGGCGATGGATACCTTCGGGCCCATCACGGACAACGCCGGTGGCATCGCCGAGTTCAGCCGGATCGAGAAGGGCGCCCGCGAGATCACGGACCGCCTGGACGCCGTGGGCAACACGACCAAGGCCCTGACCAAGGGCTACGCGATCGCGTCGGCCTCGCTGGCGGCGTTCCTGCTGTTCAGCGCCTACATCGACAAGATCAACGTCATCAAGGGCCGCCAGCTCGAAGCCGGGGTCCCCGGCGTCGAACTCCTGAACTCGGTCAACCTGGCCAACGTCAACGTGTTCATCGCCGCGATGATCGCCGCGACCCTGGTCTACTTCTTCAGCTCCCTGGCCATCCGCGCCGTCGGCAACACGGCCCAGTCGATCATCGTCGAGGTCCGCCGCCAGTTCCGCGAGATGCCCGGGATCATGGATTACACCCAGCGCCCGGACTACGCCCGGGTCGTCGACATCACCACCAAGGCCGCCCTCAAGCAGATGATTCTGCCGGGCATGGTCGCCGTGGCGACGCCGATCGCCATCGGGGTCCTGCTGGGGGCCGAGGCGGTCGCCGGCATGCTGATGGTCGGGACCATCGCGGGCGTCCTGCTCGCGACCGTCCTGAACAACGGCGGCGGCGCCTGGGACAACGCCAAGAAGTACATCGAATCGGGCCACCTCAAGGACGACGAGGGCAACATCCTCGGCAAGGGCACCGAGGCCCACGCCGCGGCCGTCGTCGGCGACACCGTCGGCGATCCGTTCAAGGACACCGCGGGCCCGTCGCTCCACGTCCTGGTCAAGCTGCTCGCGACCATCTCACTGGTGCTCGCCCCCCTGTTCCTGCGGTAGCCGGAGCGAGGACCGGGGCGGGCTGGCCCGCCACCTGCCCCGGTGCATCCAGTGGACGACACCGTCATCCAGGCCCTGATCATGGGGATCGTCCAGGGGCTCACCGAGTTCCTGCCGATCTCGTCGTCCGGGCACCTGCTCATCGTCCCGCGCCTGTTCGGCTGGGACGATGCGTTCATCGCCTCGCTGGCGTTCAGCGTGATGCTGCACCTCGGCACGCTCTTCGCGTTGCTCGTCTACTTCCGGGCGGACTGGCTCCGGATCGTGCCGGCGGGATTCGCGACCATCCGCGATCGATCCTTCGCGGGCGACGCGGATCGCAAGCTGGCCTGGCTGCTCGTCGCAGCGACGATCCCGGCCGCCATCGTGGGCTTCCTCCTGAACGATGTCATCGAGGAGCGGTTCCATGGAATCGGCACGGAGACCCTGCTGCCGGTGGCCATCACGCTCGTGATCGGTGGCGTGATCCTGTGGCTGGCCGACCGGTTCGGTCGTTCGGACCGGACCATCGAGGGCGTCACCTTCCCGATCGCCCTCGCCATCGGCGCGGCCCAGGCGCTCGCCCTCATCCCGGGCATCAGCCGGTCCGGGATCTCCATCTCGGCCGGTCGATTCGCGGGCCTGGATCGCGAGGCGGCGGCCCGCTTCAGCTTCCTCATGGCCACGCCCATCACGGCCGGCGCGATCGTCTTCGAGTTCCGTCGGCTCATCGCGGGTGAGCTCGGCGTGCAGGTGGACCTGGCCCCGCTGTTCGTCGGCCTTGCCGCCTCGTTCGTCGCCGGGGTGTTCGCCATCGGGATCCTGCTGCGCTACCTGCGGACCCACTCGCTGACCGTGTTCGTCGTCTATCGCTTCGTGCTCGCCGGGATCGTGCTGGCGTTCCTGGCCACGCGCTAGCCCGATGGAAGTCATGAAGCAGGCTCGTCAACGGGCCATTCGCGACCTCGTTGCCGGCCGCCCGATCCGGACCCAACAGGAGCTGGCGGCCGCCCTGCGCGACCGTGGGTTCCGAACGACCCAGGCGACGATCTCGCGCGACGTCGCGGAGCTCGGCCTGATCAAGGTCACCCGGGACGGGCTGGCGGCCTATGCGCTCCCGCCCCGCCTGGTGGAGGCGGAGACGTCGGGCGAGGACCGCCTGCGCAAGCTCCTGGCGGACCTGCCGCTCGAGATCCACGAGGCCGGTCTGCTCCTGGTCCTGCGGACCCTGCCGGGCTCCGCGCACGCCATCGCGGCGGCCCTCGACCGGGCTCGCTGGCCGGAGGTGGCGGGGTCCATCGCCGGTGACGACACGCTGTTCGTCGCCCTGCCGGACCGAGGCTCCCTGCAGCGCATCAAGCGCCGACTCGTGCGCCTGTCGGAGGGAACCTGACAGCGGGCGCGACAGGCCCTCGCGCTTTGACAGGCACCCGCTGGCGCGACTACCATTCGCGCTCGGCTGGACTTCAGGTGCGCGGCAACGGACCGCGGCTCACCTGGGGTCCTTCCCTATATCGAAGACCGCTCGGATCGGTCTGCCCACCATCGGATCACCCGCACACCGGGGGCACCAGCCCATGAATAACAAGCCCACCTACCTCTCGAAGGACGGCCTCGACAAGCTCCGCGCGGAGCTCGACGAGATGACCTCCGTCAAGCGGCCCGAGGTCGCCAACCGGATCCACGACGCCAAGGAACACGGCGACCTCTCGGAGAACGCCGAGTACGAGGACGCCAAGAACGAGCAGGCGTTCGTCGAGGGCCGGATCCAGACGCTCGAGGCCCTGATCAAGAACGCCACGATCATCGACGAACACCACTCCACCGATCATGTCCAGATCGGGTCGACGGTCGCGGTCGAGAGCCCTGACGGCAAGGAGACGTTCACGATCGTCGGCTCCACGGAGGCGAAGCCCGCGGAGGGCCGGATCTCCAACGAGAGCCCGGTCGGGCGTGCCCTGCTCGGCAAGAAGAAGGGCGAGAAGATCGTCGTCAAGGTCCCCGCCGGCGACTTTACGTACAAGATCACGGCCATCACCTGACGCCGGAGCGGCCATGGACTGGGCGGACGAACTAGCGGCATCGGTCAGCGGCCCCCAGGTCGTCAACGACTCCAAGACGCCGTCCGGCACGGTCCACGTCGGGAGCCTGCGCGGCCCGGTCATCCTCGACACGATCGTTCGAGCGCTGCGCGCTCACGGGGTCGAGACGACGCTCCTGTACGGCGTCGACGACCTCGACCCGATGGACGCCCAGGCGCTCCTGACCCCGGACGCCATCGAGCGCGAGATGGGTCGGCCGCTGGCCCACGTGCCGGACCCGGTCGGCGATTGCCACGAGAGCTACGCCCGACACTTCGCGGGCATCTTCATCGAGACCTTCGCGGGTCTCGGCATCCACCCGGACCGCTACTACTGGATGAGCGACATCTACCCGACGGGCGAGATGGATCCGTTCATCCGGACGGCGCTCGACAAGGCGGACCTCGTTCGCGACATCTATCGCCGGGTCGCCAATGTCCAGCATCCCGCGACGTGGCACCCCGTCGGGGTCATCTGCCCGACCTGCGGCAAGGTCGGGACGACCATCGTCACCGACTGGAACGGCGAGCAGGTCTACTACGAGTGCCGCGAGCGCCACGTCGAATGGGCGTCCGGCTGCGGCTCGGCGGGCTGGATCAGCCCGTTCGGAGGCGCCGCCAAGTTGCCCTGGAACCTCGAGTGGGCCGCCCAGTGGTCGCTGTTCGGGGTGACCATCGAGCCGAACGGCAAGGACCTCTCGACCGCCGGTGGCTCGCGGGATCGCAGCGATGCGATCGCGCGCGAGGTGTTCGAGCGCGAACCGCCGCTCAACGTGCCGTACGAGTTCCTGAACATCGGCGGCAAGAAGATGTCGACGTCCAAGGGTCGGGGCGCCGCCGCCCACCAGATCGTCGAGGTCGTGCCGCCCGAGCAGCTGCGTTTCCTGTTCCTCCGGCCACGCCCCAACCACGCCATCGAATTCGATCCGAACGGCACGGACGCCATCCCGCGCCTGTTCGACGAGTTCGATCGGTACGCGGCGGCAACGGCGGGGCGCGACGTGAAGGGCGACATCCCGCTTGGCTTCGATGCCACGTTCCGCTACTCACTGCTCGATCCGCAGGCCGACTGGGAGACCGAAGCGGCCGCCTTCCGGCCCGCGTTCGCGCACCTCGCCCTGCTCCTCCAGGTCCCGGGCGTCGATGTCGTCGAGCGCGTGACGGCGGAGAAGGGACGTCCCCTGACCGAGCGCGAGGCCGCCCTCATCGCCGAGCGGATCGCCGCGGCCCGGGGCTGGCTGGAGAGCTACGCCCCGGAGCGGTCGCTCCTGGCGGTCCGGCGTGACGGCTTGCCGGCTGAGGCGACGGCCATCGAGGCGGACCAGAAGGCGTACCTCGGGGCCCTGGCGGAAGCGGTCGACGCGGCTCCGCCCACCTCGGGCGACGCCTGGCAGACCGCCATCTTCAAGGCGGCCTCCGATCTCGGCCTGGCGCCGGGACGGGCGTTCGGCGCGATCTACCTGGCGTTCCTCGGTCGGACGAATGGGCCCCGCGCCGGTTGGCTCCTGGCCAGCCTCCCAGCCGCCTTCGTGGTGGAGCGCCTGCGGGCGGCCGCCGCGTGAGCGTCGGGCTGCAGCGCCTGCGCGACGAAGCGGACGTCATCCGAGACGGGGCGATCCGGAAGGGCGAGGACCCGGCGCTGGTCGACCGAGCCCTTGCGCTCGACGCGGATCGGCGCCGCCTGCTCGGTGAGACGGAGACGCTCAAGGCGGAACGGAACGCCGTCTCCAAGCGGATCGGCGAGGCGATCAAGAGCGGGGCCGCACCGGACGGGCCGGAGGTCGCGGGCCTGCGCGACGCCAGCACGGCCGCGGGCGAGCGGATCACGGCCCTCGACGCCACCCTGGCCGAGACCCAGGCGACGCTCGACGACCTCCTGCTGCGCATCCCCAACCCGCCCGACACCGACATCCCGATCGGCGGCGAGGAGGCCAACGTCACGATCCGGATCTGGGGCGAGATCCTCGCCCACGAGGAGCCGCTGGCCGGCGAGGTGGGTGCCGACGCCCCGACGGACGGGGCGACCTGGACGCGGCGGCCGCACTGGGAGATCGGCGACGCGCTGGACATCCTGGACAACGCCCGCGGCGCGAAGATCGCCGGCTCCGGGTTCCCCGTCTACAAGGGAGCCGGGTCCGCGCTCCAGCGGGGCCTGATCAACTGGTTCCTCGACGTCCACACGCGTGAGCACGGCTTCACCGAGGTCTGGCCACCCGCCGTCGTCAACGCCGACAGTGCCCGGGGCACCGGCCAGATCCCCGACAAGGAAGACCAGATGTACGTCGTGACCCGCGACGACCTGTACCTGGTCCCCACCGCCGAGGTGCCGGTCACGAACCTCCACCGCGACGAGATCTTCGAGGCGGCCGAGCTGCCCATCCGGTACGCCGCCTACTCGCCGTGCTTCCGGCGCGAGGCCGGTGCGGCCGGCAAGGACACGCGCGGGATCCTGCGCGTGCACCAGTTCGACAAGGTCGAGATGGTCCTGTTCGAGCGACCGGCGGACAGCGCGGCGGCGCTCGAATGGATGACCGAGCGGGCCGAGATCCTGCTCCGACGGCTCGGCCTGGCCTATCGCGTGCTTCTCATGGCCACCCGCGAGATGGGGTTCACCCAGGCGCGCAAGTACGACCTGGAGGTCTGGTCGCCCGGCGTCGAGCGCTGGCTGGAGGTCAGCTCGTGCTCGAACTTCCGCGACTTCCAGGCCCGTCGGATGGCGATCCGCTACCGGCCCGAGGCCGGCGCGAAGCCGGAGCTCGTCCACACGCTCAACGGGTCCGGTCTCGCCCTCGCCCGGATCGTGGCGGCGATCCTCGAGACGTACCAGCGTCCCGACGGGTCCGTGACCGTCCCGGAGGTCTTACGGCCGTATCTCGGGCGCGATACCATCGCGGCGCCTGAAGTGGGGGACAAGAGGGAGAACGCGTCATGAGCGATCCGCAACAGCCGGCGCCGTGGGTGGCCCCGGAAGCCGTCCCGGGACCGGGACCCGGCATCGAGTTCGGCGGGCCCGGAGCGCGCCTCGTCGGCTACATCGTGGACACGCTGATCGTCGCGGCGGCGGTCTTCGCGCTCATCATCGTGTTCGGCCTGCTCGCGACGATCGTGCCGATCCTGGGTGGGCTGGGCCTGCTCGTCGGCGTGATCATCGTCCCGCTGGCGTACTTCCCGTACTTCTGGTCGAAGAGTGGCCAGACGCCCGGCATGAAGATGATGAACATCAAGGTCGTGAGCGACAAGGACGGCGGGCCGCTCACGATGGGCCAGTCGATCCTGCGCCTCATCGGCTACTGGGTGTCCAGCTTCGTCTTCTACCTCGGCTTCATCTGGATCTTCATCGACAAGCGCCAGCGTGGCTGGTTCGACCTGATCGCCGGCACGGTGGTGATCAAGGCCTGACCCGTCGACCTCGACCCGGCCGCTGGTATCCTCAGCGGCCGGAGAGGTGGCCGAGCGGTTGAAGGCGGCGCTCTTGAAAAGCGTTGAGTCGCAAGACTCCGTGGGTTCGAATCCCACCCTCTCCGCCACCCGCGGCTGATCCTCCACCGGAGTCGCCCGGGACTTTGGTCACATGGGCGAGTGCGCCCGCTCCCGGTACGTTTGTGGCCGTTACTCCGCTGGAGCGAGCCACATCGTCATGTTCGGGACTCCGCGCCGCACGCAGCGCCCTGTGCTCTACATCATCGTCTTCGGCGTCTTCATCGCCATCGTGGGGATCACGGCCGTGGCCCAGATCCTCCTGGTGTCCGCGCACTTCTCGACGTCCACGCTCAACTCGGTCGTCGGGACGGACGCCGCCCTCGTGCGGACCTTCGTCACGAGCTCCGTCTCCCCGGACGACCTGGGCGCCACCGGACCGTCGACGGACCGCCTCGCCACGCTCCAGGCGCGTCTGGCCTCGCTCGTCGAAGCGGGCGAGATCGTGCGCGTCGAGCTCCGATCGCCGGACGGACTCGTCGTGGCGTCGGACGACGGGGCCGCGACCGGCGCCACCGCGGGGGCCAGTTCCGACTTCCTGAGCGCGCTCGATGGCCGCCACGCGACCGCGACCCTTTCGTCCGGATCGGCCAGCGAGGTGACCGGACCGGCACTCGCGACGACCGATGTGCTGCGCGAGTACTTCCCGCTCGTCACGGGCGGCCAGGTCCGGGCGGTCGTCGCGATCTGGCGGGACGCCGTGCCGATCCTGGCCCAGCTCGAGGACCTTCGGCGCGGGATCGTCCTGGTGACGCTCACGGCCGCCATCGTCGCGTCGCTGGCACTGCTGTTCATCTTCCGTTCGGCGCAGACGCGGATCAGCCGCCAGGCCGCCGCCCTCGTCGACGCGTCCCAGCGCGACCCGCTCACCGGCCTCCTCGACCACGGTACGCTCGTCGACGCGGTCGCGACCGCGGTGGAGCTGTCGCGGTCGGACGGCCGGCCGTTCAGCCTGGTCCTCGCCGACATCGACAACTTCCGATCGCTCAACGAGTCGTACGGCCACGCGGCCGGGGACGATGCGCTCTTCACGGTCGTGGACGTCCTGCGCCAGGCGCTGCCGCCGGACGCGATCCTGGGCCGCTACGGGCCCGACGAGATGCTGGTCGTCGTCCCGACCGAGCGGATCCACCTGATCGACGGGTTCATCGATTCCGTCCGGTCCGGCCTGGTCGATCGGGCGCTGCAGTTCGGTGTCTCGGAGCGGCTCCCGGTGACCCTGAGCATCGGCGTCTGCAGCTACCCCGAGCACGCCGACTCGGCGACCGGACTCCTGACCGTGGCCGCCACCACGCTCCAGGAGGCCAAGGCCAGCGGCGGCGATGCGGTCCGCTTCGCCGGTGCGACCGCCGACGTGAGTCCGGAGGCGCGGACCTTCGACGTGTTCCAGGGCTTGATCCTCGCTGTCGACACGAAGGACCGCTACACGAAACGTCACTCGGAGGACGTCGCTCGCTACGCCACCTTCCTCGCCCGGCGCTACGGGTGCTCGCCGGAGCTGGTCGCGACCGTCCGGGTCGCGGGCCTCCTGCACGATGTCGGCAAGATCGGCATCCCGGACACCATCCTGCGCAAGCCGAGCGCCCTCACCGAGGCCGAGTACGACATCGTCAAGCAGCACGTGGCGCTCGGCGACCTCATCGTGCGCGACCTGCCCGAGGAGGAGCTGGTGCGGGCCGGTGTCCGCCACCATCACGAGCGGTGGGACGGAAAGGGCTACCTGCATCAGCTGGCCGGCGAGGACATCCCGCTCATCGCTCGGATCCTGGGGGTCGCGGATGCGTTCTCGGCGATGACCACCACGCGGCCGTATCGCAAGGCCCTTGACGTCCGCGAGGCCCTGACCAGATTGGGAGATGCCGCCGGCACGCAGCTCGACGAGCGCCTCGTCCTCGCCTTCATCGCGGGCATCGAGACGGCGGAGGACGCTCCTCTGCCGGGTCTGGAGGTCCCGACCGTCGAACTGTGGACGCCGTATCGGCAGGTGGCGTGAGATGCGACGGTCGTCGGTCCTGATCGGAATGCTCCTCGCGACCGTCGCCGTCCTCGGATCCACGCTCGCGGTCTCGGCCGCGACCACATGGGGGATGAGCCGGACCCCGAGCACCGTCAGTCAGACCGGACAGACGACCGTCCACGTCGAGTTGTGGAACCTCGGCGGCGACGATGGCACAAGCGACCTGGGGTGCGTGGACATCGCCATCCCCCCGACCTTTTCCGTCGGCTCGGTCACCCTCGTCGGCGAACCCGCGGTCAGCGATTGGAAGGCGTCCAAGTCCGGGCTGACGACCGTCCGGATCAAGGCCAGGAATGGTGGATCTCGGTTGGACGCGAACTCGCCGGATCACGTCGCGGTGGACATCGTCGTCTCGGCGTTGGTGCCCGGCCTGCTGCCGTGGGACGCCCGCGCCTATGCTGCCGAGGACTGCAAGAAGGGCTTCTCGGAGCACATCAGCCTGGCCTTCACGGCGGGTGCGACGCCCACCCCGACACCGGTCCCGACGCCCACCCCGACACCGGTCCCGACGCCCACCCCGACACCGGTCCCGACGGCCACGCCGGCACCCACCGCGACCCCGGCACCGACCGTCACCCCGAGGCCGACGGCATCGCCGATCGCCACACCGAGGCCGACCGTCACGCCGACACCCACGACGGGCGCGTCGGCCGACCCCGTCGGTGGACCTGGCGCATCGCCGGGGCCGTCGTCCACGCCCGCACCGTCAGGATCGGCGAGACCTTCGCCATCGTCAGGCGCACCGAGCGCCACACCCACGACCGCTGGTGGCGCGGGCACCACGGACCCGGGCACCGGGAGCGGCGGTGGCGATCTCACCGGACCCGGCGCGCAGATCGCCATGCCTGGGGTCGACGGCTCGGATCCGAGTGCCCGATCGATCGCGGTGAGCGGCCTGTCGGCGGTGTCGTTCGGCGGGGTCGAGTGGCTCGTCCCCGGACTGGTCCTGACCGTGCCCGGCCTGCTGATCGTGCTGGTCGTCCTGCTCCAGGTCGCCGGCGCCCTGGCCTGGATCCCGGTCGCGAGGCGACGGCTGGGCGGCGCCGAGGAATCCGCGCGTCGCCTCCCGCCGCGGGGAGCCGGCCGCTGAGCCTCGAGGTCCCGGCCTCGGCCGGGTTGTGCGCCCGATGCCGCCACGCCCGTCGGGTGGGCAACGACCGTGGCAGCGTCTTCGTCCTGTGCGGCCGGTCGCGCGACGAGCGTCGCTTCCCGCGCTATCCGGCGTTGCCCGTCGTGTCGTGCGCGGGCTTCGAGCCGCCGGCACCCCCGTCGGACCGGTCCCCGCCCTCCGCTTGACGGGTCCCGACCGGCGCGGCCATACTCCCGGCCACATCGCGAAGAGCGGGCTGTGAACGGGACAAGTACCCGTCGTGGCGTCGAACCAGAGATCCGGCGGTCGGTGCGAGCCGGGACGACGACGACGAGGGAATGGACCCGGGAGCCTTGGATCCATGAGTGCGGCACACGCCGAATGAGGGTGGCACCGCGGAAGGTTCGGCCTTTCGTCCCTGAGACGACTGGCCGTTCTTGATTCCCAGGGGTCCCACCACATGTCAGCAGCCGATCCGCTCAGCCTGACCCAGGCGCAACGCCTGGCGAGCTCCGCCGACACGATCCTGTTGCGCGCGACCCGCTCGGCCGACCTCGAGACCCCGATCGGCGCGCTCCTCCGTCTCGACGATGGCGGCCCGGCCTACCTGCTCGAGTCCGTGGAAGGTGGCGAACGCCTTGGCCGGTACTCGTTCCTGGGCGTCGGCCCGCGGCGGCTCCTGGAGGTCCGCGACGGGCAGGCCCACGTCCAGACGCGTCCGGTGACCGTCCCGACCTACGACCGCGAACTCCCGACCGAGGCGACGCCCGCCACGGACCCGCTGGCCGCGATCCGCTCGTTCGTGCCGCGACGGCGGGTCCTGCCGACCGAGGGGATGCCGCGGTTCACCGGTGGCGCCGTCGGGGCGCTCGCATACGACGCGATCAGCTCGTTCGAGCCGAGCGTGCCGCTCCCGGAGCGGGACCCGGTCGGCGTGCCGATGGCGGCCTTCATCGAGACCGATCTCGTCATCGTGTTCGACCACCTGACCCACACGCTCTCCGCGGTGGCGTCGCTGCACACGGAGGCTCCCGACCTGGAGGGCCGCTACCGGATCGCGGAGGCGGCCATCTTCGAGACACTCGAGCGGACCGCCCGGCCGTCGGCCGCCGAGCTGGCCGGGACCTCCGGCCGCGGGGGGGCGGCGCCGGGGGTCGACGCCCCCGTCGATACCAGCCTGGGCCGCGAGCAGTACGTGCGGGCCGTCGGTGCGGCCAAGGATGCGATCGCCGCCGGCGAGGCCATCCAGGTGGTGCTGGCCCGGCGTCAGTCGTTCGACCTGCCCATGGTCGCCGCCACGGGTGCCCAGCTCGACGGGATCACCCTCTACCGCGCCCTGCGACGGGTCAACCCGAGTCCGTACCTGTTCTTCGTCCGGACGCCGTCGTTCGAGGTCGTCGGGGCGTCTCCTGAGTTGCTCCTCCAGGTCGAGGGCGACAAGCTGACGACCCACCCCATCGCCGGCACGCGTCCGCGTGGCGCCGACGCGAAGGAGGACGCGCTCCTGTCCGAGCAGCTCCAGCGCGATCCGAAGGAGCGCGCCGAGCACGTGATGCTGGTGGACCTGGGGCGCAACGACCTGGGTCGCGTGGCCCGGCCCGGCACGGTCACCGTCAGCAAGTACATGGAGGTCGAGCGATACAGCCACGTGCTCCATCTCGTGTCGCACGTCGAGGCGCGCCTCAAGCCGGAGCTGGACGCCCTCGATGCCCTGCGGTCGGTGTTCCCGGCGGGGACCCTGTCCGGCGCCCCCAAGGTCCGCGCGATGCAACTCATCGCCGCGGCGGAAGGGGAGCGGCGCGGGCTGTACGGCGGCGCCGTCGGCTACCTCGGCTATGACGGCAACCTGGATACCGCGATCACCATCCGGAGTGCGGTCCTGCGCGAGGGCCAGGCCCACGTCCACACGGGTGCCGGGATCGTCGCCGGGTCCGTCCCGGAGCTCGAATTCGAGGAGACCGAGCACAAGGCCGCCGCCCTCCGGCGGGCCATCGAACTGGCGGCCGGAGCGCCCGAGGGCACGCGACCGCTCGCGTCCGGTGCGGACCCTGCCGCCGGCCCGGCGCCGGAGGCCGTCTCGTGATCCTCGTCGTCGACAACTACGACAGCTTCACGTTCAACCTGGTGCAGGCGCTCCAGGCGGCCGGTGCCGACGTCCGCGTCGTCCGGAACGACGCGATCGATCGGGGCGGCGTGGAGCGGCTGGCCGACGATCCAGGCGCGGAGCTCCGCGGCATCGTCATCTCACCAGGGCCCGGCGACCCGGACACCGCCGGTGTCTCGATGGACACGATCCTCGTCGCGGCGGATCGAGGGATCCCGCTCCTCGGCGTGTGCCTCGGGATGCAGTCGATGGCGCAGGCGTTCGGGGCGACCATCGTCCGGGCGCCGACCCTCGTCCACGGCGAGGCGAGCGAGGTCACCCATGATGGTGCCGGCCTGCTCGAAGGGATGCCGCCCTCGTTCATGGCCGCCCGCTACCACTCGCTGTCGATCGATCCGGCCACGCTTCCCGACGAGCTTCGGGTCACGGCGATGAGCGAGTCGGATCGCGTCATCATGGGCATCCGCCACGTCACGTTGCCGCTCGAGGGTGTCCAGTTCCACCCGGAGAGCGTGCTCACCCCCGAGGGCCCGCACCTCCTCGCCAACTTCCTGCGCCAGGCCGGTGAGGGGGAAGCCGGACTCCTGGACGCCGCGTCCGGGTCGTTCGCGACGGCCGGGATGGCCGAGGACCCCGGACGCTCGTGAGCGAGCTCGTGCGCGCGGCCCTGGCCACCATCGTCGACGGTGGGTCCCTGTCGATGGACGAGGCGCGCGCGGCCATGGGCGCCGTCATGGACGGCGAGGCGACGCCGGCCCAGTTGTCGGCCCTGCTCATGGGTCTGCGGATGCGCGGCGAGACGGTGGACGAGCTGGCGGGCTTCGCCGAGGCGATGCGCGACCGGGTCGTCAAGGTGGACGCGCCGCCCGATGCGATCGACGTCGTCGGGACGGGCGGCGACGGGAGCGGCACCTTCAACATCTCGACGACCGCGGCGCTCGTGGCCGCCTCGGCCGGGATCCCGGTCGCCAAGCACGGCAATCGGGCGATCACTTCGAAGTCGGGTGCGGCCGACGTCCTCGACGCGCTGGGCGTCCGGATCGACCACGACGCGACGAGCGCGGGCGCCTCGTTGCGGTCGCTCGGATTCGCTTTCCTGTTCGCTCCGAACTTCCACCCGGCGATGAGGCACGCAGGACCGACCCGGCGCGAGATCGGCGTCCGGACCGCGTTCAACCTGCTCGGCCCACTCACGAATCCCGCTGGGACGAGTCGTGGCGTCATCGGCGTCGGCGCGCCGGAGGTCGCGGGCAAGGTCGCCGAGGTCGCCCGACGCCTGGGCACGGAACGTACGTTCGTGATCCACGGCGCGGGCGTCGACGAGCTGCCGCTCGACGGCACGGGGGTCATCCACGACGTCACGGCGACCGCGATCGAGGTCATCGAGGTCTCGCCGGAACGCCTCGGTCTGCGCCGTGCCCCGACCGCCCGCCTGGCCGGTGCGGATCCGACCGAGAACGCCCGGATGGTCGAGGCCGTCCTGCGCGGCGAGCCCGGCGTCCGTCGCGACGTGACGGTCCTCAACGCGGCTGCCGCGTTCCTCGTCGCGGGCCGGGTCGAGTCGCTCGACGAGGGCGTCGATCGGGCGGCCCTCGCCATCGATGCCGGACTCGCCGTCGAGTTGCTGGAGGGCCTCCGCGCGGAGCGACGCCTGGCGGACGCCGACGCCGCTGCCGCCGAGGCGGCCGCGGGCCAGGCATGACGGTCGCCGCCCCGCGATCGGCACGTCGCCGATCGGTCGTGCACGAGATCGCGGACCGGCGCCGCGCGGACATCCTCGCCGAGGTCGCCGCGACGAGCCTGGCCGACCAGCTGGACGCCGCGCTGGCGTCGCCTCGGCCGCGACCGGTCGTCGAGGCGCTGGCCGCACCTGGCCTGCACCTCATCGCCGAGATCAAGCGGTCGTCGCCATCGGCGGGAGCCATCGCCGCCGACGACGAGGACATCGTGGCCCGGGCGAGAGCGTACGAGGCCGGTGGGGCGAGCGTCATCTCGGTCCTGTGCGAGCCGCACTGGTTCGGTGGCTCGGTGGCGGACCTGCGCGCCGTCCGGGCGGCCGTCGCCATCCCGGTCCTCGCCAAGGAGTTCGTCGTCGAGGAGATCCAGCTGCCGATGCTCCGCGCGGCGGGGGCGGATCTCGTCCTGCTCCTGGCCAGCCTGCACCGCGGACGCTCGTTGGCGCGGCTCGTGGACCGGGCCCGCGAGATCGGGCTCGAACCGCTCGTCGAGGCGCACGACGCCCGGGAGGTCGATGCGGCCCTTGCCAGCGGTGCCCGGCTCATCGGCTTGAACAACCGCGACCTGCGATCGTTGCGCGTGGACCTGGACCAGGCGTCGCGGTTGCGCGAGCTCGTGCCCGACGATCGGCTCGTGGTCGCCGAGTCCGGCGTCCGCGAACCCGCGCAGATCGGCCGCTGGCGCGCACAGGGGTTCGATGCCGCGCTGGTCGGGGAGGCGCTGGTCCGGGCACCGGATCCGACGGCCACGGTCCGTGCCTTCGTGGCGGCGGGACGCCCACCGGACGACCCGGCCAACGTCGCCCGCCAGGCGTTCGTGAAGATCTGCGGCGTGACCGACGCGGACGGTGTGCTCGCGGCCGTGCGGTCCGGTGCCGACGCGGTCGGCCTGAACCTCGTCCCCGGGACACCGCGTGCGCTGGCCCTCCCCGAAGCCGCCGAGCTGGCGCGCCTGATCCGAGCCGCCGGGCCGCCTGCGAAACGACCCCGGATCGTCGCGATCACCGTGGACCTCGGCGGCGCCGAGCTCGAACGGATCGTCGCCGCCCTGGATCCCGACGCCGTCCAGCTGAACGGCACGGAACCGGCCGCCCGAGTCGCCGAGGCCGGCCGCGAGGTCTGGAAGGTGCTCCACCTGCCGGCCACCGCCCCGGCCGAACCGGCCCGGGCGATCGATGCGGTCGTCTCGAGGGGCCGGGCGTTCCTGGCGGCCGGCGCCACGCGCATCCTGCTCGACACCGCCGGTGGACCGCACCCGGGCGGGACGGGCACGCGCGCCGCGGTGGACCTGGCGTCGGCCGTCGCTCGGGAGATCCCCGTGACCCTGGCCGGCGGGCTGGACCCGTCGAACGTCGCGACGGCCCTGCGGACGATCCGGGCGACCGGCGTGGACGTCGCCTCGGGCACCGAAGGGCCCCGGATCCCCGGCGTGCGCCCGACCAAGGACGCCTTCCGCGTCGCGCTCTTCGTCAAGCGCGCCCGCGCCGCACGCGACGATCGGCCGGACGTGGCGTTCGGCCCGACGCCGGTCCACCCCGGTGTGCTCGAAGCCGATGCGGCCGGTCGCTGGGGGATGGAGCGCGACTTTGGTGGTCGATATGTCCCCGAGACGCTCATGGCCGCCCTCGAGCAGCTCGAGACCGCATACGAGGCGCTCCGCCACGATCCGGCGTTCTGGGCGGAACTCCGCGAGCTCCTGGCGACGTTCGCCGGGCGCCCGACGGCCATCTACCGTGCGGATCGCCTGGCCGCCGCGGTCGTCGTCGAGGCCCGACGCCTTGCGACCACGGGCGGAACGTCCCGGGCACCTGCCATCCCGGGTCTCCGCCTGTATCTCAAGCGCGAGGACCTCGCCCACACCGGCGCGCACAAGATCAACAACGCGCTCGGGCAGTCACTCCTGACCCGGCGGCTCGGCAAGTCACGGGTCATCGCCGAGACCGGCGCCGGCCAGCACGGGGTCGCCACCGCCACGGCCTGTGCGCTCCTGGACCTGCCGTGCGTCGTGTACATGGGTGCCGAGGACATCGAGCGCCAGCAGCCCAACGTGCTTCGGATGCGTGCCCTGGGCGCCGAGGTGCGTGCCGTGACGTCCGGTACGGCGACGCTCAAGGACGCCGTCAACGAAGCGATGCGCGACTGGGTCACGAACGTCCGGACGACCCACTACGTCCTCGGGTCGGCGATGGGACCGCACCCGTACCCGACCATCGTGCGCGACCTCCAGCGCCGGATCGGCGACGAGGCGGCCGCCCAGATCCTCGCCGTCGAAGGTCGTCTGCCGGATCTCGCCCTGGCCTGCGTCGGAGGCGGCTCGAATGCGATCGGGCTGCTCGCTCGGTTCATCGGCGAACCGACCGTCCGGCTGGTGGTCGCCGAGGCGGCCGGCGATGGGCTGGCCACCGGACGACACGCAGCGGCGATCCTGGGCGGCACGCCCGGCATCCTCCACGGCTCGCGCTCGCTCATGCTCCAGGACGCCGACGGTCAGGTCACCGAAGCGCACTCGGCATCGGCGGGTCTCGACTACCCGGGCATCGGCCCACAGCTGGCGGCGCTGGCCGAGGGCGGCCGGATCGAGGTCGCGGCCGCCACGGACCGGGAAGCCGTCGCGGCCATGCGGACCACGACCCGCACCGAGGGGATCCTGCCCGCGCTCGAGACCGCGCATGCCATCGCGGCACTCCCCAAGGCGCTGGCCGGGATCGACGGCGTCGGTGGCGGCTGGCCGACCGAGGTGCTGGCCCTCGTCGGGTTCTCCGGTCGGGGCGACAAGGACCTGGCCGCGCTCGAGCGCTTCGCGGATGTCGAACCGTGGGCGACAGCCGAATGACCGCGTCAGCCGTGGGGGCCTCGTCCCGGGCCGAGTCCGGGACGAACGGCACCGCCGGCGCCCGCCGGATCGTGGCCGCCTTCGCCCGAGCCCACAAAGACGGCCGGGTCGCGCTCATCCCGTACATCGTGGCCGGCTACCCGGACGCCGACACGAGCTTCGAGGCCGCCCTGGCCGCCGCCGACGCCGGCGCGGACCTGCTCGAGGTCGGGCTGCCGTACTCGGATCCGCTCGCCGATGGCGCCACGCTCCAGCGGGCATCGGGTGTCGCGCTGGCGGCCGGCGCCACGCTGGAACGGTCGTTGCGCCTGATCGAACGGATCGGGGCCGCCCGGCCGGACCTGCCGATCGTCCCGATGGGCTACGCCAACCAGGTCATCGGCGGCGGGGACGGCGGGGCCGTGGCCGCGCGTCTCGCCGCGGCGGGTGCCGCGGGCCTGATCGTCGCCGACCTGACCCCGGACGAGGGCGCGCCGTTCGAGGCTGTCGCCCGCTCGGCCGGCCTGGCGGTCGTCTACCTCGTCGCGCCGACCACGGCACCGGCCCGCCGTGCCTGGGTCGCGAGCCGGAGCGGCGGCTTCCTCTATTGCGTGTCGCTCGTGGGCGTCACGGGCGCCCGGACGAGCCTGCCCGCGTCGGTCGGCAAGCTGGTCCGCGAGGTCAAGGCCGCGTCGCCCATCCCGGTCGCGGTGGGCTTCGGGGTCAGCAAGCCCGCCCACGTCCGGGCGATCGCCACGGCTGGTGCGGACGGCGTGATCGTCGCGTCCGCCCTCGTCGACGCCCTCGGGTCGGACGGACGCGCTGTCGCCGGGCTGGCCCGTCTCGTCGGCGAGTTGCGGGCGGCGACCCATGTCGGCTGAGCGACGGGTCGCCGGTCGACGCCACGAGGACCGGATCGACGTCGCCGTCGAGTCCGTCGCCAAGCGCGCCTTCGTGTGGGCCGTGGACTGGCCAGGTTGGTGCCGCTCGGGGAAGACCGAGGCCCAGGCGATCGACCGCCTGGTCGAGGCCGGCGAGCGCTACAACGTCGTCATCGACCGGGCCGGCTTCGAGCCGTTGACTGTCAGCGCCCACGACCTCGTCGTCGTCGACTCGGTCGAAGGTGGGGCGACGACCGACTTCGGGGCGCCCGAGCGCTGGACCGCGAGCGATGACCGTCCGACGGACGCCGACGGGGCCGATCGCCTGGCCAGACTCGTCGACGCGTCATGGGCGGTCCTCGACGAGGTCGTCGCCGCGGCCCCGGCTGAGCTGCGCAAGGGGCCGCGCGGCGGCGGGCGCGACCGCGACAAGGTCTTCGAGCACGTCCTGCTGGCCGAGCACGCCTATGCCCGCAACATGGGGCTCAAGCTCCCCGTGCCGGACCCCGAGGATCGAGCCTCGATCGCCGTCGTCCGAGACGCCATCGCGGCCGTCCTGCGGGAGCCGTCCGATGGCGCGCCGATCGAGGGCCGCAAGTGGAATCGCCGGTACGCCGCTCGCCGCGTCGCGTGGCACGTCCTCGACCACGCCTGGGAGATCGAGGACCGGACCGAGACCTAGGACGCGAGGTCGAACGCGGTCGCCGCCGCCGCGTCGGCGATGAGGTCCGCCGGTGTCCGCCCCGCCGCCCGAAGCTCGCGGACCCCGGTCGCCCCGTCGGACTTCGACAGCTTCGAGCCGTCGGGTCGCCGGATGAGCGGGTGGTGGGCGAACGTCGGCGGCGTCTCGCGGCCCAGCAGTCGCCCGAGCCGGATCTGGTCCGGCGTCGCCTCGAGCAGGTCACGGCCGCGCACGACCAGGTCGATGCCCTGGCGCAGGTCGTCCACGACGACCGAGAAGCCGTAGGTCCAGTGGCCGTCCCGGTCGCGGACGACCGGGTCGCCGGCCGCCGCGACCTCGCCGGAGCAGGGCCCGACGACGCGGTCCATCCAGGTCTCCGAGCCACGCCCGATCGCGACCCGCACCGTCGTCTCCGGAGACCCACGCTCGCGGCAGCCGCCGGGGCAGCCGGGCCCGGACCACGGGCGCCCGTTCCCCTCGGCCCAGTCACGGAAGGTCGCGCGCGTACAGTCGCACCCGTAGACGCGGCCGTCGTCACGCAACCGCGCCATCGCCTCCTGGTATGGCGCCGCCGAGTCACTCTGTCGGACCGGTCCCTCGTCCGCTCGGAACCCGAGCCAGTCGAGATCCTCCAGGATCGCTGCGTCGTACTCCGGTCGACAACGCGTCCGGTCGTGGTCCTCGATGCGGAGCAGCACGCGGCCACCGTCCTGCCTCGCCAGGCCCCACACCCAGACCGCGTTCGCGACGTGGCCGAGGTGGAGGAACCCGGTCGGCGCTGGCGCGAACCGCGTCAGCGTCACGGAGCGACGGGCGCCGGGTACGTGACGGCGGCGAAGACGCGGACCTGCGTGGCGACGTCACGTCCCAGGACGGCATCGATGTCCGCGTCGAGCCCTCGCAGGTCCGGCGGATCGAGTGGCCCGGCCAGCTCGACGAACACGGCCGCCCCGTCCACCCGGACACTGACGATCTCGTAGCCCTCGTCCGGTGGCAGCCACGCCTGGACGGCGCCGGTGGCCGCGATCTCATCGGTCGCCGTGGCCGACGTGCCCTGGAAGGCCAGAGCCAGCGGGACGAGCAGCACCAGGGCTCCGGCGGCGAAGGTCAGGAGCCAGCCGCGGGTGCGCGATTCCCGTCCCACGAGTTCGCCGATCGGCGCGATGCCGACCAGGACGAAGACCACGGTGGCGGCCAGCACGATCGAGACGAAGTTGGTCAGGAACAGGAGCATCGCGCCGGACGCGCCGTCGTAGTCGCCCTGGCCGAACAGCAGTCCGACCGTGGCCAGTGGCGGGACGAGCGAGATGGAGATCGCGACGCCGGCCAGGGCGTCCGACACCTTGCGATTCGAGGCCCCGTACGCGCCGGCCGCCCCGGACGCCAGCGCGATCACCAGGTCCAGGATGGTCGGCGCGGTGCGGGCGACGATCTGCGGCGTCTCCGTGAGCGTCGGCGTCGCCAGCCACGAGCCGATGGCCACCGACACGAGGATCGCCAGTGCGATCCCGTACGACGCCACCAGCAGCGAGCGCATCGCCCGTGGCGGGCTGCCGGTCACGATCCCGAGGGCGATCCCGACGATCGGGCCCATGAGCGGCGCGATGATCATCGCGCCGATGATCGAGGCCGTGGAGTCGGCGATGAGCCCGACCGCGGCGATGATGGTCGCGAGGCTGAGCAGGATCGTGAACCGGGCCAGCTTGTCGCCGACCGGCGGATCGTACGCGTACGAATCGAGGATCTCGGCGCGCCGTTCCGCCCCGATGTCTCGGGCCCGGACCCACGCGTCGATCGACTCGACGAGGCCCGGGTGGTCCGATCCAGGACCCGCGCCGGCCACGGGTCTCCGTCGGACCGTGGCGATGGTCACGAGCCCGCCGGCGGCCAGCGCCACGCCACCGGCCAGCATCAGGGTCCCCCAGGCGACCGTCGGGACGATGACCATGACGGCCGCCGCGGCGACGAACAGGCCGCCCCGAGCGAGGCGACCGCCGCGCTCGCCGCGGTCCCGGGTCCGGAACGCGGCGACCAGGTCCATCAGCCCGAGCAGGGCGACGGCGAGGGCCACCAGCCGGTGGGCGACCTCCCCGGAGTTGGCGTAGGTCAGGATCAGCGCCAGCCCGATGAACAGCCCGAACAGGACCCGGATGCGCCGGTAGTCGAGCGGCCCGCGGGCGATGTCGGCGGGATCGCGTGGCAGAGCCAGCTCGAGCAGGCTGATGGCGACGACCGCCACGCCGATGGCCAGCTCGGCGACCGTCGGCTGGAGGATGGCGAGCAGTCCCGCCACGAGTTCCACGCCGCCGCGGATGAGCGTGATCCGGGCTGGACCGGGCGTTCGGAGCGTCGCCAGCAGGTCTCGCGGGGGTCCGGGCGCCGGGTCAGTCGCCATCGGGCCGGACGGCGGGACGGGGATCCGCGGGACGGCGGTCCGCGGCACGATCCCGTGCTTCAAGCGCTCGGGTCGCCGCGAACAGGCGACGGTAGAGGGCCACGAGGTCCGCCTGGGGCAGGGGACCGCCGTTGGCCATCGAGACCCGCAGCAGGACCTCGCGTTCGCGCTCCGCGTCCCGGATCGCGCGGCGGCCGGCTGCGGCCTTGGCCCGGCCGGCGTCGCGCGCCAGCGTCGCGCGTTCGTTCAGCAGCTCGACCAGCTTGCGGTCGAGCGCGTCGATCCGCTTGCGCAGCCGACGGAGCTCGGCGGTCTCTTCGATCCGGTCAGGCACGCTGGGCTCCGAACCGCTCGACGATGACGTCCAGGGCGTCATGGTAGCCACGGGAGCCCAGTCCGACGATGGACGTCACGGCGATGTCGTGCAGGTAGTTGACGTGGCGGAACGACTCGCGCGTCGACGGGTCGGACAGGTGGACCTCGATGAACGGCCGCTGGACGGCCAGCAGGGCATCCCGCAGCGAGACGCTCGTGTGGGTCAGGCCGCCGGCGTTGACGATGGCGACATCGAAGTCGCGTGCGTGCAGCCGATCGATCAGGGCACCCTCGTGGTTCGACTGGAAGAAGTCGACGGCCAGGCCCAGGTCGGCGGCTCGCGTAGCGATCCCGGCATGGATCTCGTCGAGCGTCTCGTACCCGTAGATCTCGGGCTCGCGGGTCCCCACCAGGTTCAGATTCGGTCCTTCCAGGACCAGCACGCGGATCATCGGGTGGCCGCCACGGCAAGCAGCGGCAGCACGGCCCGTGCAACGACCTCGGCCTCGATGCCTGAGCGCACGAGGACGCCGTCCTCGGTCGGCAGGACCCAGCGCAGGGAGCCCGCGGCGTGCTTCTTGTCCGAGGCGAGGTGGCCGAGGACCGTCTCGAGGGAGTGGGGGACCGCGTCCGTGGCCAGTCCCAGGCGGTCCAGCAGGTGCGTGATCCGGTCCGCTCGCGCGGCCGGCGTCACGCCCACGGCCTGGCCGATCGAGCACGCGGCGCGCAGGCCGTACGCGACCGCCTCGCCGTGGAGCAGCTCGGAGTAGCCGGCGGCGGCCTCCAGGGCGTGCCCGACCGAGTGCCCGAGATTCAGGGTGATCCGCCCGCCGGACGGATCGTGCTCGCGCTGGTCGGCGAGGACGACCTCGACCTTCGCCCAGGCGCAGCGTTCCACGACCTCGGCGACGGCCCCGGCCCCGTCGACGTCGGCGGAGCCCGTGGCGATCGCGGCCCCGTCCGCTTCGAGCCGTTCGAACAGCCGCTCGTCGCCCAGTGCCGCCATCTTGACCGCCTCGCCGAGCGCCGCCCGTCGCTGGCGCTCGGGGAGTGTTCGCAGGGCCGCGATATCGATGATGGTGGCCTCGGGCAGGTGGAACGCCCCGACCAGGTTCTTGCCCTCGGGCAGGTCGACGCCCGTCTTGCCGCCGATCGACGAGTCGATCTGGGCGACGAGTGTCGTCGGCACGTGGATGAGCGGGACCCCTCGCAGGTAGGTGGCCGCGACGAACCCGGCCGCATCGCCGAGGGCGCCACCACCGATGGCGACCAGCGGTTCGCCACGCTCCACCCGGAGCCGGACGAGGTCCCGAGCCGTGCCCTCGACCACGGACAGGCGCTTGGCGTCCTCGCCCTGCGGCAGCAGGATCGTCTCGACCGTCCAGCCCGCGAGTCGCAGCCCGGTCGCCACGGCCAGCCCGAAGGCGTCCCAGGCGCCGGGCTCGGACACCAGGATGGCCCGGCGGGCGTTCAGTCGCTCGAGCGCCGCCGCCACCTCGCGGGTCGCGATGCCAGCGCCGATCACGACCCGACCGATGCCCGTCTCCGCCCGCAGCAACGTGGTCCCGGCGGAGCTTCGATCCTCGGCCAGTCGGTCCTCGATCACCCGGATGACATCGGGGATCTCGGCCACGCCGGTGACCCGGATGTCGGCCGCGGCGTAGAACCGCTCGCGCTTCATGGCCAGGTCGCGGACCGCCCCGATCGGGTCGCCGCCCTGGACGAGCGGCCGGACGCGCGGGGACCGTCGCAGCCGCTGGGCGAGGACCTCCGGCCGACCGTCGAGCCAGATGGAGACCCGACCGCGATAGAGCGACCAGCGGTTGCGCGGGTCGACGACGGCTCCCCCACCGCTGGCGATGATCCGAGCGATGGCCGGATCGGGATCCGCCGGGCCCAGATCGGCGACCGCCCGACGCTCCATGGTGCGGAAGGCCGCCTCGCCGTCGTCGGCGAAGATCTCCGGGATCGTCCGGCCGGCGTGGGTCTCGATGCGCTCGTCGAGGTCGATGAAGGCCGCCCCGTGGCGATGGGCGAGCCGTCGGCCTACGGCGCTCTTGCCGCTCCCGGGCAGGCCGACCAGGACGATGTCCATCGGGTCAGTCGTCCCCGCCGGAGCCGGCCTCGTCCGTGCCGGTCAGCCCGTGCGGATGGCCGGGGACCGGTGGCGGGATCGGCCGGGCCAGCCGCGCGCGGTAGCTCGCCAGGTTCGACTTGACGTCCTCCATCGTGTCGCCGCCGAACTTCTCGAGGACGGATGTCGCCAGCGTCAGGAGCACCATCGCCTCACCGACGACCCCTGCGGCCGGGACCACGCTGATGTCACTCCGCTCGTAGTGGGCCTTGTCGACCGCCTCCCCGGTGACGAGGTCGGCCGACGGGAGGGGCCGGGCGAGCGTGGAGATCGGCTTGACCGCGCCTCGGACGACCAGCGGCTCGCCGTTCGTGACGCCACCCGTCAGACCGCCGGCGCTGTTGGTCCGGTGGATCCAGCGGCCGGCCTCGTCGCGACCTTCGATGATGTCGTGGACCCCCGAGCCGAAGCGGCGCGTCTGCTCGAACCCGAGCCCGAATTCCACGCCCTTGACGATGTTGATGCTCATGACCGCTGCGGCGAGGGCGGCATCCAGGCGCCGGTCCCAGTGGACGTACGATCCCAGCCCGATCGGCAACCCATGGACGACGACCTCGAAGACGCCACCGACCGTGTCGCCGGCCGACCGGGCCTCGTCGATCCGAGCGATCATCCGCGCCTCGGCCTCGGGATCCGGGCAACGCAGCGGGGAGGCATCGGCCTCGTCGCGGTCCCGGGTGGCGTTGGCCGGGTCCACCGCCACGCCACCGACCTCCGCCGTGAACGACCAGGCCTCGATGCCGAGCTCGGCGAGGAACGCCCGGGCGACGCCTCCCGCGGCCACGCGGGCCGCCGTCTCCCGGGCCGAGGCGCGCTCGAGGACATTGCGCACGTCGTTGAATCCGTACTTGAGGGCCCCGGCCAGGTCCGCGTGCCCGGGGCGGACGCGGGTCACCGGCGTGGCCCGCTTGTTGCCCTCCTCGGAGGTCGCCCGCAGGCGATCGGCCTGTTCGGCGTCGAGCGGGTCCACCTGCATGACCTCGGTCCAGTTCTCCCAGTCGCGGTTCCGGACGAGGAGCAGGATCGGCGAGCCGAGGGTCAGCCCGTGCCGCACGCCGGCGAGGATCTCGGCGCGGTCCTGCTCGATGGCCTGGCGGGCCCCGCGGCCGTAGCCGCGCTGGCGGCGGGCCAGGTCCACGGCCAGGGAATCGGCGGTCAGGGCGAGCCCGGCCGGTACGCCCTCGACCGTCACGCCAAGGGCGGGACCGTGCGATTCCCCGGCGGTCAGGAAGCGGAAGGCAGCCATCGTTCGCGTCGCGGTCGGGTCGGCGATGCTGCGGTCAGTCGGCCGTCGCGCCGGTCACGGCAGCCTCGCCCGGCTCCTGGGCCCCCGTGGGCTCGCCCTCGGCGGATCGGACACCGCCAGCCCGGGCGGTCGCCAGGGCCTCCTGCATCACCTCGAGCGGAGCGGCCTGACCGGTCCACAGCGTGAACGATGCCGCGCCCTGGTTGAGCAGCATCAGCTCGCCGTCGGACACGGTCGCGCCGGCCGCCTTCGCCTCGCGCAGCAAGCGGGTCTGGGCATAGATGAGGTCGAGGACCAGGAGGTCGCCATGCAGGATCTCGGCCGGGACCGGGCTCTCATCGTTCGTCAGGCCGATGGACGTGGCGTTGATGAGGACCTTCGTCTTGGCCAGCTCGGCCTCGATGATCGACTCGTGCCACGGCATCGCGCGCAGCTCCATGTGCGCCGCACTCCGACCGAAGTGCTTGACCAGGCCCTCCGCGCGGTGGAGGTGCCGGTTGAACACGATGATCCGCTGGAACCCCTCCGTGATCAGGCCGTGGACGATCGCGCGCGCACCGCCGCCGGCGCCCAGGACGACGGCGTGGCGCGGCATCTTCTGCTTGCCGACGAGCTTGTCGAGCGCGATCTTGAAGCCGGGGACGTCCGTGTTGTGCCCGACCAGCCGCTTGCCCTCGCGGGTGATCGTATTCACGGCCCCCGTCGCGTGCGCGTTCTCCGTGATCCGGTCCATGAGCGGGACGACCCGCTCCTTGTGCGGGATCGTCACGTTGGCGCCGAGGAACTCGTCCCCGCGCAGCTCGCCGATGGCGTCGCCCAGCTCGATCGGCGGTCGGTCCCACAGCTCGTAGGCGGCATCGATCCCGAGGGAGTCGAACGCGGCCTGCTGCATCGCACCGGACAGCGAATGGGCCACCGGGTGGCCGATCAGGACCACGCGCTTCGTCATGCTCGCACCCTTTCGAGGTCGTCGAAGAAACCGGGATAGGAGATCGCGGCCGAGCCGGGCCGCGCGATCGTCGTCCGACCGGAGGCGACCAGTCCGGCGATCGCGAAGGTCATCGCCAAGCGGTGGTCGTCCAGGCTGTCGGTGACCGCGCCCGCGAGCCGGCTCTCGCCGTGGATGCGCAGGTCGTCGCCGTCGATGTCCAGCCGGGCCCCGAGGGCGGTCAGACCGGCCGCGATCCCGGCGATCCGGTCGGACTCCTTGTGGCGCAGCTCGCCGGCGCCACGGATCGTCGTCGTCCCACGCGCGAGCGCGGCGGCCAGGCACAGGATCGGGATCTCGTCGATCGCGGACGCCACGTCGACCGGCGACAGGTCGATCCCGCGCAGCTCGGACGAACGGACGGTGAGGTCCGCCAGCGGCTCCCCGATGCCGTCGTCCCGGTCGGTCGAGCCGATCGTCGAAGCGGCCGCCCGCGTCTCCTCGATCCGTGCGCCCATGCGGATCAGCAGGTCGATGACGGCTCGACGGGTCGGGTTGACGCCCACCCCGTGCAGGGCCAGCTCCGCATCGGGGTGGACCGCCCCGGCGACCAGCCAGAACGCGGCCGCCGACACGTCGCCAGGGACGCGCTCGTCGATCGCCTGCACCGCCTGCCCTCCGTCGATGGTGACCGCCGCTCCGCCACCCGGTCGCGGATCGCTCGTCACGGCCACGCCACGCGCCCGCAGCATCCGCTCCGTGTGATCGCGCGTCGCGACCGTCTCGTGGACCGTCGTCCTGCCCGTCGCCCGGAGGCCGGCCAGCAGGATCGCCGACTTGACCTGCGCACTGGGTACGGGTGTCCGGTAGTCGATGGCCAGGAGCGGGCTGCGACCGATGACGGTCAGCGGGGGCCGGGTGTCGCCGTCGCGAGCCGTGAGGTGAGCCCCCATCGCCCGCAGTGGCTCGATGATACGAGCCACCGGGCGGCGTCGCAACGACTCGTCGCCGTCCAGCACGGTCGTCAGGGGCAGGCCGGCGAGGGCCCCGGCCATCAGCCGCAGGCTCGTGCCGGAGTTCCCGCAGTCCAGCGGGACCTCGGGGGCGGACAGGCCATCCGCACCGGGCGAGCGCACGCGGTAGTCCACGGTCCGGCCGTCCCGTTCCGTCCGATCCACGGAGGCCCCGAGCGCCCGGACGATGCCCGCCGTGGAGCGGACGTCGGCGCCATCGCCGGCTCCCGTGATGCGGCTGTCACCGCCCGCCAGGGCGGCCAGGATCAGCGCCCGATGACTGACCGACTTGTCGCCGGGCAGGCGCAGCTCGCCGCGCAGGCGGGCGGCGGGGCGGACCTCGGCGACGTCCGCGCGATGGACCGGAGCCGTGGAGCCACTCAATGCTTGCTCAGTCCGCCGCCACCGCTGGCGGTCTCGAGCGGGAGCGGGTCGCCGTGCAGCGAACTGACGTGCTCGTGGACCGGCCCCAGGGCCGCCATCAGGTCGCGGAAGCCGTCGAGATCCAGCTGCTGCTCGGCATCGGACAGCGCCTCGTCCGGTCGCGGATGGACCTCGACCATGACCCCGTCCGCCCCGACCGCGACGCCCCCGATGGCCAGTGGCTTCACCAGCCAGCGCTTGCCGGTCGCATGCGACGGGTCGACGATGACCGGCAGATGGGTCAAGTGGTGCACGAGCGGCACGGCCGCCAGGTCCATCGTGTTGCGCGTGTAGGTCTCGAACGTCCGGATGCCCCGCTCGCACAGGATGACGTTGGGGTTGCCGGAGCTGACGATGTACTCCGCGGCCATCAGCCACTCCTCGACCGTCGCGCCGTAGCCGCGCTTGAGCATGACCGGTCGAGCCACCCGCCCGACATCGCGGAGCAGCGAGTAGTTCTGCATGTTGCGCGTGCCGATCTGGAGGATGTCCGCGTACTCGGCGACGATGTCCACCTGGCTCGGCTCCATCACCTCGGTGATCACCGGCAGGCCGGTCCGGTCGCGAGCCTCCGCCAGGTAGCGCAACGCCTCGACGCCCAGCCCCTGGAAGGCGTACGGGCTGGTCCTCGGCTTGAAGGCGCCGCCGCGCAGGACCGTGGCGCCGGCGGCCTTGACCGCGTCGGCCGTCTCGAACAGCTGGTCGCGGCTCTCCACGGAACAGGGACCCGCCATGACCGTGAGCGAGCCATCGCCGATGGCGGCGTCCAGGACCCGGATGACCGAGTCCTCCGGATGGAACTCGCGCGAGGTCAGCTTGAACGGCCGGCTGATGGGCGTGACCCGCTCCACCCCGGGGAGGGCCCCGAGGGTGTCCAGCAGGACCGGCCGACGCCCACCGATCTCACCGACCACGGCGATGACGACATGGTCGCGCCCGGCATGGTCGAACGGGGTCAGGCCCTCCGCCAGGATCCGACCCTTCACGCCCAGGATCTCGGCTTCGCTGGCACCGCTGGCCATCACGACGAACATCGCTCAGGGATCTCCTCGTCGGTCGGTCGGGCCAAACAAAAAAGCAGAGGCCTGACCTCTGCTTCGTCGACCCGGCACGACCCGTGCTCCCGGTCCTAGGGACGGGGAACGCTCATGCCGGGCATCGAAAGTAGAAGACGTCGCTCATGTGTCCCGCTGACGGTACCCAACGGGCCCGCCCGAGTCAATGCGCCGCCCGCACCGGGGGTCAGGCAGCCCGGATCCGATCACTCGAACGACCCGAGCAGCGCCTCCGCCTGGAACAGGTTGATCCCGCTGTCGATGAGGTCGACGATCTTCTGCAGCTTCGCCTCCTCCTCCACCTGCTCCTCGATGAACCACTGGAGGAACTGGTGGCCGCGATGGTCGTCGTGCTCGCGCGCGACCGCCGCCATCCGGTCGAACTGCTCGGCGACCGTCCGCTCCGACTCGAGCGCCCGCTTGGCCGCCGCCGACGCCGTGGCGAATCGGGTGGACGTCGCCTTGAGCGCCGGCAGGTCGAACTCGATCTCGTTGTCGGTCAGGAAGTCCATGATCTTCTGGGCGTGCTGGGCTTCCTCGATGGCCTGGTGGCGGAACAGCGTGCCCCAGCCGTCCAGGCTCTCGCGCTGGAACCAGATCGAGATCGCCATGTACAGCTGGTGGGCGCCGAGCTCGTTGCCGATCTGGGCGATGAGGAGCTTCCGCAGGTCCTGGCTGAGCATCGATCCTCCCTGTCTGCGCGGCTCGTGATCCGTGCCCGTCATCCTACGTCAGCTGCCGCCTCGGCTCGCGCGTTGATCGCCTCGACCACCTGGGACTTCGCGTCGGCGTAGTGCTGGACGAACCGCCACTCCCGCGCGGCCAGCTCCTGTTTGGTGCGTTCGTACAGGTCACGATCGTCGTCGTGGGTCCGCAGCCAGTCGCGGAATCGGACCATGCGGTCGATCTCGACACAGCCCTCGGTGAACGTGTGCAGGTTGATGTCCGTGTCCGGGCCCTTGAACAGGCGGTGCTCGAACCAGTCAGGTTCGCGGATCCGGAGCACGTAGCCGGCCGCCTCGAGGTCCGGGACGTACCCGGGCTCGTCGCCGGAGTCAGGGACGGCCAACACCATGTCGATGACGGGCTTGGCCGACAGGCCGGGGACCGACGTCGACCCCACGTGTTCCAGCAGCCGGACCCGGTCACCGAGCGCCCCGCGGACCCGTGCGGCCTCGTGTTCGAACCGGGCCGGCCAGGCGGGGTCGTATGGGGCGAGGGAGATCGTCGCCCCGTGGACGACCAGGTCGCCGACCGTGACCGCCGCGAGCGCCGCATCGCTGATCGGCGCCTCGGCGGATGCGTCGTCGGTCATCGTCCCTCCCCGCGTGCGGTTCGTCCGTCCCGGAGCGTAGCGCAACCGGGTCGGGTCCGACCCTCGTGGTAGCATGTCGGCCGCCGACGCCTCGGAGAGGTCGCATAGAGGTCTAGTGCAGCGGTTTGCTAAACCGCCATGTGGGGTAACCTGCATCGAGGGTTCGAATCCCTCCCTCTCCGCCACGGATCCGGCATCGCGTGCGCCCGTAGCTCAGTGGATAGAGCGTTAGGTTGCGGACCTAAAGGTCGTGAGTTCGAGTCTCGCCGGGCGCGCCACCCCACCCATGACGGATCGGACCCGTCGCCACCAGCGACGTCCCGCCATCGCGCCTCAGCTGCCGAGGTCGCGATCCTCGAGTTCCCAGGCATGGTCCATGACGTGGTAGGCCGTGCGCCGGATCAGGAACTGGATCGACCATGACCGGGCGGGCTTGCCCGCCGCGTTGTAGGCGCGGAACGCATCGAGATACGCGACGCGATGGGCGGCGAGGCCGTCCGGCGTCAGGACGACGTCACGCGGCGTCCGCACCTCGATCTTCCGCGACAGCTGGTCCGGTTCGCCGGCGGTCACGTGCCGCACGATCTGGTCGCGCGAACGGCCACCGCTGCGCGATCCGGGCCTGAGCTCCTCCGACACGGTGGCCGCGACATCGTCGAAGTAGGCCCAACAGGCCTGCAGCAGCGCGAGCCGACGCTCGAGCTCATCCGCCGGCAACACCGCCCGTTCCGTCCCGGACGTGACATGGGCGATGCCCCAGAAGTCGGTCGAGCTCGATCCCGGGTAGCGCTCGATGACGTCGATCGTCCGCTGACGCTCGAACGACTCGGCCAGTCCGGCCCGTTCCGCGACGCTGGCGTAGCGCGGGCGGTAGGTCGTCAACTTCGCGATGGCGTCCTCGTCGGTCCGGCCCCACCGGTCCAGCCCGGGCCAGTCGGTCGCGGCCGCGACGACTCGGCGGCCCTTCGTGCCGACCTCCAGGAGTACCCGCAGCGTGTCGCCCATCCCGATAGCCTTAGCGTTCACCTCGCTCCGGCCGCGCCCGAAGACGGTCGATCACGTCGCCGAGCCGTCTCGGGTCTGCGGCCCAGCCGTCGGCCCCGATCGATGTCGCGACCGTCTCATCGGGCACGGCGTGGCCGCCGGCCACGACGACGACGCCCGGGTCCGTCCGGCGCGCCGCCGCGACGAGTCGTCCGGCCGCGAGCAGGTGCGTGCTGTCGACCACGCTCACGACGACGGCATCAAGGCCGTCTGCCGTCCGCATCGCTGCCGCCAGGGACGACGATGGCGTGTCCGGACCCAGGTTCAGGACGCTGAACCCGTCGCCCCGCAGGATGTCCACGAGCATCGCGACGCCGAGGCCATGACGCTCCCCGACGGGCATGGCCACGAGGATCGTGCCGTGCGGGCGACCGCGGCGGCGGAAGCGGGGGCCGAGGCGCCCGACGATGGCGGTGGCCACGCCGGTGGCGAGGTGCTCCTGCTCGATGCCCAGGGCCCCCGCACGCCACGCGTCGCCGATCCCGTGTAGCGCTGGCGCCAGGATCTCGACGTACGCATCGGCGGGTGCGACGCCGGACGCCATCGCCGACTCGATGACCTGCCAGCTGCCTTCGACGTCGCCCGCCACCAGCCGCTGTCGGAGCCGGGCGGCCCATGGCGCCCGAGCGGTCACGCGGGCACCCGTCGAACCGGCGGCCCGTGCCGACGATCGGCCGGACGTCGCCGTTCGTGCGAGGGCCAGGTCGCGCGGGTCGACCCGCCACTCGCCGCCCGACTTCCGGGCCGGGAGCCGCCCGAGCCGCACGTAGCGGTAGGCCGTCATGTAATGGACGCCCAGGCGGTCGGCCGCCTCGTGCAACGTGATCGCCTCGTCGGCGTCCGCCACGCTCAGGTCGTCCCGCGAGCCGTGATGCGCGCGCGTCCCACTCGCATCAGCCGGCGAGGGTCCCCGCGAACACCTGCCACGCCAGGAGGGACTTGGCCACCAGGCTGAGCACGATGTACGTCCGTTCGCCGAAGAGGTACGAACGCCAACGCCCGATCCGCTTGTACTGGAGCCACATGTTCAGGGCGAAGATGTTGAAGAAGATGAACAGCGACACGAAGATCGCGTAGACGAAGGCGGGCGGTTCGGCAGCGCTCCCGGGAGACCAGAGGTAGACCCCGATCGCCAGCCATGGGGCGATCCCGACGATGCAACCCATCCAGAACGGCCAGAGCGACCCACCGGGACCCTCGTACTTCTCCTGGACCGCCCCGAAGAAGATCATGGCGGCGTTGGCGGCGAAGATCGCGATCAGCGCCGCGATGTCGCTGATGCCCGTGATCATCGCGATGAGGACGATCATCACGGACGACGAGAGCGAGTACTCCGCCCAGCGGTAGTAGTTGTGGCTGGCCTCGAGGCCGGCGATGTAGCGGCCGAACACGCCGGGCGCACTCACGAGCCAGTGGAAGCCGGCGGACAGGAAGAGGAAGAGGGCGACGCCCCAGGCGATCGACACGTCGAACAGGGTGGTCGGGGCCCCGGCCGGCGTGCCGGGCGGGCCCTCGATGAATGATGCGGTCACGGGCAGGACGAAGGCTGTGGCGAGGGCCACGACGGCGACCCCCTGGACGGCATGGAGCGCGCCCATCCCGAGGTTCCATCGGCGCAGTGAACGGTCGATCCCTGCGGTGATCGGTCGACTGGGAACGGACGTCGGATCTACGGCTGGGTCGGTTGCGAGCATCTCAGGTCCTTGTGTGTTCGCGAGCGGGACCCGGTCCAGCCGGATCCCGCTTCGCAGTCTGACAGGATGATGACGGTCACTCCGCCGGCGGCAGGATGACCTGGTCGATCACGTGGATGACGCCGTTGGAGGCAAGGACATCGGCGGTGACGACCTTGGCGGCGTCGTTCAGGTAGACGGTGCCGTCCTTGACCGAGATCGCGATGGGCGAACCCTCGACCGAGTCGGCCGTGGTCAGGCCCACGACCTGGTCGGCCGTGACCTTGCCCGCGACGACGTGGTACAGGAGGATCTGCTTCAGGGCCTCAGGGTCGGCCAGCAACCCGTCCAGCGTTCCCTCGGGCAGGGCCGCGAAGGCGTCATCGGTCGGGGCGAAGACGGTGTACGGTCCCTCGCCCTGGAGGGTCTCGACGAGGCCGGCTGCGGTCGCGGCGGCCAACAGCGTCTTGAACGAACCGGCGGCGTCGGCGGTGGCCACGATGTCGCCCATCGGCGCTTCCGCGCTGGGAGCGGGCGTCGGGCTCGGGGTCGCGGCGCTGGAGCAGGCCGCGACGGCGAACGTCAGGGCGGCCATGGACGTGATCAGAAGGCGCTTCATGGGTCTTGGTCCTCTGTGGTGTCGCCATCCGGAGTGGATGGCTGATTCGCTCGGTCTCAACACCCGAAGTATTTAGCACTAAATCCAGACTTGTCAAACCCGAGCGCCATCGGGGGCGATGAAGGGCGTTCGACAGCCGGGCGTGAAGACGCGTCAGGCGGGCGATGGGTCGCCGATGGCTGGGCTGTCGATGTCGGCGATGGACCCGGGATCGCGCTCAGACCGCGCGGTGGAACCCATCCTTGTACTGCGCCCAGCTGGCCCGGACCAGCTCGCGCACGGCGTCGTCGTCGACCCGCTCGGGCTTCGTGAGGTTGACGCAGCTCCGGCCGATCTTCTCGCCGGGGAAGCGGTCGCGCATGGCCTCGACGAGGTAGCCGCCGTCGTGGGACGCCATCGCATAGAGCGAGATGTACGCCTTGCGGTTCGCGATCCCGACCGAGAACCAGTCGCCGGCCGGGCCCTTGCTGTTGCTGTAGGCGTACCAGCCGTACCCGATCATCTCGCCGGAGTAGGTGACGACCCGGACGTCCATGTCCGGTTCGGTGGCCAGGATGAGGTCGTGCAGGTGCTGCATCTGGGATCGGCGTGGCTCCGCCAGGCCGTCGATGTGCCGCTGGGCCGCGTCGCGTCCGGTGTCCGTCATCCGATGTCCCTCCGGTGGTTCGGTCCCTGCCTGAACGGTACCCACGACCCGTCGAACCGGCAAGGGTGGTGGCACCCGGCCCCGTGGTCCGTTGCCCTGTAGGATTCAGGCGTTCCGGTCGCCACGGCCCGGACTGGCTCCAGGAGGTCCCGCAGTGCCCCGACCCATCGTCCGCGCCGCCATGGTCGCCATCATCGGGCTCATCATCGCGAGCCTGATCATCGTGCCATCGGCCATCGGCAAGACCCTCAACGTGACCGGCACCCTGGTCCTCCCCGCTGACGTGGCCGCCCCGAGCCCCACGGCGATCGCCATCGTCACCCTCATCGATGCCACGAACACGAGCGACGCCGGCAATGTCATCGGCCAGCAGCGGATCGACGGGATCGGCGAGGGCGCGATCGCCTTCGCCGTCCCGTACGAAGGCGACACCATCCAGCCGAAGCACGCCTACGCCGTGTTCGCCACGATCGTCGATGACGATGAGAGCTGGCAGAACCCGAGGGGCGTCCCGGTCATCACCGGCGGTCCGGTCGAAGGCGTCAAGATCCCGGTCCAGCCGGTCGTGGCCGGTCCGGACCTCATGACCGGTTCCGTGGTCCTGCCGTCAGGCACGACGCTCGGACCGGCCGCGGTCGTCATCGCGGCCCTGATCAAGGTGGAGACCGGCACGCTCGCGAGCCGCCAGGTCACGCCGCTGTCCGGCGTGGCGCCCACGATCGAACCGCCGTCGTATGGCTTCGCCATCCCGTTCGATCCCGCTCTCGTCGACCCTGCCGCCTCGTATGTCGTGTCCGCCGCGATCGTGGACGGCGCCACGACCTACCAGGGCGGTGGCGTCCCGGCCATCACCGGCGGCGTGGCGAGCGACGGATTGAGCGTGCCGCTCCGCAAGACGACGGCGACACTCCCGGTCGCGTCGGCGTTCCCGTCCGCCGCCCCGACGGACACTGCCGAGCCGACCGACACCGCCGAGCCGACCGAAGCGCCGACGGACACGCCTGCGCCGACCGACACGCCCACCCCGACCCCGGCCCCGACGGCCAGCCCCACGCCCACCCCGACCCTGACCCCGGTGCCGAGCGCCTCCCTGGCGCCGCCGACCGGCGTCCTGACCGGCACCCTCGACTACCCCGAGTCGTATCAGCTGTCGGCCGGCGCCGCCGCGGTGGTGGCGCTCGTCGAGGGGAAGGGCAAGGCGACGACCAGCCCGATCGTCGCGACGCAGATCATCGACCCGGCCGGCCAGGCGCCGATCGCGTTCCGCCTCACCTACGATCCGTCGCGCATCGACCCGGCCGCCGTCTACACGCTCCAGGCCGGGATCTTCGACGGCGACCAGGCCTGGGTCACGGCCAAGGCCGTGCCGGTCATCACGAACGGCGTCCAGTCGGACGTGGCGGTGACCATGACGTCCCGACCTGACGTCGCCAAGGGTGAGGTGACGGGCAGCGTCACCGGCGTCGGGATCACCCTCCAGCCGGACGCCTCGTCGGTGACGGTCATCATCGACGTGGACACCGGAGCGTCCATCGGCGTGGACCTGACCCGTCCGACGAGCCTGCCGGCTCCGTTCGCCATCCCGTTCGCGGTCAGCGACCTGCAGGAAGGCGGCACGTACGTCGTCCAGGCGGAGCTGACCAACGGCGACCAGACGTGGGCCAATGCCGCGGGCGTGCCCGTCATCACGAACGGCAATCCGGTGTCCGGTGTCCAGGTCGTCCTGACCGAAGTCGTCCAGGCATCACCGTCGCCGAGTCCCACGCCACTGCCGACCCCGACCCCGTCGCCCGCCCCCGAGCCCGATGCCGGGCTTGACGGCGGGACGTTGCTCCTGCCGATCATCATCATCGTGGCCCTGATCGCGCTCGGTGGCTTCCTGCTCGCTCGCTCGAAGGACGACGAGCCGCCGACGCCTCCGACCGGACCGGAGTCGCAGGCCCACCCGGACCCGAACCTCGCCGCCGCCGCCGTGATCGGGGCTGCTGCGACGACGGCGACGGCGCCGCTCGATCCGGATGAGACGGCGGCCCTGCTGGGCGAGGACGCCGGGGCGACGAGCGCGGCCTCCGAATCATCCGAGGCCGCCGAGGACGCAGCAGCGGCCGACGAGTCGTCACCCACCGACGCGACCGCTCCCGACGCGACCGACGAGTCCGGACCGATGGAGCCCGATCGACCGTGACCGGGCGCCGACGCCTGCTCTGGGCGACGGCGATCCTGTCCCTCGTCGCCGGCTGCGCGTCGCCGACCGCGAGCGAGTCGCCGGCCGCGACCGGGGTCGTGCCGACCTCGAGTCCGGCCCTCGCGACCCCGACCGCGACGCCCGTGCCCGCGCCGGCGACGGCGAGCCTGAAGCTGATGGACTTCAACATCGAATATGGCGGCGAGACCATCGACTTCGCCAAGATCGTGGAGGCGGTCAAGCTGGCCGATCCGGACGTCGTGGCGCTCGAGGAGGCGACCGGCAACACGGAGAAGCTGGCCGACGCGCTCGGCTGGCCGTACGCGAGCGTCCGCTCGCAGCTGATCTCCAAGCTGCCCCTGATCGACCCGCCGGCCGCCGACGGCCGGTACGCGTACGTCGAGGTCCGTCCCGGCGAGGTCGTCGCCATCTCGAACGTCCACCTGCCGTCCGATCCGTACGGGCCGACCGAACTCATCGCCGGGTCGAGCGTCGACGACATCCTCGCGCTCGAGGAGGCGACGCGCATGCCGGCCATCCAGGAGCGCCTGGATGTCCTGCCCGATCTCGTGGCCCAGGGGATCCCGACGTTCCTGACCGGCGACTTCAACGCCCCGTCGCACCTGGACTGGACGGACGAGGCGATCGGGCTCCGACCGCACGTGACCGCGGCCGTCCCGTGGCCGGTCAGCACCGCCATCGCCGCGGCGGGCTTCCGGGACACGTACCGCGAGCTCCACCCGGACCCGGTCGCCGATCCGGGCCTGACCTGGTGGGCCGGCCGTCCGCTCGTCGACGGCTACCCCGACCCGAGCGAGCCGCAGGACCGGATCGACATCATCTATGCCGCCGGACCCGTCACGACCGACGCGACCGTGATCGTCGGCGAAGCGGGTGGTCCGCAGGTCGACGTCGCCGTCGACCCCTGGGGCACGGATCATCGTGGGGTGATGGGCACCTTCACGGTGACGCCAGCGACGCCGGGCCCATACGTGGCCGTCGATGACCGACTGGCCACGCTCGGCGAACCGGTCATCGTCCGCTATCAGCCCACGACGGCGACCTCGTCGGTCGTGATCCGCGCCGTCGGCTCGACCGGGGAGGTCGTCGCCGAGACGACGTCCGCGCCAGCCGGTGGGCCCTGGGAGGTCGACCCCGCCGGTCTGCAGGCGGGCGACCACGAGGCCTGGCTGGTCGCCGCAGACGGGTCGGTCGAGTCGATCGCCGAGTTCACCGTGGTCGCCGCCGGTACGCCGGTCACGCTGGCGACCGACGCCGCCACCTACGCGTCGGGCGATCCCATCACCGTCGTCTGGCGCGACGCGCCGGGGGCTCGCTGGGACTGGATCGGGGTCTATCCGCGCGGCGGGGATCCCCTCGTGGACTCGTATCTCTTCTATGTCTACACGGACCAGTCCGTGGCCGGCAGCGTCGTGATCGACGAGAGTGGCGAGGGCGACTGGCCGATCCCGCCGGGGGACTACGATGTCCACTACCTCCTGGACGACGGGTATGTGTCGCTCGCGTCCGCCCCGTTCGCGGTGAGCCAGTGACCGATCAGCCGCGCGTCGCGTTCCTCGGCCTCGGCACCATGGGTGCCGCGATGGCCTCGAATCTGGCCCGTGCCGGCTTCCGGGTCACCGGCTGGAACCGGACGCCGGACCGCGCGACCGAGCTGACCGAACTCGGCGTGACGATCACAGCTTCCACGGCGGCGGCCGTCGCCGATGCGGACGTCGTCGTCATCTGCGTCTCGGACACGCCGGACGTCGACGCGGTCCTGTTCGGGAGTGGCGGTGTGGTCGACGGCGCGCGGGAGGGCCTGCTCGTCATCGACTGTTCGACCATCGCGCCGTCGGGCAGCTGGGACTTCGCCGCGCGTCTGCGTGAGCGGGGCATCGCGATGATCGACGCCCCGGTCTCGGGCGGCAGCGAGGGCGCGGTCAAGGCGACGCTCACGATCTTCGTCGGCGGCGCCGCGGAGGACGTGGAGCGCGCTCGGCCGGTCCTGGCCGCGATGGGCAAGACGATCACCCACGTCGGCCCGATCGGCGCCGGTCAGGCGGTCAAGGCGGTCAACCAGGTCATCCTCGCCGGCGCCTACCTCGGGGTCGCCGAAGGGATCGCGCTGGCCATCAAGGCCGGGCTGGATGTCGAGCAGGTCGTCGGGGCACTCGGCGGCGGCGCGGCCCAGAGCTGGGTCCTCGAGAACCGAAGCGGCCGGATGATCGACAACGACTATCCACTCGGGTTCAAGGTCGCCCTCCATCGCAAGGACCTTGGGATCGCCCTGGACCTGGCCCACCAGCTGGGTGCCGTCCTGCCGGTCAGCGCCTTGGCGGCGCAGCTCGAGTCGGGGTTGATCGCGGCCGGCCACGGCGACGACGACATGTCCGCGCTGGCGCGGTCGATCCGCGGGTTGTCCGGCCTCGAGGACTGACCCGGGGACCGACGAACCACGCGGCGCAACACCGCCCGCTGCCGAACGTCTCACCCGTGGCCGCCGCGAGGCCTGCCCCGGACGAGGAGGTCCGAGATGCGACGATCCACACGCCGTCCAGTCAGCCCGCGGTTCACCGCCTGGGTCATCGTCGGCGCGCTGGTTGTCGCAGGATGCGGGAGGGCCGCGACATCGTCCGCCCCACCCGCGACCTCGATCCCGACGCCGATCGCCTCGCCCGATCCGACCACATCGCCCACGCCGTCGGCCACGGCGCAGGCGCTTGCCATCGCGATGTCGGACGTGGCCCGTGACCCGGCCTCGATCGCTGACGCCCGGGCCGCCGCCGGAGCCATCAACGCGTTCGGGTTCGACCTGTACCGCGCCATGGCCGCGTCGGGCGACAACGTCGTCCTCTCGCCGGCCAGCGTGGCGATCGCGCTCGGGATGGCGCGGACGGCCGCTCGCGGCCAGACGGCCTCGGAGATGGACGCCGTCCTGCGCGATGTCGCGTCCGATGACCACGCCGGGTGGCTCAATGGCCTGGACCAGGCGCTGGCCTCGAGGTCCACCACGTTCACCGACGATGAAGGCACGCCGCACGACCAGACCCTCGAGCTCGCCAACGCCTACGTCGCCCAGCAGGGGTTCGACTTCGAGCCGGCGTACCTGGACGCACTCGCCGCGCGCTTCGGCGCCGGCGTCCACACCGTCGACTACGAGCGGGACGCGGAGGCGGCCCGGGGCCTGATCAACGAGTGGGCGAGCGAGTGGACCCGGGGACGGATCCCGGCCGTCCTGCAGCCGGGTGACGTCACCGCGGAGACGCGCCTCGCCCTGGTCAACGCGATCTACCTGAAGGCGTCCTGGGCCCGCCAGTTCCAGGAGGACCAGACCGTCTCGGCGCCGTTCACGCGACCGGACGGCACGACCGTCCCGGTGCCGATGATGCGCGTCGGCCAGGCCGCCTGCGCCCAGGGTGATGGGTGGGCCGCGGCGGACATCCCCTACCTGGGGGGTGAGCTATCGATGCTGCTGATCGTCCCGGACGATCCGTCGACGTTCGAAGCGGGACTGGATGGCGACCGGATCGCCGAGATCGACGCGGCGCTGGAGGCGACCTACGCCCAGGCCGACGTGACCATGCCGAGGTTCGACATCGAGACCCGCCAGGAACTCGGCGACGTCCTGGCCGCGCTGGGCATGCCGAGCGCTCTGGACGCCGAACGCGCCGACTTCTCCGGCATGACGACCGCGGAACGCCTGTTCATCGGCAAGGTCATCCACCAGGCGAACATCAGCGTCGACGAGAAGGGGACCGAAGCCGCCGCCGTCACGGTCGTCGGCATGGACACCACCGGCGGCGGTCCGTCGGAGACGTGCACGGCCCACGCGGACCGACCGTTCCTGTTCGCCGTCCGCGACGTGGAGACCGGTGCGATCCTGTTCATGGGTCGCGTCGCGGATCCATCGATCGGTCGTGACTGATCCGCCGTCATTGCGCGGTGGCGACCTCAGTCCAGGCCGACGAGCAGCATCGGGTCGCCCAGCTTGCCGTCGTAGCGCGGGCGGAAGCGTTCGGCGTTGTACATGACCGGGACGTCCACCTTGCGCGGCCCGAGCGATGGGTCGGGCAGGGGAGCGTGGGCGTACTTGCCGTCCTGGATGGCGACCATCCGGCCCGTCGTCCCGCTCTCGACCAGGTCCATCGCCACGTTGGCGAAGGTGGTCGCCACCATCGAGTCGATCGAGTCGGGCTCGCCGCTCCGGAGGTCGTACGTCAGTTCGGACGCGAGCGTCTCGATCCCGGTCCGAGCCCGCAGTTCGTAGGCCAGCGCCTCACCGACATTCGCCTTGTGCCGATGGCCGAAGGCGTCCGCTTCGCCGACGTCCTGCATCTCCGCGCCACGCCAGATCGCGCCCTCGGCGGTGATGACGAACGAGTAGTGGCTCGGGTTGTCGCGGTGGTCGGCGGCGAGGAGCGCGGCCAGGGCATCCAGGTCGTACGGCGCCTCCGGGATGACGCAGCGCCCGGACGTCACATACGCCGTGTACAGGGCCGAGAACCCGGCGTCGCGCCCGAAGATCCGGAAGACCCCGATCCGTTCGTGGCTGCCCAGGGTCGTGCGCTGACGGTTGATGGCCTCCTTGGCACGGGTGATGGCGGTGGAGAAGCCGATGCAGTACTCGGTGCCCTGCACGTCGTTGTCCATCGTCTTGGGGATCGCCATCAGCGAGACGCCGGCATCGGCGAGGACCTGCGAGTAGGACAGCGTGTCGTCGCCACCGATGGTCACGAGCACGTCGACGCCCAGCGCGGACAGGTGATCGAGCACGAGCGGGGTCAGGTCGTAGCGGTCCTCGTCGGTCGCGAAGCGGGCTCGGTCGGCGTCGCTCAGCCATGCGGGCAGGCCGGCGGCGCGCATCCGGCGCGGGTTCGTCCGCGAGGTGTGCAGGATGGTGCCGCCGGTCCGGTCGATCGTCCGGGTGTTCGTTCGGTCGAGGATCCGCAGGTAGTCGGGGTCGAGCTCGGCCGCGGGCCGGACGTGGGTGAGGCCCTCCCAGCCGCGGCGGAATCCGAGGACGTCATAGCCCGCCTCGGTGGCTCGGTAGACGACGCTCTTGATGACGGCGTTGAGGCCGGGGACGTCACCGCCGCCGGTCAGGATGGCGATCCGTTTGTGACTCATATGGCGTCATGCTACCCCTGCCTCGGATGCCTCGATGGTTGCGGCTGGGTGTCGGGTCGAGTCGGTCCGGAGCGGCCCGTCTGCTAGCATCGAGCCATGAACTACGAGCTGTTCATGGGCGAGGCCCTGGCCGAGGCGAAGCTCGCACTGGCCAAGGGCGAGCGGCCCGTCGCCGCGGTCGCCGTGGTCGACGGGGGGATGGTCGCCCGCGCCCATGACCGGGTCGAGGAGACGAACGACCCGACCGCGCACGCCGTGATCAGCGCCCTTCGCGAGGCGTCCCGCAAGCTCGGGCGGGTCCGCCTGGCCGATGCCACGATCTTCGCGACGCATGAGCCGTGCGCGATGTGCATCGGCGCGCTGCTGCAGAGCGACGTCGAGGCGCTCGTCTACGCCATGCCGGACGAGCGGGAGGGTGCGGCAGGCTCGGTGATCCAACTCGCCCAGCATGCGTCCATGCCCAGGCAGATCAAGGTCGTGAGCGGCATCCGCCGCGACGAGGCCGCCGCGCTGTTCGCGACCGTCGCCCTGCGCTGACGGACCGCGGCGCCCGTCGCTCAGCGAGGCTCACCGGGTCCGTCGGCCCGGTTTGGTATCCTCTCCGGCGGAGAGGTGTCCGAGTGGTTGATGGTGCCGCTCTCGAAAAGCGGTGTGCGAAAGCACCGCGGGTTCGAATCCCGCCCTCTCCGCCACTCGCTCGTCGGTCTGACGGCCCTGGATGCGTCAGCGCCTGCGCTCCGCGCTCACGCATCTTCGGATGCGCTCGCTGTGGTGCTCGGTCGCTTCCTTTCCAGGATCCGCCATCCCAACGACCGAGAGGTGCCGGTCGCTCAACCACGACCGAGTGAGACTCGCGCCCTTCGGGGAGAGGTCGCCTAGTGGACTATGGCGCCGCACTGGAAATGCGGTTTGGGGCAACCCATCGCGGGTTCGAATCCCGCCCTCTCCGCCACCTTCGGTCGGTCTGACGGCCCTTGCGGCGTCAGCGCCTCCGCGTCCTCGCTCACGCACCTTCAGGTGCGCTCGCTCCGGTGCTCGGACGCTTCCTTGCCATGTCCGCCATCTCGACGACCGGAGATCCGGCGTCGTCCGCGGCGCAACCTACCTTCGTCCGGCGGCCGAGCGATGACCCCTGCTATCCTTCCCGAGCCGTGCTAGGCGGGGAACTAGCGGTGCCCTGTACCTGCAATCCGCTCCAGCAGGGCTGAATCCCCTCCCGAGGTCTCCGCTTCCGAACGCTGCCCGACGGCGCGACGTTGAGGATCGGGTCCCGCGCAGCGGCGAACCGCGAACCGTGTCAGATCCGGAAGGAAGCAGCACTAAGCGATCATCGTCGGGTGCCGCGGAACGGCCTGGTCCGAGCCGCCCGTCACGGTGGGCACGGGGGCGCCCAGCTCGACGGAGGGTGCACGGCACTTCAAGCTGGCATGCCACGGGACGGAGGTGACGGTGACGGACGCGATCCCGCACCAGGCGCTGTACCGACGCTGGCGCGCCCAGACCTTCGCCCAGATCGTCGGCCAGGACGCGGTGGTCCAGACGCTGCGTAACGGCGTCCGCGCCGAACGGGTCAGTCACGCGGTCCTGTTCGTCGGTCCGCGCGGGACCGGCAAGACCTCCCTCGCCCGGATCCTCGCCAAGGCGCTCAACTGCACCAACCTCCAGGACGGCGACGCCTGCGACGTCTGCGACGCCTGCGTATCCATCCGCGAAGGCACCACGCTGGACCTTATCGAGATCGACGCCGCCAGCAACCGCGGCATCGAAGCCGTGCGGGATCTGCGCGAGCGCCTGCCGTACCCGCCCGGCCAGCTCCGCCGGAAGGTCTACATCCTCGACGAGGCCCACCAGATCACGAAGGACGCCTGGAACGCGCTCCTGAAGTCGATCGAGGAACCGCCGCCGTTCGTCAACTTCATGTTCGCCTCGACCGAGCCATCCGGCTTCCCGGCCGCGATCCTGTCGCGTCTCCAGCGCTACGACGTCCGACGCCTGACGGTCGACGAGATCGAAGGCAAGCTCGTCCGGATCCTGGCGGCCGACGGGCGCGAAGCCGAGCCGACCGCCGTCCGGCTGATCGCCCGCCTGGCCGCCGGTGGGATGCGCGACGCCGAGTCCATGCTGGACCAGCTCCTGTCCACCGCGCCTGAACGGATCACCGAGGCGGACGTTCGAGACCTCCTCGGCCTGGCCGATGCCGATGCCGTCGACGCCTTCGTGGATGCCCTCGTGGCGCACGACCCAGCCGCCGGGATCGCCCTGATCGACTCGCTCGAGGAGCGGGGTCGAGACCCGCGGACGCTGCTCGACCAGGCGGTGGAGGTCCTCCGGGCCAGGCTGGTCGCCACGCTTGCGAACCCCGACCAGGCCGATCCGTCGGCGACCGCCGAGGCGGCGCGCCGGTTGGCCTCCATCGACCCGACCCGGGCCGGGATCGGCGGTCTGCGCCTGCAGCTGGAACTCGCGCTGTTCGGCGGTGGGTCGCCCGACCCGGCCGCCGTCCCGGCGGCCCGACCCGTCGTGGCGACCCCGGTGGCCATCGCCGTGTCGCAGGCCCCGGCTCCACGATCGACGCCACCAGCGGCCAGGGCCTCGAAGGCACCGGCCGCTCCGCCAGCCGCGCCGCCGCCCGATCCGGCGCCGATGGCCGCGGTCGAGCCGCCCCCGCCCGAGCCGACATCAGCCGAACCGCCACGCGTCGCCGCGACGCCCGCGCCGACACCCGCCCCGCCGGCGACCCCGATCGGGGAGACGCGGGATCCGGCCCTGGCCGAGCTGCTGGCGGTCTGGCCGGCGATCGTGGCCCGGTTGAGCGAGAACCCGCCGACGAAGCCGCTCATCACGAAGTGCCGTCCGGTCGCCTTCGAGGGCAGCATCGTGACCCTCGGCTTCCCGGAGGAGCAGGCGTTCCTGAAGGACGCCGCGGAGCGTCGCAAGGGCACCATCGAGGCCGGCATCGGGTCCGTCCTCGGCCGCGATGTCGGCGTCCGCTGCATCGTGGCCAACGTGGAGATCGCGGAGGCTGACGCCGGGTTCGTCCTGGCCGAGGCGCGCCGCATCTTCGCCGACGACCTCATCGACGTCGGCGAGGTGAGCTGACTCGCTGAGGCGACCCTGCACGGCGAGACCGCATCCGCCAGACTGACCGGACGACACCAGCACGAGGAGCCCAGCATGGGGATGGCCAATCTGCAGCGGATGGCCCAGCAGATGCAGCAGGAGATGCTGCGCGTCCAGACGGAACTCGAATCCACCATCGTGGACGGCTCCGCCGGCGGCGGGGTCGTCACCGCCACGGTGACCGGCAAGCAGGAGGTCGTCAGCGTGACGATCGATCCGTCGGCGGTCGACCCGGCCGATGTCGAGATGCTCCAGGACCTCGTGGTCGCCGCGGTCAACGACGCGATCCGCGCGTCCCGCCAGCTGGAAGCGGAGAAGATGGCCGCGGTCACCGGCGGCCTCAAGATCCCCGGCCTCTAGTCGACCGCCGCGTGGCCACCCCGCTCATCGAACCCGTCGCTCGACTCATCGAGTCGTTCGCGCGCCTGCCCGGCATCGGACCGAAGACCGCCCAGCGCCTGACCTACCACCTCCTGCGCGCCCCCGACGCCGAAGCGCGGGCGCTCGCCGCCGCCCTGGTCGATGTCCGGGACAAGGTCGTCTTCTGCGACCGCTGCTTCAACATCAGCGACGCCCCGCTCTGCCCGATCTGCCGTGACCCCGGGCGCGACGTCCGCCGGCTGTGCGTCGTCGAGGAACCGCTCGACGTCCTGGCCCTCGAGCGGACCGGCGAGTTCAAGGGCGTCTACCACGTTCTCCATGGGGCGATCTCGCCCATCGACGGGATCGGACCGGACCGCCTGAAGATCCGTGAGCTCCTGGCCCGGGCCGACGAGGCGAGTCGTGACGGCACGCCGTTCATCGAGGTCATCCTGGCGACGAACCCGACGCTGGAAGGGGAGGCCACCGCGATGTACCTGGCCGAGCGACTCGAGCCCGTCGTCGGGGTGGTCAGCCGCATCGCCCGCGGCCTGCCCGTCGGTGGAGACCTCGAATATGCCGATGAGGTGACCCTCATCCGGGCGCTGCAGGGCCGGCGGACGATGGAGGACGCGCGGTGAGCAACCTCGTCTTCGAGATCCTGCTTCGGCTGGCCAAGGCCGGGGCCGCCCTGGTCCTGGGCATCGTCCTGTACGCGATCGTGGTCGGCCCATTCGGGGTCGGGGGGTCCGCCGAGCTTGCGCTCCTGTGCTGGCTGAGCGGCGCCGCGTTCATCCTGCTGGTGGAGACCAGCCCGCTCTGACGGGGCGGTCCACGGGGCGGATCACGCGCACGAGGCCGCGTCGCCATGGACCGTTTGACAGCCCTTCGGGACGTCCATACCATTCGCGCTCGTGCCGCCTCCACGGAGGTCGGCCGGGACGGCCACCGATGGTCGGCCGGACCACTCGCCCTGGTTTGACACCACGAGCGCCAAGCCCCATCATTCGGGGTCTGCGCCGCGGGCTGTCTTGCCTCGGACGCTGCACCTTAACAACTGAAGAGTGACAGGAAATCCGTGATAAGGATGTGCGAGTGGTCGAACCCTCGGAAACAAGTCGTTGTCGCAAGACAGCGCACGATTCGGAGAGTTTGATCCTGGCTCAGGATAAACGCTGGCGGCGTGCATGAGACATGCAAGTCGAACGGACACTCGGGGCTTGCTCCGAGTGTTAGTGGCGGACGGCTGAGTAACGCGTAGGTGACCTGCCCCGAAGTGGGGAATAACTGCCCGAAAGGGTGGCTAATACCGCATGTGGTGGAGCGTTCATTCGCTCCAGTAAAGCCGCAAGGCGCTTCGGGAGGGGCCTGCGTCCGATTAGCTCGTTGGTGGGGTAACGGCTCACCAAGGCGACGATCGGTAGGTGGTCTGAGAGGACGATCACCCAGACTGGGACTGAGACACGGCCCAGACTCCTACGGGAGGCAGCAGTCGGGAATTTTGCGCAATGGACGAAAGTCTGACGCAGCAACGCCGCGTGAGGGATGACGGCCTTCGGGTTGTAAACCTCTTTT
>CAZOHT010000014.1:0-9675 GCA_964579825.1 uncultured Anaerolineaceae bacterium
GAGATGGCCCAGATGGCCCACGGGATGGGCCACGGCGGCGGGATGACCATGGACGAGATGGTCCGCGACATGCGGAGCCGGTTCATTGTCGCGTTCATCCTGGCGATCCCGATCTTCCTGTATTCGCCACTGGCGACCGAGGTCTTCGGCATCCACCTCGGGACACCATTGGGGATGGATCCGAACATCCTGGCCTTCCTCCTCGCCACTCCCGCCGTCTTCTGGAGCGGGAAGATGTTCTTCGTTGGGGCTTGGCGGGCGCTCCGGAACCGAACGCTCGACATGTCGGTGCTGGTCGCCCTCTCGGTCGGCAGCGGCTACCTGTTCAGCGTCGCCGCGACCTTCCTGTTCGACGGCGAGGTCTTCTACGAGGCGGCCGTCGTCCTGCTCACGTTCGTCCTGTTCGGCCACTGGCTCGAGATGCGCGCGCGCGCGGGCGCGTCCAACGCGATGAAGGCTCTCCTCGACCTGACGCCGCCGAAGGCGACCGTCATCCGCAACGGAGAACCGGTCGAGATCCCGACGGCAGAAGTGGTCATCGACGACGTCGTTCTCATCAAGCCCGGCGACAAGGTCCCGGTCGACGGCGTCATCGTCGATGGCGCGTCGAGCGTGGATGAATCGATGATCACGGGTGAGAGCGTCCCGGTCGAGAAGACGGTCGGCTCGAACGTCATCGGAGCGTCGATCAACAAGACTGGCACCTTCCGGTTCAGGGCGACGAAGGTCGGCGCAGACACCGCGCTGGCCCAGATCGTGAAGCTCGTCCAGCTCGCCCAGAACTCGAAGGCGCCCGCCCAGCGACTCGCCGACCGGGCGGCTCAGTGGCTTGTCGCGGCCGCCCTCATCCTCGGCCTCCTGACGTTCTTCGGCTGGTTGACCGTTGGCGGCTCGACATTAGTCTTCGCCCTGACGCTCGCCATCACCGTCGTGATCATCGCCTGCCCGGATGCCCTGGGCCTGGCGACGCCCACTGCCATCATGGTCGGGACCGGCCTCGGCGCGCTCAACGGCATCCTGTTCAAGAACGCGACCGCGCTCGAGCAGGCTTCCAAGATCGGCGCGGTCATCTTCGACAAGACCGGCACGCTCACCGTTGGCCAGCCGCGCGTCGTCGAACTCGTCGGGGCTGGCAATCCGGTCAGCGAGGACGAGGTCCTTCGATTGGCGGCTTCGGCCGAGGGCTCCAGCGAGCATCCGCTGGCCCAGGCAGTCGTCGACGCGGCAGCAGAGCGCAAGCTAGCGCTCGTCGATGCGACCGGCTTCAACGCCGTCCCGGGGCACGGCCTCGAGGCCACGGTCGACGGCCACACGGTCATCGTCGGCAACGCCAAGCTCATGCGCGACCGCACGATCGACTTCGATGGCCTGGGGACTCGCGCCGACCAGCTGGAGGGCGCGGGGCGGACGGTCGTCCGGGTCGCGGTCGACGGCAAGGCCGGCGGCCTCATCGCCATCGCCGACGCCGTTCGCCCGAGCGCCAAGGAGACGATCGAGCGGCTGCACAACCTCGGCATCCAGGTCGCGATGCTGACCGGCGACAATCAGGCGACGGCCGATCGCATCGCCGCCGAACTCGGTCTCGATACGGTCTTCGCTGAGGTCCTGCCGGGCCAGAAGGCCGACAAGGTCAAGGAGCTGCAGGCGTCAGGCAAGCTCGTTGCGATGGTGGGCGACGGGATCAACGACGCGCCGGCACTCGCTCAGGCGGACGTCGGGATCGCGATCGGCGCCGGGACCGATGTCGCCGTCGAGACGGCGGATGTGGTCCTCATGAAGAGCGACCCGGTCGACGTGCTCGGCGCCATCGCCCTCAGCCGGGCGACTGTCCGCAAGATGCGACAGAACCTGTTCTGGGCGGTCGGCTACAACACGGTCGCGTTCCCCATCGCTATGGGCCTCTTCTACCCGGCGTTCGGGCTGATCCTCCGGCCGGAGATCGCGGCCATCAGCATGGCCGGAAGCTCGTTCCTCGTCGCGGTCAACGCGCTGCTGCTCAAGCGCACGAAGCTCGAAGGCATCCGCCGGTATGGAGCACAGTGACCTGATCACCTCACCGACTCGAGCGGCGTCGCCGAGCGACAACCGCGTCGCGATCCTGTCGACCGCCGTCGTCGTTGTCGCGTTCGGCGTGGCGATGGGCTACGTCGAGGCTGCCGTCGTGGTGTACCTGCGTTCGGCCATCGAGACCGGCTCCGTGGTGGCGGCGCAGGATCCTGCCACCTTCGGGACGTTCGAAGCCGTCGAGATCAGCCGCGAGCTGGCCACGCTGGTGATGATCGCAGCGGTCGGCTGGCTGGCCGGGCGCAGTCATCTTGAGCGGCTCGCCTGGGCGGCGGTCGTCTTCGGCACCTGGGATATCGTGTACTACGTCGGGTTGCTCCTGGCCATCGGTTGGCCACCCTCGCTCGAGACGTGGGATGTCCTCTTCCTCGTCCCGGTCCCTTGGGTCGGCCCGGTCTGGGCCCCGATCGTCGTCAGCGCCGCGCTGGTCGGGTCCGGACTGACCGCCGCGTGGCGGCTGCGAACGGGGCGACCGATCCTCGCTGGTCCCATCAGGACGATCGTCGCAGTCGCCGGCGGTGGCCTGGTGATCGTGAGTTTCCTCGTCGACACGAACCGAGTCATTGCCGGCGACTCGTCGGCATGGACCGGATGGCCGGTCTTTTGGGTCGGCATGGCATTGGCGACGGCTGCGACGATCAGTGCGCTCGTCGCACGGCCGACCGCGCCCCTGCGTCGTGTTGCGCGCTTTCAGCATGGATCCGGAGGCCGGCCGTCGGTCGGCTCACCGGACTGATCAAACCAACCCCAGACCAGGAGGACACCATCATGGCTGACAAAGTGAACGATCCCGTCTGCGGCATGGAGATCCGCCCCGAGGAGGCGGCCGCCACCGAGGTTCACGAGGGTCGGACGTTCTACTTCTGCAGCACGAACTGCCACGACACCTTCCTCGACGACCCGCACCGCTACGGTCATCCGACAGAGGAGCACGGCGGCCACGGCGGCCACTGACACATGCTGCACCGGGCCCGCAACCGAGCGTCCGCGCGTCCGCAGAACGGCCACATATTTGCCGTCCACCACCCCGCTCGACCCTGGCGCTTCGTCGCCGGGGTCGGCACCGCGATCGTGATCCTCGGCGCTGCCGCAGCGATCCTCCTCATGCCGCCGGTCATGAACCTCGGCCTGGAGTTCGGGAGCTCGGCGGCCATCCTCGGCGTAGCGCCGGAAGTCGCGCGCCGAGCGTCCGAACTGTCGGTCCAGGAATTGCTCATCGGACCCGGCTCGTTCACCTTCGCCGCGACACCGGGTGGGCCGCCGTTCTACGGGCCCGCCGAGGCGGCGCACATGCAGAACGTCCGGGTCGTCGTCTATGGGTTCTTCGGTCTCATCCTGGCGGGCGCCGTAGCGGTCGGCCTGTCGACCCGACGGATGCGCGGCACGGATGCGCTTCGCGCGGTCAGGCTGGGGGCGTCAGGTTTGGTGCTCGTCCTCGCCGCTGTCGGGATCGGGCTCGTCGTCGCCTTCGATGGGTTGTTCACGCTGTTCCACCGGATCGTCTTTCCGGGCGGCGGCTGGCAGTTCGACCCGGCGACCCAGCGGATCGTGCAGCTCTATCCAATGCTGTTCTGGGAGTTCGCCGCTGGAGCGCTCGCCGCGCTGAGTGTGGCGATCGGCCTGCTGGTCATCCTGGTCACAACGCAGCTCCTGCGTCGCATCGGGACACCGGGGTCGGCCAAACCCTGACGGTCCTTGCGGGCGCCGAGGATGCCGAGACTACGATCCTTCCCCGGACGCGAGGCCGCTCCGCCGCCACAGGTAGTCGCGTCGTTCCGCCCTGAGCCGAAGAAGCATCTGGCGGACGAGGAAGTAGGAGACGACAGCGGCCACGAAAACGACACCCTGGACACCCACGGCGTCGCTGAGCACGAGCAGCAGGGCGGTGGCGCCGATCACGAGGCCGACGGCGGACTCCAGCAGTTGGGTGGGGATGCGACGGGCACCGATCCTGCGATCCCGATCCAGGGACCACACACCCCAGCGAGAACGCGTATAGCGACCCGCGCAGCAACCGGTGAAGAAGCAGCCGAGTCGCCCGATCGCTACCGCGAAGAACATCCCAGGCGCGGTCGCGTCCAGGAACAGGCCGATCGGCAGCTCGAATGCGAGCAGAACGATAACGGCCGCGATGGAGGAAACGACAAGGAACCCGTCGACGGCCCAGCCTCCGAGGAGCGCCTTTGGCCATGGGCCTGGATGGAGTGCCGCATACCACACCTTTGCTCCGAGCAGGCCCGACACCAGCGCGATCAGAGACACGACGAGCGATTCGCTGACCGAGACGTTCTCGCGCACCAGGATCGCCGACTGGACGACGAGAGCAACAAGGATGCCAAGCGCGCCTAGGACGGTGAAGCTCCCGGGGATCACTCCGGGCATCCTGGCGAGTGGCAGGATCATCGCCCAACGGGTATGGACCGCGCCGCGTGAGCCGGCCCTAAGCGCCCACCTGGGCCACGACCAGGCAGCGGGCGGAATCGGTTCGGCGGTGACGCCACGGCTACGGCCCGCATCACTGCCAGACCGGAGCAGCTCGGCGCTGACCGTCCAGTCGCCCGGCTCGAGTCCATACACCCATGAGGTGACGGAATAGAGACCGCTGCCGGGCATGATGCCGTCGATCCTGTCCTCCTGAGCGAACGTGTCTCGCGGTCCGGGCAGTCGACTGATCCCCACACGCCGTCCGGTGAGCCGGACCGTCGCCGAATATGGCTCACCCTCCTCGCCTGGATCAAAGCAGTGGCTGACGGCCAGAGCCTCCAGCTCGACACCCTCGGACGATTTGGACTTCGTACTCGCGGCTTGCTCCCTTCCGCCTGCGGGACCCGTCGTGGTGCTCGGGCCCGCGCCCGGTGTCCGTCCTGTTCGATCCTTGTTGCGCTTCGCCGCGGCGGCGGCTTTTCGTCGTGCTGCCCTGTTGTCCACTTGTCCTCGCTGGATCTGATCGCCGTGTCATGTCGTTCGCCCGGCACGTCCAATGACCGAAGGCGCTAACTACGACACCCACGTAGTATGCAGGTTCCAGGCCGATCACTTGCTAAGGCCGCGATGTGCCTGGACGGTCGGAGGGTTAGGCCTGGCGTCGGGCAGTCCCTTGGCCGTTGGGGTCGGCCCGCGGTAGGCGACGATCCCCATCCCCAGGAGCAAGGCCGCGATCCCGATCAGCTCATCAGGTGCGGGGCGATCCCCGGTCACGATCGAGGTGACGAAGCCCGTCACAGGGACCAGGAAGAGGATCGCTCCGAGCCGCACTAGAGAGATACGGTCGAGCAACCAGAACCAAGCGACGTAGGCGAGCCCCGTTCCGAACACGCCCAGGACAAGTAGGCCCGCCAGCACAGCGGGCGACCAGCTGACGGCGTTCCACGGCTCGAGCAATCCGCTGACAGCGAGCAACATCGCTCCGCCGAGCAGGAACTGCGCGCTCGTCGTCTGGAGGAGGTCGACGTCCGGCGCCAATCGACGCATGAGGACCGTCCCCGCGGCTGGAGCGGACACTGCGATCAGTGCCAGGAGCACACCGTCCAGGCCGGTGCCACCAGAGCTCGCGGTCGCGACCACGACAACGCCCGCCATGCCGACCGCGAGCCCGGTCACCGCGCGCCCCGACAGTCGCTCGCCGAACAACGCCCAGCCGGCAGCGGCCAGGATGAGCGGTTGACCGCCGGCGAGGATGGACGCGACCGCGGCCTCAGCCCGCCCGGCCGCGAGGTACATCGCCCCCAGGGCAAGCGCGGCGTTGGTGAGCGCCAACGCGATGAGTAGCCGAGTGCGTGGCAAGCCGGACCGCCTGGGGTATGAGATGGTGAGGTCGGCATCTCGGCGTCGGTCCACCGGCTGCCGGCCGCGTAGCGCGATCCAGGCGGCCAGAACGCCACCGCCGATGAGTGCCCGCAGGGCGGCGAGCAGGAGCGGCGCGGGGCTGGGTAAGGACGCTTGGATGAGGACGAAGCACAGGCCCCAGATGATCGCGACGGCGGCGGCCAGGCTTGCCGATCGACTGCTCAATCGTGGCCGTCGGTCTGATCGTCGCGCGGGAGGGCGCCAAGGAACTCCTCGCGGCAACCTCGTGAACAGAAGAAGTTGGTCTCGCCGTCGCGCTCGGCGCTGACCGCTCGCTCCCGTTCGACCGCCATTCCACAGACGGGATCGGTGGCCATCGTGACGATGTCCTTGAACGCCCCGTCCTCGAGCCACAGCACCCGGTCGGCGATGTCGCGGATCCGCTGGTCGTGGCTGACGATGACGACGCTTCGGCCCTGCTCCTTGGCGATTGTCCGGAGCAGCCGCATGATCTCGTGGCCGATCTTCGAGTCGAGGTTGGCGGTCGGCTCGTCGGCGAGGATGAGTGTCGGGTCGTTGATCAATGCCCGTGCAATGGCCACCCGCTGCTTCTCGCCACCCGAGAGCTTCTCGGGCAGGAAGTCGAGCCGCTCGCCGAGGCCGAGGTCGGTCAGTAGTGCCTTCGCCTTGTCGCGCGCAGCGCGTCCCTTCAGGCCGGCGAGCTCGGCCACGATCGCCACGTTCTCGAGGACCGTCAGCGCCGAGAGCAGGTTGAAGTCCTGGAAGATGAACCCGAACTGGCGAAGCCGGATGTCTGGCAGCCGGCCCTCCGACAGCTCGGAGATCGCGGTTCCGTCGAGGTGGACCGAGCCGTCGGTTGGCCTCAGGAGCGCGCCCATCATCGACAGCAGGGTCGTCTTGCCCGAGCCCGACGGCCCCATGATCAGGACGATCTCTCCCGGCGCGACCGCCAGGCTGACGCCGCGGACGGCAAGAACCCCGGTTTCGCCCTCTCCGAAGCGCTTGGTGACGTCGCGAACGTCCAGGGTGAATGCTGTCATGCAGGGGCTCCTCTCCGGAAGACGAGGGCCGGGTCAACGCCGGCGACCTGTCGGATCGGCAGGATCGCCGCGAGACCGGCGATGACCACCGCAAACAGCCCGACTTTCGCGAGCGATCCGACGGTGATGGCAAGCTCGAGATTCAGATCGGTCCGCGCGATCGCGAAGGCAAGCAGGGCCGTGAAGGCGAGACCGATCAAGAAACCGACCGCGACGCTCAGGACGGCCTGCACCAGGACGACGCGGTAGAGCACCCGATTGCGGGCGCCGAGCGCCTTGAGGACACCGAAATCGCGTCGCCGGGCGAGCGTCGCCACGTACACGGTCAGGGCCACGACGGTGAGCGCGACGACGAAGCCGACGACGCTCATGATCGAGATGACGTCCGCGCTCATGTCGGTCACGATCCGCCGCTCCTGAGCGACGAAGTCAGAGCGCGACTGAGCCGTCACGCCGGGAACGATCCGCTCGATGTCGGTGGCCACGGTCTCGGGCGACGCGACGCCGGCGACCCGTACGAGCGCGAAGCTGATCACGGGCGCTTCGCCGCGCATTGCCCGGAAGTCGGTGAATGACACGAAGGCCACCGAATTGACGAGGCTCGCCGTCCCTCGCGACAGGCCAACGATCCGAGCCTCCCCGCCAAGGACGCCGACGCTGTCGCCGATGGTCACGCCGGCCTTCGTGGCGAAACCACGGTCGACGATGATCTCGCCGGGTCCGACCTGGGCGGAGCCTTCGACGATGTCCCACGGACCGCCCATCGACGCGCTCTCGGGCAAACCGATGACGTACGCCACCGCCCGCTCATCGCCGGCGCTGATGGTATCGGTGGCCTCGAGGATCGGCGTGACGGCAGCGACCCCGTCGACGGCGCTGACCTCATTGACGACCGACGCGGGTAGCGACGAGGCCACCATGTGAAGGTTGCGAACGCCGGACTGCGCGACCCAGACGTCGGCGCCCGCTCGATCGATGTAGGTCGTCAGCTGGTGCGCGACACCGGCATAGATCGCATCAAGGGCAAGGGTCAGCGAGAGCGCGAGCGCGACGCCGCCCACCGACGCGAGGAGGCGGACCCGGTTCCGGGCAAGGTTGCGACGGGCCAGGAGGACGGTCGCGCTCATCCCCGGAAGACCTCGGCGGGCTCGAGTTTCGCCACCGACCGGGCCGGGATCAGCGCGGCGAGGAGGGCCATCAAGAGACTGCTGACCAGCACGATGCCGACGGCCGCCGGCTCGATGGCCACGAGGAACTGCGGACGCCAGGACATGAGCGCCGCCCCGGCGGCGAAGGCGAGTCCGATTCCGGCGACAGACCCCATGGCCGCCGCCATGAACGCTTGGATCGTCACGACCCGGTAAAGCGTCCGGTTCCGCGCGCCGATAGCCTTGACCGCGCCGTACTCGCGGCGCCGCTCGATCGTGGCCGTGTAGATGACGAGCCCGACGACGATCACGCCGACGACGAATGCGATCGCGACCATGAGCCCGATCGGCGCGTCGTAGACGCGCGCCAGGAGCTTCGCATCGTTGTCGACGACATCGCTCTTGAGGAGCACCTCTGTTGCTGGGACGTCGAGGCGATCGCGCAGGCCCTCAGAGCTGATGCCGGCCTCGGGCGTCACCAGGAGGAAGCTCCGCAGGCCGGGGGCGCGGAGAAGCGACTCGAGCGTCGAAATCGGGGCGAACGCGACCGACCCGGCCCAGAACGTCGTCCCGTCGGACAGCCCGACGATCGTCACATCGCGGTCCAGCAGCCTCACCTGGTCGCCGATCGTCATCTCGTGTTGGCGGGCCGTCGTGCGGTCGACGACGAGCTCGTTGTCCGCTGTCGGCTCGCGGCCCTCCGCCAGCTTCCAGGGTCCACCCCCGAACGCCGGGTCGTACCCGATGAGGAAGAAGCCGTCCTTTCGGCCGTGGCGTTCGAATATCACGAACTGCGAGACGACCGGGATGACCCGATCGACGCCGGGCGTGGACTGGATCACCTCGATGGCGTCGGCTGGCAGGACCGAACTCGTGCCAAGGAAGTCCCGGATGCCCTTCTCGGCGACGACGACGGTGCCCGGGGTGTTTTCGAGGTAAGCCGAGGCCTGCCGGTAGACGCCGGCTCGGTACCCGGAAAGCAGGAGGATCAGCCCGACCGAAACGGCGACGCCGAGCACGCTGAGGAGGAACCGCGTGCGGTCACGGAAGAGGTTGCGGCGAGCGAGGAGCATGGCTCACGCCTCGACCGGGCGGCCGGCCTGGTATCCGGCCCGCTCGATCGCTCGCGCGAGCGTCCATAGGTCGGTCTCAGCTTGGTCGTAGTCGACGTACGCCGTCTCGGTCGCCGGGTTGACGTAGACGCGCAGCACGCCGTCGGTGGCGACCAGCTCGCGTTCGATCGTGGTCGCGCCCGCGCCGCCGCAGCCGAGGCCGTAGACGGGAATTCGGAGCCCACGCTTGGTGTCCATGGTGGAAGTCTGCGGCGACAAGCTGAGGAGGGGATGAGGCGCCCCTGAGACTTCTGGCTGCGACCGGCGTGCGCGGCCGCTCCCGCGCTACGCACGCCTCGGCGATGGGCGAGGACAAGAGGAGATCGGCGCATGAGCCCTCGCGCCGTTCCCAAGAATCGTCGGTTACTCCCCCGTCGTGGGCACCCCAAGCATTCGAAGGATGGATTCGCGCGGAAGCGTTGTCCGCCGTTCCACGAGACGAGCGACGCGGTGCGGATCGCCGCAGGTCCGGGCGAGCTTCCTCCGGTCGAGTCCGGGCCAGAT
>CAZOHT010000014.1:9775-84216 GCA_964579825.1 uncultured Anaerolineaceae bacterium
GGTGCGGATCGCCGCAGGTCCGGGCGAGCTTCCTCCGGTCGAGTCCGGGCCAGATCGCGAGGGCCCGGCTCCGTGGGTCGATGTCGACGATCAGCCCGATGGCTTGCTTTCTCTCGGCGACGGTCACGACATCGTCCTCGTAGCGGTCTCGCGCAGGCTCGGCTGGTGCCGCCGCCCGGACCCCATCGACGTCAGGGTCGAGTGTGAAGGGCCACGGTGCAGGTGACCGCTGAGAGAGACCTGAGTCCAGGCTAAGACTCGGCCAAGGGCGTCCGCGCCGATCGGCTCTCCGACTCGACGATCGCGCAGGCCCGGCGGGCCCGCTGGAGCTGGCGTGCGATGACGACGATCCCGATAACACTCATCCCGATGCCGACGAGAAACAGCGGAGTCTTGTAAGCGTTCAGGAAGACGGCTGCTGCCGAGAGCCCAACCAACGGGAGCAGGTCGGCCAAATGATGGGCGCAGCAGGCGAGCATGGCTGCGGCGCTGGTGCCGGTGCCGACAGCGGTAGCGGCGGTGGCGGCGGCTGCGCGGTGTCGGCGGTCGACCGCGCGGAGCTCGGCGAACAGGGCGACCTGCGTCCCAAAGCCGGCCGCGATGAGGCTCACGAACATCGCATCGGCCGCGAGCTGCTCGAACGCATGGTCGACACCCTGGGCGAGGCTGATGATGCCGACGTAGACGCCAAGGAGCAGTGCCGCCGCGACGAGACCGGCGACGACCGAGCGAACCCCGATCGGAAGCGTGGGCTGGAGTGGGCGCGCAATCGCAGTCACGATCCAGTCTCCCATCGGAGGGTTCGCTCGGGCAGGTCGCCGACGCCCGACAGCACGAGCTCGATCCAGGCGGCGCCCTTGAAGAACGGCCTGGCGTTGCCCTCGAACGCGAGGGATCCTTCTCGGTGATGGCCACCCTTCGGTGCCGCCCATGCCTGGGCGGACAACGTCTCGCCGCGGTCGTTGCGGAGGACGGCGTCCGCGAGGTCGAGCGCATCGAGATCGACTGAGTGCGTGTCGAGGGAGACATCGAACACGGCTCCCTCGTCCGGCCCGGCCCAGTCGACGACCGCGGTCACCTGACCGCCCTCGCTGGTCCGGGTGGTAGCACTCGCCGACTCGCGTGGCGAACTGGCCGTTTCCGTGGCCGTGGGGCTCGCCGCCGAGCACCCGGAAAGCAGGACGGCCACGAGCAGGAGCAATACCGCGAGCGTTCGAACGTTCATGACCGAGACCTTGATGAGATCAGCTTAGAGACGGATGAGTCGGTGCTGAGGAATGCTCGATCGGCCGGTCGCGTTTCGCCGCCGAGATGACAACATCCAGGACGCGCCGCAGGCGCTCGGCAGCCTCGATCGCGATCGGCGCGATGCCGGGCGACCCGGCAATGCCGAGCGCGGCCCCGGGGTCGAGAATCTCGACGATCGTCCCCAAGCTCGCGGACTCCCGAAGTACGACATTGCATGGCAGGAGCGCCCCGATCGACGGGTCGATCTCAAGAGCGCGATGGGCGAGCCGCGGGTTGCAGGCCCCGAGGATGAGGTAGGGAGGGCGCTCGAGACCGAGCCTGGACTTGAGAGTCGCGGCGACATCGATCTCTGTCAGGACGCCGAAGCCTTCGTCCCGGAGGGCGGCCTCAAGACGAGGTCGGACCTGCTCGATCGACTCCGGCACGGCAGCCGCGAAGGTATAGCTAGTCATCACGTGTCCTCTTTCGATGGGTATGCAGGCGAACGAGCGCCATCCGGGCTCACCCGGTCGGCGCTCGTGGATCGTGACTTGTCAGTTGCTCGGGTGATGCTGAGCGTGAAGCTGCTGCATCTGCGCCGGGTCACACAGCCCGCTTTCGACCATCTGGTCATGGAGCGCGTCCATCTGCGCCAGCTGATCGGACGTCATCATCCCGGCGCCGCCCATCATCCCGGCGCCGCCCATCATCCCGGCGCCGCCCATCATCCCGGCGCCGCCCATCATCCCGGGCCCGGTCGAGGAGCTCGCCGTCGGGTCCTGGGCGGCCGCCAGACCGGCGGTCCCGAGCAGGAGGGTGCCAGCAAGAGCACTGCCGGCCAGGATCCCAAGCTTCTTCGATGTCATCGTTCGTCTCCTTCGTTCAGATGCCGAGCAGGCGTCGTGCCTGTTCGTATTCCGCTTGCGTCATCTCACCGCGCGCAAAGCGCGCCTTGAGGATCTGTGCGGCATCGTCGGCCGCTGGGCGGTCCCGACCCGCGATCGCGACCACCAGTGCCCAGACGAGCACGACGACCAGCACGATCCCGAGGACCATCCAGAGCCAGCCGCCTGCGCCCATCCCCCACTCGAACCCGGTCATCATCTCGGCGATCTCCTTCATGTCGGCTCCAGGTCGGTCCCGACACTCCGGATGTTCTGGCACACCGCTCAAGCGGGCATGCGCGCCGACTTCAAGTTCCGATCAAGATGCTGCCCGCGTGGTCCACGGATCGCCGGGCCCCGCTCACCACACTGCCAGCCGCTGCTCATCTGGCTCTCAGGAGCATCGGACACCCTGGATCCAGCGTCCGTGGACGCATCTGTATGAAGGAGGACCGACCATGACACCAACGACCACGAGCGATCCCGTCTGCGGGATGCAGGTCGATCGTGAGACCGCCGTCGCCGTGGAGTACGGCGGCAACATCTACCATTTCTGCGAGTCCGCCTGCGCCGACACCTTTCGCGATGACCCCGATCGTTGGATCCCGCAGGCACTGACAGTCGACGGCTAACTACGCCAGAACGCCACCCTCACCGTGCATTCAGGCCTCTCTCATCTGGCTCTTATCGCAGGCGTTGAAACTCGTACTAGTTGCGTACGTGTTTCCAGTCGTCGTGAGCGCAGAGGAGAGTCATGATTCACAAGAACCGTCTGGTCGCAGGCTTCGGCGCCGCCGCGCTCGTCGTGATGGTTGTCGCCGTGGTCGCCGTTGGCCGCCCTGGCGCAGGACCAGGTTCCACGCCAGAACCCGCCGCCAAGGGCACGGTCTGGGTCGCTGACGAGTACGGGAACAGCGTGACGGTGATCGACGCGGCGACCAACGAGCCCGTCACGACGCTCACCGGCATCGAGGGCCCACACAACCTCCAGGTCGCACCGGACGGCAAGAGCGTGTGGGTGGTGAGCGGCCACGAATCGACCGCGATCATGATCGACGCCTCGAACTACACGCTCCATGGAACCGTCCCGACCGGCAAGGATCCGGCCCACATCGTCGTCAGCCCGGACGGCAGGACGGCGTATGCCACGAACGGCTCCGACGACTCCGTCACGGTCATCGACGTCGCAAGCATGGAGACCGTGGCCACCGTCCCGGTCGGCGCGTACCCCCACGGCCTGCGCCCAAGCCCGGACGGAAAATGGGTCTACGTCGCGAACGCCAAGGGCACGACACTCAGCGTCATCGACACGGCAACGAACACCAACGTCGCCGACATCGAGGTCGGCCAGAAGCCCGTCCAGGTCGGCTTCTCACCCGACGGGCAGTTCCTCTACGCGTCGCTCAATGCCGAGAACGCCGTCGCCAAGGTCGATGTGACGACTCAAACGCTCGTGGGCAAGGTCCCCGTCGGGATCGGTCCGATCCAGGTCTTCGTCACGCCCGACAACAAGTACCTATTGGCAGCGAATCAAGGCACCGAGGAGAAGCCGTCTACCACCGTCTCGGTCATCGACACCGGCACATTCGTGGTCGTCGGCACGGTGGAGACCGGCCAGGGTGCGCACGGCGTCGTGATCGATCCCGGGAGCCGTTACGCCTATATCTCGAACATCTACGGCAACAACGTCGCGGTCCTCGACATCGCCGCCCGCAAGGTTATCAAGACCGTGCCCAGCGGCGAGGGCCCGAACGGGATCAGCTTCTCGCCGATGTCGCCGGCGCCCGCGAGCGCGGCCGATATCGCCATCCCCATGCCGGAGCACGAGGATGACGATATGCCAGGCATGGAGCACTGATCGAGCTTCGTTCTCGGTCTGCATCAGCAGCGGGCTCGCCCACCGGTCCCGACGTAGCGGACCCCGGCCTCGCGCCGGGGTTCGGTCCGTGCCGCGATCAGCCTGCTGGAAGCAAGACGCGGAAGGTGGCGCCGAGGCCAGGGCCGTCGCTGATGGCCTCGACCCGGCCGCCCATTGCTTCTGCCAGGGCGCGGGCGATGGCGAGGCCGATGCCTGAACCTCCTAGCGCACGGGAGCGGGACGGGTCGATGCGATAGAAGCGCTCGAAGACGCGCTCCAGTTGCTCCGCGGTCAGCCCGGGACCCTGATCCGTGACCCCGATCGCGACATGATCCGCATCCCGACTCGCCGACAGGGTCACGGCGCTCCCCTGCGGGGCGTATCGGATGGCGTTGCTGAGGAAATTGTCGAGGATCTGGCCAAGCCGCTCGGGATCCGCTCGCACCGTCACTCGTCCTGATCCGGTGTCCGCTCGGATCTCGATACCGTGCTCCTGCGCCTGCGTTGAGACCCGCCTGGTGGCCGCTTCGAGCTGCGGAATCACGTCGACGGCCTGCAGCGACAGCGGAAGCTGGCGCGCCTCGGCCCGCCACAGTTCCTGGAGATCGTTGACGAGGCGCGAAAGGCGCGCCGTCTCGCCGCGCAGGAGCGTCCACGTGGTCTGTGTTGGCTGGACGATCCCGTCTTCGAGGCCCTCGAGGTAGCCATCGAGCGTCGCGAGAGGAGTCCGTAGCTCGTGCGCCACGTCCCCGACCAGCTGGAGGCGTCGTCGCTCCGTCGCCTCGAGCGAGGCCGCCATCGTGTTGAACGATTCGGCGAGCTCGCCGATCTCGTCGTCCGATGTCACGACCACTCGCTCGGCATAGCGTCCTGTAGCGATCCGGCGACTGGCGTCGGCCAGCCGACTGATCGGGCGCGACAGGCGCGTCGAGAGGGCGACGCTGACGACGATCGCCGCCAGACCGGCCGTGATGACGGCAGCAACGAGCGACGTCAGCACAGCATCCTGGAAGGCCGCCCGGACAAGGCCGCTCATCATGTCGTCCATCCCGCCCATGGCATGACCCATCGCCGAATCGAACGCCCCCGGCGCGACGATCCCGACCGTGAGGAAGAGCGTCGCACTCCCGACGACGACGACCACCAGGTTGGAGAGGAGCAGGCGCGTCCGGATCCGGCGGCGAGGGATCACCGGCTGCCCTCCTGCGGACGGAAACGGTAACCAACGCCGCGCACCGTCTCGATGAATCTCGGGGAGGCGGATCCATCGCCGAGCTTGCGGCGGAGATTGCCGAGGTGGACGTCGACGACGTGGTCGTCACCGACGTAGTCCATCCCCCAGACACGGTCGAGGAGCCCCTGGCGGCTGAGGACGATGCCGGGGTCCTCGGCGAGCGTCGACAGGAGATCGAACTCGATCGTGGTGAGGCTGACGACCGCGCCTCCAAGGCCGACGGTCCGCCTCGGTCGGTCGATGACGAGTTCACCGCGCTCGAGGACGCCCGCCCGTTCCTCTCCCCGACTCGCGCGTGGCCGTCGCAACAGCGCCTTCACGCGCAGGACGAGCTCGCGTGGCGAGAAGGGCTTCGCGAGATAGTCGTCGGCGCCCACGGACAGCCCGACGATCCGGTCGATCTCCTCGGCCCGGGCCGACAGCATGATCACGTATGCGTCGGTGAAAGTCCTGGCTTGCCGGAGGACCTCGAGGCCATCGAGACCGGGCAGGTTGATGTCGAGAACGATGACGTCTGGCGAGCGCTCGCGGATCGCCTCGAGGGCGGCCGGGCCGTCGGCGGCCGTGATGACGGCCATGCCCTCCGCTTCGAGGTAACCGCGGACCAGCGCGACGATCGGCGCCTCGTCGTCCACCACGAGCACCCGGGCGGCGGTCATTCGGTTCGAACCGGGAGCGTGACGGTCGCCGTGGTCCCGCCTAGGTCACGCCCGGTCAGCTCGATGGTCCCCCCATGCGAATCGACGATCCAGCGGGCGATCGCGAGGCCGAGCCCGGTGCCTGATGGGCGCATCTCCCGCGCGCGCGTCCCTCGATACAGGCGTTCGAACAGCCGGTCGCGGTCCGCCTCGTCCAAGCCGATGCCTGTGTCCTCGACTCGTACGATCGCCCGGCGGTCGCGGACCTCGAGCGCCGCGGCCACGCTGCCACCCGCCGGGGTGTAGCGGGCGGCGTTGTCGAGCAGGATCCCGAACAGGTCGCGCAGCCGGTCGCGATCCCCGTCCACGATGGTCGGTTCCACCGACGACACGCTCATCCGTACATGTGGGGCAGCCTGGCGCTCGCGCTGGACCGATTCGACGAGCAGGGCGTCGAGCTCGACGGGCGTGAACTCGAGCCGGGCACCGGATTCCGCTCGGGCGAGCGCCAGAAGGTCGCTGATCAGCCGCCCCATACGCTCCGCCTCATCGCGGGCGTCGGCCAGGATCGCCTGGCGCTCGACGTCCGGTAGACCGGGGCGCTGGGCAAGATCGAGGTTCGCCCGGATGGTCGTCAGCGGGGTCCGCAGCTGATGCGAGGCGTCGCCCAGGAACCGTTGGAGGGTCTGGTGGTTGTGCTCGAGCGCCTCGAGCATCTCGTTGAACGCGGCCGCTAGTTCGCCGACCTCGTCGCCTCGCTGGGCCCCCTCCACGCGTGCCGCGAAGTCGCCCGAGAGTGAGATGGCCCGCGCCGTCTCCGTGACGTCGGCCACCGGCTCGAGTGCGCGTCTCGCGAGAACGAGCCCGCCGGCCAAGGCCAAGGCGATGACGAGGGCGCCGCCAACGAGGAGTGCGCTGCTGACAGTGGCCAGGAGATCTCGCAGCGGCCGCGTCGAGTCGGCCCATGCGACATGGCCGACTCGTTGGCCGCCGGGCGCGATCACCGGCTCGACGGTCAGGCGGAGGACGTCGCCGTTGGCGGTGAGCTCCCGGACGGCATGTGCGTGGCGATCCGCCTGGGTGAGGTCGTCCGGTGTGAGCGGAAGCTGGTCGGCTCCCGGCTCCGCCGAGTCGGCGAGAACCGCGCCGCCCGGATCGAGGACGACGACGCGCCCGCCGGTCGACGCAAGCTGTTCGATGAGCCGGTCGGAGGCCTGGAGGACGCCATCGGCGTCGATGTCCTGGGCGAATGCGCCACCGGCGTGCTCGGCGTTGGCGATCAGACTCGCGTCGAACGAGCGCTGAAGTTCATCGCGGAGGATGACGAACACGGCGGTCCCGAAGGCGATCAGGGCCGCCGCGAGGAGCCCGGTGTAGATCAGGGCAAGCCGCGTACGAATGGACCGCCGCCGCGGGAGAAGCGTCACTCCTTGAGCACGTAGCCAGCGCCGCGGACCGTGTGGATGAGCCGCGCCTCGCCGCTCGCCTCGAGCTTGCTGCGCAGGTAGCGCACGTACACCTCGAGGACGTTCGACTCGCCCTCGAAGTCGTAAGCCCAGACGTGCTCCATGATCACGTCGCGGGTCAGGACCTTGCGCGGGTGGCGCAGGAACAGAAGCAGGAGGTTGAACTCGGTCGTCGTCAGCTCGATCGTCCGACCCGCCCGGCTTGCCTCTCGGGCGTCGACATCGAGCTCCAGGCCCGCGAACCGGAGCACCTCGCCGGATGGGGTCGTCCGCCGCCGCAGGAGCGCGTGGACCCGGGCGAGGAGCTCCTCGAAGCTGAACGGCTTGACGAGGTAGTCGTCGGCTCCGGTCTCGAGCCCCTCGACCCGATCCTTCACCTCGTCGCGCGCGGTGAGCATGAGGATCGCAATCTCGTCACCCGACGAGCGCAGCCGGCGGGTGACCTCCAGACCGTCCATCCCGGGCATCATGACGTCGAGGATGACGAGATCAGGAAGGTGCTCGCGGGCCTTCTCGAGGCCTTCCTCGCCGCTGCCCGCCTCGACGACCCGATAGCCTTCGTAGGCCAGGCCGCGGCGAACGACGGTCCGGATCTTCGCGTCGTCATCGACGACGAGGATGCGCGTCGGCTCGCTCATGGCGATCCAGTCTCCGTCAGTGGGTCATTCCGGGCATGTCGCCCATCCCGGGCATTTGGGTCATCTCCGGCGCCATCGTATGGGACGGCACCTCGCTTGGAGCTCCGGAGGCGGGTGCCGCGCTTGGCGGCTGCGAGCCGGTTCCGTCCTTCGGCTTCACCGTGATGGCGACGATCAAGCCGCCCGGCTCCTGTCCGGCATTCGACGCGTGGTGCAGGTCGTGGCAATGGAGTAGCCACGTCCCTGGGTTGTCGGCGAGGATGACGACGTCGTAGGTCTCGCCTTGCCCGAGATCGAGCGTGTTGATCCGCTGCGGCTCGGCGAGCGGCTCGCCGTCCTTGGCGACGATCGCCATGTCCATGCCGTGGAGGTGCATCGGATGGATCGTCTGGCTCGGATTGAGGAACCGAAGGCGTACGAGCTGGCCTTCCTCCACCTCGATCGCCTCGGTGGCGGGGAACGACTTCCCGTTGATCGTGAAGTAGTCGTACTCCATGCTCATCGACGTGTCGGCGCCCATATCCATCCCGGGCATGTCCCCGGCTCCATCGCCGACCATCCAGTTGCCGATCGTAAGGGTGACCTCCTTGTCGGCCGCGATCGCGTCTCCGCCGGCGGGATCGATGATGAACGGTGCATACAGGCCCCGGTCGATCTGCTCCCGGCTGCTGGTCCCGTGCGCGTGGTACATGAACGTCCCGGCATGGGGCGCGATGAATCGGTAGTTGAACGTCTCTCCGCTCTCGATCATCGGTTGGGTGACGCCTCCCACGCCGTCCTGGTCGTTCGGGATGTGAAGCCCGTGCCAGTGGATCGATGTCGGCTCGTTGAGCGCATTGGTGACCGCGATCTCGACCGTGTCGCCCTCGGTCACGCGGATTGTCGGGCCCGGGACCGTCCCGTTGAACGTCACGGCCCGGGTGACGACGCCCGGGAGGAGCTCCCAGTCCGCCTCCTTGACCGTGAGGTCAAAGCGGCGAGTTTGGCCCGTCGGCGCGACGGTCCGCTCCGCAAGCAGCTGTTCGAGGGACGCGCGATCGGCCGGCGTTGCCGCCGGGACCGAACTTTGGCCGGACGTCAGCGACGCCCAGGTGAGCGCGGCGACGAGCCCCAGGGCGACCCCGGCGCCCAATGCGACCGGGACAGGAAGACGGCGCTGAGTTGGCATGCATGATCCTCGCGAGACGTGGCGTAGCACGAGGAAGCGTGGCGAGCAAAGCTGAGCCGGACCTTAAAGGCGAGTGAGCCCTCGCTGAAGAACTCACACACAGGAGCCGAGGCTGGCCCACCAATCGACCGCCCAGATGGGGGCGAGGGAGCCGCTACTCGCTCGTCTCCGGGCCGGGCCAGGTCGTCCCGCCGTCAGCGGAGCGGAAGAAACGGGTCTGGTCGTCGACCACGGCGACGACGTTCGAATCCTGCCGGTCGATGGCCACAGTAACCGCCACCGTCTCGAGCCCTGTCTGGGTCCAGGTCTGACCTCTGTCCGTTGATCGGCTCACGCCCTTAGTTGTGCCTGCATACAGGACGGCGCCATCGGCGCTGGCGGCGAGGCTCGCGAGCTGGCCGTTCGGCTGCCTGAGGTCCGTCCACGTGCCGCCGCCGTCATCACTCCGGGCGAGGCCGTTTGATCCGGCGCCGACGAGGATCGTCTTGCCGCCCTCCACGAACGACGCCAGGGCACCCCAGCTGCCGGGCTGACGCAACCCCCACGTGCGTCCCTTGTCGGAGGTCTCGAAGAGGCCGAACCCGGCCGAGAACGCCCATGCGCGGGACGCATCATTGGGGTCTCCAACGAACGCATGGAGATCGAGACCGGGGAGGTCGTTTGGCACGTTCTGCCAGGACTGGCCACCGTCGTTCGTCTCCATGTAGACGTTGTGACCGGCGATCTGAAAGAAGCCGCCGGTAGGTGGGGTGACGTTCATCGCGTCGGCGCCCTGCAGCGCGGTGCCCTGCCAGCTCCGCCCGCCATCATTCGTCTCGAGCAGTCCGCCGTGATGCCCGAAGAAGAGGTGCTGCGGGTCGGCTGGGTCGAAGGTGAGTGCATGGACGTCGCCGGTTCCCAATGTCGACCACGGTGTGGCGTCTCCAACGGCCGCCCGGCCACCATTCAGGACGATGGCCAGGCCGATGACGGCGACGGCGGCAGCCGCCGCACCACCGACGACGATCGCGCGCCACGGCCGACGGGACGGTGGCGCTGGCTGGCGGCGGGCATACCCTCGGCGCTTCTTCGACACGTGTTGTGCTCCCTATGGTTGGCTGATGAGGTCGACCCGCTGTTCCATCTGGTCGCGCTTGAGCGGGCCGAAGTAGCGATCGCGGATGACACCCTTGCGATCGATGAAGTAGTGGGTCGGCAGCCCGAACACGCCGTATGTCTTCATGATCGCCGCATACGTGTCAAGGCCGACCCGGTAGCCGAGGCCGTAGGTCTGGACGTAGCGGCGGACGGTGTCGACATCCTCCTGGACGTCGACGGCGACGACGACGAGGCCGGCCTCGCGACGCGCTTCGTAGACCGCTCGGATGTCGGGCGTCTCCTGCTGGCACGGCGGGCACCATGTCGCCCAGAACACGACCCAGACAGGCTTCCCAGCGAAGTCGGCCAGGCGGAGCTCGCGGCCATCGAGGTCGGTCAGCCGCACCTCCTGGTCGTTGTTGATGCCAGTGAAGTCCGGTGCCCGCTGGCCGAGCTGGAGGCCTTGCGTCTCGGCCGAGATCCGATAGAAGCTGGCACCAGGCAGGATGGTCGTCGGCTCGGCGCTCCCGAGCGGACGCGTTGCGACGAAGAGCACGATCGCCGCCCCGACGACGATGGCGTTCACGAGCCCGATCTGGCGGGCAGTGAACGGACCGATCAGCGTTCGCCGTGTCGTCCTGGATGATCCGGCCTTGACGATCTCAACCGGCTGGTCGCCGGCATCCGAGGCGGGCTGGTCGGTCGGATCGTCCGTCGGGGAGGCGCTCGTATACTCGCTCATACCACAGGCAGTGTAGTAGTTCATTCCAGGGAGGGCTCGTTGCGCTCAGCCCGGACCGCAGGCGTCTTCGTCGGTGTCGGTGTCGCCGCGCTGCTGGTGGTGGCCGCGGTGGCACTCCCGCTGGGGACGGGCGGACGCGCCGAATCCACAGGCCCATCCCCGTCGCTCGCCGCTACAGCCAGCGCGACCGTCACCGCGAGCGTCGCCGTCGCGACGAAGCCGACAATCGCCGTGACGGCTCCGGCTCCGACGCCAGTCCCCGTGACGGGCATCGACGTGGGTCAGCTTGCGCCCGACTTCGAGCTTCGGACCCCCGAGGGCGAGGTGGTCCGCCTCTCCGACTTCCGAGGCGCGCCCGTGTGGATCAACTTCTGGGCGCCCTGGTGTCCGGCGTGCCGGACCGAGATGCCGAGGCTCGAGGGCTTCCACCTCGATCATGCCGACGAGGGCCTCGTGATCCTTGGCGTCGGGGTCCGTGACTCGCCCGAGAGCATGCGGGCGTACGCCGACGAGGTTGGGGTCAGCTACCCGATCGTCGTCGACGATGACGGGACCGTCGCCGACGCGTACCAGGCGCTCGCGCTGCCGGTCCATTACTGGATCGACCGCGACGGCATCGTGCGCGACTGGGCCTTCGGCGAGCTGCCGCCAGACCTGCTCGTCTCGTCGCTCGAGACGATCCTCCGGCAGCCAATCCCGTGAGGCGACCGTCCGGCCGGACCCTGATCGTCGTCGCCGGCGTCGCGGCCGGCTTGCTGATCGTGACCGTCGCGCTCCTTCGACCCTCTGCGCCGGGCAACCCGGTGCCCTGGGCGCAACTCGGGTCCGACGATGTCCACTCGCTGGCCTTCGCACCAGGGTCGACCGAGCGCCTCTACTTCGGACATCACGGAGGCATCCTCGAGTCGCAGGACAGCGGACGGACGTGGGATCCCCTGCCGGTGTCAGCCGACGCGATGGGCATGCGCCCGGCAGCGGACGGCTCGATCGTCATTGCCGGCCACGAGGTGTTCGTCGGCAGCGCCGATGGCGGGCGGACATGGGCGCCCCTCACGGCCGACCTCCCGAACATCGATATCCACGCGTTCGCCCGCGACCCCCTCGACGCGCGGCGGATGTGGGCCTACCTCGCCGAGGGCGGCGTCTACGAGTCGGCCGACGGCGGGACGAGCTGGACGAAGGTAAACGACGGCCACATCCCGTTCGTGGCGGCGACGACCGACGGCTCGGCGGCGACGCTCATCGGGATCGAGCCATTCTCGGGCTTCGCCCGCAGCACCGACGGCGGCCGAACGTGGACCGCCGTCTCGCAGCCCGAAGCGTTTCCGACCTACAGCATCGCCGCCACCCAAGACGGGCGCGTCGTCGCGCTGGGCGTCTCGGACGGCCTCCTCCGATCAGAGGACGGCGGGGCGACATGGACGACCATCAAGCTTCCTGGGCCGGCATTCGCGATCGCGCTTTCCGACGACGGGCGGACGATTGCGGCCGTCACCCGGACGACCGAATTCTTCCGCTCCGAGGACGGAGGCCGGACGTGGCCCGCGCCATGACCACCCTCAGGGCGCCGGGACTGCGGTCGCCGGCGCCTCGATGTCGACCGGCTCGTTGACGTCGTAGTAGGCGTTGACCATGTAGTGCCCGGGCAGGCCCATGACGAGCCGGTGGATCATCCCGTCGTCCTGGCCGACCCAGATCTCATACGTCACGTCCGACTGCGGGTCGGTCCCGGCCAAGACTTGGCAGCGCCTGCCGGCCTGGCTGGCCTCCCCTTCGACCGTTACGCCGATCGCGGCCCGGAGAAAATCGAACGACGGCCAACCGAGGGGCCCAGCATCCTGGACCTTCCAGTCGGTCGATCCCGCCTCCCGTGTGTAGCGACGCCCGTCCGTGGTGATCGAGCTGAAGCGGCCCTGGATGTCAAACCGCTCGCGATCCGGCGCCTCGAACTCGTGGGAGCCGAACAGCATGACCGACAGGCCGTCGGTCAGCTGGTCGATCATCTGGGCCGAGCGCATGTCCGTTTCCGTTCGCTCGATCGCCGCGTCCCAGGCACCGCGAGCGTCCGGGTCAAAGGGCGCCACGCGGCCGAAGGCCACCTCGAGCTCGAACGCCACCGTGCCACCGTCGGCGAGCGAGACCGATGCTGACCAGGCCCCGTCCCGCGGGAACGCGAGACCCGCGGTCCGCCAGGTCGCCCCATCTGGTCGAAGGGCGAGCGACCGGGGCACCTTCTCGCTCGATCCATCGAAGCGGAGCGTGGGCTCGGGTGCCAGCGGCCCGGCTGCGGTCAGCTCGAACTGCTGCTGTGTCGCCGAAACCGGCGTGACCCGAAGCGCGAACCCAGGTCGGCTCGCCGTGATCGTCGCCGTGCGCTCGCTGAAGCCGGCGACGATGTCGGGCCGCAGGAAGATGCCCGTAGCGGGCCGCCCGGGGGCCGTCGTCGCGAGCAGCCCGGTCACTGCCAGGACACCGACCCCGATGAGCGCCTCAGCACGGACCGCCCGGCGAGCGCGAACGATGGCGCGCGCACGGTCAGTCCGTGCCGCTCGTCGCAGGGCCGGTCCCGCGACATACCGATTGAGCGCGGCCATGGCGAGTGCGCCGGCGACAAAGATGTGCTTGGCGACGAGGACTCGCCCGTACTCCGAGTCCACAAGCGCCGTCGGATTGGGCAGGTAGAGGATCGCCTGATACACGCCGGTCGCGGCGACGACCAGGAACGCTCGCAGGGCGAAGCGCGAGAAGCGCGGATGCCAGGCCGTCAGCTCGTCGGGCGAGAGTCGCGCCGCCGTCGCGACGAGCAGGCCGCCGACCCAGGCGCCGACGGCGACGGCATGAACCGTGGCGACCAGGACGTTGATCTGCCGGCCGACCTCGAACGCTGTCCCGAACCACGAGTAGAGGCCCGGCTCGCTGATGCCGACGTCGATGCCCTGCCACGCGAGGCTGACCCAAGGCAGGATCCCGACGCCGGCGGCATGCGAACTGGCGGCCTGGAGCCACGCCAGTCCCACGCCGGCGAGGACTCCGCCCAGCCACGATCGTCGGCGAGCGGTCCCGGCCGGCGATCGTCCCGCCAGCACGACCAGCGCGGCGAAGACTCCGAGAAGTCCGATCTTCGTCAGGTCGGCCGGATCGATGCCGTTGAATGGTCCCGCCGAGCCGTCGCTGATGGTCGCCGCGGCCCGAGGCGCACCAACGGCCTTGACGAGCAGCGCCGACACCGACACGGCGGCACCGACGAGCGCCAGCCGCGCGACCCTCGGCCGATCGAGTCCGAAGAAGCGCACCTGGACCGCCGCGCCGAGCATCAGGGTGAGCCCGAGGATCGCCAGAAGGGTCGCCGTCGGCAGCAGCGGATTGCCAGCGACGTTGGACAGCTCGCCGGCCGTGACGCTAGGTGCCCCGGGCGGCTCGCCGACACCGAACACGAATTCCTTCGTCTCTGGATGCTCGTCCTCCGCTGACACGACGAACCAGACGACCGTATATGGTCCCGGTCGAAGGTCGATCGGGATCGGGATGATGATGGTTGTCGGGAGCGGACCCGGCGTCGGCTCACCGAGCGCGACCTCCGTCCCGCGCCGATCGAACAGCCGAACGGACAGGCTGTCGAGCCGCGGCGCCTCGCTGAAGACCAGCCGGATTTCGGTTGGTGGGGTCGTGATCTCGGCGCCGTCCGCGGGCGTCGAGCTGACAAGTTCAGCGTGGGCCAGGGCGGCGGGCGGTCCGGCCAAGCCAAGGAGCACGGCGATCGTGACGCCGACGAACGCGGCCCGTGCGCGCCTGGGCATCGATGTCATTGCCTCGACGTACCTTCGCTGGTCGCCCACTCCGCCTGCGAGAAATTCGGCACACCTAGCCTGCCCCCGCGATCGCCCGCCGGAGCTCGGCCAGCACCGTCGCGGTCGGGACATACATCGTGAAGTCGGGTGGACCGCCATAGTCCGCCCGCCAGCGGATGGCCCCGTCGGGTCCGACGAGGATGAACGTGTGGCCCGGCCGCGTCCCGCCCATCATCCCGTAGCTGAGTGCGTCGTACAGCCGGGACACGGCCAAGTCGGTGTCCGCGAGCACGGCGAAGCTGATCCCGCGCAGCTGGGCGCGCTGCTGCTGTGCATCCGCCGGGTCGATCGAGATCGCGGCGATCTCATCGACGCCAAGTTCCCGGAACTTGCCGAGATCGGCCTCGATGTCGTCGATCTGCTTCCAGCACGGCGCGCACATCAAGCCCTCGTGGAAGTAGAGCAGGACGTCCTTGCCTCGCTGGTCCGACAGACGGAATGGTCCAGCGCTCGCCGGGAGAGCGAAGTCGGGTGCCACCGCGCCCACGCCAGGCTGGCCGACGTCATAACGGACGGGCACGTCGTTGCTCCCCGCACCAGGAGCGCTCGCGACAGGATCGCGAGCACCGGACATCGTGTTGGCGGCGGCGACCGCAATGACCACCGATGCGGCACTCAAGACGGCGACTGCGAGCCACGCGGGCACCGGTCCCAGCAAGCGCGAGAGGCCGCGCCGCTGCCGTTGCGAGCGGCGACGACTACGTGCGGTCATCGGGCACCTCCGCCGGCGTTCTGCGCGACCGGCCGGCGGACCGCCGCCACAGGTAGACGACGACCACGACGAGGAGTCCGGCCACAGCGAGGTTCGGAATCCCCGACAAGGCCGCGATGAGCCGATCGCCGAGGACCTGGAGCTGGGCTCCGAGCTCGGCCTGGCCGGGAACGGCCAGGAACTCGTTGCCGGTCGAGGCCAGGACGAGCACGAAGACGCCCATCGCGAGGAACAGCACGCCACCGATCAGGTTCGTGCTGTGCACGGCGAACCGTCGCCCGGCGACGTCTAGGGTCAAGGTCCTGCCGCGGACGAGACGGCTCGCCGACCAGCCGAAGCGGTCGCCGACGAGGGCCAGGACGAAGAGCGGAAAGACCATCCCGAAGACATAGGCGAGGGCGACGGCCAGGGCGCCCGGTACCGAGCTCGTCAGGGCGGTCAGGGTCAGGACGCCGATGAGGACCGGTGCACAGCACGAGCTCGCGGCTCCCGAGAAGACGCCCAGGGCAAAGACCGATGCGCCCGGTCGGCCTTCGAATGCCGGGGCCCGAAGAAATGGCAGCTCGAACCCCCGGCCGCGCAGGGTCATGACGCCGAGCAGGAGGAGGAAGATTCCGCCGCCGACGAAGAGGATCGTGTGGTACCGGCTGAACAGCTGGCCGAGGGCGGCAAGACCGAGGGCGATCGGGAGGATCACGACGGCGATCCCCGCGGCGAATAGGAACGTCATCCGCAGGAGCGTGCCGATGTTGCGGAAGGTGGCCGCAAAATACGCCGGCAGAAGGACGGTGATGCAGCACGGGGCAAGAAAGGCGAGCACGCCGCCGACGAAGCCGCCCAGGATGGACGACCCGACCAGGAGATCGTTCATCCGACCGTGACCCGGCGCACGAGGGCCTGCCGCAGCACCTCCTCGCTGATCGTTTCGATGCCGATGATCTCGTCGTCGAGGACGATGATCGGGAACCGGAGGACACCGCGGCCGACGGAAATCCGGAGGCCCCGCTCTGACTCGCCGGCGACCTCGCGTACCTCGACGCCTGGGAAGTCCGGACGGATCCGAGTGAGGAGTGCCTCGAGCTGACGGCAGTCAGCGCAGCCCTGGGTCGTGACGTACTCGAGCAGCGGGCCGGCTACTCCGAATCCATCCGGGGCTGAGGCGCGGTCGGCGGACACAGGACCTCCATGCGGCGGTACTACTACATCGATTGTAGCAGGATGCGCGAGCGGGACTCCGGTGGAGGACCGTGGCGCGTCGCCCGCGCGAGCGCTGCGTGCGCCGGGGCTAACGCAGATAGAAGGCGACGCAGGCCACGACAAGGACGACCGCCGAGACGATCCGTCCGGCCGAGCTGTCGCCTTCGATCCCCGTGGCATCCCCGAGTAGCGCGCGCACCCGCAGATCCGCCGCGCTGACGAAGCCTGGCGCCACACTCAGCCCAGGGCTCGACGACAGCTTGACGAGGGCGCTGGCGAGGGCAGGCCGCGACGCTCCTGAAGCGAGGGCGTAGGCGTCCGCGGCGATCTCGAGCCGGGCGCGTTCCCGCTCCATCCAGGCGCGACCGGCCTCGAGCCGGCCGAGAACGGGAGTTAGCGCGCCGATGAGCACGAGCTGGGCAGGCGCGCCCTCGAGCTGGTGATGGTGTTCATGGAGAATGACTGCACGAAGCTCCTCCGCATCGAGCCGATCAGCCAGGTCGTCGGCGCAGAAGATGCGCGGCTGGCGCAGACCGGCGACGACGGCGGCCCCAAGCCCTGGTACCAGCCCGACGGACCGCTCGCCGATCGTCGACGGAATTGCGAGTCGCGCGATGCTCGCCGCCAACCGCTCATGACGCCATGCTTCCCTGGCGATCGCGACGAGGAGGGCGATGGCCAGCAGCCCGCCGACCACAAGGAGAGCATGGCCGGTGCCGCGCATGCCGTTCGCCGGCACCAGCATGCAGCCCACGATGGCCGTGAGCACACCGGACCCGAGCAGCACGGTCCGGCGCATCATCTCGACTCGCGAGGCGCTTGGGCAACACGTCCTAACCGGAACGCGAGGTCGCCTTCCCCGAGCTCTGTCGCGAACCCGGCGACCGAGGCGGCGCCGTAGCGATCGATGAGCCGGCTTAGTTCAAGACGGCCCAACCGGGCCTCGAGCGATGCCTCGTCGACGGCGGCGGTGTAGCGGTAGTGTCGACCCTCCTTCGTGCGGGCGACGAGGGCCTTCTCGTGGAGGCGGACGAGGATCGTCATGACCGTTGTATAGGCGAGCTGGCGCCCGTTCGAGTCGTTGAGTGCCTTCATGACCTCGCGGACCACCTGCGGACCAGCCTCCCAGAGCCGAGCCATCACCCGCTGCTCGAGGGGTCCCAATACCGTGGTCGCACCCTCCATCGCGTCGTTCATCGTGGCCATCGTACTACACGGCTCGTCGGAGTTCGCCTGAAGATACTACCTGCCCTGTAGTATGATGAGATGGTTGTGGTTCGACTGAAGGTCTCGAAGTGATGAGCATCCTGCGTGCCTGCGCCGACTGGCGCGTCGTCGCGATCCTCGTCGCCGTGGGTGCCGGGGTGGCCGTGCTCGCGCCGAACCTGATCGCTGCCGCGATACCACTGCTCATCGTCGCCGCCTGTCCCATCTCGATGCTCGTGATGATGCGGACCATGGGCGGCCAGCACGCGAACGCGAGTGCGCGGCTGGATCCTGGCCCCGTCGACCGACCGGCCCAGCTCCGTGAGCAGCTCGCAGCCAATCGACTCGAGCAGCGACAGCTCGAGCGGGAGCTCGCACGAGTCGAGTCGGCGGAGGGCGTCGCGTCGATCGAGGTGCGGGCGAACACCGCCGCCCCGGACGGCCGCGCCAGATCGAGCTGACGTCGCCCGGCGCCGTAGGCCGGAGGAGCAACCATGGGGAACTGGCAGGTCGCATCGGCCGATCGACCACATGCACTGACGAGCGAGGCGATCAAGTCGCAGCGCCAGATGCAGGTCGAGGGTCTGTCGCGCCGGCAGCTGCTGCGGACCTCGCTGGGTGCTGGGATCGGGCTCTGGTTGCTCGAGGTCAGCGCCGGGACCCTGGGCTTCCTCTGGCCGAACCTGGCCGGCGGCTTTGGCGACGCGTTCAGAATCGGGACGCTCGACGACATCAAGCTGAAGAACGCGAACTTGCCGATCGACGAGGGTTTCCCAGCTTACGTCGCGGAAGCCCGCGCGTTCATCATCCTTGTCGACCCGGCCCAGCAACGGTTCATCCCGGGTACGGACACGACCGGCGACGGCACCGCGCTGAACGTCCGGGCGTTGTACCAGCGCTGTCCGCATCTCGGCTGCAAGCCGAACCCATGCCTGAAGAACTTCTGGCTTGAGTGCCCCTGTCACGGGTCTCGCTACGACCGGCTTGGCATCAAGGCCGAAGGTGCGCAGTACGGGCCGGCGCCGCGAAGCATGGACCGCTTCTCCGCAACCGTCGATGGTGACGGCGTGCTGACCCTCGATACCGGCAAGATCACGCTGGGTCCCCTGCCGGTCGCCCTCGGCCAGCCGGGCATCATCCCGCCTCGCACCCCAACAGGCTGTATCTAGCAGCGTCCGAGGCACCGACGACGCGACGGAGCGGCTCCTCGTCGCTTGGGCAGCCATTTGCTGAGAGTCGCGTCCGTAACCCGGTGGCATTCGACGCTTCGTGTTAAGCGCTCAGGAGCCCACGCACGGTGGTCGTTCGGCCCGGCTCCTAGAGGCCCACGTGGCAGCCGATGCTCGCCACAGTGAGTAGAGCGACGGGCAACCACTCGTAAGGCAGTCGACTCGTCGCCTCAACCGGGATCCCGGCCGCTCGGTCGAGCAGACGCTCGACCCGCCGTTCGGCGGCGTACGAGAACGCGACAGGCTGCAGGGCTGCGTCGCCCTTCACGAGCGCACGGGCAAGCGAGCGGGGACTCGAGCCGCGCCGAATGGCATCTGCGTCCGCGAGGGTCTCCAAGTCGGTCAGACGGTCGACGACGACGCTCCGGATACTTTCCGAGCGGCCCAATAGACGAAGCCACGCCTCGAGAGCGGCGGCCCGCAGCGGAGCGCGAGTGCGGCGGTGATGATCCTCGTGATACACCACGGCCTCGAGCTCGTCATCCGAGAGCGCCGTGAGTAAGCGGGCCCCGACGAAAACTCGCGGTCGGACGGAGCCCACCACAATGGCATCGTTTCCGAGCACAGGGGTGACGCGGCACCGCACGCCGGAGAGCGCCATGTCTTGTGCACCGACCGACAGCGTCCTCGCGAGTCGGTGCGACGCGGCGACTTCCCTGGTCAGCAGCGCGATCCACAGCACGACCAGGACTCCGCCGACCAGCTCGATGGCGAGCATTGGATCGCCGCCGACGAGAGCGCCGAGCAGCAGACACCAGCCCAGCGGCACGATGGCGACGGCCGCCAAGCCGCCCGCGCGTTTTCGCGTCATTCTTGGTCGTCGGCCAAGGCGGCCAGTCGCCGACGTGTCTTCGGATCGAGATCTGCGAGTCTCACCGCGAAGTGTCGAAGGGCGGCGGTGCCATAGCGGTCGACCACGCGGTCCACGGCAAGCCCGCTGAGCCGATCGACCAGCTCCGCTTCTGACGCCGTGGGGCGGTAGATGTACTGGCGCCCGCGGCGCTCGCGAGTCAGCACGCCCTTCTCATGGAGCCGGCCCATCACGGTCATGATCGTCGTGTACGCGTGCTCGCGCCCTTGGCTTCGGCGGAGGGCCTCGACGATCTCTGCGACGCTCGCCTCGCCACGTTCGCCGACTTCGCGGACGATCGCCGCTGCGAGCGGCCCGAGGACGTCTTCAAACTGCGGGTTTCGAGTCACGTCTCGCTCCTTGCTGACGTCCGAGCTTACCATTCCGACCTGTCTACTACTGACCTGTAGTGTATCGTCCGCCCATGGCGACACTCCTTGCCGATCAGCCTCTCGCGATCCTCGAAGGAATCTCGCTCCTCGCGGTGTGCGCGGCCCTGATACTGGCTTCCGTGGCTCGCACGCGTTCCGGTCCGTCTGGCAACCGTGTGGCTCAGATCTTCTGGCGTGATGTGGCTCAGGCGGGCTACATCTGGGCCGGCGCCGTGGCCGTTCTGCTGGTCAGCGCGCTTCTCGAGATCGAGGGCGTCGGGACCCCGATCTGGCTGCTCCTGGCGCTTATCGTGGGCGCGGTCTGCATCGTCATCGTTCGTCTTCGCTGGCGCCGACAGGGTCTGGCGTCGGCGCGGATGCACGCCGACGACCCGAGTCGCCCGGATCGCTCGCGGCTGGTCTCGACGACGTGGGAAATCGCGATCCTCGGGGCGGGCGCCGGCGGACTGCTCGTATACATGGTCACCGTATCGCACAGTTGGGGGCATCCGATCCACTGGCTGGTGGCGGGGCTCGGGATCGTGGTCGGGTACGTCGTGGGTCTCGTCGTCGCGACGCCCAGGTACACCCTGAAACGGGGCGCGTAGCGTCGACTTGACAGAGCCGCCAGCGGCCAAACCGCGGCCGATCGGTTGCGGCCATAGGGGCAACCAGAGCCTGCCGATATACTACGGCCCTGTCGTGCTTCGTCCCGGCCACCAGCCGCGAGGTCCCGTGGAATCTCTGCAGTTCGCTCCCCGTGCGGACGTCTCCTTCCGAGTGGCCGCCGTCACGAAAGTGTTCGGGGAGACCGTGGCGCTGTGGGGTGTGGATCTCGTTGGTCGATCCGGGGATCTCATCGCTGCCCACGGCGCCAACGGCTCGGGAAAGACCACCCTCTTGCGGATCATCGCCGGCCTCGTGGCCCCGACCCGCGGACGCGTAGCCTGGACCACGACATCACCGGGCACTCGGCCCCGGATCGGCCTGCTTGGACACGCGACGCATCTGTTCGAGGAGCTGACCGCGATCGAGAACGTCGTGCTCGCGGCCCGTCTCGCTCGGCGCGACGAGGCGATCGCGATCGACCTGCTCGGCAGGCTTGGCGTTGAGCAGCACGGCGGTCGCCGAACCGGCGGCCTCTCGGCTGGGACTCGAAGGCGGGTCGGCCTGGCCCGCGCGCTCGCAACGGACCCGGATGTCCTGGTCGTCGACGAGCCATTCGCGGGGCTGGATCGACCCGCGGCGGACGTCGTGGGACGGGTGCTCGGCGAGGCCCGCGACGATGGACGGCTCGTCGTGATCGCGACCCATGACGACGCCAGGAGTCGGGCCATCGCGACGAGCATCGTACGGCTCGAAGAGGGGAGGCTCCGACGTGAGGCAGCCCTCGCGCTGAAGGCGACAGCAACGTGAGCCTCCTCAAGGACGCGGTGGCGCTCGCGCGGAAGGACCTCCTCGTCGAACTCCGCGCACGCCAGGCGGCGGCCAGCGCGGTCGCGCTTGCGGCAATCGCGATCGTCCTCGTCGGACTCGCCGTCGGGCCGGACCCCGATCGACTTCGCGCGCTCGCTCCGGCGCTCGTCTGGATCGCGCTCCTCTACGCGGCGATTGCCGTCGCCGAGCGTCTCGAGCGGACCGACCGCTCGGATGACGCCTTCGCCGGTCTCTGGCTCGTCCTCGAGGACCGACGGTCGCTCTACGTGGGTCGCGTTTTCAGCCTGTCGATCGTCCTCGGGCTCCTCCAGCTGGCGATCTGGGGCGCCGCGGCCTTCCTGCTCGATCTACCGCTTCGGCCCGAGGTGATCGCCCTCGTGCCGCTGGCCGCCCTCACCGCCGTCGCCACTGCAGCAGCCAGTGCACTCATCCTCGCGCTCGTCGCCGACGCCAACCACCGCCCGTTGCTCCTGCCGGTCGCTCTGCTGCCGTTGCTGGTTCCGACGTTGCTGGCCGGCGTGCAGGCCGGTTCGGCCGTGCTCGAGGGTCGACTAGGAGACGCCACGGGGTGGGTGGCTGCCCTGATCATCGAGACGGCCCTCTTCGCCGGGCTCGGACTGCTGGCGTATGAGACCGCGGCGAGCCCGGATTGAGCAGCCCATGACGTCCAGGCTCTCCCCGCCCGGTTGGCTCGCAGGTCTGGCCCTCGGCGCGACGGTCCTGATCGGCCTGTTCGTCGTGCCGGCCGACGCGGCGCAGGGCGATGTCCAGCGGATCATGTACATCCACGTCCCGATCGCCTGGCTCGCCTACCTGGCGTTCTTCGTGACGCTGGTCGCGGGCCTGCTGTACCTCCGCAAGGACGACCTCCGCTACGACCGCGTCGCCGCGGCGAGTGCCGAGATCGGGCTGTTGCTCACTGGCTTGACGATCGCCACCGGGGCGATCTGGGGCAAGGCGACCTGGGGTAAATGGTGGGATTGGGATCCCCGCCTGACGACGACGGCGATCCTCTTCGTCGTCTACGCGGGCTATCTGCTGCTCCGCCAGTCACTCGTCGACCGTCGGCGGCGGGCGAGGCTCGCCGCAATCTTCGGGATCGTCGGGTTCCTCAACGTTCCCGTCGTCCACTTCTCGGTCCTCTGGTGGCGCGGCCTGCACCAGCCGCCGACGGTGATCCGGCCCGGCGACCCGACGATGGACCACCTGCTCCTCGCCGAACTGCTCGCCAGCGTCGTGAGCTTCACCCTCGTGTACCTCTGGATACTGCGCCGACGCGTCGATCTCGAGGCCGCTCGCGATGCGGCGGAGTTGGCACTGGCGCCCGTGCCATGAGTGACCCGGCGTTTGTGGCGGCCGCGTATTCAATCGTGCTCGGCGGGCTAGCCCTGTACGTCCTCTCGATCGCGCGCCGCGTCCGATCCGCCCGCCGGACGGCAGCGGCGCTCGAACGCTCACGCGAACGGGCCCTGCAGGGTGTCTCCAGCGAGGCGCCCGCACCGCTGGCCAGCCAGCGATCCGAAGCCCAACGATGAGGCGGCCTCGCCTGGGCACCCTCGTCGGTCTCGCACTCGTCGTCGGGGCGTTCATCGCGCTCGTGTCCATCAGTCTCACGAGCGCACTTGTTTACTACGTCACGCCCAGCGAACTCGCTTCCAGCCCGCCGGCCGGAGCAGTCCGGCTGTACGGGATCGTCGAACCCGGATCCGTTCGCTGGGACGCGGCCGCCTCGACCCTATCGTTCCGCGTCACGGATGGGAGTACCACCATCGCGGTCTCAAGCCGCTCGCTCCCGACCGGCCTGTTCCGGGACGGGATCGGCGTTGTCCTAGCCGGCCGGGCCAATGGCTCGGGCGCATTCGCCGCCGACGAGATCTTGGTCAAGCACTCGGAAGTCTACGAGCCATTGCGGGCCGGCCAGACGCCGCCACCCGGGCTGCTCGACGCGCTTCGCGAGGAAAGCCCGTGATCGGGGCCGCCGGGCTCGCCGCAACGGTCTTCGGCGCGGGCAGCGCCCTCGTCGGGGCCTTCGCCGCGGTGCGCGCGGTCCAGGGCCGGTGGAGCGCGGACGCGGCCGTGCGGGCGGCGTGGTGCGCGTTCGCCGGGCTGGCCGCGGCCAACCTCCTGATGGTTGTCGCGCTCGCCACGCGAGACTTCTCGATCGCCTACGTCGCTCAGGTGGGTAGCCGCGAAACCCCACTCCTCTTCACGATCGCCTCTCTGTGGGGCGCACTGGAGGGCTCGATCCTCTTCTGGGCGGGGCTCCTTGCCAGTGTGTCGGTCCTTCTCATGGTCCGCACTCGGGACGCCGACGATCGAAGGCGACTGCCCGGTGCCCTGGCGGTGCTTCTTGCCCTTACCGCCTTCTTCGCGCTGATCGTCGTCGGCCCCGGTAACCCCTGGGAACGCCTTTCCCCCATACCGCTCGACGGTCCAGGCCCGAACCCGCTCCTTCAGGACCACCCGCTCATGGCGTTTCACCCGCCCCTGCTCTACCTGGGCTTCGTCGGCCTGGCCGTCCCATTCGCGCTCACGGTCGACGCCCTGGTTCGCGGTCGCCTCGACGACGGTTGGCTGCGGCTCGCCCGTCACTGGACGCTCGTGCCGTGGGTCCTCTTGACGCTCGGCCTCGTCGCGGGGGCCTGGTGGTCCTATGCGGTCCTCGGCTGGGGCGGATACTGGGGCTGGGATCCGGTCGAGAACGTCGCACTGCTCCCGTGGCTCACCGCGACCGCCTTCGTCCATTCGGCGATGGTCGGTCGCCGGCGCGGGATGCTCGCTGCCTGGAACGTCGCGCTCGTTACGGCCTCGTTCGCCCTCACACTGTTCGCCACCCTGGTCACTCGGAGCGGCATCCTCGACTCGGTCCACGCCTTCACGCGCTCGGCGATCGGGCCGCTGTTCGTCGGCTTGCTCGGGGCGACGCTGGTGGGGACGATCGGGCTCGTCGCGCTCCGCCTCCCAGAGTCGAGCGGCGGCGGTCGCCTGGGTGCGCGAGGCCGCGCGTTCCTCCTCAACAACCTGCTTCTCACAGCGATCGCGGCCACGGTCCTCTTTGGGACCGTCTTCCCGCTCCTCGCGGAGGCCCTCGCCGGCACCCGCGTGAGCGTCGGGGCACCGTACTTCGAGCGCGTCATCGGTCCGCTCGCGGCCGGCCTCCTCGTCCTCGTCGGAATCGGTCCCTCACTGCCGTGGGGCGACTGGTCGACCAGGGCGCGCCGATCCTTGATCCCAGGCGGGATTACGGCTGCTGCCGTCGCTGGCTCACTTGCGATCCTGGGATCCGACCCCGCCGCGGTGGTGGGAGCTGGGGCGGCGGCGTTCGCGCTCGCCCAGTCGGCCTGGTTTCTCGTTCGACGGCTCGGTCGAGCGGGCCATCCGGGAGCACATTTCCGAGCGACGACCCCGCGGGCCGTCGGCGGTCTCGTCTCACACGCCGGTGTCGGCGTGCTCGCGTTTGCGGTGATCGCATCGACGACCGGCAAGCGCGAAACGGTGGTATCGATCGAGGTAGGCGGCTCATCGACCGTCCTCGGCCAAGAGATCGTGTTCGTTCGGCAGGAGGAACGCCCGGGCCCGAACCGCACCGTGATCGCGGCGACACTCCGGATCGGGGAGGGCCTCGGTGCGACCGAGCTGAGTCCTGCCCTCAACGTCTTCCCGACATCGACGCAGGCGATCGCCAGCCCGGCCATCGTACCCGGGCTAGTGGATGACCTATACGTGACGCTTCTCGACCTGGATCCGGCGACAGGAGTGGCCACGTTCCGCGTCGGCGTCCATCCCTTCGTGTCCTGGATCTGGCCCGCCGGCGCGCTCGTTGCCCTTGGGGGCGCCCTCGCCGCCTGGCCGTTTGCGCGTCGGTCGCGTGTCACCGACCCTGCCGCCGCGCTCGCGGAATTCCCCCCGCAACCGGAGCCAGTGCTCGATGTCGTCGGCCGCTGAGCAAGCCGGCGTCCCGCAGCCCGCGGCGACTAGCCCACGCCGGCGGCCCCGGCGCCTGATCCTCGCCGCGTGGCTGCTTGTCGGCGTGGCCGCGCTCGTCGCCCTCCTAACCGTCAGTGTTGGTCGGCCAGGCGGCGCCGTTAACACCCCGATCGTCGGCCGGCCGGCGCCCGCCTTCGACCTTCAGACGCTCGACGGCAGACGACTCTCGCTGGCTGATCTCCGCGGCTCACCCGTTGTGCTCAACTTCTGGGCGTCGTGGTGCATCCCGTGTCGCGAGGAGGCGCCACTGCTGACAGCAGCCGCCGCCGACTACCGGGCGCGGGGTCTCCGCGTCGTAGGCGTGGTGTACCAGGACAGCGCCGAGAGCGCCCGTGACTTCATGGGCCGGTATGGCCAGACCTACCCGGGCCTGCTTGATCCGGACGGCCGGACGGCGATCGACTACGGCGTCTTCGGCATCCCGGAGACGTTCTTCATCGACGCCTCCGGGATCGTCCGATCACGCCAGGTCGGTGCCGTCACGGTCGACGATCTGCGCCGACAGATCCAGAAGATCCTCCCGTGAGCGTCCTGCCTCGCAGGATGGCCACCACCGATGCCATCCTGCTCGTCGTGCTCACAGCGGTCGTCGCGAGCGTCGTCCTGGCAGTCTTCCTATCGCCTGTCCGCGGTCTTGACGGGCGGGCGCGGGCGATCGAGGCGCAGCTTCGCTGCCCGACCTGTCAGGGTCTCTCGATCGCCGACTCGCCGGCGACATCGGCCACCCAGATGCGCGCGCTCGTCCAAGAGCAGCTCGCAGCCGGCGAATCGGACGATGCGGTCCGGGCCTTCTTCGTCGCCCGCTACGGGCGCTGGATCCTCCTCGATCCGCCGGTCGCTGGTCCGGATCTCGCGGTGTGGCTCGCGCCCGCCGTCATCCTCGCGATCGGCGCCGTGTTCGTCGTCCGGCGGGCTCGATCGGGGGAGCCCGTCAGTGCGGCAATCACGTGGAGCGCTCCGCCGCCATCGCCGGCATCCCGCATTCCGACGATGCTCGTCGTCGCCGGAATGGTCCTCGCCCTCGCAGTTCCGATCGCGGCGGCCGTCGGACCGCGGCTGACCGGCCAGGAGGTCTCGGGCGGCGGCGTCTCCCAAGCGGCGCCATCGATCGAGGAACTCGAAGCGTTCGTCCGGGCCGAGCCCGGCGACGTCCTCGCGCTCGTCGCCCTCGGCGACGCACTCCTCGCGGAGAATCGGACCAGCGAGGCGGCCGATCGTTACAAGGCGGCGCTCGAGCTCGAACCTGACAATGTGCGGGCGCTCCTCGGGGTCGCCACCATCGTGCTGGCAGCCGACCGCCCGGACGCCGCGGGCCCGGTGTTCGATCGTATCTTGCTGTTGTCGCCGGACCAGCCCGACGCGCTTCTGTACCGAGCTGTCGCCCGACTGCGGCTCGAGGGGACTGTCAGCGACCAGGTTCGGGACGACATCCGGCGCTTCCTCGACGTGACGTCGCCCGACGATCCGCGGCGTGCGATGGCCGCCGGCCTGCTCGAGGCGAGCCCCCCACCCTCAACGGGACCAACCGCGACGGCGAGCCCGGCGCCGTGACGCTCGCCGTGGCGTTCCTTGCCGGTCTCGTTTCATGCGTGTCGCCGTGCGTCCTGCCGGTCGTGCCGGTGTTCGCCGGGTACGTCGCCGGCGGAGCCGGCAGCGGGTGGTCATCCGGCGTCGGCGCCCCAACGCTCCCGTCCTCTGTCGGGTCGTCGACGTGGCGCGCCGTCGGCTTCCTGATCGGCTTCCTCGGAGTGTTCGTCCTGCTCTGGGCATCGATCGGCGTCGTCGGCTTCGCGCTGATGTCGACCGTACCCCTCCTCCGCCAGGTGACTGGCGGCCTGATCATCGCGATGGGGCTTTTCATGATCGCTGGCCGGCATCCGATGCTCTTCATGCCTGCCCGCCTTGGCGCGGTTCGCGTGGGCGGCCCGCTCCTGCTCGGCGCTGGCGTGGCAGTCGGTTGGACGCCGTGCATCGGCCCCACGCTCGGAGCGATCCTCGCCTTCGCTGCCACGGCCCCCACGGCGGGCGCGGGACTACTCCTCCTCGTCGCCTATGCCGCCGGACTCGCGGTTCCGTTTCTCGTGGTCCTTCTCGCCATGCACCGGTTCCGCGGCCTGGCCGGCTGGCTCGGCGAGCATCGGCGACTCGTGGACATCGTCACGGGAACTCTCGTCGTGGGCGTCGGCGTCCTCGTGTTCACCGGCGCCTTCGCCCGGCTTGCCGGCCTGTTCAGCTTCGGGGTCGTTTAGCTCATGCCACACGTGTCGCGGCTCGTGATCGGGGTCGCAGTCGGGTCGCTGCTCGTGGCCGGGCGAGGCCACATTGGCCGCCTCCTGCGCACCATGGACCAGCGGGCGGGCGTGTTTGCTCCGCGCGGCGCGGGTCTCTACAACGCGGTTGCCCCCAGACTCCTCGGACGAGCCACCAGGGCGACGCCGACCACAAGAACCGCGATGGCGGCGGAAAGACGATGCGATCGGCGTGTCATGCCCGATCCTCTACACGCAACGGTTGTAGCTCGAGCGAACTTATGTTGCAGCGGCGACCTGCGCCCCAGACGCGAGGCTACGTCCGGCGGTTTCCGGCTAGCAATTGAGCGGAGCGCCTCCAGCGCCCGACACGGCCCGATTGAGCTCGCGCGACGCGAACTGGGCGAGCGTACCGTCGACGCTGCCCGAGGTTTCGAAGTCGCCCACGATGAACTCGAGATAGTTCGCAGCTTCGAGAATGCTCCGGGCGGGGCCATTGTCGTTGGCCGATGCGTCCGCGCTCAGGCTCGATCTGGCGAGCCGCACCAGTCTCGTCACTTCATTCAAATGCGCGCGAATCGCGGCCGCGTCGCCCGAGCGCTCCGCGCTTTCGGCGAGGTCGACCGCCCGGATGCCATCAATGAGCGCTCGACGGGCAGCGCAACGGGGATCCGTGCTCTGAGCCCCGCAAGACACCAGTGCCACGAGCAGCGCTGCGACCGCGAGGCAGGGTGCCGCACTCGAAGCCGCGCTGATGGGCACCACCGCGGTCAGGCTCCCGCGCCTGCCACCTGTCCCTCGACGGGACGGATCGGTGTGCCACCGACCTGTGGCGGCCGGAACCGCCGCAGGCGGAGGGCGTTCGAGACGACGGTCACTGACGACAGGGCCATCGCCGCGGCGGCGAAGATCGGGTCGAGCAGGATCCCAAAGAGCGGGTAGAAGAGCCCGGCGGCCAGCGGGATGAGCGCCACGTTGTAGGCGAACGCCCAGAACAGGTTCTGCTTGATATTGCGCATCGTCGCTCGAGACAGCGAGATCGCGGTGACGAGCGCCCGCAGGTCGCCGCTCATGAGCGTAACGGACCCGGACTCGATGGCCACGTCGGTCCCGGTGCCGATGGCGATCCCGACGTCGGCTTGGGCAAGCGCCGGGGCGTCGTTGATCCCGTCGCCGACCATGGCCACGAGCTTGCCCTCGGCCTGCAGCTTCCGGACCTGGGCGGCCTTCTCGTCCGGTCGCACGTCGGCCAGCACCCGGTCGACACCGGCTTGCCGCGCGATCGCCCGCGCCGTGACCTCGTTGTCGCCGGTCAGCATCGCCACGTGCAGTCCAAGCCGATGGAGCTCGGCGACCGCCTCGACCGAACCGGCCTTGAGCGTGTCGGCGATGGCGATCACCGCCGCCGGCCGGCCGTCCACGGCAACGAAGACCGGTGTCTTGCCACCTGCGGCGAGCTGGCCTGCGGCGGCGACCAACTGGCTGGGGTCCGCCCCTCGGCTCTCGAGGAACGCATGCCGGCCGATAAGCACGTCGCGCCCGTCAACCGTTGCCGCGATGCCCTGGCCCGCGATCGCCTCGAAGTCAGACGCGTCCGGGAGGTCCAGCCCTTGCTCTTCACGAGCGAATCGGACGATCGCATCACCGAGCGGATGCTCCGAGCCGCGCTCAGCGGAGGCCGCAAGCCGGACGAGGTCGTCCTCGTCGGGCGCGCCGGCCGCCCTGACCACGTCGGTGACCCGTGGCTTGCCCTCCGTGAGCGTGCCGGTCTTGTCGATGACGACAGCCCGGACGTTGTGGAGCCGCTCGAGCGCCTCCGCGTTGCGGAACAGCACGCCGTTCTCTGCGCCCTTGCCGGTGCCGACCATGATCGACGTCGGCGTGGCCAGGCCGAGAGCGCACGGGCAGGCGATGATGAGCACCGCGACCATGTTGAGCAGGGCCAGGTTGAAGGCCGGCTCGGGCCCAAAGGCAAACCAGACCACGAACGTCAAGGCGGCGATCCCGAGGACGGCCGGCACGAAATAGCTCGTGACCACGTCGGCGAGGCGCTGGATCGGCGCCTTCGAGCCCTGGGCCTCCTGGACGAGCCTGACGATCTGGGCGAGGACGGTGTCACGCCCGACGCGTGTCGCCTCGAACCGGAAGCTGCCCGACGTATTGAGCGTCCCGCCGATGACCTCTTCGCCGGCCGTCTTGGTGACCGGGATCGACTCACCGGTGACCATGCTCTCGTCGACCGCCGAACGACCGTCGCGAACGATGCCGTCGACGGGGATCTTTTCCCCGGGGCGGACGAGGACGACGTCGCCGCGGACGACGTCCTCGATCGGGATGTCAAGCTCGGCACCGTCGCGGACGACCCGCGCTGTGCGCGGCTGCAGACCGATGAGCTTCTTGATCGCGTCCGACGTGTGGCTCCGCGCGCGCGCCTCCAGGAAGCGACCCAGGAGGATCAGCGTGATGATCGCCGAGGACGTGTCGAAGTAGAGCGGCAGCTGCTCACCGGTCGCGACACCCGCCGCCTCGAAGAATGCCGGGAAGAAGATCGCCGCCACGCTGTAGAAGTAGGCCGCCGACGTGCCTACGGCGATGAGCGTGTTCATGTCCGTCGCCCGGTGACGAGCCACCTTCCAGGCGCCCTTGTAGAACGGCCAGCCCGCGTAGAACTGGACCGGCGTGGCCAGCGCCAGCTGGAACCACGGGTTGGTGAGGAAGGCCGGCAGGAATGGTGCGATCGTCATCGAGGCCAGGCCCGCCAGGAGCGGGATCGTCAGCACGGTTGCCACGATCAGGCGGCGCCTGGTGTTGGCGAGGTGCCGTTGCTGGAAGCTCGTCTCGGGCTCGGCGACCGTCTCGCGATGGGCGGCGTGTGGCTCGGTGTCGGCGGGATCGTGGCCCGCCGGTGCAGTCGCGCCGTCCACGAGCAGCTTGGCCTCGTAGCCGGCCGCCTCGACGGCCGCGATCAACTGGTCGATCGTCACGTCCGGCCGGGCGACGACCGAGGCCCGCTCAGTCGCCAGGTTGACGTTGGCCTCGACGACCCCGTCAACCTTGCGCAGGTAGCGCTCGATCCGGTTGACGCACGAGGCGCAGGTCATCCCCTCGATGTCGAGGGCGAGCGAGCGTGGGCCGGCAAGCCCGCCTGCGGGCGCCTGGAACGCGATCTCGACCGCCTGTGAGCCAGGCGTGCCCGAGAGCTCCGCCCGCTCGATGCGGGCCTCGTACCCGGCCGCCTCGACGGCCGAGCGCAGGTCGTCGAGGCTGACCCGAGCTGGGTCATACCGCACCGCGGCTGAGTCGGTCGCTAGGTTGACGTTCGCCTCGACGACCCCATCGACCTTGCGCAGGTATCGCTCGATCCGGTTGACGCACGAGGCGCAGGTCATGCCCTCGACCGGGAAGCGAACACCGGCCGCCGATGTCGTGTCAGTAGTCATCGAGCGATCTCACATCGAGGGCACATAGGCGGGATCGAGGTATCGCCCGGGGTCCTCGTCGAACTCCAGCTTGCAGCCCTTACCGCAGAAGTAGTAGTCGGAGCCTTGGTACGCGCTGAGAAGGCCCTTTGCCCGCGCCGCCTCGGGCTCGACGGTCATGCCGCAGACGGGATCGATCGCCTGTGCTGTTGTCGCCGAATCGTGGTGGTCCTGGCCGTGCTCGTGGTCGTGACCATGGTCGACGGTGGGGCCGTGCACGCTCGGCCCGACGAGCCAAGCAGCCTCGAGACGCTCGTCCCACGGCGCGTCGAACGTCTTGAGCTCGGCGCGGAAGCCTTCCTTCGGCCTCAGGCTTGCGGCGGCATGCGGGCCGACGGCGAACTGATTGCCGCAACAGCAGCCCTCTTCCGCCAGCTCGGTACCGCGGGAGAACGCAACGGACGGCGTGCAGCCGCATGGGCAGCTGTATCCGGCGCGGAAGGTCGTCGAATCGCTTTCGAGCAGCGTCAGCTCCATGATTTTGCCCTCGCTTCGGTGATACCCCTAGGGAGTATAGTGCCACGATCTCCGCTCGGAAGCAGACACTCAGGCGGCACATCGCTCGCAGCGACGAGCTCGGTCGCGCAACCGCCAGACGAGCGTGGCGCCAAGAAGCGCTACCGAACCGGCGCCGATGATCGGCTGCAAGGGCGCGAAGTAGCTCAGAGCGCCGCTCACGCCGAGCGCCGCGACCACGACCTTGTTGCATATGGGACAGCCGATGGCGAGGTACGCCGCGACACCGGCCAGCGTGGTTCGGCCAGCGCCTTGCTCGCCCGTGACATGGCCGATCGCCTGACGGGTAGGCCGGACATAGGTGGCGATCAGAAGCCCGATGAGCGGGGCCGACGCTAGCCAGACGACGACGTTAAACGTCTCGGTCGGCGTCATCCTGATGAAGAAGGGGTTAGGAATGACAGCGGTCGGCACGCCGAGCAGGAGCAGCGAGCCTGCCGTCGCGAGCGCGGCGACGAGCCAGAAACGCCAGTCGAGCGTGGATCGCAGTGCGGCCAAGCTGCCCGATGGGAGCGGCCCGTGGTCGAAGCTTCGAACCGTCATGGCTACGATCGCCGCCGGCCACCGTGCGGGTTCACGGTCGGCGGCAACCCGTCTCCGCCGAGCATGACGCGCTCGAGGTGGCGCACGGCGCTCAGCGCATCCTTGTACGCCACCGTGCCACGCGGCGTAGTCGCGAGGTGAACTTGCGCCTCAGCCAGCCGGGCTTCGAGCTCATCGCGTCGCCGCTGGTCATCCACTCCAGTCTCCAGTCAGCTGGCCGGCGATGCGACTCGCCGAATCGAGGGTTGCTTCGTTCGGCCGTCTCACCGAGTCTACTACCCAAGAGTAGTCGATCGCTCTGGCTGCCTCGCCAGATTGCGTCTTGACAAGTCCTACACGCGGTGCGTTGATGAGGGGCACCCGCCGGGGAGCCAGCGTGAGGAGGCCGCGATGGCCAAGCTGAAAATCCCTCTCCGCGCAGTCTTGGCGACGTTGTTGCTGGCACTGAGCCTCGCCGTACCGGTACTGGCGCACGGCCCCCAGCCGCTACCTCTCGCCGCGTGCAACGAGGGCACGATGACCGCCCACGGCAGCTTGGGTCCGAGCGCCCAGGGGCACGACCGGATCCCGCACAGCCACGACGGCGGAGTGACCTGCGTCCACCTGAATCCGTCGGTCCACTGAGGGGTTCCACGCGGAGGACGGGAGTGCCGCGTCGCCACACTCTCACGATAGCCGGGGGGAGAAGGGATTTGCGTCGGATGAAGAGGATTTTGACGACCGGCCTGCTGGTCGGTGCACTCACCCTGACCGTGGCCGCGCCAACTAGCGCTGCCATTCACCCGATTGTCGGGTCGTTCTGCGCCCAGGTGGCATTCTCGAACCCGAACGTCCTAGACCCACCCGGCCAGACCCCGGTCTCCGAGAATCCGAACGACTGGGACGTCTCAGATCTTCGTGCGCTCCAGGCAATAGGGATCCTGACACTCATCCGCGATGCCGCTGGCAACGTCATCGGTTTTGAGATCGACGAAAGCCTTCCCGCCGTCAAAGATTTCGGCTTCCCGGCCTTCAGCCGCTGCCGCAACCTGACAGGCTGAAACAGCACCCCGGCCATGGCTTCCGGGTCATCGACATCTCGAAGCCGTCGACCCCCGCGAGGTTGGCTCTTGGACCGTCGCTGGATCACCGTAGCCGGTGGCCGTGAACTTCTGGGCCCTCGTGACCCATTGGACACAGCTCCTCGCAAGCGACCTGAACTACGGTCTGTGCATCCTGATGACCACCGGCACCACCCGCTGGCCCATTGTTGTCGCTCACTCCCGCAGCGGTGGCATCCCGACGACTGCCCCGGCTATCCGCCCCGGGCCGTTGTCTTTCTCCTAAGCATGAGCGCTTCGAATGCAGGAGCCGCTCTGGGCGATGGCGCTGTCTGGCGTCAGTCGAGCGAAGCGAGGATCGTACGAGCGTCCGCGGCACCCGTCGCCGACCAGCCTGCATCGATCGATAGCGCATCTGCCAAGTACCGTCGTGCGTCTTCGTCTCGACTGGCCGCCTCCGCGATCACTCCGGCGTGGTAGAGGATCATCGGGTCGCGGGTGCCCATGCGGAGGGCTTGCTGGAGTTGGCAATGCGTCTGCGTTCACGACAAGTCGATCGGTCGAGTGCCATCACCGTTGGAGTTCGAGGTGCCCTTCCGCTCGACGGTCGGAAGTTTCGTCGTCGTTTTCGTCAGGCGTCGGCAGCGTGGCGGGCCGATCGCTTCGGCGACCATTGGCTCCGTTTCCGGCCCGCCACGCACATACGGTACCCAATCCCGACCGGAGGTCCATGCGGTCCACACGAAGGGCGGCGTCATGCCTCCCATATTTGCCTCGGTCATCCGCGGAAGCAGATCGGGCGTAGCCGCCGTCTGGGCGCGGGCCACCAGGGCTCCCAGGATCACGAGCCAGACCGGCACGGTCATTGAGCTGACACTGAGCAGGGCCGGAACGAACAGGTTCGCGGCCAAGCTCGCGACAATGTGCGCCGACGGCCGATGCGGCGAGGTCTCGGACGAGCTGCGGGCGGCCATTCCGGCCGAGCGCTCCAACGTCCGCCGCCGAATCCGCGGGCTTCGCTATGTCGACGAACGCCTGGCGCTCCTGGAGCGCGAGCTCCAGGCCAGTCAGCGACCACGCGAACTCATCCGGCTCGAGCCACGAATGGAGGATGTCTGATGTGCAACTGTCCATGCGGCCAGTGCTGTGGCTGCTCGGCTTGTCGATGCGGCTGTCAGTGCGACGGCCACCGGCGGAGCTGAAGGCCTCATCGGTGAAGAGCGTTTCGCGTTTGGAGGCAGCGAGGATGGCAGGGAGACACGACATCGAGCTTCTCTGGTTCGCGGACTGCCCCAATCATGAGGCGGCGCGGGCCCTCCTACGCGAGGTCGCCGCCGAGGTGTCGCCCGAGTCAATGATCCGTGACATCGACGCGACTGACCCTGGCGTGGCCGAGCAGCTTCGCTTCCCCGGCTCACCCACCATTCGGGTCGACAGCCGCGATGTCCAGCCGGGGTTCGAGGACCCGGCAGACTACACGCCTCGCTGTCGTCTCTACTGGACCGAAGAGGGACTCGCGCGAATCCCGCCACGTGCGTGGATTGAGGCCGCCCTGCGATGACCGCCCGTGTCATCGGCGGCTCTGGCTGCCGGAACCCGGATGCTTGGCCTCTGCCGTCGATCTCTGGCTCGCCGACGAGTAGTGATCCGAGTCGACCTACCTAAAGTACCGGCGGAGCCCCGGCAGCATATCGGAAGCGCGATCGTCGAACGCCGCGAGGTGGTCGGGATCGGCGAGGCAGCCCGGCGCGAGGATCGACCAATCGACCGGGTCAGCGATCGGAGGCAGCTCTCTCGTCGTCCAGGACGTGCTGCCATCCGCCCAACGCGCGCCGAACGGGTCGGCCTCGAGCTCGTCCGCGGTCGCGGTCACGACGAGCACACCGGGGGCGACCGAGCCGCGGCTCCGGGCGAGCGCATGGACCGTCCGCGCCCGGCGGTGAGAACCGACGACGAAGCCGACGTGCACGGCCAGGTCCGGCGTCCGCGACAGCACCGAGCGGTAGCGGCGGACTTTCTCGGCGAGGACCTCGCCGCGCTCGGTCCCGAGGTCGCGCTCGATGAACAGCGCGATCGCGCGTCGCTCGACCCGGATTCCGGCCAGCGCATCGGGCCGGAGGAAGCCGCCGAAGAGCTGGCTGCAGGGGCGCTCCGGGACCCAGGCGAAGAGTCCCTCCGGCATCAGCGAATCGGACGCGCGGAGGAAGGCGGCGAGGACATCGTGCGTCGCGAGCTGGTGGATCGGCGGCGAGCCCGGCAGTTCGGTCGGTCGTTCGGGCCGACCGTGAGGCCAGATGAGTGCCTCGATCTCAAGCCGCGTCGGACGGGTGAGCGTGTAGGCATAGCGGCCGCGTGGGCGCTGCGCGCTGCCGGCCCAGAAGCCGTGGACCAGCCCGAGCTCGACGAGCCGCCGCAGCCTCCGTTGCGCGGTTCGAAGTTGGTTGTAGACGAGGAGCGACGCCAGTTGAGCGGTGACGATGTCGCCCGCGATGAGCCACTGCAGCAGGAGGCGATCGCGTAGCGGAAGGACGTCCCAGATCGCGCCGGCCCGCAGAGAGCGAAGCGAGTGGGCTTTTCGGCTCGAGCCCGTCTGAGCACGATTCGGTGTCGCGCTCATCGTCACCCAACTGTCCTGTTACGCGTTGGCGGTCGCGGTCGTGACCGCGTTGCGAGTCGCGACACCCTCGCAACTCGGCTCATCCGACTCCGCTCCGGCTGTCGCGCGCGTCGCTCAGCCGGCGGACGAGGGCCGCGGACCCGAGGCTCGGCGGTTCTGGCAGGACGTCGGCGGTGAGCACCCGCGCGTCGCCCTCGAGCTCGGTCCTGACCGCCATCCGGAAGCGGGGCAGGTTGATCAGGTCGCGTTCGGTGAGGGGCGCCATCTCGTCGCGCAGGAGGCGGGCGTCGTCGGCAGACGGCTGGAGGAGCATGACCGTGGCGACGTTCGCCCGGATCGCCTGCTGCAGCTCGCGCCCAAGCGCGTCGAAGTACTGGGTGGCCATCGCCAGCCGCAGCGCGAATTTGCGCCCCTCGCCGGTCGTCCCGCGCAGCGCACTCGTGTCGAAGTTCTGGACCTCGTCGACGTAGAGCGTGTGCGGGACGCGCTCGGTGGGCGGCAGCGCCTGACGGCCGAGCGCATCGACGTAGTAGCGGGCGATGACGAGCCCGCCGAACAGCCAGGCGTTGTCGCCGCCTGCCCGCGACAGGTCGACGAGCAGGACCTCGCCAGCATCCATGATCCGCCGGGGGCGGATCGTCGAGACCGGCGCGCTGACGATGGCTCGGATCGAGGGGTAGCTGAGGAAGGCGGCGAGCTTGCTGATCAGGGCGTCGGCCGACGGGTCGGTCGCGCCGCGCGCCCGCTGGGGCCACTGGTGCTTCCAGAAGGCGGCGAGGATCGGGTCGTCGAGACCGGCGATCAGCTCCTGGCGGAAGCGGGGATCGACAAAGAGCAGGTTGAGCGCCTCGAGCGTCCACGGACCGTCGGGACCGTGCGGCTTCGTGAGGAGCGTCAGCAGAGCCGAGCGCAGGTACTGGAGCTGGCGATAGGGCGGCGAGGCGAGGTGGGCGAAGTACAGGTCGCGCATCGTGTCGACGAACTGGGCCGCGACGATCTCGGGATCGGCGCCGTCGAGCTCGATCGGGTTGAAGCCCCGCGGATGGTCCTTCTCGGCGAGCTCGAGGAGGTGGACCCGGTGGGACTGGTCCTCGGGCACCGAGTCGAGCAGGCGAGCGATGGCATCGCCGTGAGGATCGATGAACGTGAAGCCTCGGCCGCACCGAAGGTCGTCGGCGGCGAGGGCGACGAGCTCGGTGCTCTTGCCCGATCCGGTCCGCCCCAGCAGCAGGACATGCCGGGCGAACAGGCTGTCCGGCACGAGGACCGGGCGGCCGGCGTCGAGCCCGATCGGCCGCAGACCGGGCGCGGCGGCGACCAGCGGGGCCGGCAGCCGGCGGCTGCGGACGATGTCGACGGCGCGCGCGTCGGCGGCGGCTCCAGACAGTCCCCACAACTCGGCGACATCGGTCGCGCCGAGGCGCAACGGGGCCGAGCGACCCCCGACGCTCGCCTCGATCCGCCAGCCCGAGGCACGCAGCGAGCCGACCGCGCCGACGGCGTCGAACAGCCAGGCGCGGAGGGCCGCCGCTGGCGCCGACGTGGCCTCGAGCGACGCGGTCACCGAGAAGGTGGGGCGAGGCGCCCGGGTCGTCCGCTGCGCTGCAGCCGAGCTGACGTGCCGCGGCGACCGGTTGAGGAGCGAGTCCAGGAACATCTCGCCCGGGCCGATGTGATCGTCGGACGTTGTCTCCTCGCCGTTGGGCAGCGGCGTGCTCCGGAGCGTCCACGCGGCCTCCGCGCCGGCGGGCAGCCGGGCGAGCAGCTCGGTGAGGAGCGCGCCAAAGTCGGCCGACCGCGTAGTGCCGTCACTCGGTGGCGCGCCGCGGATCCCGAGCCGCAGACCGTTGCCGGTCTCGCCTCGGGACTCGATCTCCTCGAACTCGGCGCCCGGATAGGCGGCGGCGACCGCGCTCTCGACGGCGCGGCTGAGCTGACGCGGCGCCTCGATCTCCCAGCGGGCGCGGCCCCCGGTCCACGTCACGGCCAGCGCCAGCTGCGGCCAGCCGCTCGCCCAGCGCGACACACCGCGCCGGCCGCCGGGGTGGAGCGCGGCGACGAGCCGACCCGCCGCGTCCGGATCGCGGGCTGCGGTCGCGTCGAGCCGCAGCAGCCAGCGCCGGCGTTCCTTCCCGGTCACGCGGTCGTAGCTGCGCTGGCGGAGCAGGCCGATGACGCGCGGTGAAAAGGCGATCGCGCTGCCGATCGCAAGCGCGCCTCCGCCGACGACGGCGAGCAGGTTGAAGATCTCGAAGATCGGACCAAGGGACGAGTCGGCCATGGGAATGGTCTCCTTCACGGGATCGGTGGGAGGACGAGGAGTGGGTCGATCGGTTCACCCGAGGCGTAGATCTCGAAGTGGAGGTGTGGCCCGGTCGTGTTGCCTGTCAGACCGACCGAGCCGATGACCTCGCCGGTCGACACCGACTCGCCGACCCGAACACGGAGTCCTGACTCGAGATGGCCATACCGCGAGAGGACGCCCGGGCTGTGCTCGATCTCGACGACGACCGCGCCGTCGGATAGGCGGCCGGCGATTGTCACCCGCCCGGAGGCGACCGCCTGGACCGGCGTACCGATCGGCGCGGCGAGATCGAGCCCGTCGTGGAAATGCTCATAACAGGTGCCCCGGTAGCAGAGCCGCGGTTCGCCGGTGAACGTGGTGGGACCGAAGCCCTGCGTGATCCGGCCGCCCTCGATCGGCCAGACGACGCGCGCGCCATAGCCGTAGCGCTTGGCCCAGCCGAGGACCAGCGGCGGATACCAGTCCGCCGGGTTGTAGCGGTACAACGCGCGCTGCCAGTCGGTCGGCGCGCCATTTGATTTCAGGTACGCCGCCGCGGCCGGGATCGCGTCGACCGGGTCGCAGATGTCAGGATTCGAGATGCCGGCGAGCTTCGCCGCGTGGACGAACGTCGGCTCGAGGAACTGCATCGGGCCGCGGGCGCCGGCGTAGTTCGCATCACAGCCGTTGCGGTTGCGGCCGTGGTTCGTCTCGACCCGCCCGACGGCGGCGAGGACCGGCCAGTCGAGCCCGAACCGCGCGGCCGCCTCCTGATACAGGACGAGGTAGTCGGTCGGGATGTCCGCGACGGCCGGCGGGGCGGCCGGGACCTTGGGGGCGGCGAGCGCCGCCCAGTTGCCGGTCAGGATCCCGACGGCACCGAAGACGATGAGCAGGCAGACGAGGGGGACCGCGCAGCCCACCGCCGCGCAGCCGCACCCGCGGCGCCTCACGAACTATTCGGAGCGTCGTACCTCTGGTGGGACTGGCCGACGAGGTCGGCTGGACGGGTCGTGAGCCACTCGTACTCGCGCTTCGAGACGCGCGCCTCGAAGGCGACGTGGCTGCGGCCGACGAAGAGGAGACCCTCGCCGGGGCGGGCATGGAGGAGTGAGCGACGCTCCGCCACGGTCAGATCGAAGTACCGCCCGATCGCCTCGACGCCCTCGGGCGTCTGACCGAGCAGGACTCGGATGTCGCACTGCTTGACGATCGCCTCGCCGTAGTCCGAGCGCAGGAACTCGGCGATGTCCTGGGTCGCGAGCTGCAGCCCGGCGTGGTAGTGGCGGGCCGAGCGGGCCAGCTCCTCGACGAAGTCGGCTCCCGACCGCTGGCGCATCACCTTCCAGGCCTCGTCGACGACGATCAACTTGGGTTTGAGGTCCGAGCGCACGGCATCCCACAAGACGCCGAGCGCGGCAAGCTGGGCGACGTCGCGCACCTCCGGGTCGCCGATCGCCGTCAGCCCGACGACGAGCAGCCGTTCATCGCGCGGCAACGAAGCGTCGGCGGCGAAGATCGCCGCCAGCGAGCCGGTCGCCCAGCGCTCGAGCCGATGGGCCAGGGCTTGGCCTCCTTGGATCTCGGCGAGGCGCTCGACGAGGGCGGCCAGAGTCGGCGGCCGCTGCTCGTGGCTCGCCGGGTCGGGACCGATGCCGGCCGCCTCGTAGGTCGCCCGGAGCGCCCGGTCGAGGGCCGGTCGCTCGTCGCGCGAGAGGCCGCCCGCCATGGCCCCGGCAAGCCGGCCGACCAGCGCGAGCTTGGCGGCGAAGGCCCCCTCGCTTCCGCCGGCGTTCATCGCCAGCGGGTTGAGCCCTCCGCCCGCGCCGAGCTCCACGTAGGTACCGCCCAGGGTCTCGGTCAGTCGGCGGTAGTCGCCGAGTGGATCGACGCCCATCACCCGGATCCCGCGCATGAAGCAGCGCGCCATCTCGGCGCCCGTGAACATCGTCTTGCCGGTCCCGGTCTGGCCGAGAACGATGGCGTTGTGGCTGGCGTGGGCGAACCGGTCGAGGACGATCGGTGAGCCGCTCGTGCGGGCCCGCCCGTAGAGGTGCCCAGCGGGCTCGTACAGCTCGGATGCCGAGTTGAGAAGCGACGCCGCGAGGCTGGCGCTATCGAGATTCCGCTCGCAGATCTGCCCTGACCGTGGGCCCGGCAGGGCCGAGGCCCAGGCCTGGCCGATGCGCAGCGTCGCCGTCTCGACCTCAACGCCCAGGCTGCGCGCCTCGAGCCGGACGGTCTCGAGGCGCTCCGCAAGCGGGCCGCGATCGGGCGCCTCCAGGAGCAGCACGGTGTCCACGAAGTAGATCCTGCCGGCGCCGGCGGCGACCGACCGCCGGGCGGCGACCGCGGTCGCGTCGAGCCGCTCGCGCTCGACATCGCTGACCTCGCCTCGTTCGGCCGCCAGGCGCTCACCCGCACGAACCACCCGCAAGCGGGTCGTCATAAACGTCATCGCCTCGGCCCGCGAGAGCGGCCGCACGCGCATGGAGACCGTGGCGACCCCGTCGACGGCGAGCAGCCCAGTGAGCCAGCCCGGCCGGAGTTCGGCCGGCCAGCGGCGCCCGAGGTGGAGCGCGGCGACGAGCGACGGACCCTCGGCGAACCCGGCCTTGATGTTGTACACGGCCCCGGACCGGGCGATCCCTGACCAGATCGCTGCGACGGCGGCAGCGTCGATCGCGTGGGCAACCAGCCCTCGCTCTTCCGCGACCCTCCGGATGAGATCGCTGGCGCGGGCGAGCTGGGGCTCGGTCGCGGCGTCGACAATCAGGATCGTCCGGCGGGGCGGCCGGGTCGGAGTCGCGGAGATCTCGTGATACGTCGCGACGTATGGCCGGAAGACCCGCTCGCCATGGCCGTCGACGGCCGGCTTGAGCGCGGCAATGTGCTCGGCTGGCGTCCGATCGGTCGGGACCGACAGGAGCTGGAACGGCCCGGGGATGGCGTCGTAGAGGGCGGCCAGGTTGTCCAGGGTCGCCTCGCGCTCGGAGTCAGCCATCAGCTCGAGGTTGAGCGGGGCGAGCTCGAACCCGCCGCACAGCTGGCCCCCCACCCGGAATTTGTCCGCCTCGACGGCAGCCGCCGGCCAGGTCGGAGGCTGGACATCCGCGATGGGCGACCTGGCCCGAACCATCGCCAGAGGTGATCTCATGGCGCGGCCACTGGGCTGAGGGCGAGGTAGAAGGTCGAGCTCAGCGCAGCCTCGGCAAACTCCTGCAGCCGTGCCGCGGGGATGGCGACCACGACCGAGCCAAGCTTTGGCGGGATGACGACGCCGCCGCGGGTCGAGTCCGGCACGTCGGTCAGCTGACGGCCCTCCGGCGTCCGGATCGTCAGCACGACGAGCCCCTGACCGAGGACGACGGCCGACGGCGAATCGGCGCCCGACACCTGGGTCTTGAGCGCATTCGGGACCGCCACCACATCGACGCGCGCGCCCGCCGCGAGCGCGCCGCCGACCGCCTGGCCGGGCTCGACCGGCAGAGCGAAGGCGACCTGGCCGACCTCGAGCGGCGCACCGAAGCCGAACGCCCGCTGACCCGGGTTCGTTTCGAGGACGCGGACATCGACATCCTGGCCCGCCAGGACCCTCACGGACGCGTAACGGCCGACGACGGCTTCGAGGCTGCGCGCGGCGTTCGCCGGCGCGTCGGCCGGGCTGACGCTGACGACCTCGACCATTTCCGCGGTGATCGGCGTGAGGACGGCGATGTCGACCTTGGCCCGGACGATCCCGTTGCGCGGCTGGGCGAAGTAGACGAGCGCGCTGGCACCGAGCGCGGCGACGAGGAAGATGGCGGCGTAGACGCCCCGGCGTGCTCTCATCCCATCCTCCTCAATGGCTGATCGCGGAGTAGACGACGGTGGCCGCGATCGAGCCCGAGAACTCGAAGGTCCGGACCGTCCCGTCGTCGTAGGTCGTCTCGACCGTCAGCTCGACCCGGATCGGGTACGAGCCGCCGTTCGGCAGCGGCGTGTTCCACTGGAGCCGGAGCGGCTCGCCGGCGTCGTAGCCACCCGCCCCTGAGGCATTCGACGCGTCGTTCTCACCGCCCAAGTAGCGGTAGCTGACGAGCCGGGTCGTCGCCCCGCCGATGACCACGCCGCCCGAGCGCATGAAGCCTTCCTCCTCGACGATCGCCCGCAGGAAGAGCGCACACGGCAGCCCGCGCGGCCAGTAGATCTGTGCATGTCCGGCCGCATCGGCGGCGATCGCCTGCCCGCCGGGAAGCGTCCCCGATGGGCTGCCACCCGGCGATACGACCGGCGGGAGGTATTCGATCGGCAGCGCGGATACGCCCGAGGCCCGGTTGCTGATGTCAAGACTGAACGGCACGACATCCTCGAAGGGCGTGCCATCCGGCGTGAAGAAGGCGCCGTACGCCTCCCCAACGACCCGGGCGGTGACGATGACCTCGAACTCGCCCGCCTCATAGGCGTGCGTCGTGACGAGCCGGTCGGATCCGTCCCCTGGGAACGTCCGGCGGGTGCCATCGCCAAAGTCGACGGTCCACCGCTGCACCCGCACCGTATTCGGTCGAACGTAGGCGGCGATCGCGTCGTCGACGAAATCGCGCCAACCTGCGGTGAGTTCGGCGGTCACCGTTCGCTCCGAGCGCGCAGGAGCCGTCACAGGTTCAACGCCGACAGAGAGATAGAGGCTGAGGTCGCCGAACCCTGACGGGTTGATCCCGATGGCCGGTTCGGGGCCGCACAGAACCATCGAGACCGGGCTATCGAAGTTGACCGTGCTGCCATCGGCGGTTCGATGGACAAAGACCCACCACGCGTGGCAGTAGGCGCCCGGATCGCCCATGTTCTGCCATTCCGAATAGAACTCGGTCCGAACGCGTTCTCGGCGTTCGGTGGGCGGACTCCAATGGCCGTTGGCCTGGATGCCTACGTACCCCCGCCCGTTATCGGAACCCCATGTCTCCACAGTGACAGCGACGCCGGGGTCGTACGCGGACACCGCGGCAGGAAAGGCGAGGACCCCTATCGCAGCGCCGAGCAAAAGCAGCCGGCCTCTCATTGTTCCGACCTGTACCGCTCGACGAGCCATTGGCCGTCGGCTTGTGAAAGCTCAACGGTGACACGGGTTGTCGGCAGGACCTCGGGCGACTCAAGCGGCTCCCCCGAATCAAGACTTATGTCGTAACCGCCCTCTGTCAGGTCGAAAGTCACAGTCGACCGATCGCCGTCTGTAGTTACGGAGAAGTTCTCGAGTCGGAGGACGGTCGTGATCGACGCCTTACCGACTTCCTTCTGGCCGAGCAGGAAGGCCTCAACGGAGCGGTAGGCAGAGGAAGCCTCACCCGTAGTGACCGGGAGAATCGATGACGGATCGTCGGTACGCCGAGCTTGGGCAAATGCCTCGAAGAACGCACGGACTGCACCCTCCGGAGTGGATGCGTCCGCAGACGGCGACGCGGTCGCGGACGACGTGGGGAAGGTTGTCGGCGTCGGCGTGGGCGTCGGCGTGAGACGGCCGACCAGCAGGACGCCGCCGGCGACGACGAGCAGGACGGCAAGGCTCGCAGCGAGAACGAACAGCGGCCGACGGCGCTCGGGAATCCGGTTCATCTCAGGTCCTCGCCGACGCCGAGCCATCGATGGTGAGCGTCACGACGGGATCGATCCCCGCGAGGCCGAGCAGCGGTATCCGGGCGGGTGCCGAGATCTGGATGCTCACCGTCGGGACCGTGTTCGCGGCACCCGTGATCGGATCGATCCCTGGCTCGTTCGAGACGACGACCTCCGCGGCCGCTGCGATCTCGGACGGCGTGGCGGCGAGGACGTCGCCCGTAGCGGCAAGGTTCAGGGCGAGGTACTCCCGGGCCAGCCGCTCAGCCTCAGCAACCTGAAGCCTTGGCGGCTCGCCCGCCGCGAGCCCTGCCGGATCGAGGGCCTGGGTCGCGGTCAGTGCCGCCATGTCGAGCTGTGCTCGGATCCGGGTTCGCAGCCCCTCGATCGTCCCAACCGCGAGGACGAGAGCCAGCGTCAGCATGAGGACGGGAAAGAGCAGCACGGCATAGACGGCGACCTGGCCGCGCTCGCTGGCACGCCGCGCCTTCACCGGGTCACCTCGCTCCGAGTCACGAACTCCGCCTCGAGTGGCACCGCCCAGGTCCCGGCGAACGGGATCGCCGCCTGCTCGTCGATCGAGATCTGGACGCGAACCGGCTCACCCCAGGCCGCAACCGCCGGTTCGACGACGATTCGAGCCGCATTGGGGTCGAGGCCCCCATCGGAGAGCTCGGTCGCGATCCGCGATCGGACGAGCGCGCTATCGCCCCCGACCACCGCGGCCTGCCGGGCGCCGGCCGCAGCCGCCGCGTCAAGCACGAGCCGGGTGTGCGCGAGCCTGCCGAAGACGATGACCGAAAGCAAGACCGGGACGAGGACGAGCGGCACGACCAGGACGGCCTCGACCGTGGCCACCCCCCGCTGCCAGCGGCGGGGGTCGGTCCGGCTCCCGGGTCGTACCGGCATCGTCATTGGCCCAGCAGCTGCCCGACGAGCTCGCCGATCCGCTGGGCAAGCCCATTGTTCCAGGCCACGATCGCCGCCGCCAGGACGACGAGGATGATCCCGGCCGCGATGACGTACTCGAGGGTCGTCAGGCCTCGTTGGTCGGAGTGAATGGCCGTCCAGGCTCGACGGAGAACTGACGCGACATTTCTCAGCACCGTTTGGCCTCCCTTCAGATTCGCCCCAACGTCGACAAGAAGAGGGGCACGACAACGAGGACGAGGAACATCGGCAGGTAGATGCAGGCCAGGATCGCGGCGAGCTTCGGCTGGACGGTCGAGGCGGCGCCGAGCAGGCGGTTGCGCTCGGCCTCCCGGAGAGAGCGCTCGTGCTCGGTGAGGACGTCGGAGACACCCTTCCCGGTCCGACGAGCCTGACCAAGGCCGCTTGCCAGCTCGTCGAGCTCTTCGACGTCCGACGCCGCGGCCACATCCGCGAGAGCGCGGTAGAACTCGGTCCCGGTGCCGTAGGCGGCGACGGCCGAGCGAATCTGGCGGGCTAGCAGGTTCTCGCCATTCGACGCGGCGTGGAGCTCGTCGGCCACGGCCGCGATCGCCTGCTCCAGCCCCTTGCGTTCGGCCAGCGGCCGGACGAGAGCGAGGAAGTCCGGCAGCTCACGCGACAGCTGCGCCTTGCGGCGCTTGCCCAGCGAGCCGAGGTATTCGGTCGGGTAGATGTAACCGACAAAGGCGAGCGGCAGCGCGAGGATGAGCGCGAACCCGAACACGGGCGTGAGGGCGAGGCCGATGCCAAGAATCGCGATCGCGAGCACGAGCTTCGCGGCGTAGACCTCGGCCGGGGTGAGCGTCGCCGGATCGATCCCCGCCCGGACGATGTCGCGCTCGCTCACCTGCGAGGCGAGCGCCGGCATCCGCGCCGCCAGGCGCGAGGCGACCGGCGCCAGGATGCGCTCCCACCAGGGTCGCTCGGCGACGACGAGGCGCTCGTAGCGTTCGCGCGACAGGACGCTCGCCCGCACAGCGTCGAGTTTGGGTTGGGGCGGGAAGAGCCACGGGTCGAAGATCGCCATGAGCAGACCGAATACCGCAACCCCCGTCGCGATCGAGCTGAGGAGGACGAGGTTCATCGGTTAAGCCTCCAACCGCGTCACGCGCCACGAGAGGACGATGCCAGCGACCTCGAGGAGGACTGCCACCGGCAGCAGGACGTATTGCCCGAGGGCGGTCGACGTGACGGGCGCGATGAGCTGGGGGTTAACGGCCATGAGGTACAGGAACATCGCCGGGATGACGATCGCCAGGATGGCCGCCTGGAGACGAAGGCCCTTGCTTTCGGCCGCGGCCTGGCGCGCGATCGCGCGGTTCGCCCGCGCGGCTTCGCCCAGCGAGGCGAGGACCTCGCCGGCCGCCGACGCCGGCTGCTGGGTCCGGGCCGCGACGATGAGCGCGTCGTACACGAGCCGCAGGTTCCGGCTCGCCTGGCGGCCGCGGACCACGAGCAGGGCGTCGCCGAGGGGCTCGTTGGCGTAGTAGCGTGCGGTCGCTTCGTCGAAGTCCGAGCGCACCCAGCGGTGGCGGGCAACCTCCGAGGCGGCCGTGAAGAGATCGGGATACGTCCCGCCCGCGGCCGCCCGGTTGACCATGGCGCGCAGGACACGAGGCGCCTCGTCATCGGCTGCTCGCGCTTCGGCGCCGACCAGGTACCGGAGGTATGCGCGCGGGAGCAGGAGGCCGAGGCCAACGCCGACGGCCGCGACGAGGGGCGACAGCAGCAGTCCGAGCAGCCCCAGGAGGATCGGGCTCACCACGCTGAGCGCGATCAGCGCCGACGGGGAGAGCTCGAGCCGTGCGTGGGCGAGAACCTCCGCCGCGTCCGCGACCCGCCGCGACCGCCAGGCACGGATCTGCTCGCCGACACGCGGCGCGTCGGTCGATGGGCTCGGGGAGAGCGCCAAGAGGCCGAAGAAGACCGCGACGCCGGTGAGGATCGCGGACGGCAGGACGGTGTCCATCGCTAGCCCTCGAGCTCCATCCGTGCCGCGAGCCGGTCTGGTGGCTGCCAACCCTCGGTCGCGACCCAGCGGACCTCGTCCGTGCCGTCGCTGCGCTCGCCCCGGAAGACGTCGACGAGGCGGTAGCTGCCGTCATCGGCCACGCCGTCGAGGGCGGCGATCTGGCGGACCAGCCGGCGGCCTGAGCGAAGCCGCCGGAGGACGAGGACGAGGTCGAAGACGCGGGCGATGTACGAGCGCAGGTCCGTCACGGTCAGGTCGCGCATCGACTGGCGGGCGAGGAGCTCGATCCGGAACAGGGCATCCTCGGCCGAGCTCGCGTGGATCGTCGTCGCCGAGCCGTCGTGTCCGGTGTGGAGGGCCTGGAGCGTGTAGAACGCCTCCTTCGGCAGGCGGATCTCGCCGACGATCAGCCGGTCTGGTCGCATCCGCAGCGCGTTGGCGACGAGATCGCCGACGTCGAGGAGGCGGCTCTCTGCCTCTCCCGCGGCCAGATCGTGGGGATGGATCGTCTCGAGGTTGAACCGGTTGGGGTTCTCCAGCGCCAGCTCGGCCGTGTCCTCGACCACGCCGACCCGCTCGGCTGGGTCGAACAGATCGGTCAGCGAGCGAAGGAGGGTCGTCTTGCCGGCACCCGTCTCGCCGGCGACGAGTACGTTCGCCTTCGCGCGGACCATGCGGCCGAGGAAGTCGGCCATCTCGGGATTCATGCCGCCGTCCGTCACCCAGTCGCGGCCATGGCGACCTCCGGGCACGAGGTCGAGCCGGAGGCGGTTGAACTTTCGGATCGAGAGATATGGCCCGCCGACCGGCGGAATGACCGCGTTGACCCGCGACCCGTCCGGCATCCGTGCATCGACGATCGGATGGGCGACCGAGAGCTCCCGCCCGGCTAGGGCGGCGATCCGCTCGGCGATCTCGATGAGTTCGCGGGCCGAGCCCAAGACGACGTCGGTCGCCTCCAGGCGGCCGGCCCGCTCGGCGAAGATCTCGTCGGGTGAGTTGACGAGAATGTCGGAGACCTCAGGGTCGTCGACGAGGGGCTGCAACCGTCCCAACCCGCAGATGGCCGCCTCGACGGCGGCGACCATAGCCGGCGTCGCGGAAAGCTCGAGCTCCGGATCTTCGAGGATCGCGCCGATCGCCGCCCGGACCGTGGCCTCGCGTTCCGGATTCTGATCGAACGGGTTGAGCGTCTCGGGCGGCAGCCGGGCGACGAGGCGCTGACGGATTGCCCCGAGCGTCCTCGCGCTCACCGGCGGTCGATCGCGCAGCTCGCTCGGCAGATCGGTCATGACCGACCGCCTCGCGCCCGGAGCAGCCGTCGCACGGTCGAGACCACGCCGTGGAAGCGGAGGTCGCTCGACGACGGGACGCCTGGGAACAAGGGCCAGCAGGCCGTCGCGAGCGGCCGAAGAACGTGCTCCGCGTCCGGATCGTCCGTCCATGCCGGGACACCTCGGTCGCCAGCAACATCGAACGCCTCGAGCCGCGGCACCGTCGCCACGATCGGGACCTGTTCCCCGTCGGCGAGCGTCGGCAGCGAGCCCTCATCGGATGCCTCATTCGCGACGAGCCCGAGCTTGCGCCCGGCGCCCAGGGCGCGAACGTAGGAGGTGATACGCAGGACGTCGGGCAACGCCTCGACCCGCGGGGTCACGACGCCGAGCACGACATCGGAGTGGCCGATCAGGTGGCGGTGGCCATCCTCGAGCTGTGTCCCGAGGTCGACCACGACGAGTTGGAATCCCGCCTGCTCGGCCGCGTCGAGGATCCCGGCGGCCTCCATCGGACCGAACGGGAGCTCGGGACCGAGTCCCTGCAATGGCAGTTGCGGCAGCGGCAGCAGGCTTACCCCGTAGCGAGTCTCGACGGCGCGTTTCTCGAACGTCATCGAATCGGGCCAGTCGTAGCGGGTCAGGAGGCGTGAAACCGCCGCGGGATCGAGCCCGAGCCGCAGATGGGCCGCCGGGTTCGTCCGGGCCGCATCCAGAAGGAGCACCCGAACCGGGCGCTCCTCACCCTCAAGCGTTCGGTACCTGGCGCGCGAGCCGACGAGTGACGCGGCCTCGACGGCGAGCGTCGTCTTGCCGACGCCGCCGGCAAACGACATGAGGCAGACGACATGGAGCCGGCCGAGCAGGTGCGGGACAGGTGAGGGCGGATCGGACTCGCGATCGGGTCGTTCCGAACCGACGAGGCGCAGACGGGGTCCAGGCGAGGGCGCAGCTGGTGTTGCCGGCGGCGCGTCTCGCTCCTCGACCGTCGTGGGGACTGTCGATTCAGTCATCGGCGGGTAGACCTCTGCCCCCGCAGTATCGTCCTGGCCGCTTAGCTGCGACATATCTGGGCTCTCGAGTGTTGCGTTCCAGCACCGCGAATCGCGGCGGTATCGGACTCCTCGAACGATCCAGCGATAGGCGGGTTCGCCGCGGACTGGCAGCGCCGCGGCGATCGCGATGGGTCCCGCGCCGAGGACCACAAAGACGAGCCGGATCGGCTCCCAGATCGGCAGCACGTTGAGGATCGCGGCCACAAGGACGGCCATCGCGCAGATGCCGAGCTGGACCCCGGTCAGCCCGAACGCGATCGGCTCGTCGCGGACAGCGTTCTCCGGGACCTCGACGAGGCCGCGCTCGTTCATGTCTCGGCCCGCAGCGGCCCGGGACCCGACAGGGCAGCCGGGATGAGCCCGAAGGGCAATAGGAACATCAGCAGCGCGCAACCGCTCGCCAGCCCGAGCAGCGCGTTCGTGTCGCTGATGGTCGGCGGGTTCCCATCGGGGCCGATGTGCCCGAGCGCCTCGAGGCTGAAAAGGACGAAGACGATCGTCCAGGCGAATCGGACAACGAGGATCGCGAGGAGGATCTTCAGCCAGCCGTTCGTGATCCGCTGCGTCGCCGGCAGGGCGTATGCAGCGAGGCAGATCGGACCGACCAGGACGAGCAGGCGCTCGACCGCGGAGAGGGCGGCATTGACCATCTGGAGGAACGTCACGAGCACTGCGGCGACGAGCCCGGCGGACAGCCAGGCGCCGCTGTTCCAGTTGTTCGGCCCTTCGGTGATGCGGGGGTCGAAGCTGGCGTTCTGGAGGACCTGGAACACGCCACCCGACGCCGGCCAGGCGTCCGAGCCGCCGACGGCGCCCTCAGGTGTGATCGCCACGCCAACCATCGCCAGGTCGGTCGCGATCACGAACTGGGCGAAGACCGAGACGAGGAAGATCCCGAGGACCGACAACGTGGCGCCGACGACGAAGCGCGGCGTCACCGCCCGTGCGGTGTAGGCCGACTCGCCGGTCGTCCGGCTTGTCATGATCAAGTAGCCGAGGACCAACCCGCCGAGAGTCAGGAGCGGGATCGTGATGAGCAGGATCTTCCCGTATAGGTCCTTCACGACGTCGTCGGCCATCGGGTCGATCGGCGTGAGGGTCTGCCCGCGTAGGCTGTCGAGACCCGCGCGGTTCGCGTCGGTCAGGCGGTTCGACCACCAGATCGTGAGGTCGCGGATCGGGTCGCCGATGATCGGCAGGTCGCCGCGAGCAAGATCGGCGGCCTCGGTCTCCGGTACGGTCGCCGGGATCTCCGGCATGCTGGACGAACGGCCCAGAACGTTGAGACCGAGGCCACCGAACGCCATGGCCAGGAGGACGAGTGCGAGCGGCGCGACCCGCGCCGATGCCGCGAATCCGAGGAGTCCCTGGGGGACGGGCGGCCGGAGTCGCGAGACGGTCGCCATGTCGCCACAGTCAGAAGGGCTTTTCGATGAGGCCGTAGGCGACGGCGATGGCCGTGATCGTGCTGACGATGACGCCCGCGAGGACCATCCAGACGAGGCCCATGATCCCGTTTGAGATCCGCTTCTGGGCCCGGTGCTCGGCGTCGGTATTGGCACCGGCCAGCGTCTTCTCGATGCCGCCCCACACGATGACCGCGCCGCAGATCGCGACCCCGAGACCGATCGCGATCGCGACGAGGGTCGCGATCATCTTGGTGACCGGCGCCAGGGCCTTCTGGGCTCCGGAGGGGACGGTCTCGGCCGCCGATGCCGGACCGACCCAGATGAGCAGCAGGAGAGCCGCGGCTAGGGCGGCGATGATTGGCAGGTAAGTCGCGGTAAAGGCGCGGGCGCGGGGACGCATGGAAGGCTCCTCAGCCGACCGCAGACTCAGTTGCCGCGGGCCTGTCGCGGAACTGACGTACGAACTCGGAGATGGCCGCCTCGTCGGCTGTGGCCAGGTCGAGGCCGGCCGTCCGGAACCAGCTGACGACACGCGATAGCTTCCGGAGGCGGTAGTACTCCGCGGGAGTGATCAGGACGCCGACGAACTTGCCGCTCGAGTAGATCGCGCCCGGGCGACCCTCGCCGACCTCGTCGAGGATCCCCGCCAGGCGGCGCTGGATCTCGGTGATCCCGATCGTCCGCGGAATGTCGAGGATCTGGCGCGGCTCGCGCGCAAGCCGCCGGACTGCCGTCGCGTTGGCGCGTTCGCGACCGGCGACGATCGCGCCGAGGCTGGACGTGTCGTCGACGAGCTCGGGGTAGACCTCGAGCCCATGGAGCGCCGAGAGCGAGCGCTCTATGGCGACCCAGCGCTCGGCCTCCTCGTTGGCGATCAGGACCGCCGACGGGTCGCCATGCTGGAAGACCATGACCGGGGTTCCGGCCGCGGCGTAGGCGACCGCCAGGCGGGCCTTGTCCCGGAGCTCGTGCATCGGGATCGTTCGCAGCTCGCCGGAAATCACGCCGCCTCTCCTCGATGCCAACCGTGGGGGACGGGCGCGAGGACCGCCGCCACGTCGCTGTACCAGGTAATGAGCACGCCACCCTCGCGGGCCTTCGCGAGCACCCTCGGGAAGTCGCGCCAGAACTCGGTGACCCGGAGTGACTCGAACGTGTCATCCGGTCGTCGCGGCCGGAGCACCGCGATTGGTTCGCTGTACCGGATCACGAGAAAGGTCTCGCCTCGGGCAGCCCGGGCCACACATTCGCCGACCCGGTGCCGCAGGTCCGCGCTCTTGACCTCTTCCATGCCGGGACCGTACCACCGGATACCGGCGATTTCAACCAGTATGTTGTGTAAGATGTTGTGTAGTTGGTCCGGCCGGCTCATGGCGTTGGGTTTCCGGGGCTAGGCCGTCTGCCCACGCCAGACTGGTCACGAGCAGAGTCGCCCGCTCCTGTCGGGCGGGGATGGGGCGGAGCCGCCTACACTCCGGCCCATGTCCTCATCCCTGTTCACGATCGGCTACCAGGGTGCCAGCCTCGAGCGACTGATCGAATCGCTCGCCGGCGCCGACGTCTCGGTTGTGATCGATACGCGCGACACGCCGCACTCCCGTCGCCCGGAGTTCCGCCCGCGTTCGCTCGAGGCGGCGCTGTCCGAGGTGGGCATTCGCTATCTGCAGGCACGAGCCCTCGGGGCGCCGAGGGACCTGCGAGCCCTCGCCAGCGGCAACTGGGACGGGTTCGCCGACGGCTACCGGGAGCGGCTATCCCTCGTCCGGGAAGAACTCGAGAGTCTCCTCCCGATCGTGGCCAGCGAGCGGGCCTGCCTTCTCTGTTTTGAGGCCGACCCCGACGCTTGCCACCGGTCGCTTCTGGCCCATGAGATCCAGACTCTCCTGGATGTACCCGCCACCCACCTTCGGCCGGGGCGGTCGGACCAGCCCGATGATCACGAAGGTGTGCTGCCGCTTGGCAATGTTGCCCAGGACGAAGTGGAGATCGCGCGCAGGTAGTTCCTGCTCGTAGCGCTTGCGGATGGCGTCTCGCCAGGCATCGCCGTAGGCGACCGACCAGTTGCGGTAGGACTCGCCGATCTCCCAGTCGATGACCGACAACTTGTGGGTCGTGACGCAGGCCTCGTCGTCACAGGTGAAGCGGTAACTGAACTTCCACGGAATCTGCTCGAGGTCGCGGAGTTGTTTCGACGTCTCCGCGCCGAGGTCGAGGTTCTGCTGGAGGACGTAGGCCTTCTCCTTCGCGGTCCAGGGCTTCGCCTTCTCGATGACCAGTCCCCTGACTTCCTTGGGCCGGATCATCGCCAGGCTCGTCCCGTTCGCCGCCTGTGCCGCCTGCACCGCTTCAACCGACTTCATGGTGTCGGGCAGCAGGTCCATACGCCGCCGCCAGCCCTTGATATCCGCCGGCAGTGGCTCACCGATCAACGTGATGCTGTCCTGATCGATCCGCAGGCTCTCCGGTCTGAAGTCGCCCTTCTTCGGTTTCGACGCCTGGCATTCGATGATCTGGTACTTGGCGAACTGCTTCCCGGCCAGCCGCCGGAAGGTGATTGGGTACATGCGGACCCAGCGGCCGGTGGCGAGGTCGACCCCTGCGCAGCAGACGGTTTCGCCGTAGGCATGGCTCGGGTTCGGGTAGGTCTTGACGACGACCAACAGACGCTTCTGTTCGTACGACATCGGGCCTCAAGTCACTTGTCGCGAAGGTCCGCGAGGAGGCCGGGCAGGTCATCGAAATGAACGGGCTTGGGTTCGGTGGCGCCCGAGGCCCGTACCAAGGTCCAGCCGTCCTTGGTTTCGGACCGATGCCAATCGGCGCTGATGCGACCGATGGTCACCAGGGCGATCTTCGGCTCATCGATCGAGAGCAACTTCCCGCGGACCTTGGCCTCAAGGATGTGGGCGCCGGTGGTGTCGATCGCCCAGCACGCTCCATCGACCCACCACAGGAAGTCCGGGTAGAAGGCCCCGGACGAGCCGACCTGTGTGGGAGTGACGATGCCGTAGCCGTTGAGTGACGCCCGGTCAAAGTTGCGAGCCCAGACGCCGTCGGAGGAGTCGAGCGCCCGGGCAAACTCCAGTTCCTCGCCGCGGAAGGCGCTGGGCGAGTTCGGGTACTGGACGTGAACCGAGTGCTGGAACCCGAACACCTCGGTCGTGCGCGGCACGAACGGCGCCGGCCGCCAGGCCGCCTCCGGGCGAGGATCACGGACGTACACTACCCGCGCCTCGTAGCCGTCGACGTACTCGCGCGCCAGGGCGGCAAGGGTCTGCTGCGCCTGGGAGTGGGCGCTGGCGGTCTGCGACCACATCGGGCCCGACAGCACCGCCGCTGCGTTCAGGGCCAAACGGGCCTGGCGGGAGAGGGCCCCGACGCGATCCAGGAAGAACGCCAGGTTGCTCGACTGGATGTTCTGGCCCACTGCGGCGAAGGCTTGCTGAATCTCGCGGTCGTCGTCGCTCAGGTCGAACTCGAGCGCCCGCGCTTGACCAGGTGCCGCCAGGTCGAGGGGGTCGAACTTGCGAATGCTCTCGCTCTTGAGACGCTCGAACAACGGCGCGAGGTTCTTGCCCGCGAGGGTCCAGATCGGGAGCGAGAGGTCCGGCAGGCCCTCGCGTAGCTCGATGGTCGGCAGCGCCGTCTTCTTGGTCTCGACCCGGATCGTCGGGCCGTCGTCGTCGCTCCCGTAGTTCGCGAGCATGCTCTTCTGGAGGTCGCGGACGATGCCATCGAACTTCTCGTTTGGCGACGAGACGAAGAGGTGGGCGCTGTTGAGCGACTTGGCCACGAAGTGGCGACCCTGCGGTTGGCGGACGACGCGGCCCAACAGCTGACTGATCCGCAGGGCAGAGGCCGTATCGCCGTCGAAGTAGGCGACGTACGCCTCCGGGTCGTCCCAGCCCTCCTGCAGTTGCTTGTTGAAGATGACGTGTCGATGGCGCGGCCGAAGGGCGCTGAACTCGGTGATACGCTCGGCCTCCTCAGGCAGTTCGGTGGTTGCAGTGGCCACCGCGATGGCGCTTGCCGGGACGCCATGGCCCCGCAAGGCATTCCAGATCACGACCGGCCGCGGCTCGCCCTTCTCGCCCTTCTTCAGGTTGCTCTGCTCGACGATGTAGAGCGCCCGCGGTCGCAGCTGCACGTTCTCGGCGGCAATGGTCGCGTCGAGTTGGTCCAGGCGGCTGGCGACGTACGGGATCTTCGACGGCTCATCGAGATCGAGATCCTCAACCAGGATGGTGGTCTTCAGGAGTCCGGCGGCTGCCACCTCGGCGGTGTTGATCCGGACTCGAGCCCGCTCGGCGATCGGCTCGAAGACTTCGTCCGCCTTCAGCGCTGCACGCAGCGTTCGGATCCGCTCGGACGGGACCGGCGTCGCGGTCGCCGCGAAGATGCCAGCCGGGTTGAGGTCGATCAGTTGATCCAACTGGACAGCGGTCTGGCCGTGGCCTTCGTCATAGACGACCCACAGTGGCCTGGCCCGTGCAGCTCGGTCGCCGAGCATCTCCCAGGGCGAGGTCGGGATGCCGAGATCAGCACGCGGGCGATGCAGGCTCAGTTTGGCGGATTCGGTGTTCTTGGCGATGTCGGCCGAGTTCCAGGAGGCCACCGTCTGCACCCAGATGGACGTGCCCTCGGTGTCCTCGAGCAGAGCGCGCCATTCGGCCGGCCCGGGCATCTCGCCGATGATCCTGGCGCCGTCCGGCAGGAACGGCCGATAGACGCCATTCAGTTTTTCGATCGTCTGCGCGACCAGGAACGAGGACTTGGTGGTCCAGAAAACGATCGACGGCCCGAGGCCGCCGATGACATCGGCAAGGATCGGAGTCTTGCCGGCGCCGGTAATGGCGGTCAGTTCCGCCAGCAGCGGGATGACCTGGGTGCGGCTTGCCTTGGCTGGTCCGTGCTGGGCGACCGCGTTGACCCAGTCAATGGCCGCCTCTCGCAACTGTTCGACCGCCACCTTCTGGAAGTCGCGCAGTTCGAAACTCACCGCCGCAGCCCTCGTCCAACCGACAGGTTTGCCAGCAACTCCTCCGGGATCTGGAAGAACGAGAAGCCGTCACTCTCGAGGACCTCGCAGGCTGAGCCGTAGACCCGAAGCGGACGGGCGAGACCGAGGCCATCTGCTTCGAGAAACATCTCGCGCAGGTCTGCGGCGGTTACCGCCTCGCCGTCGATGCTGTAGCCGAGGCAGATGGCCTGGCGACGGCTGTTGGCGCCGATCACCCACTTTCCGTCGATCGGCTTGATCCCGACGCCGCGGCCGCTCGCGTCCGCCTGGCGGATGGCCTCGATCACCGTATGCCGCTGGAAGGTGGCGAATGCCTCACGATCGATCTGCTCGCCCAACCTGAGGAACGAGAAGCCACCCGGGAGGCCCTCCACCGTGCGAGCCCGCCGCAGTCGCTCCGCCGTCAGCGTCGTGGCGTACTGGTCGCTTGGGTTGCCCTCCTCAATCATGATGAAACGCCGGGTTCCACCGTCACGCTTGTTTAGCCGCATGACCGCGTGGGCGGTCGTGCCCGACCCGGCAAAGGCGTCAAGCACTAGGGCGTCCTTGGGGGCTGCGAACGACAGCAGGTACTCCTCGAGCGCGACCGGCTTCGGGTTCTTGAATACCGCGGGGTTCTCGGGAAACAAACGAGCGATGTCGTACGAGGCGGTCCGGTTGTCCATTTCGATGAACGCTTTCAGACGCTCCGGCTGGTCTTCCTTCAGGTAGTACTTGAGCCCGGGCTGCTTGGTGTGATCCTTGGGCCATGTGATCATGTCGTCGGCAATCAGGCGTTCCATCGAGTCCGGCGGGAAACGCCAGCCCAGCAACGGCACCTTGACCGGCTGCTTGGTCACGGGATGCTCGACGTCGTAGTAGTAACCGCGCTTGCCGGGGTTGCCGAGGTTCCCGTCAGGCTGGTATGGACCGCGCGCGTCCACCTCTGTCTTGCGCCCGAGGGAGTTCGGCAACTCGGCCTTGTGCGCCTTCACCCAGGCGCGCCATCGCGTCTGAAGTTCTTCTGGATCTGCGGACTCGGCCTTGAGGCGCTCGAACTCGGTCGTCATCAGCGTAACGAGGTCGTGAACCTGCCCCTTCCAGACCGACGGGACGCTGTCCTTGTCCTTGGCGTAGACCACGATGTACTCGTGCTCAATGACGATCTGGCTCGGGTTGTTGTCGGTCGACCCCTTCCAGACGATGGTCCCCAGCCAGTTGTCGGCGTCGAAGATCTCCTCCATGAGGAGCAGCAGACGCGGCAGTTCGATGTCGTTGATGTGCACGAAGATCACGCCGTGGGCCGCCATGAGTTCCTTGATGAGCCACAGCGTCGGAGCCATTTGGTTCAGCCACTTGGTGTGCTTGCCGCCGTCCTCGGCCTTGACGAAGTCGCCTCGCGCCTGGTCGGCGTCAGGATCGTGGAAGCGAGCGTCGTCGTAACGAAAATCGTTCTTGCCGGTGTTGTACGGCACATCGATGATCACCACATCGACCTGGCTCTGGTACTGGGCGAACAGCGACACCATCGCCTGGCGGTTGTCGCCCTCAATGACCAGGTTGCCGGGATCCTCGTCGGTCGGGTCGCTGGCCTCGGGGACCGGCACGAAGACCCGCGGCGTTGGTACGGCCGCCCTGAACCCTTTCCGTCCCGCCCAGGAGAGAAAGACCCCGTCCTCGGTCGACCCCGTTCCGAAATCGTCCTGTGTTCCGGCAGCGCTATCGCTCGCCGGCACTGGCTTGTCCTTTGAAGTCATCAATGAAAGCCTATTCCACGCATCTGGGCGTCGTTCGGGAACAGGCTGCGCTTACGTGAGTTGGCATGTGGGCGGCATCGCATTCGCGATCGCTCGCGACGGGTCTCGGCCCTGCCTGACTCACCTCGATCCAGGCTGGCGTTGCGAGAGACGATCTGCCTGCCCTCAGAACGGCAGGTCATCTGGTTCGGTGGAAGTGTTGTCTCGACTGAACGGGTCGAAGACGTCGTAGTTCGGATCGTCATCCGGCGATTCACTGTCCTCGACTACGTCCCCTAGTGGCTTTCCGCTGGCGTCCTTATCGGCTCGCTCGACCAAGAATCTCGCACGGTCCCGAAGCTCGTCGTACGTGATCACCTGAGGATTCCAAAGGTTCTGACGGAATCGCTCAAACGTCCGCACCTTGGTCTTTCTGTCCAGCTGGCGCATGTGCCCGATCACGAGGATGCCCGTCGGCTGAACGGTGACTACCCCTGTCTCGTCACTCCACTCCTCGTTCTCGTCTTGCGCGGCGGCTCGGGTCCAGGCCTCGACATTGGCCTGCATCTGAGAGGTCCCATTGGCTAGCTCTTCGCCGATCTCCCACGCGCCGTTCCGATACTTCTTCTTGCCCAGGAGTTCCGTGTCTGGGGTCTTGATCTCGACGAGCACAGAGAAGCGCACGTCGCCCGACGAGGCCAGGAGGAAGTCGCCCTTCTGCCCACCCTTGCCGGTCACGTTGGTACCGCCGACATTCGGCTGGACGACCTCGGTGACAAGGAACCGGTAATCGAGGCCATGACCAAAGATCCAGTCGTTGCGCTTGAAGAACGCCTGCCAATCATTCTCCGTCCACGAGTCTCCCGGGCGCAGGTGGGCCTCGAACTCCTTGAGCGCGGCAGCCTTGAGTTCGTAGTCCTTCTTGAGTAGGACGACCATCTCGAAGCCCGCACCAGCTTCGAGTTCTGAAACCGCGGTCATGAACGCCTCCTGACCGTGCCGCTCGATCAGGGCCTTGAGCGCTTCGGTCGCGCCACCCGTAGCGACGATCGTGGACTTGTCCGCCATGACATAGCTGCGCTTGCCAGCGCGGACGCCCTGAGCGCCTATTCCGTACAGCCTCTCTAGCCCCTTGTAGAGGGCGAGGGTCTCGTTCGTGTCGAGCGGAAGTCGGATTGCTTCACCAGCATTCAGCTTGTGCAGGAGGAACGGAGTTTCGTCCCAGGTACCCTCGACTTTGCCCCGGCGTTGATGATGAAGGGTGATCTCGACGGTAGCTTCTTCGCCTTCCTTGCGGTCGACGGTCATGTAGTAGAAACCACGTCGAACGAGCCGGCCCTCTTCGTCTGGCCGGATGCTCAGCCACTTGATCTCGCCCTCGCCGACGCCCCACGGCTTGCCGTCAACGACGTATGACTCGGGGACCTCTGACCCCTCGTTCGGATCGTCGCTCATGTCGATTGCAGCATGCGCAGATCAGCCCCCAGCTTGAGCGGTGGTGAGTCGGCAATCGTAGCCCTCGACGAAATGAGAGTCCCAGTGCGCAGAGTGGCGTCACGTGGGGGTGACGGTTCGCCCCGCCGTTTCAATGCAGGCCGGCCTAGGATGACCGCGATGCATCTCTTCCTCGACACCAACATCTACCTAGGCGTCTACAAGCTGTCAGGCGACGACCTCGAGGAGCTTCGCAAACTCGCGGTCACCGTTCGATCTGGCGACACGGTGCTCTATCTCACCGGGCACGGGCAGGATGAGTTCCGTCGGAACCGTGCCGGGATCATTGCCGAGTCCCTCAGGATCGTCGAGACCGCCCCGGTGCCCAAGGCGTACCCGCAGCTGATGAGGAACTTGGACGGCTTCGCCCAACTGCGAGAGACGTTCACATCATTTGAGCGTCAGCGCGCCGATCTGCTCGAGGAGGCCAGAACCGTTGCACTTCGGCAGGAGCTTCAGGCGGATGGACTCGTCCAAGAACTCTTCGGGATCGCCCAACAGATTCTGGAAACGGACGAGATCTCGAGGGCTGCGCACGATCGTCACCTCCGCGGCAATCCGCCCGGCAAGAAGGATTCGATTGGGGATGCGTTGAACTGGGAGTGTCTCCTCGTCGCAGTGCCCGACGGGGAGGACCTAATGCTGGTAACGGCCGACAAGGACTACGTCTCCAAGTTGGACGGCACCACGCTCGACGCGTTCCTCGTTGAGGAGTGGCGGGATCGGAAGGGCTCCACGATCACAGTTCATGAAAGCCTAACGGCCCTCTTCAAGGCCCACTATCCGAACATCCGACTAGCGGCTGATTTGGAACGGAACCTCGCAATCGAGGAACTGATCACCAGCGGCAACTTCCGCTCAACGCATCTGGCGATCCAGCGTCTATCGGCATTTGCCGACTTCACGCCCGAGGAGGCGCAGACTCTCGTCGAGGCTGCCAACAGCAACTCGCAGATCCGCCAAATCCTCGAGGACCCGGATGTCCGCACGTTCTACTCGGCGATTGTGGAACGATTCCGAGACGGGCTCCCACCCGCGGACTTGGCCAATCTCCTTACCGCGATGCAGGGACCAGCGGCAGGCGCCACCATCGATGAGGACTGAGCGGGTGCTTGCGGCCGTCGGCCGACGCTCGGCCATGACAGATCGCCGTTTGCGCGACTTGCCTATCCGGGCGAAACGGAGCCAGCGGGAGTAATCGAGCGCTCTATGAGTCACCAGGTGGTCGCGATCATCGAGGCCAACGCCGATCTTGTCCGCCTCAACCTCGATGCAGTTTCCGGACGACGCAAAGACTGCCGTCATGCCTTTGGGAGTTGGCAGAGAGTGCTCATTCTGCACCGGCTTGCCGTCAAGACGGCCGGCGGCGAAGGGGTCGACGATGGCGACTACTCGTCCGACTATCGCTACGTCCCACTCGACCGGCGGAGCGGATACCGAGATGCCCTCGACGACCTCGTCCATCGCCACTATTGGCTCGAGATTGGGCCGGAACGGCTGATCTTCGACCCTACCGCCCACCAGTTCGATGAGAAGGGCGGCGTATCGCTCGACCGATACACGCTGGATGGCCAACCGGTCCCTGTCTCACGGGCTCGGTGATGATCGGCGCCAAGGGATTGCCCCAAAGGGGACGGGCGGAACCGATGCAAGTACCCTCCGCCCATGACATTCGGTTCCACGGACCTGCGCGCGGCCAAGCCTGAGGATCTCCTCGCGCTCTTCGCGCGGATCGTCGACGAGTTGCTGAGTCAAGGTGTCGTGCGGAGCACGAACAACCCGGTCGCAGACTACAGCGAGTACCTAACGGCACGTGCCTTCGGGCTAACACTGGTTGCGAACTCGTCAATCGGTTTTGATGCCATCAGCGACGACGACGTCCGCTATCAGGTCAAGGCCCGACGGCTCACGGATCGCAACACCTCGCGCCAGCTCGGGTTCATACGCGGCCTCGACAAGGACGAAGATCCGTTTGACGTCCTTGTCGGGATCCTGTTCAACGCTGACTTCAGCGTTCTGCGGGCGGCCTTGGTCCCGATGGAAGTTGTTCGTACTCGCGCCGCGCGCGTCGACTACGTCAACGCGTGGCGAATCGTCTTGAATGACGTCGTTTGGTCGGTCCCCGGCGTCGAGGACGTCACAGATCGGATCCGTTCCGCTGCCGCCACTCCTGCCTCGCGGCCGGCACTCGTGCAGGCGACGCAGCCGGTCCCGTCGCCGATCACGACCGACAATCCCACATGGACCCTCGCCCTTGACCGATATCGGACGCCGCGCATTCTCCGAACTCGCGCACGTGGGAGCGAGTTCCGAGTCGAGGCGGGCGGCGGCGGGCTCATCGTCACCCCGAGTACGGGCCGACCGCGACGGATCTTCGCGGCCGAGTTCGTCGCGGTTGAACCGATCAGGGGTTCGGCGACGCGCCAAGACCTCCAGGCCATTACGTTCAACAGCTCCTACCTCGAGGCGATCCTGACCGACCTGCGTTCGGCCGGCTAGGTGTGCAGCCGACTGGACGAGGAAGGGACGACAACATGCGGCCGGAGGACTTGGCCGGCGAACTAGGGATCGACGGGAAGCGTCTTCGCGGCTGGCTGCGCAACCGATGGCCGCGGCGGCCCGAGGATCATGGCCTGCCCTGGTTCCTGACGCCCGACCAGGTGGCGGAGGTCCGGCGGGCGTTCGCGGGCGTGCAGCGTCGGCCATTGCGCCCGGTCGTTGTGCGTCCTGGCGTGCGGCCGGCCGCCCAGTCAACCACCGGAGCGATTGCTGCCCGTCCGTCCTCCTCGATGCTGGCCTGGTCCGACCTTCAGCGCTACGCCGACGCTGTCCTTGCTTCCGGGCTCAAAGACCTGATGTCGCAGCCCCGTTCCCCGTGGGGCCCGATCAATCTGCACACGGCTGGCGCCTATGTCTTCTCGGAAGGCGAGGCGATTATCTACGTCGGCGAGTCAACCTCGATCTCCTGGCGCGTCGCGCAGCATCGCGATCCTCGATCCCGGCTCATGGCCGCCCTTCTCGCCGGCGGCGTTGCTGATCCAGATGCCCATGCCGCGTCACGTCTAACGATTCGAGTGCTGCCGGTCGAACTCGGGCGACTTGAACTCGAGGAGTTTGCGATCGCCTGCCTTCGCCCCTCTGTCAACCTGATGCGACGCGACTCGCGGATGGCTCTGGCCTACGTCGACGCCCCGACGGACCTCTGGCGACGAGTTCAGAGCGATTCCGACCGCCTCCTCAAGTCGGGCGTGTCGGCTGTGCTCGAGGTCCCGGCCGTGCCGTGGAAGGCCATGCTACCTCCCGTTGGAGCTGGCCTCTACATCCTCCGTGACTCGAAGGGCAAGGCTCTCTATGTCGGAGAGACCGATGCCCTCGGCGAACGACTGGGAACCCACAGCGGAGCCCGCTCGTACTTCTCGGCGCTACGACGACACGTCGGAACCGAGCTGCTCGACCTGGCATTCGCCCCCAACGTCCGCCGCGGTTTCTCTCCAGCAGACGAAGCTCGAATCAGCGCGCATCTCACGACCTGCACAATCGCGATCGTGCCCCTCGCACTCGGTCGATGGGAACTCGAGCGCGAACTTGTCGGTGAGCTGCGTCCGGTCCTCAATCGGGAGCATTCCAAGGGGGTCTAGGCTAATCCGCGTGAGGCACCGACTCTCCCCTGTCGCCCAGGCGTGGCAAGGACGCGATTTCCGTCGCCGTCCGTCCGAGCGAGACCCTCGCAGGGATCGTGCAGCGGCTCTCTCCTGTTGATGAGCCGATCGATAGGCGCAGGGCGATCCTTCACGGCGAGCGACTCCACCGTGGCGAATGCACGGGGCATCGACTCGATGGCGAACCGTGCCGGGCATGGGCTATGCGCGGTTCCGATCGTTGCCGCGCCCACGCCGAGCAACGCTAGTCGCCGGTCGCAACGTCAGCCGTCGTTCCACTGATTGGCCGAGCCGAGGACGGACCTGAACATGCACAGTTCGACGTCATCGGGCGAGCAGTCGAGGTCCTCGGCCCAGCGGTGCATCTGGGCTAGATAGGCCCGGTATCGAAGTACCGACCATGAGGCCGACGGAAGGCTCAGACCTGCGTTGTCGCGCAGCCAGTCGGCGACGTTCTTGTCATGGATCAGGGCTCGGGGCCGTTGATCGTACGGCTGGCAGAAGTACAGGAACTTGGTCCCGAAGGCCGGTCCCAGGCTGAAGATCCGGCAGTCGCCACGATCCGAGAACCGCTCGTACGCCGCCACCGCGCCACGGGCGACGATTGTCTGCGCAGCGGCCATCAGCCGCGTGCCTGGATCGCTCGTGACCTCCAGCGACTCCCGGGCGCGAAACGGTCCGTAGCCATTGTCGCCTTCGCCCCAGGCTTTGACTACCAGGAAGGCGAACTCGGCCTCCTCGGGGTCTTGGGCAGCTCTGGCGGCCACACGGCGAACATCGTCCCGATCGAGAGACGATGGCAGCCGCATCAGGGTGTCGCGATGTTTCCGGAAGGCCGCCATCCAGTCGGCTTGTCGCCACTTGATCGCTCGCTGCGGCGGTGAGCCGCGTTTGTGCCAGTCCCGCACCAGCCCGCGCAGCACCTCCAGGGCGCTGGCCGGCGTGCCGGTGAGTACACGGCCGGTCTTCATGGCGGTCCTCCGAGCGGATCCCGGGAGTGCCACCAGAGCCCGGTCTATGTCGCCCGCCACAGACGGGCTCACATCCGATCGGGCTCGCTGGAGTGCCGCCCTGGCCTCGGTAGCCGCCCCAGCCAATCCAGCCGCCTTGATGGTGATGACGGCGAAGGGCCCGAGCCGAGGATCCGTCAGCCAGTCCTGGAGTCGTGCCACAGCCGCCGGACCGTGAGCGGCGATCAGGTCGCGCAAATCGATGCGGCTCAAGCCATCGGCCTCGGCAGCGCGGCGGAGAAGTTCGTTGAGATCGTCGCTCACCCGTCGAGCCTACAGACCCCAGTCGATCGGTTCGGCGCCGCGCTCGCGAAGGCCGTCATTCGCACGACTGAACGGCCTCGAACCGAGGAAGCCATTGCGCGAGCGGGCGACCGGGTGCGTGGAACGCACGACCACGTGACGGCGTTCGTCGATCAACCAGGCCTTGGCTTTGGCGGGGGCGCCCCACAGCAGGAAGGCGACCGGCCTCTCCTTGGCTGCGACGGCCGAGATGGCCGCGTCCGTCAGCTCCGCCCAGCCGGCCGGGTCGCGACTCCCAGGAATGCCCTCATGAAGTGTCAGGGCCGTGTTTAGTAGGAGCACGCCGTGGTGTGTCCAAGCCTCGAGCGATCCGTGACCAGGTGGCACCAATCCGAGGTCCGATCGGAGTTCCGTCCGGATGTTCCGGAGCGATTTGGGCAGCGGCATGAGGTCCCTCGGCACGGAGAAGGCGAGGCCCATCGCGTGCGTCGCGTTCGGGTACGGATCCTGACCGAGAATGACCGCCCGGACCGAGTCGAACGGCGTGGCGCCGAGTGCGGCGAAGACCTGGTCCGGATCTGGCAGGACGCTAGTCGTCCGTCGCTTCCGAGCAACGAACTCGGCGATCGGCGCCAGTCGCGCCGGCGAGGCGGCCGGCCCGAGTGCCCGGCGCCAGTCGTCCGGGATCACACCGATCGCGGACATGGGATCACCGAGCACGTTCAAGGCGCGACCTCGCGCTCCGCCTTCGCGACCGCGTTGACGATGATGTCCGTGTAGGCGGCCGGGCCAAAGCCCCGGTGACTGGCGCCGTTCGGGTGCCAGCCGATAACCCAAGTTCGCCCGCCGGAGCGCCCCCGCCAGGCCGGCTGGACCGGCGGCCGACCACCAGAACGGCCCAACGACCGCTATGACGCGAGTGGCATCGAGCCAGTCGGTAACGGCGCGCAGGAGCGGACCAACGTGAGGATCCTGTGCTTTCTTCAGCGCCCCACCTGGATTCCCCGGCGGATCCTCAGGCGCTGCTGGGAAGAGGTTCACCCATGCAAAGCGCGCGTACCAGGGAGCGTCGAGATCTGGTTCGAGCGCTTCCACGAGCTGCCGCACCGCTCGCCAAAAGCGCAATGTGCGAACTTGATGCGTGTCGATCCAGTGCAGCGGGTCCGGCTTGTCGACGCGGTCCCGGAACGCCGCGATCCCCTCCTTTCGCCCAGCCTCGGTCAGGAAATGAGCCGCAGGGTAGTCGTCGCCCCAGCCGTAGACCGCCTGGCCCACGATGACGAGCCCGCGGTAGGCACTTCCGATATGCGGCCAATGGGTGACCACGGGCCGGGTGCCGATGTCGCCGGCGCGTTCGCCGACCGAACTCAGGAGGGCGTCGTAGCGGGCGATCACCGCGGGCTCATCCATGGTCCACAGCCTACGGCTCGCGTCCGACATGCACGCAACGTGACGGTGGGTGACGCGTCCTCCGCAGATGGCGAGCTTGCTCCCCGAGCCAAGCTGCCGTTGTTGTTTCAGCTCGGTAGCTCGCCGTTGCCGGGCGGCTTACGCGTCAGGGTCAGCCGCACTTCGTCCGGCCTCGGGGCGTCAGGCGCCTTCAGAACCTCGGCGTGCACCACCATCATCGTCTTGCCACCGTGGCGGGTCAGGACTGCCCGGTACTCGGCCTCGGTGAACGTCAACGAGCCGCCGACGCGTTCGAGCAAGACGACCAAGCCCGCCATGTGAAGGGCGCCGAGGTCGTATGACGGCTTGGTCCCGGCCGATCCATCCTTTGCCATGCGAACTCCTACCGCTGGTACGCTGGGTTCATGCCATCCATCGGAGATCGCGCACCGCTCATAGCCGGGTTGATGTTGGCCATTCAGGCCACCGACCGCCCCGGTCTCAGCGGAGGCGTGACGCCATGGCCGTGCACTCCAAGTGGAGCGAGATCAAGCGCCGGAAGTGACTGACCGAGAGCCGCGAGCGAGCCCGTCAAGCGAGCTTGCGGGCGATCGCCGGCGGCGATCGGCCGGTGTACCGTCCGCAGGTCGAACCGGGCGGCGACGTTCTCCTCGTCCGAATCCCGGAGCTCGATATCGCGACGCAGGCACGCCAACCAGGCGAGGTCTCGGCGATGGCGCGCGACTGCATCGCCACCTGACTCGGCGTCGACCCCGACGCCTTCGATGTCGATATCGAGATCTAGCAGAACACGCGCAGCGCACCAATCGCGTGGCATCAACCGGCCGAGATCTCACGGAGCTGGCGGGAGACATCGAGCAGCCGAAGGTCGGCCAGGAGCTCGGAGACCGCCGCCGCCCCCAGCCAATCGAGGCTGGCGACGATCGCCGCTCGGGCAGTGGGTCCGATCCCTGTGACCTGACGACCGCAGGTGTCCGAGGCCGAGATCCAGCGATCGCCCGCGTTCCGAATCTGCACGTCAGCCTCGATCCCGACGCGATCGGCCAGGAGCCGGAAACGAACAGGGTCGGTCGTCGAGTCACGGCGCGTCCCATCGCAAGAGTTCATCGCGGGATAAACGTAGGAGAGGTCTGTGACAGCTCTGGTGTCACAGAGGCGTCGAGGACCCTCCGTCTTATCAAAGCGGCCTGACGCTCCTCGAGCAACGCGGACTCGCGGTCGGTGTCCACGGCCGATTCCGGCCCGCGGGCCACCTCGTAGGGATGGACCCGGCGGTCGCCTTAGCAGGGTGCGTGAGATCAGGGGCGAAATCGGCCCTCGGAAGCTAGCCCATCGGCCGCAGGCAGGCCCTATCGTTCCCGTCGTGACCGAACTCCGCGATATGTTCATCACGTATGGGCCATGTGTCTTGCAGATTGCCGTCCGCGACGCCGAGGGAGGTGACCATTCCGGCACGTGCTTTCACATCGGGGATGGGTACCTGGTAACCGCGCGACACGTCGTAGACGGGACGCGGATCCTGAGTATCGGCGACCACGACGTTGGTGACGTGGAGGTCGCATTCCACCCGGATGAGGACGTCGATCTTGCGATCCTGCGTACGACGCTCCGTCTCGAGCCCGACCGGAGGGTCTTCGCTGATGGCCGCTATCAGGAGTTCGCGTCGGCGATCCCGCTTGGCAGTCACCTCGACGACTGGCTGAATGACGACGCCTTCATCGCGCAGAAGGTGCTCGTGATGGGATACCCCCCGATTCCGATGGCCCGCGAGCCGGTGCTCGTCACGGTCGAGGCCGAGATCGTCGCAGTGGTAGACAAATATGTCGGCCCACGCCACCCGCACTTTGTCCTCTCCAACATCCCGCGGGGTGGATTCAGTGGTGGGCCGGTTCTGATGTCAGGTTTCCTGTTAGGGGTGGCGACCGAATCGCTGCTTGAGGCGGGCAAACCCTTGGAGACCGGCTTTGCAGCTGCCCTCACCGTCGAACCACTGCTCGCCCTTATGGGCCACCACCGTCTGTTTCCGTTCGGTTGGAATGGAGACTGGGCTCGGGAGCTGGCCGACGGTCCAGCCGGCTTTGACGATGACTGGGAGCTGAACGCCCACACGTACATGCCTGCTCCCCTCCCATGGTGGTTTCGTTGGCGCGTACGCGCATTGAAAGTCGCCTCGCGTCACCGGCAATTGCATCGACTCGCGCGGCGGCTGACATTCCACACTCGGGTAGGGTGGCGACCAGCGACACCGCCGCGACGGTAAACGTCGGACTCTGCTCGTCGGTGTCAAGGAAAGCGGCCGCGCCGGTCGCCGTACCAGCCGCCCAACCGGCGGCCTGGGTCGCCCGTTGAACTGACGCTCCCCGGGAACCGGAGCGCGGCCGCACCGAATCTAGCCGTCGTCCCTGCACCACGACTTATCTGCGCCTAGTGCCGACCGAAGGGCTGGCGCGCCAGGGTGACGCCCCGGACCTCTCGGGCTCGCCCCTGAAGGCGCAGCGCCCGGGCAACCTCGCGCATGGTCAGCCCGTCCGTGAAGACATCGTCGACCACGACGATCCGGCGACCCCGAGTACGAGAAGGGTCCGACACCTCAAGCGAGTCTCGGACCGGACCTTCTGCGTTCACCCGTCGCTGTTGGTACTTCATGCCGGTCATGGCCGGAGCGTCGGCGGTCTTGATGATTGCTGGTGTCTCGGCCAGGTCGAACGGCCACCGGCCCGGCGGGACCTGCTCTGCATCCGCCGCGACCAGGATCTCGCGGATGTGGTCCCAATCGCGGCGACTGTCCGGCCCGATGAACGTCGGGCTGGCGACGATCAGATCGACACCGTTGAAGGTCGCTTCGTTGGCGTCGAGGAAACCAACCAGGATCCGACCGAAAATCGCCGCCCATCCACGGTTGCCGCTCGAAGCATCGCTGTACTTGTAGGCGTTGATGACCCGTTGAAGGACGCCTGAGCGCATCGCAGTGGCGTAGTTCCACTCGAACCATCGCTCGCTCATTCCGCAGACGGGGTTCCTGCAGGCGGTCTCACCCGTGATGTAGGTCTGGTCGCAGACCTCGCAGCGATCATCGAGATCGGCGAGAGGCTCCATGGTGCTGTGGGCACACGAGAAGCAGAACGCCGGGCTTCCACCTGCGAGGTACGGGCAGCGCCCACACTGGCCGAACTCGAGCCGCTTCGGCGCCGACAGGCCAGATTTTGCGTCGGGCACGAGTCACCCGAGAGCCATGGACAACTGGCGACGCTGATCCGAGCGGGCTTGCACGGCCTCGGGCGACTGAAGGAGGCGCACGATATCGTCGACGTCGGCTACCTCGATGGCGCCTCTCTCCAGGTACTTCTTCGCCCACGGGCGCTCGTGAACGAGACTCGACAGCAGGAACACGCGCTTGCCATGCTCGAGGGCATAGCGAGCCTGCATCTTGGCACCGCTGGTGGCGCTAGCCTCGACCACAACCGTGCCCTGGCCCATCCCCGACATCACGATGTTCCGGCGAGGAAACGTGTCCGTTCGCGGCGGGCTGTCTGGCCAGAACTGAGACACCAGGGCTCCGGTCGCGGCAATCCGCTCCGCCAGGTCGCAGTTCTCAGGTGGGTAGATCGTCCGGAGCCCGGTGCCCATCACCGAGATCGTCCGACCGCCGGCGTTGAGGCTGGCCTGGTGGGCCGCGGTGTCGATGCCCCGGGCCAGGCCGGAGAGGACGGTTACCCCAGCCTCGGCGAGTTGAGAGGCCAGGCGGCGGGCGCGCTCGAGGCCCTCCACCGAGGCCTCCCGCGTCCCGACGACTGCGACGGACCGCGCGTCGTCCGCGCGGAGTACTCCCCGGTACGTCAGGAACGGCGGCAGATTGAAGATGAGCCGAAGGTTGGCGGGATAGTCATCATCGAGGACCGTGGTCAGGTTCAGATCGTCGTGGGCCATGTCGGCGAGGGTCGACTCGACCCACGCCCGATGGGCCGGGAGTTCATCCTGGGCTGCGTTGAGGAGCGCCAGGCTCTCGGTGGCGTCGGCGCTGCTCTCCGAGGATCGGCCCGCCAGCAAGTCAGTCAGACCGCCTGGACGCTGGGCCTCGCGGGCGAGGAAGTACCACGACACGCCTCGGACGCGGCACATGGACAGAAGATCGACGACGTCACTCATCGCTGCGACCCTACTCACGGTTTCGAACATCTGTTCGGGTTGCGGCGTCGATGGTACCCGGCCTCGAGCCTGAGTTCAAGTGTAGGCCGGCGACCAGTCGGCCGTCTGCCTGTTATCGATGCTCCCATTCCCGGCATGAATTGCCCCACGCACCGTTCTCAAGCGGTCCAAGGGCGAGGCGCACCAACGGATGGCCCTGACGTCGTCCGCAGAGCAGCTGAGGGCGACCTCTACGAGCGTCCGGAGGGCCGGCTCGCCAGGTCAAGCGATCGCTCGCTCCATCAAGCGGCCGATCGAATTCGATCCGTCCAGTCGACCAGGTAGGAACGAATCGTCGTGTGTGCCCATCGGTGCTGTCCAAACGTGATCACGGCATCGTGCTGCAGGCGACCTACGACGATCGATGGATGCCTCCCGATGCGGTCCGCGAACGCCTCGATCTGGGCACGGGTCGGGACATCTGCCGTCGCCTGCCTGAATGCCGCATACGCCTTCGGGTCGATCAACCAATTTGCTGCGAGGAGGTCCGTAGCTCGCTCTTTGGGATCCTTGCTGCGGTCGACCTGATCAGGTGGCGCGTCAAGAACCCCGTCGTCGTCCCGGGCCACGTGAGCGGCCTCGTGCGCCAGCGCAAACCAGAAGTGGTCTAGGCGATCAAAGCGGAGCGTCAGAGCGACCACGGGGCCATCCACCGTCCGGAAGGCCGCGCCATCAAGGTAGGTGCGCGGCAGATGTCGAACGACAACGAAGCGGACGCCGAGGTCGTTTAGAGCCGCCGGGAGCCGAACCACGTCAGCAGGGGATGCCGCGAGGCTGAACAACTCGGGAGCTGCGGTCTTGAACGACTGAGCGTCGAACCGCGCGACGTGCTGGGGATGCACGAGTGCCTCGACCCGCTTAATCCAGGCAAGCTGCGCCCGACTCTCCGGATCGCGGTTGTTCGTGTGCTGCCAGTTGACGACGGGCATCTTCGGACCCTCCTCGAGGCTGCCGATGCCGAGAAACTCGCAGACGGCTCTCTCAAGGTCGTCGATGTGCTGAGACCGATTGATCCAGCCGCGGCTAATCAACTCCGCGATCGGTGCGATCGCGTAGAGGCGACTTCGACGTTCGACGTCGGACTTCGGCTGAGCCTTCTTCGCGAGACGGACACGGTAGAGCGCCTCAAGGTTCGCCCAGAGTTCTGGCGAGGTGCCCGGGAAGGCTTGGGACAACTGAACCGCCGTCTCCGGCGTGATCTGCTTGTTGGTATTGATGATCTCGTTGACGACCTGGAGCGGTCGTCCGATCACGGCCGCCAAGTCCTTCTGACTCCATCCGCGTGCCGAGAGCTCCTCGTTGATCCGCCATCCGGGTCCGAGTAGGACCGCCGGATCCTCAGCCACCCTGCCCTCCCTTCACTGCGCCCCGGGTCATCACGATCGACAGAACCGTCGCCTCATACTCGAGGACGACCTCCGCGTTCAGGCACCAACCTGATGGCAAGCCGAACGAGGCGCGACCATCGGGATGCGTTTCGCAAACGAGGCTCGCCAGCGCCTCGAGGTCGGCCATCGACGGCGCCGCCTCGATCGCTTCGAGGGTGCCGAAGAAGGCGGTGATCACCTCGCTGGGATACCGACCCGGGCTGCCGGTCGAGTACAGCGACCTGACCTCCTGTCCGGAGAGGCGAAAGCGCATCTCCGTATTATGGCTGAATCATGGATGTCGAGGTTGGCATTGTCAATATCAGCTATTGGGTGATAGATTCGTTGCAGCCTCTCCGCCGCGGTCGGCGACGAGGAGCGGATCCGACCAGCTTCCGTCTCGCGGGAGCCCCGGACACAGCGGCAAGGACGGTCACAGTGGTCGACACCGACTCGGCGGATACGAAGGTCTCGAAGCCCAAGGAGCCCAAGCCATTCGACATCAAGATCACCTACAACGGCATCGAGAGGGAGCTCACCGTCAGCGACGACGAGGCGATCTCCTCGGTGCTGGCGAGGGCCATCGCCCTGTTCCCGATCAGCGAGGCCCAGCATCTGCTGGCGCTGTTCGACCACAAGGGAACCGAGATCACCAACGAGGCGCAGACCGTCGATGAGGCCGGCCTCAAGAAGAACAGCCGGCTCGTCCTGCGACAGTCCGCCGTCAAGGGCGGGTGATTAGTGTTGCTGCCGAACTCGTCGATCGCACGATCGACGAGTTCGGCCGTTGTGGTGCAGGCGTGCGGGAGTGCGTGGTCTATTGGCTCGCAGATCTGTCGGAACCCCGTCGGGTCGTGGATGTCGTGCATCCAGTCCACACGGCCACACCATTCGCCTATTCGATCGACGGCGCCTGGCTGAACGAGTTCTTCTTCGGTCTTGCCGACAATCGGCGTACGGCGATAGCGCAGGTCCATACCCATCCAGGACGCTCCATCGACCACTCCGAGATCGACGACGAGTTCGTGCTCGTGCCGAGCCCCGACTTCGTCTCGATCGTGGTCCCCGACTTCGGGGCGATGTTCCGACGGGATCTCTGCGCCATTCACATCCTCGAAGCGTCCGGTGCCTGGCGGATCGATCCCACGGCCGTGCTTTGGTGACCGATCGCGATGAGGCGATGACGCGGACGCTCGACTTGCTCGTCGAGTTGCTGGGCTCGGACCGTCGGGACGCGATCGACCAAGCCCTGGCATCTGCGCGCGTCCGGCTGATGGTGACGGCGGCCGACCTCGCGGACGCGCGCACCCAAGCCGCCGTCTACGTCCTGACCTCCTTGCTGGTGCGCTCCGGGATGTCCCTTGAGGCCGATCTGGCTCACGTCGGGCGGCGTATTGACCTGCCCGGCCTGGTGGGGGATGACTTTGCCGTTGCGCTCGCCGCTGTGGTTCCGCGGATGTTCCCGGGTGCAGAGCTCCGCGGGCTTACCCCCAATCCGAATGCCATTCTGGCTATCGGCAGCGTCGCCGTGGAAGCGACCTCCGACGTCATTCGCCTGTCGGCCGACGGGTCGACGGCATCTGTCGGGCGAGGCCACCGGGCGAGCGGCAAGTGGGATCCGAGGGACAGCCTCTCCGCGCTGGCCTCAGCCGGCCTGGCGGCGGAGGAGATTCTCAAGGATCTGCTCCGGCCGCTCGCCTCCGGCCCGCTGGATGTACTTGAACCGCTCGAGCCCGTCTTCGAGGTGCCGATCGGCGTCGACGGGCCGATCGATCTGGGAAGACTCGTCGTTGTCAGCGCCGGTGCAATCAGCCAGCAGTTCCTACTGGCCCTCACGGCCGTCGAGGGACTGTCCGCAGAGCTCATCATGTTCGACCGGGACAAGACCGCACTCTCGAACGCGAACCGTTGTCCCTACGTCATGGTCGATGAACTCGGCCGGCCGAAGGTGACTGCGATCGGAGACCTGCTGCCAGACAGGATTCGGCTGACACCGATCCCCAATCATCTCGGTGGCGAAACGCGCGGATCCGTGCCTCCGGGCTCGGCAATTGTCGTTGGCGCCGATGACGTCTCGGTTCGCCATCTCGCCCAGCGTCTCGATCCGGACTGGCTCGTGATCGGCGCGACGTCGCACTTCCTGGCGCTCGTAACCGAACACCCGCTCGGTGAGCCGTGCGCTGGCTGCGCCCATGTCCGTCTGGGCGATGAGATTGTCGCGATCCCGACGTGGTCGATCATCTCGTTCTGGTCGGGGTTTCTCGTGGCGCTGAGGGTAATCGCACGCGCGATCGGCCATCCCTACCCGTCCTCACGCCGGGTCACGAACTTCTGGCCGCTGAGGCCGGAGTCTGTTTTCGAGCACGAATTAGCCTTTAGCCGCGATTGTCCAGTCCGGGATCATTTCTAGCCTCACGCTGAACCGATTGTCGATGACCTCATCTACCTCATTCGCTTTGGCCAGCCGACGACCCTTCCCGAGGCCATTCGATCGGGATCCGTACATTTATGGCATCCGCGCGCTCGACTCCTGTTGGGCGCGCAACCCCGCCGCTTGGTTCGGGCGACCTAGACCCGGTCGCCAGGACTCAGTCGGCGATGTGCGGCCACCGCCCTCTCGCTGGCGGCGCTCGCGCCATATCGATCGAGCATCTGGCGGCTTCGCCAGCCGGCCAACCGCATGAGATCGCTTTCGCCGCCGCCGCCCGCAAGCCAGCTGTGCGCGAACGTGTGCCGCAGCTGGTGTGGGTGGAGCCCATCGCCGAACCCAGCCTGCCGTCCTCGCTCGCGGACGACCTGGGCGATTCCGCTGTCGGTCAGCTTGCCCTTTCGGCCCACCCACAGCCACGGAAGGTCGGCGTGGGGAGAGCGCTGCCGCATACGGACGTACCGATCGAGCGCCCGCACCGTCTTGGCCCCGACGGCGACGACACGCTCCCGGCGCCCCTTGCCGAGCACTCGCAGAATTCCCTGGTCGAGATCGACGTCGTTTGAGGCCTCGTCGGCCGGCACGAAGCGGAGGCCCGCGACCTCCGCCCGTCGGGCGCCCGTATCGATGAATACCCGGATGATCGCGGCGTCTCGTCGATCCTCGAAGCTCGTCCCCCGCTCGCACGTCGCCAGCAGCCGGCGGAGCTCCTCGTCCCGCAAGACCGCCGGTGGCTCGTCGGGGACGTGGGGCGGCTTCATCCGGGCCATCGGGCTGGCTTTGATCTCACCCTCCTCAACAAGCCAGGCGAAGAAGCGCTGGAGTCCTCGGTAGCGGTTCGCGGCGGTCGCCGGCCGCCAGCGCTCGAGCTGGTCGGTGATGAACGCCTCGACGTGTTCCCGGCTAATGACCGCGACATCGGTCGGCATGCCGCGCTCGGCGAGGAAGCCAGCCAGGGTCCGAACCGCCTCGGCGTAGGTCTTGAGGGTCGCCGGCGCGATGTTGGCAGCGCGCAGGTAGCGCGCGAACGAGGCCGCGCTGGAGGACAGATCGCCGGGTGCGCTAAGATCGGCGGCACCGGAGGTCGCCTGAGGTCTCGGAAGCTCTCGTTGTGTCGCCATGGCTGGTCGCACAATCATCAGCTATTCGAGCGTTGTGCGTCA
>CAZOHT010000015.1:0-11857 GCA_964579825.1 uncultured Anaerolineaceae bacterium
GTATCCCGGGTTCATCGAGGGCGCCGTGCGTTCCGGCCAGGACGTTGCCGCTCGCCTGCGGCAGCAGGGCTGAGCGGTGACCGCGATCCGGGCCGCGGTGTTCCGCGACTCGACCCGCCCCGTGGCGATCGAGTCCCTCGCGCTCTCCGACCCGCGGGCCGGCGAGGTGCGCGTGCGGATGACCGCGTCGGGCGTCTGCCACTCTGACCTGCACGTCCGCGACGGGGACTGGCCAAGGCCCGGTCCGATCGCGATGGGCCACGAGGGCGCGGGTGTCGTCGAGGCCGTCGGTCCGGGCGTGACGGCGCTGGCGGTCGGGCAGGCGGTCGCCCTGTCCTGGCTTGTGCCGTGCGGCTCGTGCCGGGCGTGCGCAGGCGGACTGCCGTGGGCCTGCAGCGACTCCCCGTCGTTCCGCCACGCCATGCCGGACGGCGCCACGGTGTTCACGACGACCGACGACGCGCCCGAGTCCGTCCGGTCCTACTGCGGCATCGCGACGATGGCCGAGGCATCCGTCGTGCCGGTCGGGGCGGCGATCCCGCTCCCCGACGGCGTGGATCCGGGCGTGGCGGCCCTCATCGGATGTTGCGTGTCGACCGGCGTCGGGGCCGTGCTCAAGACAGCCGCCGTGCCGGCCGGCGCGAGCGTGGCGGTCATCGGGCTCGGTGGTGTCGGCCTGTCGTGCGTCATGGGCGCCGTCCTGGCCGAGGCGGGGCGGATCGTCGCCATCGATCGAGTCGCCTCGAAGGTCGACCTTGCCCGCTCCCTCGGTGCGACCGACGGCCTGCTGGCCAGCGACGACCGTGCCGCCACCATGGACGCGGTGCGCGACCTGACCGACGGCGGGCCGGACTTCGTGTTCGAGGCCATCGGACGCATCCCGACCGTGGAAATGGCCATCGAGTCGCTACCGATCGGCGGGACGGCCGTGCTGGTCGGGATGACGCCATTCATGTCACAGGCGTCGTTCCGCGTCTTCCCGTTCGTCGACGGCAGCCGTCGGATCCTGGGCTCCAACTACGGGTTCGCGGACCCGGCCGTGGACTTCCCGCGCTATGCCCAGCTCTTCCTGGATGGTCGCCTGCCGGTGGACCGCCTGATCGACCGGCGCATCGCCCTGGATGCGCTCGAGCCCGCCTTCGACCGCCTGCGCGGCGGCGACGGCCTCCGCCAGGTGATCGTCTTCGACTGAGCCCGGTCGCGGGGTGCCTCTCTCCGGCGCTCGATCGCGTCGCGCATCCCGCCGTCGACGAACCTGGCTCGCGGGATCTCGCCGAGCACGAACCAGGTTGCCGGGTGGCCGAGACGTGGGGACGCGTCGCCCGAGACCACCCGAGTGCCGGGTTACGGAGCGGCGGACCCCACCGGCGCCGGAGCCGGGTTGCCGTTGCGGAGCCGGCCGTCGGCAAGATTCGCCTCGAGGCGGGCCAGGATCCGGTCGGCGCGGGCCTGCTTGATCGTGCCGGCGGCGACCGCGGCATCCAGCGTCGCCTTGACCGGGGCAAGGGCGGCGGCAGTCACCGTCGCGTAGGGCACGCCCTGGTCCGCGGCGATCTGCTTGAGGTCCTTGCCGCTCTTGAGCGCGGCGCGGAGTTCGGCCGTGGTCATGCCAAGGGCCTTCGCGGCGGCATCGACGCCCTCACGCACGACGCCCGCGGCCGGGCGTGCCTGCCCGACCCGGTCGACGAACTTCGGGCAGCCGCCAAGCTGCGCGTCCTTCAGCCGCGCGGCCAGCCGATCCGCCTGGGCCTGCGTGATGTCACCGGCGGCGAGGGCCGCGGCGATGGTGGCGTCAGCGGCCTTGACGGCGGCCGGGCCCAGGGCGGATCGCTCGACGCCCAGGGCGGTCGCGTACGCGTCCAGGAACGACTCGCAGTACTTCCCAGCCGTAGCCGCAGCCACGGCACCCTGCGGCGCCGCGGACGCCGCGACGACGGCCTGGGGATCGGCGCCATCCGGCGTCGAGGTGGCGCTCGACGCGGACGGCATGGTATTCGCGGCGACGGACCCGATGATGGTGCCGCCGATGACCGCGGCGACGATGAGGGCGGTGCCGAACCCGGCGATCCTGAGCGTGGACATCGTGTGGTTCCCCAGCCTGATGGATGGTCGGCGACCCGAGCCGGGCCGCATCGATGTGCCCAGACTCGCCGACCGCCGTGAAGAACGTGTGTGGCGCCGCAGGGTCCTCTTCACGACTCCTTGACACGGCTCCGGCTAGGATGCCCCGGATGAGCGCGCCTGCCCGCATCCTCGTGGTCGAGGACGAACCACGTCTCGGCGAACTCCTGCGGCTCTACCTCGAGCGCGACGGCTACGCGGTCACGGTCGTGCGCGACGGTCGCTCGGCGATCGACGAGGTGGACACCCAGCCCGTGGACCTCGTCGTGCTGGACCTGATGCTCCCAGGCGTCGGCGGCGAGGCGGTGCTCGCGGCCATCCGCGATCGCGGCGACACGCCGGTCCTCATCGCGTCGGCCAAGCGCAGCGACCAGGAACGGATCGCGGGCCTGCGCATGGGCGCCGACGATTACCTCGCCAAGCCGTACAACCCGCACGAGTTGACCGCCAGGGTGGCCGCGGTCCTGCGCCGAAGCCGGGGTCCCGCCGGTGGCCCCATCGGAGGCGGGCTCTCCACCGCCGCGGACGGCCCCGACGTCAACGAGGACGCGCTCTCGTTCGATGCTGGACGCCTCGTCGTCGAGCCGGGCAGCCGCCGGTATCGACTCCGAGCGAGCGCCGGCGCCACCGCCGCCGACACCGACGCCACCGCCACCGCCGGCACCGACACCGCCGCCCTCACGGAAGGTCGCCTGACGCCTGGCGAGCTCGGGCTGCTCAGCGCCCTGACCCGTCGGCCCGGCGCCGTCCTCACCCGCGACCAGCTCCTGAGCGCCGTCACGCGGCGGCCCGACGAGGTCTACGACCGGGTCGTCGACGTCCACGTCGCGAACCTGCGGCGGAAACTGGGCGACGATGCTGCCGACCCATGGTTGATCGAGACGATCCCGCAGACGGGCTACCGGCTGGTGGCGACGCTGGATCCCGCGTGAGTCGGCCGGCCCATCGGTCGCTGGCGTGGCGTCTCGGACTGCTGCTCGGTATCGCCGTGGTCACGGTCCTCCTGCTCGTCGGCATCGTCGTGAACCGGGTCGTCAGTGACCGCTACGAGACCCTCCTGACGAACCAGCAGCAGCAGCGCCTCGATGACGCGGCCGAGACCCTCGCCGATCGGATGGGCCGGAACGTGGCGAATGCCCGGATCCAGGCGATCGCCCTGCGGCTCGCCAACAACCTGGGCGGGGAGATCCGGATCATGTCGGTGGACGGCACGACCCTCGCCGCCTACGGCAAGGTCCCGGCGGGCGACACGGCCGCCTACAGCTCCCCGATCGTGGTGGACGGGGCGGTCGTCGCCACGCTGGAAGCGACGCTGCCCAGTCGGGCCGCGGACCGCGCGTTCCTGCCGCTGTTCAACGTGACCCTCATCGTGGCCGGCATCGTCAGCGTGCTCGGGATCGTGCTCGTGTCCGCGTCGATCGCGGCTCGCCTGACCCGTCCGTTGCGCGACGTGGCTTCCGCGGCTCGCCGGCTGGAGGCCGGCGACTCCAGCGCCCGGGCGACCGGCGGCGACGACCTCGAGTCGAGTGAGCTCGCCGACGCGTTCAATTCGATGGCCGATCGGCTCGAGCGCTCCGAGATGCTCCGACGCCGGGCCGCGAGCGACATCGCCCACGACCTCGCCACCCCGGCCACGGTCCTCGAGTCGCAGCTCCAGGCGATGATCGATGGTGTCGTGCCGACGGACCTCGCGGGCCTCGAGGCCGCTCGCTCGGCCGCGGCCGCGCTCGGGGGCGTCGTGGCCGACATCGACGACCTCGCTCGGGCCGAGGCGGCTCCGTTGCAGGCGAAGCCGGAGGCGGTCGATGTCGCGACGATGATCGCCGAGATCGGGCTCGCGCTCGACGGCATCCGACGCGGCCGGGATGTCCGCCTCGTCCTGGTGGCTCCAGACGGGATCGTGGCATGGGCGGATCCGGGGCACCTCGCCCGGGCGCTCCGCAACGTGGTCGCCAACGCGCTGGGCCACGGTCCCGCGGGCAGCACGGTGACCGTGACCGCCTCGGCGGACGCCGGGGTCGTCGCCGTGCGCGTCACGGACCAGGGTCCTGGCATCGCCGAAGCGGACCTGCCCCACGTCTTCGAACGCTTCTATCGGGCCGACACGGCGCGCGCCACGGATCCCGTCACGGGTCGCCCGACCGGCCTCGGCCTGGGCCTCACGATCGCGCGTGAGCTGCTGGCCGCCAGTGGCGGACGGATCGTCGTGGAGCGGACCGGTCCGGACGGCACCACCTTCCTGGTGGAGGTGCCGGAGGCTCAGCGGAAGAGCATCCCCCGCACGTAGACCTTGTCCGGCGTCAGGCCGGTGGGGATGAACGTGGCACTGAACGTGGTGCTCTTGAGGGCCCCCAGCGTCGTGGTCCCCACGCTCGCCCGGGTCGCGTCCAGGATGTTGCCTCGGGCGTCATACAGGCTGACCGCGACCCACAGGGTCGTGACGGTCGACGCGTAGCGGTTCTTCACGGTCCCCGCGACCTGCCAGTGCCCGCCACCATCGGGGCCGTTGGTCGTCGTCGTGGGCGTCGGCGCCCCGATCGACCGTTTGGTCGCCGCCGAGCTGACGCTGAACGTGGCGTGGTGGAACCCGGCCGGCAGCGAGCCGACGATCCGGAACGGCGCCCGGCTGGCCGGCACCATGTAGGTGAGGTCCGCGTAGGCGGTCCGCGTCGCGAGCAGCACGTTCGAGGCGTTGTAGAGCTTGGCCGTGACCTTGACCGACCCGACCGTCTTCGACGTGTTGTTGTAGAGCTCGCCGACCAGGCGCAACGTGCCGCCTTCGATCCGGTTGATCGACGACATGACGTGGACCGAGCTGAGCATCTTGCGGATCAGGACGAGGTGCGGCGGCGTGGAGCCCGTGCCGCTGCCCGTGAGCCGCACGGCGTAGGTCCCGGCCGGAAGGCTCCGGATGATCTCCTCGGCACCGTTGCCGGCCCGATCCGAGGTCTGGAGCAGGGTCGAGCAGTTCTGGTACAGGTAGAGCTTGCCGCCCGTGGTCAGGTCACCGAGCGCGAGCCGCATCCGGGTCGTGCCGGTCAGCTTGAATCGATACCAATCGGAGTCGTTCGTCTTCGAGAACGAGCCGAAGGTCCACGCGCCGGCCGGATTCGTGGCGGCCGGCGAGCCGGCACAGGTATCGGACCGATCGACCGTGCTCGTGAGCGTGTAGACCGCGGTCACGTTCGTCGCGCCCTGCACGACCGGGACCGGGTGGGTCAGCTCCGTGCTGCCGTCATCCGACCAGTGGTCGAACGTGTAGATCCCCTCGCCGACGGTGCCGGTCGCCGGGGCGGTGACGCTGATCGTCGAACCGACGATGCCCGTCGTCGCCGGCACGGTGATCGGGATCCCGACCGGGCTGCTGACGGCCGACACGGTCCCGGACTTCGGGTAGATCTCGACCAGGTCGCTCGCCGTGAGACCACGCGAGTCGGTCACGGTGACCCGCAACCGGACGTGCGATGGGTACTCGTGGTCGGGCCCGTCGATGGTGCCGGACTTCACGCCAGATGCCTCGGTGATGATGTGGGTGTGGCAGTCCGACGGGCAGTGCTGCATGTCGATCGACCACTCGAACGCGGACGCGGGCAACGTCCCGTCCTGGGGGTCCGTGCCGGTCGCAGAGAAGGCGATCGTCTGGCCGACCTGCCAGGTCAGGGACGACGCCGGGGTGTCGATGGTCACGCTGGGCGGCGAATTGCCGGGCGAGATGGTCCGGGTCGTCGTCCCGCTCACGCTGGCCGTGTTCGTGACCCGGAGGCCGACGACGACGTCGACGCTCGCGGCGTAGGACTGCGAGGTCGTGACGCCGGTGGCGTCGTCGTACTGGCCGTCGCCGTCCAGGTCCCAGGCGTACGTCAGCGGGAGGCCGTTGCTGTCGCTCGAGGCGCTCGCGTTGAACGTGACGTCGAGCGGTGTGGCGCCGTAGCTCGGGGTGGCCGTGAACGACGCCACCGGCGGCACGTTCGTCCCGTAGTAGTGGACCCGGCGCACGTCGCCAAGATCGTAGTCCGCGTAGATCAGGTCACCGGTGGGGCTGACCGTCAGGAAGACCGCGCCACCGTCGAGCAGCGGATCGGTGCCCGGCCGGTCCAGGTTCGCGAACAGCGATCGGCTGGCGAAGTTCGGGTTGCCACCGGTGCCGGCCGGCGCGAACCAGATGCAGCCGCGGGTGTAGTCCGTGAAGAACAGGCCGTTGTCGTAGCTCGGCGGATATGGGCTGGACGCGGGCAGGAACGCGAGGCCGGCGATGGCCGAACTGCCGGTCCCGCAGCCGTCGCCGGTCACCATGGTCGCCGAGTGCGCGTACGTGAAGGCCGGAGCCGTGACGCTGGCGGCCGACAGGCTGTCGCACAGATCCAGGCCCAGGTTGTCGTAGAACGCGAGCACGCCGTTGCCTTCGTAGCATGGCCAGCCGAAGTTCAACGGTGCGGCCGTTGGATCGGGGACGCGGTCGATCTCCTCCCAGGTGAGGAACCCGACGTCACCGACCCACACGTCATCGGTGCCGGGCTTGATCGTGAACCGATACGGATTTCGCAGGCCGTAGGCGATGATCTTGCGGGCGTTGGCGCTGCTACTGCCGATGTTGCCGTTCGTCGGCCAGGCCGCACCCGTGTCCGGATCGACGCGCAGGATGGCGCCGTTGAGGCCGGTCGGGTCGCCCGTCGTCCGGATGTCCTGGCTGCGCAAGGCGCCACCCTCGGCCGTCGGTGGGGTCGGGCTGCTGCCGCCCGGATCTCCGCACGGATTGACCGGCGTCGGGGTGCCGATCAGGGTCCCACCGAGCTGACCGTAGTCCGGCGTGCCGCTGTTGAAGCTGGCGCCGTCGCCGGCCGACACGTACAGGGCGCCTTCCGGACCGAACATCAGACTGCCCATCGAGTGGCTCGGGAACTGCTGGCACCAGTCCTCGATGAGGACGTCCTCGCCGCCGCTCATCACGCCGCCGGCCGAGGTCAACTTCGACAGCCGCCCGGAGATGACGCAGCCGTCGGTGGTCCCGGCCGGAGGGTTCGTGCAGCGATCTGTGTACGGATTGACCGCATCGGACGGCCAGCGCGGCGCCGCGGCGCCGCTGCCCAGGATGTGGTTGTAGGCGTACAGGACGTATACGTACGGGCGTCCGGTCGAATAGCCCGGGTCCACCGCCAGCCCCATCATCCCGCGGTCCCAGTAGTTGTGGACGTTGACGTTGAGGTCGGCGAAGAGCGTGGGCGTCGTATCGGTCAGGCTGTCGTAGCGCTGGATCGTCCCGCGCTTCTCGGCGACGAAGACGTGGCCATTCGGGGCGAAGGCGACGGCCATCGGGTGGTCCAGGCCGGTGAAGACGGCCTCGTCCGCGAATCCGGCGGGTACGGATGCACCGACCGCCGCGACCGGGGTCGCACTGACGGGCAGGAGGGTGGCGACGATGAGGAACGCCCCGATGAGCGAGAGGGGGCGCCGTGAGCGGTGCATCAGACGATCAGATTCCCCGAGGATGAGTACATCGGTACCATCGGGCACGGGACGAAATCCGTCAACGAGCCCACCCCGGAAGCGTTGCCGCCCGGAACCGGACGAGGCTGTGGGCGCGGCAGCGAGCCGCCGGCGGGTCCTGTCGCATGGGATATCGACGCCATCACTACCAGGGTGGCTGGATCGGCGCTACGCGGGACTTGAGGGCTCGTCGAATGCCACGCCGAGCGTGGCCGGGTTCGCATGGTGCCGTGTCAGCCACGGCGTATGGGCGCGCTTCCCCTGCTCGTAGCGATGGCATCGATCTGGCGGGGGTGAAGCCGAGGCGCGAGGGGCCGCGACGACCCGGTGAAGCCGAGGCGCGAGGGTCCGCGGACGGCCGCGCGCGACGTGTCCCCTACTTGTCGCGTTCGGGGCCGGTCAGGACCGCCTGGGCCGCGGCGAGCCGCGCGACCGGCACACGGAACGGCGAGCACGACACGTAGTCCAGCCCGATCCGCTCGCACTTGGCGATCGACTCCGGGTCGCCGCCGTGCTCCCCGCAGATGCCGAGCTCGAGGTCCGGGCGCGTCGCGCGACCCTTGTCCACGGCCGTCTTCATCAGCCCCGCCACGGCGTCGTCCAGGGTCTGGAACGGGTTGACCGGCAGGATGCCGTCCTCGACGTACTTCAGCAGGAACCCGCCCTCGGCGTCGTCGCGGCTGTAGCCGAACGTCATCTGGGTCAGGTCGTTGGTGCCGAAGCTGAAGAACGCCGCGTGGTGGGCGATCGCATCGGCGGTCAGGGCGCCACGCGGCACCTCGATCATCGTGCCGAAGACGTACTCGACCTCGACGCCGGCGGCCGCTTCGACGGCCTTCGCCTCGGCTTCGAGCAGCGCCTTCGTGGCCGACAGCTCGTTCACGTGGCCGACGAGCGGGATCATGATCTTGGCCTTCGGATGACCGCCCGCCGCCTTCACGGCGATGAGGCCGTTCAGGATGGCCCGGGTCTGGACCTTCACGAAGTCCGGGATCATCAGGCCGAGACGGCAGCCGCGCAGGCCCAGCATCGGGTTCTGTTCGTGCATGGACCTGATGGCCGCGAGGAGCTCCCGGTCCTCATCGCTGGCCGAGTCGCCGGCGAGGGTGACCTTGACCAGCTGCTCTTCCAGGTTCGGCAGGAACTCGTGGAGCGGCGGGTCGATCAGGCGGATCACGACCGGCAGGCCGTCCATCGCGCGGAAGATGCCCTCGAAATCGCCCTGCTGGAGGACTTCGAGCTTGGCCATGGCCTCGTCGAAGATGGCGATCGCCTCGACCTCGTCGGCGTCCAGCTCGGTGCCGGCGGCCCGCTTGGCCTTGGCCCGGGTCGCGACGTTGGCGACGAGGATCGCGCCGCGCACGATCTCGAGCCGCTCGCCCTCGCGGAACATGTGCTCGGTCCGGCACAGGCCGATCCCCTGCGCGCCATAGCTGCGCGCCATGGCCGCCTCTTCGGGCTTGTCCGCGTTCGTCCAGACCTGCATCCGGCGGACCTCGTCGGCCCAGCCCAGGATGCGCTGCAACTCAGGCTGATCCTCGAACCGGGCCGAGACCGTCGGCAAGGCCCCGACGAACACCTCGCCGGTGCTGCCGTCAACGCTGATCCAGTCGCCCTCGGCGAACGTGATGTCGTTGGCGGTGGCGGTCTTCGTGCGGTAGTCCACGGTCAGCTCGTGGCAGCCCGCGACGCACGGCTTGCCGATCTGGCGGGCGACGACGGCGGCGTGGCTGGTGGCACCGCCGCGGGCGGTCAGGATGCCCTGCGCGACGGCCATGCCATGGAAGTCGTCCGGCGAGGTCTCGACGCGAACGAGCACGACCCGCTCCCCCGCCGCGACCCAGTCGACCGCGGTGTCGGCATCGAACACGGCCTTGCCGACGGCCGCGCCGGGCGAGGCGTTGAGGCCCTTGGCGATGCGGGCCGCCGTCGCGCGGGCTGCCGGGTCGAACTGGTCGCGCAGGAGCTGGTCGACATGGGCAGGCTCGATGCGCATGAGCGCCTCGTCCCGGGTGATCAGGCCCTCGTCGACGAGGTCGGCGGCGATCCGGACGGCCGCCGCGGCGGTCCGCTTGGCGGAGCGCGTCTGGAGCATGTACAGCTTGCCGCGCTCGATGGTGAACTCGAGGTCCTGGACGTCGCGGTAGTGGCGCTCCAGCTGCTCCCCGATGCGCAGGAACTCCCCGTAGACCGCGGGCATGTCCGTCGCCATCTGGCTGATCTTCGGCGCGGTCCGGATGCCGGCGACGACGTCCTCGCCCTGGGCATTGGTCAGGTACTCGCCATAGAGGACCTTCTCGCCCGTGTTCGGGTCACGGGTGAACGCGACGCCCGTCCCGGAGTCGTCGCCCATGTTGCCGAAGACCATCGTCACGACGTTGACCGCCGTGCCCAGGTCGTGGGCGATCTTCTGGTTCTCGCGATAGTCCCGGGCCCGCTTGCCGAACCAGCTCGCGAAGACGGCCTTGATGGCCAGGTCCAGCTGGTCGTACGGGTCGCTCGGGAACGGCCGGCCGGTGTCGGCCAGGACGATCGCCTTGAACTCACCGGCGAGCGCCTCCAGTGCGGCGGCATCGAGATCGGTGTCCTGGGCCGCGCCGTGGGCGTGCTTGGCAGCGTCCAGCGCGTGATCGAAGCGCTCGCCCTTCACGTCCATGACGATCCGGCCGAACATCTGGATGAACCGGCGATAGGCGTCCCAGCCGAAGCGCTCGTTGCCGGTCAGCGCGACCAGGCCGTGAAGCGTCTCCTCGTTGAGCCCCAGGTTGAGGACCGTGTCCATCATCCCGGGCATCGAGAACTTGGCGCCGGAGCGCACGCTCACCAGGAGCGGATCCGCGGCGTTCCCGAAACCCTTGCCGGTCAGCGCCTCCACCTCCTTGACCGCCTCGAGCACGTCCGCCCAGAGGCCATCCGGGAGCTGTTCGCCAGCCGAGAAGTAGTCGTTGCAGGCCTCGGTCGTGATCGTGAAGCCCGGGGGCACCGGCAGGCCCGCGTTCGTCATCTCGGCGAGGCCCGCGCCCTTGCCGCCGAGCAGGTCGCGCATGCTCGAATCGCCCTCGGCCTTCCCGCCGCCCCAGGCGTAGATGTAGCGCTTGGCGGCCTGGTGGGTGCGGTCGCCGGTGGCGGACGTCGAGGTGGGCATGGGGTGGGGATCCTCCGGACGGAACGGCAGCCACTGGCGGGCCGCGGGTGGGGTCGTCGTCTGTCAGGTGGATTGTACCGTCGCTCTCCGGGGTCATCGGGTTGCGCGTCGGTTGCGAGCGGTCGTCTCTGCGCGGCACGCGGCCTCCTCGGCCGCCCGGGCGTCCACGGACGCGTACCATGGCTACATGACTGACATCACCGCGGACGCGGTCGACACCCGGGTCATCGAGCCCGAGGACGAGCGCTACAACGCCACGCTCATCGGGCGCGAGGATCAGCACGAGAGCCTCGCCTACTTCTGGGTCAAGTTCGACGGTGACCCGACGCCGTTCGAGGCAGGCCAGTACATGACCATCGGCGTGTTCGTCGACGGGAAGATCGTGCAGCGACCGTATTCGATCGCGTCGGCGCCATCCACCGCCGGCGACGGCTACGAGATGTACATCCGGCTCGTCCAGGGCGGCACGTTCACACCGCTCCTGTGGCGCCTGCCGGTCGGTGCGAGGATGCGGATGATCGGGCCGAAGGGCAAGTTCGTCCTGGAGCCGGAGGACGATCGGATCCACCTGTTCATCTCGTCCGGCACGGGCAATGCGCCGTTCGTGGCGATGATGCGCCAGGCCCTGCTGGACGGGGCCCCACGGCGAGCGGTGTTCCTGAGCGGCGTCTCGTACGAGGCGGACCTCGGGTATCGGCCGCTCCTGGAAGGGTGGGAGGCCGGCGGCGGCTACCCGGTCACGTACATCCCGACGGTGTCGCGCCCCGGCCATCCCGACAATGCGGGCTGGACCGGGAGAACGGGCCGCGTGGAGTCCATCGTGGGGCCGGTCTGTGAGGAGCTCGGGCTGACCGAGGCGAACACCGTCGCGTACATCTGCGGGAACCCCGACATGATCCTGGCGGCCGAGGCGACCCTCCTCGAGCGCGGCTTTCCCGAGGCCTCGGTCAAGAAGGAGCTGTACTGGCCGAAGGGCAAGGAGCCCCAGGGCGCCACGACGAGCGAGATCGCCGCGAACGCCGACGAGTAGCGCGACGGGTGGCAGCGGCCGGCGCGAGGGCCGACGCGACAGGCGACAGGCAAGAGGCGCGGCCCGGCGGCGCAGGC
>CAZOHT010000015.1:11957-17941 GCA_964579825.1 uncultured Anaerolineaceae bacterium
CGCGAGGGCCGACGCGACAGGCGACAGGCAAGAGGCGCGGCCCGGCGGCGCAGGCGGACGGGTCGCGCGGCACCACTCGGCCGCCAGACGTTCGCATCCAGCCACCGGGCGACTGGTATCCCGGGCTGGCACGCTCTTGCGTGTCAGCCAGCCGCCACACGGCTCGGATGCGACCAACGGACACCCGGATCGACGATCACGGCTGGGAACCGAGCGTGTGAACGGCCGTCCGCCTCGAACCATGGCGCGACTTGACTGCATACCAGTCACGTGATGGCTAGCTGGTAACCGCTCGAGGCCGACCGCACCAGGATGCTGCCTCGATTCCGCCTCAGCTGGCTCGCGCAGCGTCCAGGCGATCCAGGATCAAGCGCGTCACGTTCTCGGCCGGGATGCGCTCCTGGGTCATCGTGTCGCGGTCGCGCACGGTGACGGCTCCGTCCTCCAGCGAGTCCACGTCCACGGTCACGCACCAGGGCGTCCCGATCTCGTCCTGGCGGCGATACAGCTTGCCGATGGCGGCCGTGTCGTCGTAGACGGCCATCGTGTGGCGCTGCAGATCCGCCTTGATCCGGTGGCACAGCTCCACGATCTCGGGCCGCTTCTTCAGCAGCGGAAGGACCGCCACCTTGTAGGGCGCCAGGTCCGGATGGAGCGCCAGCGACACGCGCTGCTCGCCACGGACCTCCTCCTCGCGATAGGCATCGATGAGGAACGTGAAGGCGGCCCGGTCCGCACCCGCCGCCGTCTCGACGATCCACGGGATGACGTGCTCGTCCGTGGCTTGGTCGAAGTACTCCAGCTTCTCGCCGGACGCCTCCGAGTGGCGGGACAGGTCGAAGTCGCCCCGGTTGTGGACCCCCTCCAGCTCCTTCCAGCCGAACGGGAAGCGGTATTCGACGTCGATCGCCTTCTTCGCGTAGTGGGCCAGCTCATCCGGCGCGTGCTCGCGCAGTCGAAGGCGCTCCGGCGCGACCCCGTAGCGCGTATACCAGTCGAGTCGGCGCGGGAGCCAGTCCTCGAAGGCGGCCGCCGCCTCGGCCTCCGGGCGGACGAAGTACTGCATCTCCATCTGTTCGAATTCGCGCATCCGGAAGACGAAGTTGCCGGGGCTGATCTCGTTGCGGAAGCTCTTGCCGATCTGGGCGATGCCGAATGGCAACTTCTTGCGTGAGCTCTGCTGGACGTTCTTGAAGTTGACGTACGAGCCCTGGGCGGTCTCCGGACGCAGGTAGATGACCGAGGCGTCTTCCTCGACCGGGCCCATGAACGTCTTGAACATGAGGTTGAACCGGCGTGGCGCGGAGAGGGGTCCTCCGTCGTTGGGGCACGTCAGGCCAAGCCGTTCGACGATCGTCTCGTCGCGCAGGTCCGTGGCGCTCAGGTCTTCGGCACCCGGCAGTTCGTCCAGGCGGTAGCGACGACGACAGGTCGCGCACTCGACGAGCGGATCGCTGAAGGAACCGACGTGGCCGGACGTGACCCACACCTGCGGGTGCATGAGGATCCCGGCGTCCAGGCCGACGATGTCGTCGCGCTCCTGGACCATGCTCCGCCACCAGGCCCGCTTGACGTTGTTCTTGAGCTCGACGCCGAGGGGCCCGTAGTCCCATACCGCGTTGATGCCGCCGTAGATCTCGGAGCTCGGGTAGATGAAGCCGCGGCGCTTGCTCAGCGACACGATCGTGTCGAGCTGGGCGACGGCGGGCGCGACGTCGTTCGGGTCGCGTTCGGGCGTGGGGGTGGTCACGTGGGTCTCCGCTGATACGCGACCGTGGCATGGCCGCGCGGGATGGGTTGCGTCGCGGATGCTACCAGAGCGTGCGTGAGCGACCGCCCGTGACCGCGCCCAGCGGGACTACATCGCGGGCAACGCCTCGGCCAGGACACGCAGCGCGTTGCCGCCCATGACCCGGGCGATCTCGTCGTCCTTGAACCCGGCCAGGATGAGCGCATCGGTGACCTGGACGAGGCCGGTCGCATCGAACGGCGTCTGGACGCCGCCGTCGAAGTCGGAGCCGAGCGCGACGTGGTCCATGCCGGCGACGTTCGTGGCGTGCTTGATCGACCGGGCGATCGCCTCCGCGTCGGCGCCCCCGGAGGCCGTCTCCCAGAACCCGATCCCGATCAACCCGCCGGTCGCCGCGATGCCGCGGAGATGATCGTCGGACAGGTTCCGGGCGTTGTCGGCGACGCCGCGGACACCGGTATGGGAGGCGACGACCGGCCGGGTCGCGACGGCAAGGACGTCGTCGATCGTCAACGCCGACGCGTGGGCGACGTCGACGAGCATCGAGCGCGTCTCCATCCGCCGGATGAGCTCATGGCCGGCCGGCGTCAGGCCACCCTTCTCCACCCCGTGCGCGGAGCCGCTGAACGCGTTGTCGAAGAAGTGGCACGGCGCCATCATCCGGAAGCCGGCATCGAAGACGACATCGACGTTGGCCGGGTCGTCATCGAGCGCGTGCGCACCTTCGATGGCCAGGAGGCCGGCGGTGACCGGCCAGCTCGGCGTCCGCCGGGCGAGATGCGCCGAGAGGTCCGCCGCGGACCGGATGATCGTGAGCCGGCCGGACGAACGGCGGGCCATGGCGTCGGCCCGGGCAGCCATGTGGAGCGCGCGAGCCATCAAGCTGCGCCAGGTCGCCGCCGGCCAGCCCTGCGCGATCGCGAGTAGGACGATGTCATCGCTGTCGCCCGTGTTTCGGTCGATGTTCAGGTGGCGTGGCGACTTGGTCGACGCCGCGAAGACCTGGAGGGCCACGTTCCCGTCGACCAGCCGCGGGACGTCGACGTGGCCGCGATCCCCGCGGACGAGCAGGTCCCGGCCCCACAGCAGCGAGTCGGCGTGCAGGTCGGCGACGAGCAGGCGTTCATGCAGGACGCGGGCCCGTTCCGAGGCGGCGTACGGCGGGACGAAGGTGGTCGCGTTGAGCCGACGTTCGGCCCGCGCGACCAGCCGGCGCCCGGCCGCCCGACTCCCGGCCAGCGCGGCAAGGCCGGCCGCGGTGGCGAGGACCATCCCGCTCGCCCCGGTGGCCAGCGCCCGCCGGCGAGATGTCATCGCACGGCGCTCAACCGATTCGCCAGCGCGTCGGTCGGATGAGGATGGCGATCGGGTACTCGGCAGCGAAGTAGGCGGCCGTCCAGCCGTAGCCATCCAGCATCCCCTGGTACTTCTCGAGATAGGCGGGGTGCTGGTCCGCCGGCACGTACGTCAGGTCGACACGGGCCTCCCCCTCCATCGTGACGACGTCGCCGCCGGCGGGATCCGTGTTGAGGTTGAAGGCGACGAGCGGCCGGTCTGCCACGTTGCCGTTGCGCGGGGCCCGCTTGCCCGAGTAGATGAGGACCTCGCCATCCACCCACAGGAACCAGATCGGCGAGCTCTGCGGCTGGCCGTCCGGGTTCGTGGTGGTCAGCCAGCCGATCTTCTCCGCATCCAGTCGCTCCAGGGTCCGCGCCCCGACGGGCGTGCCGGGATCGATCGTCTTCGTCATGCGTCCTCCTTCGCTCGGTCGGTCAGGTCCAGCCGCAGGACGGTCTCGCCCCACTTGCTCTCGCCGTTGTCCACGAACCCGTAGCGCTCGTAGAACGGCTGGGGCCCACCCTCGCCGCGCTGGCAGCTGGTCCACAGGACGTCGGCGCCGGGTCGGGTCCGCAGGTACGCCACGACCGCGTCGATGGTGGCGGCGCCGTACCCGCGCCCCTGGTACCGCTCGTCGACCAGGAGGCGCCACAGGTAGTACGGCCCGATGATGTCGTCATCCGCCGCGAGGGTCTCGGCCGGGATTCCGTCACTGATCATCACGAAGCCCACGAGCGCCTCGCCGTCGTGGACGGACCACATCCGCGGACAGGCCCTGGCGTCCTCGATGGCGTCCTCGAAGTGGCTCTCCATGGACCCGAGGAAGCGCTCCTGGCCGGGCCCGCGGCGGAGCGTCAGGACCGCGTCCCGATCGACCTCGCTGACGATGTCGCGCAGCTGGACGGTCGCCATCAGCCGACTCCCGGGGCCGCCGGCGTCGGGCCCACCGGGGACGTCGGCGTCGTGCCGACCGGGGCGTGCCGGACCTCGTCGAGGAACGCCAGCGAGCGCGCCTCACGCTCCAGCGCGACGCGCATGAAGTCGCGCAGCGCGGCCTCGGTCTCGCCCTCGACCACCGCGGACTGGCGCAGTCCGGCGATGGCCTCGATATCGAGGCGCTGGTAGGCCTTGAGCAGCTTGAGCGCGTCGAGCGAGAGTCCGGTCCGCTCGTACGGCGGCCCCGGGCAGCGCTGGCAGACGACACCGCCGAGCGGCGGGACCCAGCGGAAGCGCTCGTCCGACTCGACGACTCGGTCGCATTCGACGCAGCGGTCCACCTCGGGGCGCTGGCCAAGCTCATCGAGCAGGTGCATCTCGTACCAGCGGGCGACGCGACCGGGCGCCATCCCGGCATCGAGCAGCTCATAGGCGCGCTTGAGCAGGGCGTACAGCGGCTCCGACGCATGACGTTCCTCGAGCGATCGGTCGGTCAGCTCGGCGATGTACCAGGCGGTCGCCGCCGACTCGAGCGAGTCACGCAGGGTCAGCCAGGCGTGCCCGACGCGAACCTCGGTCACCACGTCGAACGTCCGCCCCCGAGCCAGGCCGACCGTCAGTTCGGCGAACGGCTCCAGGCTGCCACCCAGCCGCGACATCGGGCGGCGGATGCCCTTGGCGATGGCCTTGAGCTTGCCGCCGGTCGGCGTGATGAGGGTCAGGACCCGATCCGCCTCGCCCAGGTCGAAACGGGACAGGACGATGGCCTCGGTGGTGTAGCGGCGAGGAGCGGGCATCACGGCGACGGTACAGCACCTCGCAGCCGGTGTCGCGGTCTTGCGGATCCGGGGCGCTGGGGTGCCACGAGCCGGCGATGACGCGTGTCCCATCCAACAGGCTACCTGCAGACATCACGTTTCGTGTACACTCGCCGCACGATGACCGCCACGTCGCACGAGATCGATCTCGCCACGCTCATCGCGGACACCGAGAACGAGATCGTCCGTCTCGTCCAGGACCGGGACCCGTCCACCCACGGGCTGTACGAGATGGTCCGCTACCACCTCGCGCTGGACGGTTCCGGCGCCTCGGGCGGCAAGCGGATGCGCCCGCTCCTCGGCCTCCTCGCCTACGCCAGCATCACCGGCGAACACGAGCGCGCGCTGCCAGGCGCCGCCGCCGTGGAGCTCGGGCACAACTTCAGCCTGGTCCACGACGACATCGAGGACGGCGACACCGAGCGACGCCATCGGGCGACGCTGTGGGCGGTCCACGGGATCCCGCAAGCCATCAATGCCGGGGACACGCTGTTCAGCCTGTCGCGCATCGCCCTCCATCGCCTGTCGGATCTCGGCTTCTCGGACCGCACGGTCCTCCGGCTCATGCGCCTGTACGACGAGACCTGCCTCGCCCTGTGCGAGGGCCAGTACATCGACATCACCTCCAGCGCGACCGATACGCTGATGAGCGTCGAGCTGTACTTCGACATGATCGGCCGCAAGACCGCGTCGCTCATCGCGGCGTCGATCGAGGCCGGGGCCCTCCTGGCGACGGATGACGAGGCCGTCATCGCCCGCTACCGCGCCTTCGGCTGGGCGCTCGGGCTTGCGTTCCAGCTGAACGACGACCTCCTGGGCATCTGGGGCGCGGAGCAGGCGACCGGCAAGGAGCCGTCGGACGTCGCCCATCGCAAGCAGACCCTGCCGGTCATCTACGCCCACGAGCACGCCACCCCGACCGACCGAGCGCGACTGGCCGCCGTCTACGCCTCCCCCATCCCATCGCCCGACGACGTTCGCGATGTGATCGGCATCCTCGAGCGGACCGGGGCCCGCGAGTACACGCGCGACCAGGCCCGCGCCTACCGCGACGAGGCCCTTGCCCAGCTCGATGCCGCCGGGGTGGTCCAGCCAGCGGCGCGCGAACGGCTCGAACAGATCATGGTCTCGGTCATCAGCGC
>CAZOHT010000015.1:18041-74443 GCA_964579825.1 uncultured Anaerolineaceae bacterium
TCCAGCCAGCGGCGCGCGAACGGCTCGAACAGATCATGGTCTCGGTCATCAGCGCGTAACGCCAGGCCGGTCAGGCGCTCCGACCCGGCCGCATGAGTCGGCCTGCGCCGGGTGGACCCGAATGCCGTTCGCCATTGCGCGAGGCGGAAGCAACGTCGCCATTGCCTCGCTCTGGTCGGTCCGGGTGTCGATTCGTTGCGTCGGACGCAAGGTTCGACCAGGTCCCGAGCGTCGCCGGCCTCGCCCGTGCACCGTCGTTGCATCCGGCGCAATGATCTGGCTCGACGGATGCCTTGCGCCGACGTAGCTTGCATCTGACGCAACCGCCGGAGCCTGGATTGCGCGAGACGCAACGTCGGCGCCTTGACCGCGTGGCCGCCGACGCCGAAGCCCGCGTCAACCGGGGCCCACGTCAGCCCGGCGAGCGGAGCCCGCCGCGGGTTCGCCACGTCTCCCGGTCGAGCGCATACAACACGTGCCGGACCAGGTGCGGATAGGCGGCTGCATCCACCCGCGGATGGTCGAAGTCGCGCGCCGGCTGGCGCACGAGCCCGATCCGCTCCATCACCCGCCAGGACCGCTCGTTCTGGGGCACCGTGAACGACACGATCTCCTCGAGCCCGACGTCCTCGAAGCCGAACCGGAGCGCCTCGCGGGCAGCCTCGGTCACGTAGCCGTGGCCCCAGTACGCCCGCGCCGCCCGCCAGCCGACCTCCACCATGGGCTCCCCGGTGACGTAGTCGGCCGGCCAGAGCCCGGTGAAGCCGATGAACGGCGCGACCCCGGGGACTTCCACCGCCCACAGGCCCCAGCCGTGCGCCTCCCAGTGGGCCTCGATGCGGCCCACGAACGCCTCCGTACCCTCGCGCGTCTGGAGACCCTGGAAGTGCTCCATGACGACGGGATCCGCGTTCAGTGCCGCGAACGGCTCGATGTCCGCCTCGCGCCAGCGTCGCAGGACCAGTCGCTCTGTCCGAGACTCCCCGGGCGCCACGCCGCGCGCCTAGCGGTCGGACTCGTCCGGTTCGGGGCGGTCGCGGTCGCGCACGACCAGGACCTTGCCGACCCGGCGCCCGTCGGTCGTCTCGACCGTCAGCGTCAAGCCGCCCACCGAGACGCGGTCGCCGGGCTTGGGGACGCCGCCCACCCGGTGGTAGATCAGGCCGCCGACGGTGTCGTACTCGTCCTCGTCCTCGAGCGCCAGCTCGACATCGAACAGCTCCCCCAGGTCGTCCACGTCCGCCCGACCGTCCACGCGAGCCTCGTCATCGGACAGCTGGACGATCATCGGCTCCTCTTCGTCGTACTCGTCCTGGATCTCCCCGACGATCTCCTCGAGCAGGTCCTCGATCGTCACCAGGCCGGCCGTCCCGCCGTACTCGTCGAGCACGATCGCGATGTGGACCTTGCGTCGCTGGAACTCGTGGAGCAGGTCGTCCACGCTCATCGATTCGGGCACGAAGACCGGCGTGCGCAGGATGGACCGGAGCGACGGGCGCTCCTCCACGCTGCCCTTCAGGAACGGCAGCAGGTCCTTCGCGTACAGGATGCCGATGATCTCGTCGACGGTCGTTTCGTACACCGGGATGCGGCTGTGGCCCTCCTCGATGACGATGTCGATGGCCTGCTCGAGCGACGCCGCCGCCGCGAGCGACACCATCGCGATGCGCGGGACCATGACCTCGTGGATGCGCTGGTCGCCGAGCTCGATGACCGCGTGGATCATCTGCTCCTCCTCGGCCTCGAGGACGCCCTGCTCGCCGCCCTGCTCGATGATCAGGCGGATCTCCTCCGCGCTGATCCGCTCGGTGTCCGTGACATGCGCGCCGAACACGCCGCTGATCACGCGCGTCACGCTCGTCAGGAGCGCCACCAGGGGTCGGAGCACGCGGCCGAGGACGTCGACGAACGGACCGAACAGGAACGCGACGCGCTCGCTGTGGGCGAGCCCGATCTGCTTGGGGACGAGCTCGCCGAAGATGATCGTGAACACCGTGAGGATGCCGGTCACCACGACCAGGGCGATGGCGCCGGCATACGGCGCCAGGAACGGGATCCCCTCGAGCGCCGTCTCGAGACCGGCGCTCAGGCTCACCCCGGCGAACGCCGCCGCCAGGAAGCCGATGAATGTGATCCCGATCTGGATGACCGCCAGGAACCGACCCGGGTCGGTCTTGAGCCGGAGGATCCGACGGGCGCCGCGTCGGCCGTCGTCGACCAGCTGGTCGAGTCGGCTCTTGCGCATCGTGACGAGGGCCATCTCGGTCGCGGAGAAGACGGCGTTGAACAGGATCAGGACCACGATGATGCCGATCTCGAGGATGGGTCCGCTCATGCGGTCGGATCGTCCGCTGCGGGTTCCGACGGTCTGGGCCGCAGCTCTCGGATCCGGGCCGGGACCCCGACGGCCAGCTTGCCGGCCGGGACGTCTCGGGTCACGACCGATCCGGCGCCGGTCTTGGCGCCGTCACCGACCGAGATCGGTGCCACGAGCATCGTGTCCACGCCAAGGAACGCCCCGTCGCCGATGGAGGTCGGGTGCTTGCGCGTCCCGTCGTAGTTCGCGGTGATCGTCCCGGCGCCGACATTGACGTGCTCGCCGACGGTCGCGTCGCCCAGGTAGCTCATGTGGTGCGTCTTCGAGCCGGCCCCAAGGGTCGTGTTCTTGAGCTCGGCGTAGTTGCCGACTTCCGCACCGCGGCCCACGTGGCTGCCCGGGCGCAGATGGCTGAACGGGCCGATCGTGGCCTCGTCCTCGACGGTCGATCGCTCGACGACACTGGCCCAGACCCGCACGTTCCGGCCGATGACGGCATCCACCAGCTCGCTGTGTGGCCCGATGACGCTGCCCTCGCCGATCGACGTGGTGCCGCGCAGGATGACGTCCGGTTCCAGGGTCACGTCCGAGGCGAGATCGACATCCCAGTCGAGATAGACCGTGGACGGGTCCCGCATCGTCACGCCGTTGCGCATGTGGGCCTCGTTCAGGCGCACCCGAAGGCTCCATTCGGCCGCGGCCAGTTCCGCCCGGTCGTTGATGCCATCGAATCGCCCGTCGTCCTCGAAGCCGACCGCGCTCACGATCCGGCCGTCCTCGCGGGCGAGACGGACCAGCTCGGTCAGGTAGAACTCGCCGGTCACATCGGACGGGGCCAGCGCGTCGATCCGGCGGCGCAGCCACTCGGCATCGAAGGCGTACAGGCCGACGTTGATCTCGTTGCCGTCCAGCTCCTCGGGCGTCGCGTCCTTCGCCTCGACGATCCGCTCGACCGTGCCGTACTCGCTGCGGACGACTCGGCCGAGGGCGGCGGGATCGGCGGCGTACACGCTGGCGAGGGCGATCGCGGCGTCATCGGCCCGACGGGCCTCCAACACGGCTTCCAGGTCCCCGCCGGTCACGAGCGGCACGTCGCCGTTCATGACGAGGACCTCCGTCGCGTCCGCGGGAACGGCGACGAGGGCGGCCTTCACGGCATCGCCGGTACCGAGCGGCGATGCCTGGACGGCGAACGTGGCACGACCCTCGAACGCGGCGACGACGGCCTCGGTCGGCGGCGAGTACACGACGACCGGCTGGCCGCCGCTCGACCCATCGGCCGTCGTGGCCCAGGCGTCGAGCATGTACGCGAGCATCGGGCGACCGCACAGTGGATGGAGGACCTTGGGCAGCGTGGAACGCATCCGCGTCCCCAGCCCGGCTGCCATGACGACGGCGACCGTCGAGGGCCGAGATCCTGGGGGGTTCACGAGGGGTCGCGCCGGCGGGCGAGGATCCGGAGGCGTGGGTCGCTCCCGTCGCGGTCAGGGGCCGGCGCGTCTGGTTGGGCAGTCATCAGGTGGAGCGGCATCGTAGGGGTGGCCCGTTCGGGGTGTCAACCGCGGCCCGGTCCCCTCAGGACGAGCGCTTGGCGACGAGGTCGATCTCGACCCGTGCGCCCTTCGGCAACGCGGCCACCGCGACGGTCGAGCGAGCCGGTGGAGGATCGCTCACGTACCTCGCGTAGATCGCATTCACCGCGGCGAAATCGGCCATGTCGATCAGGAAGATCGAGGCCTTGACCACGTCGGACCACGAGCAGCCCGCCGCCTCGAGGACCGCGGTCAGGTTGGCCATGACCCGCTCCGTCTCGGGTTCGACCCCCCCGTCGGCGAGGACCCCGGTCAGCGGATCCAGGGCCGCCTGTCCCGCCAGGAAGACGAAGCCGTCGACCTCGATGGCCTGGCTGTACGGGCCGATGGCGGCCGGGGCGCCCGTCGTCGAGATGGCCGTTCGCGTCATGTCGGGCTGCTCCTCCAGATCGTCGTTGCCGTCACGAGCGGCGGACCGTCACCGGGGACGACCAGCGAGCCGTCACCAGCCGCCATCCTGACGGCGTCGGCCGCCTCGGTGGCGTCCGAGAGCGAAGGATAGACCGCCCAGAGGGTCGGGCCGGATCCCGACAGCCCGATCGGCCGGTGCAGGAGGCGGGTCAGCGCGCGGCGGAACGGGACCAGCGCCGGCACGACGACCGCCACGGCCGGCAGGAGGTCGTTCGCCGAGGCGAGGACGCCGGCTCGAGCGGCCAGGTCGGCCGCCTTGAGGCCGGTGCCGCCGAGTTCGGACGCCAGGTGGACCGAGGACTGGCGGACCGCGCCGTCGCCCGTTCCTCGGATGGCGGCGAAGGCCGCGAACACGTCCGGCGTGGACACCGCGACCGGTGGCGTGACCAGCAGGATGCCTGGCTCGCCGCGGAGCCCGTGGAGGGGCGTCACGCGTTCGCCGCGGCCCTCCACGAGGGCGGGCCCGCGAGCAGCGAAGAACGGCACGTCCGAACCGAGGCCGGCGGCGACCGCCAGGCGTGCGTGGTCGTCGAGGTCCGCCCCCCACGCCTCCACGGCGCCATCGATGGCCGCGGCCGCATCGGACGACCCGCCACCGAGACCGGCGGCGACGGGGATGCGCTTGTCCAGGCGGGCCGCGAGGGCGGGGGCGGGCCCGGGACCGCCGGCCCAGCCACCGCCCACCGCCCGTCGGGTCGCCGCAAGCGCGCGCAGGACGAGGTTGTCGGCGCCGCCGACCACCGGGAGGCCCGTGACGTGGAGCGTGTCCACCGCCGCGACACCGGGGGCGGACGATGGCGCGAGGCTCAACCGGTCGCCGAATGCGAGCGGGACGAAGACCGAGTGGAGGTCGTGGTAGCCGTCGGCTCGACGGCCGACGACCGCGAGCGTGAGGTTGAGCTTGGCCGGCGCCACCCGGACGACGGGGGCGAGACGCTCGACGGTGTCGCTCATGGCGGCCCGCTCATGCGTCGCGCGCCCGGCCGCGCCGGTCCGCACCGATCGGTCCGATCGCCTCCCGCAGGGCCAGCCACTCCCCCACGGCCAGGGTCTGGGGTCGACGGTCCGGGTCGATGTGGGCGGCCTCGAGTGCCGCGGTCACCCGCGTCCCGTCGATCGGCAGTTGCCTCGAGAGCACGTTGTGGATCATCTTGCGGCGCTCACGGAACGCGGCCTGGACCAGGCGCCACAGCTGGTCCTCGGCATCGGGGTCCAGGCGATCATCCACGGCATACGGTTCGACGACGATCACGGCCGACTCCACGGCGGGTTCGGGTTCGAACGCGTTCGCCGGGACCAGGAAGGCGACCCGGACCCGCGCGTGGTACTGGACGAAGACCGACAGGTAGCTCATCTTCCCGGGCGCGGCGGCGATCCGCTCGGCGACCTCGCGCTGGACCATGAGCACGCTCCGCTCCGGGCGCGGGGCGGTCCCCAGGAGGGCATGCAGGATCGGACTCGTGATGTGGTACGGCAGGTTCGCGACGACGTCGTACGGCGGCGGGACGAGGTTGACCAGGTCCTGGTCCAGCGCGTCGCCTTCGACCAGGTGGAGCGCGCCGGGTGCGTCGGGGCCGTCGCGTTCGGCCGTCTCGAGCGCCCCGTCGAATCGAGCCCGAAGGAAGGCGGCCAGGCCGCGGTCCAGCTCGACCGCGGTGACCGCCGCACCCGAGGCCAGCAGGCCACCGGTCAGGATGCCCAGTCCCGGCCCGATCTCCAGGACGTGACGCCCGGGCGTGGGCCCAGCCTCGGCCAGGATCCCCTCGAGGACGTCGATGTCCGCCAGGAAGTTCTGCGACAGGCGATGTCGGGCTCGCAGGCCGGCGTCGCGCAGGGTGGCCCGCACGACCGCGGGGTCGAGGCGCGGCAGCGGCCGGTCCGTCGCGGCATCGCGGCCGCCGACCATCAGCGGATCGCCAGCGGCAGCGACGGCCGGGCGTCGAGATCCAGCCCGGCCCGCTCGCCGGCGGCGAACCGTCGCGCCCCGGCGGCGCCGATCATCGCCCCGTTGTCCGTGCAGAGGCCCGGACGCGGCACGATCAGCGGGATCCCCAGGGCCGCCGCCTCGCCCGCCAGTCGCGCGCGCAGGACGCCGTTGGCCGCGACCCCACCACCCAGCACGATGCTCCGGGCGCCGACCTCGCGTGCGGCCCGGATCGTCTTGGTCGTCAGCACGTCCGCCACGGAGTCCTGGAACCCCCACGCCAGTTCCGCGACGACCGCCTCGGGCAGTGGCGCGTCCGGCTCGGTGGCCAGTCCGGCGTCGGCGCGGGCATCCGCGATGATCCGTCGGGCGGCGGTCTTGAGGCCGGAGAAGCTGAAGTCGTACGTGCCCGGCAGCCACGCCCGGGGAAACGCGGTCGCCCGTTCCGTGGCCGTCTCCGCGGCCTTCCCGATCGCCGGCCCACCCGGATAGCCGAGCCCGAGCAGCCGGCCGACCTTGTCGAACGCCTCGCCTGCGGCATCGTCCACGGTCGTGCCGAGCAGCCGATACGTCAGGTGATCGCGCATCTCGACGAGGAACGTGTGGCCGCCGGAGACGACGAGCGCGACGAGGGGGAACACCGGCTCGGGTTCGTCCGCCTGGCCCGGGTCGAGCAGCCAGGCCGCGTAGACGTGCCCTTCGAGGTGATTCACGCCGATGAGCGGCAGGTCGTGGACCCAGGCCAGGGCCTTGGCGAAGTTGACCCCGACCAGGAGCGAGCCCGCCAACCCCGGGCCATAGGTCACCGCGACGGCGGACAGATCGGACCAGCCGATCCCGGCGTCCGCCCAGGCCTCGTCGAGGACCGGCACGATCCAGCGCAGGTGCGCCCGTGCGGCGACTTCCGGGACGATCCCGCCGGTGGCCGCGTGCAGCGCGACCTGTGACGCCACGACGTTGCCGAGGATCCGTCGGCCGCCGTCGATGACGGCGATCCCGGTCTCGTCGCAGGACGATTCGATGGACAGGATGAGCGGGCCGCTCATCGAACCGCCTCATCCGGTCGGGTGGGGGCCGGCGTGGTCGCGATCGCCAGGCGCAGCGCGGCGATCCTTGCCACCATCGATGCGTCCGCCAGGGGCAGTGTCGTCATGATCAGCGCGTCCTCGCCGTCGTCGCTGTAGTAGCGCGGCCGGACACCGACCGGTCGGAAGCCGAACTTCTCGTACAGGCGGCGGGCGGGCAGGTTCGACAGGCGGACCTCGAGGGTCATCTCCCGGGCGAAGCGGGCGATCGCGACGTCGACGAACTCGAGCAGCAGCCGCTCCCCGATGTGCTGTCGTCGCCAGCCGGGATCGATCGCGAACGTCGTGATGTGCGCCTCGTCCACCATGAGCCACATCCCGCCGTAGCCGACGATGGCGTCGTCCACCTTCGCGACGAGGTAGTTCGCCAGCCGGTTCGACTCGAGTTCGCTGCGATACGCATCGGCCGGCCACGGCGCGCTGAAGCTGGCCTGCTCGATGGCGTGGATGCCGGGCAGGTCGGCGAGCTGCATCGGCTCGATCCGGACCTTCACCGGGGGTCGCGCGACCATTCGACCTCCCCGTGCTCCGCCGTGATCCCGCGTGGCAAGGTGACGTAGTCGGGCACGAGTGCGGCCATCGAGCCGGCGGTCGCGTCCGCCAACCGTGGCACGCCCATCGCGGCGAGTTCATCGGCGAGTCGGTCACGGGCCGACTCGCCCAGGGCCACGGCATCGGCCGGCGCGCGACCGGCCAGGTCCACCGCGACCAGCCATTCCCCGGGCGCCAGCTCCGGATCGTCGCCGCCGCGGACCAGCGCGGGCGTCGCCCCCGACCGAACCACGATCCGATCGGACGGACCGGCCGGCAGGAGCAGCACGGGCGCCCCGCTCCTCGACGCCACCGGGCCGCCGCTCGACGCGGCGCGCAGGAGCGCGTCGGCGGTGGAGACGCCGACGAGCGGGCAGCCGAGGCCATGGGCGAGGCCCTTGGCCGTCGCGATCCCGACGCGGAGCCCCGTGAACGCGCCGGGTCCGGTCCCGACCACGATGCCTCGCAGCTCCGACCGGTCGGTGCCCGTGCCCAGCAGTCGCTCGACGGCGGGCAGCAACGTCTCGCCGTGTCGGTAGCCGGCATCCCAGGAGGCGGTCGAGCGGATCGCGCCCTCCGGTCCGGCGACGGCCACCACCACGCGCGTGGTCGCGGTGTCGATGACCAGGATCGACCCGATCGACGTCATGCGGCGACCGCCACGTACCGGCGATAGCGCTCGCCACTGGCCCGGACCGTGATCCGGCGCGGGTCGTCGCCGGACCCATCGATGATGACGTCGAGCCGATCGTCGGGCAGGGCGTCCACCAGGCGTTCCGGCCACTCCACCAGGGTCAGGCCGGCCGTCTGCCGATCGTCGATCAGCCCACCGGCGAGGGCGTCGGCGGCATCCGCGAGGCGATACAGGTCCATGTGGAACAACGGCAGGCGACCGTCGTACTCGGCCATCAGGATGAAGGAGGGCGAGGTGATCGTGGCGTCCACGCCCAGGCCCACGCCGATGGCTTTGGCCAGGTGCGTCTTGCCGGCGCCCAGGTCACCCCACAGGCAGATGAGGTCGCCGGCCTCGGCGACCGACCCGAGCGCCCGGCCGAGCGCACTCGTGGCGTCGGGGTCGGCGCAGAGGACCGCCCGCTCGACCGGCACCGACCCCGCGCGTCGGTCGATCATGCGAACCGCTCCAGATCACCGAGCGCGACCGTCGCGACGGTGCCGTCGTCCAATCGGATCCGCCCGGCCTCCAGGTGGACATCGCCGTCGAACCGCCGCAGGCCGGCCGGGCCGAGCCAACGGCCCTCGCGACCGAGGAGCGGGCCGCCGCGGACCCGGACGAAGTCGGCGGCGGGCAGCGGCAGGCTGAGTTCCGGGGCATCGAAGACGAGCGACGGCGGGTCACCGACGATCGCTACCTCCCGGCCGTCGAGCATCTCGAAGATCTCCATGAGCGGCCCGGCCATCGGACGGCGATTGGCCCCATCCATGATCAGGACGGCGTACGACGGCAGACGGTGGAGCGCAGCACGCTGGCGGGCCTCGGACGCGAGGAAGTCGCGCCGCTCCTTGCTGGCCAGACCAGCCACGATCACGCCGCGGATGCCCATCGCCCGGGCGCGGGTCAACGTCTCGGCATCGATCCGGGTCCCCACGACGAGGATCGTCCCGGCCAGCCCGACGTCGAGGCCGCCGGGCCGCAGGCCGCCGCTGCCGCCGGCCGCGAGCCGAAGCCGGCCCCGGGTCGGCCCGCCGAGCGCGATGATCCCCCGGATCCCACGCCCGGTCGCTCGGAGCGTGATCGACGTCCCGGGCGTCACGTCGCGAACGATGCCGGCGACCGGCGCCTCGAGCGGATCCGGCACGTCGCCCGTCGCGAGGCGCCATTTGCCCCGCCACGTGAACAGCAGTTCGCCGCCATCCTCGGTATGACGGACGCCCGCCGGACCCACGCCACCGTCCCGTGACCACCGTGCGCCAGGCGACGGGTCGGCCGACGAGGTGATCGAGACCTCCTCGAGGCGCGGGTCCCGCAGCCGCTCGGCGATCGGCGCCCCGACGACCACGGACTCGCCCACGTCCACCAGGGGGCGGTCGCCGGGCGCGAGCGCGAACACGGCGTCCACCGGGGACTCGATCAGGCGTCGGGCCGGGACCATGACGAGATCGGACCGCCCATCGGCCGGGCCGGGCATGCCGGTCATGTCGGTCATGCCGCTCCCCCGGGGCGGACGGCCGCCTGCCAGGCCCGGAGCTGTTCGCGCCGGCCATCGGCGCGATCCGGCAAGCGCAGCGGGACGTCGCGCAGGTCCACGAGGAGACCGCCCAGGCCGCCGGCGACCTCGATGGCGAAGCCGCGCCCGCGCCCCCCGAGTCGGACGGTGTCCCGGAACCGGAAGTCGGCGACGACCCCGGCCCCGGGCTCCAGCTCGACGCGGGCGAGCTCGCCGACCAGCAGGTCGCGCGTCCGCTCCGCGCCGGCTCCGTGGATCGTGACCTGCCCGGCGGACCGGCCCGGGCGCATCCCAGCCGGCATGACCAGGGTCCCGAGGGGGACCAGGAGGTCGTCCGCGAGGTCGCCCAGGACCGCGCGGCGCTCGACCTCGTCGGGGATGGACCCGAGCGGCGCCAGCAGCCCGGCATGATCGACCGCGAGCTGGCTCGCGCCTGGTCGCCGCAGCACGTCGGCGAGCGTCAAGGCCACGAGCGAGGGCGGCATGGATCGCCAGATCCCGCCCGAGGCGACGATCAGGTCCGGGGGGGCGCTCGGTGCGGTGTCCTCCGTGGCGACCAGCAGTCGGGCGATGGCGGCGTGGGCAGCTGCCACGCGCAGGTCGAGTCCCTCTCCGGTCGCATCCGCCCAGGGCGCGATCCGTAGCTCGCGCATCCGATCCCGGATGCGGTGGCGGTCCGACGCGGTCGTGGTCCACGTGAGGACCCGATCCACCACGTCATCGTCCGGTTCTGCCGGGGCGATGCCCGCGGACGGGACGACGGCCAGGTCGAGGGTCCCGGACTCGCTCCCGGTCCCGGGATGGACGATGGCGCGCATGGCGCCGTCGTACCCGATCTCGAATAGCTCCGCCCGCCGGTCGAGGATCTCGCCGAGGCTCCGGATGGCGGCCCCGAGCGACCGGCGAGCGTCATCCCCGGACCCGGAGAGCTCCAGGAGCAGGGCCCGCAGCGGTGTCCCGGCCGGTCCCATCGCGGCCGCGGGCGCCAGGACGGTCTCGCCGGGTCGACGCTCCGGGTCGCCGAAGTCGGCCAGCCGCTCGGCCATGCCGCCGGCCAGGACGATGAGCCGGTCCGGCCGCCTGGCCGCGACGGCGGCGACGAGCGCGGCGAGCTCCCCGAGCGCACTCCGCTCGTCCGCCGCGGGCGGATCCGTCGCTCCGGCCAGGACCGCGTCCGTGTCTCCGTCGAGCAGCAGCCGAGTCATCGATAGCGGGTCGGTCGTCTGGGCGCTCGCCGAGACGGTCCGCCAGCCACTGCGTGCGGCCGCGGCGACGAGCGGGGCAAGCGCCCGTTCCGTGGCCGCGACGACGGCAAGCGTCCGTGCAGGTTGCGAGCGGACCTCGAGACGGACGAGCTCGCCGGCGTCGGGGTCATCCACGCCCAGGCGGGCCAGGACCGTCGGGTCGGCGTGACGGATCCGGGCCAGGAGCGACTCGATGGCCGCATCCGCGCCGGCGGCACTGGGCAGGCCGGACGAGCCGATCAGCCGCCAGGTGCGGCCGAGCTTGCCGATGAGGGCGACGGAGACGGACGCGGCGCCGAGGTCGACGGTGGCGAACGCACGGGGCTCGGTGGTCACCGCAGCATGCTACCCGTCATCGCCGATCGTCGGGCGAGGACCCCTGGGTCAGGCGTCCCAGGTCATCTCGTCGTCGATCTCCTCGAGCCGCATGATCAGCTGCTCGATCCCGGCCTCGTCGGCCAGGAGTTCGGTGACGGAGGCGACGTCGCCGCCGAAGACGCCGTGCAGGACGGGATCGAAGAAGAGCATCGCGTTGGCACCGAGCGGGCGGTAGGGCCGGCTGGCCTCGAGGAAGTGGACCGCCGGGCCGGTCAGCCCGCGGAGCTGGATCTCGCGCGCGACGGTCTCCACCAGTTCGTCGCGCTGCTCATCGGACGACCCGTACGGGAAGCTCACGCCGTCGCCCGTTGGGGCGTGGGGTCCGCGGCGAGCGCGATCCGAAAGGCCTCGTACGCGATGGATCCGCGCAAGGCGAAGATCACGTGCTCGATGGACGGCGAGTGCCCGAGTTCGTCCCGGACGGTCTCGACCGTGATCCGCGCAGCCTCGTCGAGCGGGAACCCGCCGACCCCGGTCCCGAGCGCGGGAAAGGCGACACTCCGAGCGCCGATCTCCCGTGCGCGAGCCATCGCGGAGCGGACCGCCTGGGCGATGATGGGCGCGCTGGTCCGACGGTCGCGGTCGAGCGACACCGCGTGGATGACCGCCTTGGCGGCCAGGGACCCGGCCGGCGTCACGATGGCGCCGCCGAGCGGCACCGGCGCCTGGCGCACGGCGGCGAATTCGATCGCGTCGCCGCCGGCCCGCTTGATCGCGCCGCCGACACCCGTGGCCATCCACAGCGACAGGTTGGCGGCGTTCACGATGGCGTCGACCTCGAGGTCGCAGATGTCGCCGTTCCAGAGCTCGATCCGAGCCAACTCGCCCTCGTCATCCGATGAGTGTCCGCAGACCCAAAGGTCCGGACTCGGCATGGTACACCCGTGGTACCCGCCGGGCCATCGACGTCACGACTTCCCAGGCATTCGTGTTGCGCAGCCGCGCCACGTCCCCGACGGTGATCGCGTCGTCGCCCTGTCGGCCGATCAGGACGAACACGTCGGCGGTATCCACGGGTGGCCCGGGGACCTCGGTGACATCGACCATGACGGCGTCCATCGCGACCCGACCGACGATCGGGACGCGCATCCCGCGGACCAGGGCCTCGGACCGGTTCGAGAGCGATCGGGGCCACCCGTCGCCATAGCCGAACGGCAACGTCGCGATCCGGCTCGGTCGCGCCGTGCGGAACGCCGGGCCGTAGCTGATGCCCCAGCCGGTCGGCAGATCGGCCACGCGCACCGGTCGGGCCTGGAGGGTGAGGGCCGGTCGCAGGCCGGCCCCGGCTCGTGCCCCGGCCGACGCCGGTCCCAGCTCGTCGGGGACCAGGCCGTAGATGGCCAGCCCGGGCCGAACGCCCTCGTACGGCGGCACGATCCCGGTCAGCACGCCGGCGCTCGCCGCCACATGGCGCGGCATCGCCAGACCCGACGCGGCCAGCGCCACGGACGCCTCGTCGAAGCGGGCGAGCTGGATCGCGGTCAGCTCCGGGTCCTCTGGGGCCTGGAGATGCGTCCACAGCGCCGACGGCACGACGCCGTCCGCCGCTCGAAGCCGGTCCAGGGCGGCCCCGAGCTCGGCCACGTCGATCCCGCCACGCCCGAGACCCGTCTCGACCTCCACCTGGACCGCCAGGGGCGGCAGGCCGGGCGGCAGCCGGCCGATGGCCCCGAGCAGGCTCTCCTCGGAGCCGCGGTCTCCGACCGTGACCGACAGGCGCGCGGCCGCCGCATCCCCCACCCCGCCGGCCGGGATCGGATAGAGGACGTGGACCGGGGCGACGAGGCCATCCGCACGGAGGGCGAGCCCCTCGTCCAGCGTCGCGACGCACAGGCCGTCCACGCCGGCGCGGACCAGTGCGGCCGCCACCGGTCCGGCGCCATGCCCGTAGGCGTCGGCCTTCACGACCGGGAAGACCGGCACCTCCGTGCCGGCGAGGCCGCGCAGGAGGCGCACGTTGGCGACGATGGCGCCGAGATCGATCTCCAGCCACGCCGTCCGCGGCAGCGACGGCAGGCCGGCGGCCGCCAGGCGGTCTTCGATGGCGGTCAAGCCGGTTCGTCGTCCGATCGAGCCGCGAACCCGAGTCGCTTGCCGGCCGCCTTGCGCTCGGCAACGGCCGCGAGCCGCTTGCGGGCGATCGCGAGCCCATCGGGCAGGTCCGAGGCCAGGACGCCGGCGTCGCCCAGGCGCTCGCGCGCGGCGTCGCCCGCCAGGCCATGGAGGTAGACGCCCAGCCGGGCCGCATCGAACGGCACCAGGCCCTGCGCCAGCAACGAGCCGATGGCGCCCGCCAGGACATCGCCGGTCCCGCCGCTGGCGAGGGCCGGGTTCTCGAATGGAGCGATGGCGACCTCGCCGTCCGGCGTGGCGATCACGGTCCGGGCGCCCTTGAGCACGACGCACTGGCGCCACGTCGAGGCGGCGTCGCCGGCCGCGGCGACACGGGCCTCATCGTCCGCGGCGAGATCCCCGTCCGCGTCGGGATCACGGCCACTGCCCGCCCGGAGCCGCGCGAACTCCCCGGCGTGTGGCGTGAGGACGGCCGGACGGCGGTCACCGTCCCACCAGTCGTCCATCGTCGCGAGCGAGCGCAGCGCCTCCGCGTCCAGGAGGATGGGCGCGGGATCCGGCTCATCTGCCACGATCAGTCGCCGGACGAGCTCGGCCGTGGCCAGACCCGGCCGCAGGCCCGGCCCGATCACGATCGCGTCGTGCTCGTGGTCCAGGATGCGTGCGAAGGACGGCTCCGGGTCGAGCTCCTCCACGTCGTCCTCGGGCAGGGCCATCGTCGTCGCCTCGACGACCTTCGCCGCGAACATCGGCTGGAGCGACTCGGGCACGGCCAGGGTCACGAGGCCGGCCCCGGCCCGGCCGGCGGCCCGTGCCACGAGGAGGGCGGCCCCGGCGTAGTCGAGTGAGCCCGCGATCACGAGCAGCTTCCCGAACGAGCCCTTGTGGCCCCGTGCCGGGCGCTCGGGGAGCAGTCCGGACGCGATCGCGTCATCGAGCTTCGTGGCCCCGTCAGGGAACGGCGCCTCCGCTTCGGGGCTCGCCGGTGGGCTCTCGTCGCGCCGCCCGAAGCCGACCGGTCCCTTGCCCGCCATCAGGTCTTCGCCGGGTCGTTCGTCGCCTGCGCGACGGCCTGCAGGCGCTCCAGGCGGGCCAGGATCTTCCGCTCGCGGTCGTCGAGCCGCTCCTCGATGTCGAGCGGGAAGACGTACCGTCCGCCGGTCGCGCGCACGCCGAACGCGATCGCCACCGCGTAGTCCGACTCGTGCGAGATGGACAGCGCGATCCGGCCCATCCCGAGCTGCTCCGCGCGGGCGGCCGCGCGTCCATGGAGCTGCACCGAGGGCTGGCCGGTCGGCAGTCGGACGACCTCGATCTCCTTCCAGCCGATCCCACGGACGCCGAGGCCGAGGACCTTGCTGACGGCCTCCTTGGCGGCCCACCGGCCGGCGAACGTCTCGGGCCGATCGCGGACGTAGCGCCGTTCGTTGGGGGTCAGGACGCGGTTCGAGAAGCGTTCGCCGAACTTCTCGATCGAGCCGCGGATCCGTTCCACCTTGATGATGTCGATCCCGAGCTCCGTGGTCCCAGGCGGGACGAGCCCCGGTGGGAGGGTCACCTCGTCGGATGGACCCGCGTCGGCCATCCCCTACTCGACCGTGACGGACTTCGCGAGGTTGCGCGGCTGGTCGACGTCCGTGCCCCGGGCGACCGCCATGTGGTACGCGAACAACTGGAGTGGGATGATCGCCAGCACCGGGGACAGGGCCTCATCCGTATCGGGCACGAAGATGACGTCGTCGGCGAACCGATGGATCTGCGGATCACCCTCGGTGGCCACCGCGATGACCCGCGCGTCGCGGGCGCGGCCCTCCATGACGTTGCTGATGAGCTTGTCGTACACCGACGAGCGCGTGGCGACCGCCACGAGCGGGCACTCGGCGTCCAGGAGTGAGATCGGCCCGTGCTTCAGCTCGCCCGCCGCATAGCCCTCGGCGTGGACGTAGCTGACTTCCTTGAGCTTGAGCGCGCCTTCGAGGGCGGCCGGGTAGCTGGACCCTCGGCCGATGAACATGAATCCGCGCGAGTTCACGTAGCGGCGGGCCAGCGCCGCGGAGCCGCTTGAGGCGTTCTCCAGCGTCCGGGCGGCGGCGGCCGGCAGCGCGCGCAGGGCCGCCCCGAGCTCCACCTCGCGCTCCTCCGACAACGCGCCACGGATCTTGGCGATGGCGGCGGCCAGCACGACCAGGGTCGTGACCTGGGTCACGAATGTCTTCGAGGCCGCGACGGCGATCTCCGGTCCAGCCTGCAGGAACAGGACGGCATCCGACTCGCGGGTGATGGCCGAGCCGACCGTGTTCGTGACGGCGATGACCGGGCAGCCGCGGGCCCGGGCCAGGCGGACGGGCGCGATCGTGTCGGCCGTCTCGCCGGACTGGGTGACCGCGATGATCAGCGTGCGCTCGTCGAGCGGTGGCGGCGAGTAGCGGAACTCGGAGCCCACGTTCGCCCGCGCCGGCAGGCCGGTCCAGTCCTGGATCGCGGCCGCCCCGATGAGCGACGCGTAGTGCGCGCTGCCGCAGGCGACCAGCTCGACCCGGTCGACGGTCCGCAGGATCTCCTCGAGCCCGGCCAGCTCCTCGACGTTGACCCGGTCGTCGCGCGTCACCCGGCCGGTGATGGCCTGGGCGAGCGACTCGGGCTGCTCGAAGATCTCCTTGAGCATGAAGTGCTCGTAGCCGCCCTTCTCGGCGGCTTCGGGCGACCAGTCGATCACGGTCACGCCGCGCTCGAGCGGCAGGCCATCGACATCGGTGATCGAGACGCCCCAAGGTCGCAGGTCGGCGACGTCGCCGTCCTCGAGGAAGACGATCCGGTCCGTATGGGCGAGGATCGCCGCGACATCGGAGGCCAGGAAGCTCTCACCATCCGCCAGCCCGACGACGAGCGGCACGTTGTGGCGAGCGCCGACGAGGCGATCGCCCTCGCCGCGGTGCATGGCGACGATGGCGTAGGCGCCCTCGGTCTGGCGCAGGGCGTGACGCACGGCGTCGGCCAGGTCGCCGGCGTAGGCCTCTTCGATGAGGTGGGCGATCGCCTCGGTGTCCGTCTCGGATGTCAGCGTGTGACCGCGGGTCTCCAGGCCGTCGCGCAGCTCACGGAAGTTCTCGATGATCCCGTTGTGGATGACGGTGATCTCGCCGGTGCAGTCCTGGTGCGGATGGGCGTTGAGGTCGTTCGGCCGGCCGTGGGTCGCCCAGCGCGTGTGGGCGAGGCCGATCGCCGCGTGCGGCGTCCGGTCCGCGATGGCCGTCTGCAGGTTGGCGAGCTTGCCGGCCCGCTTCTCGACGAAGAGGTCGCCCGAATCGTCGACCAGGGCGATACCCGCGGAGTCATAGCCGCGATACTCGAGCCGACGCAGCCCCTCGATGAGGATCGGACCCGCTTCACGGGGACCCGTATAGCCGACGATGCCGCACATGGGGTCTGCCCCTCCGCTCGTGCCGGCCCGCTCCCTGCGAGCCGGTCGTGGTGACTCCGATGGATGGGCACCGAGGCTAGTCTAGACGCTCTCCCGCCAATGTCGCGAGCGAGTCGGCCAGTTCCGCGACAAGTGGTGCGTCCGCGCCTTCGACCATGACCCGCAAGGCGGGCTCCGTGCCGGACGGCCGAACGAGGATCCGGCCGCCCGGGCCGAGGCGGTCGCGGGCGGCGGCGATCGCCGCTCCCAGGATCCGGTCGCCCTCCCACTGGTCCTTGTGACGGGCCTTCACGGCGCGCTGCTGCTGCGGCAGCATCGGGATCGCCTCGGCCAGGGCCGCGAGCGACTCGCGCCGGGCGCACATCACGCGCAGCACCTCCAGCGCCGTGACGATGCCATCGCCGGACGTCGTGTGCTCCAGGACGATGACGTGGCCGCTCTTCTCGCCACCCAGGGTCGCGCCCGAGACCTGCATCCCCTCGAGGATGTACTTGTCGCCGACCGGGGTGCGCACGACCTGGCCGCCGGCGTCCTCGACCGCCGACTGCAGCCCGCCGTTGGACAGGACCGACACGACCAACCCGCCGCCCGGCAGGGCGCCACGGGCCAGCCGGTCGAGGGCCAGGATACCGAGGACCTGGTCGCCGTCGACGATCCGGCCCGTGGAGTCCACGGCGATGAGGCGGTCCGCATCGCCATCGAGGGCGAAGCCGACGTCCGCCCCGTGTCGCACGACGGCCTCGGCGAGTGACGCCGGATCCGTCGCCCCGCAACGCACGTTGATGTTCACCCCGTCCGGATCGGCGTGGATGACCTGGACGTCCGCACCGGTCGCGGCGAGGATGACCGGTCCGAGCGCGGAGCCCGAGCCGTTCGCCCCGTCAAGGACGACCTTGAGGCCGTCGGCGGCGATCCCCGCGGCCAGGGCCAGCCGGTGCGCCCGGTACGCATCCACCAGGTCGCGTGCGTCGACGACGCGCCCCAGGCGGGCGTTGCCCACCCCGGCCAGTTCGTCGGCGCCCCAGATGAGCGTCTCCAACTCATCCTCGACCGCATCGTCGAGCTTGAGCCCGCGGCCGTCGAGCACCTTGAGCCCGTTGTCGTCGGCCGGGTTGTGCGACGCCGAGACCATGATCCCGCCGGCGAACGAGCCGTGGCCGGCGAGGTAGGCCAGCGCCGGTGTCGGGACCACCCCGACCTGGTGGACGTCCACCCCGAGGCTCGTCGCACCGGCGGCGATGGCCGCGACGAACATGTCGCCCGACCGCCGCGTGTCCTGACCGACGACGATGGACCCGCCACCCGAGCCGAGGTGATGGGCGGTGGCGCGTCCGAGCGCGTACGCCAGCGGCGGCTTCAGGTCGACGTTGGCGACACCGCGGATGCCATCCGTCCCGAACAGTCTGGGCACGTGGTTCAGCCTCCACTGGGAGCCGGTGAGGCTCCGCTGGCAGCCGGCGCCGCGACCTCGACGGTCACGGTGGGCGGGCTTGAGGTGACGAGGGTCAGGCCCGTCGGAAGGGCCACGGTGACGGGCAGGTCCGCGGTGGCGCCGGCCAGGAGCCCGGAGACGTCGAGGTCGGCCACGATCGTCGCCCCGGTCAGGCGGTCCAGGTCGGCCGTGGAGCCACCGATCGTGAGCAGGACGCGGTCGGTCGAGAGACCGTACGTCAGGCCCGGTGCGGTCCCGACCAGGCGGATGCCGGCCTCGAACGTCCGGGTCGCCGTCACGGGCCGCAGGGTCACGGTGACGACGACCGTGTCGGATCCGAGCGGGACGACACCGGTCGGGAGGTCCAGTCCGATGGCTGTCGTGACACCGGACGACGCTCCCGCCACGGAGACCGCCTTCGTGTCGAGCTTGGTCAGTTCGGCCAGCTGGTCGGCATCGCCCTCGACGGTCACGACGGCCGGATCGACGGTGATCGACGCGACCTCGAACCCGGCCGCCGGCGTCCCGATGACGACGGGCGCGACCGGCAGCGAGCGGCTCTGCCGGTCGGTGAAGACCGGGATGGTCACCCGGGCGGTCGCGGGCGAGACCTCGATCGGACGGACGGCGTTCCCGACGCCGTCGACCGGGATGAGCGGCACGTCGGCATCGAAGTCGAGGCCGCCCGGATCGATGGCGACGTCGGCTCGAACGGACGTGACCTCGGCGACCGCCGACTCCGGGCCGGTCACGACGACCATCGGCGGTTCGATCGTGGTCTCGCCCAGGTCCAGGCCCGACGCCAGTGGCCCGAGTGCCACCTGCACGGGCACGGTCTTGGAGGTGACCTCCTCGAGGCGGATGCTGACGAACGCAGGTTCACTGCCGAGGACGCTGATGCGCGGATCGACGGAGCGGACCGTGACGGGCACGCTCGTCGTGCCGGCCTTCGGGTCCACGCCCGACAGGTCGACCGACGCGATGAAGGTCCCGGTGACCGGGTCGATGTCGGGTGGCGCGAAGTAGCGCACCTGGGTCACGGGCGGCGGCTGCGACAGGAGGACGGTCCCGGGCGGCTTGCCGACGATCTCGACGGGGATGGCGCCCGAGTACGTCTGGGTGTTCTGCGACAGCACGACGCCGCCGTAGAGCAGGACGGCCAGGCCCGTCGCGGCGAGCTTGAGCGGCCAGTTGTGGACGATGACGCCGATGAGACGATTCAAGGTGTCGCCTGGACCACGGCTGCGGCGGCCGTGTCGTCGTCGGCCGGTCCCGGGACCTGGGCGTCCGGTGGGTCGTCCGTCGTCGGGTGGGCGGGCGGCGGGTCGGACGGCGCGGACGCCGACGACCCGGCGGTCCCGGACCGTCCGAGGTCGCGCAGCCTGGGAGAACGGCCCGCCGTCCCCGCGGTGTCGCCGCCCGGCCGCCAGACGAACGCGGAACGCCGTCCGTGGTTCGGGTCCAGCATCGTCCGGATGGCACGGGCCAGCTGCGGCTCGTTGAGGTTGCGCACGATCCGGGTCCGCTCGACCAGGCTGATCTGGCCGTTCTCCTCGGATACCACGATGACGATCGCGTCGGTCTGCTCGGCGATCCCGAGCGCCGCGCGATGGCGGGTCCCGAACCGTTCCGTGTGGACGGTGGTGTCGGCCAGGGGCAGGGTCGCCCCGGCGGCCACGATCGTCTCGCCGCGGATGACCACCGCGCCGTCGTGGAGCGCCGTCCGCGGCGCGAAGATGGTCCGCAGGAGGTCGGCGGAGACGTCACCGTGGATCATGACCCCCGTCTCGGCGACCTCTTCGAGGCCGGTCTCGCGCTCGAGGACGATGAGCGCGCCGTGACCATCGGCGGACAGGCCGGCCGCCGCCTTGGCGACCTCGGCGGCGACGTGCCCGACGGCGCGCGACTCCGCCGGCGACAGGAGCCAACCGAAGGACCCGACGCGCCCGATGCGCTCGAGCGCTCGCCGCAGCTCCGGCTGGAACACGACGACGAGGGCGAACAACCCGACGACGGCCCCGGCCTCGAGGATCCGGGTCAGCAGGCGAAGGTCCAGGGCGACGGCCAGCACGTAGACGATGAACAGGACGCTGACGCCGATGACGAGACGGACCGCGCGGGTACCCCGGATCAGGCTGAACAGCCAGTAGATCAGGAGCGCGGTGAGTCCGATATCGACGACCGTGGTCAGGCGCACCTGTTCCAGGATCGAGCGCAGGAGCTCCGGCATCGCCTCCGAGTGTAGCATCGCCCCATGGGCGGACCGGGACCCCCCGACGGTCAGACGGTGGTCTTCATCCGTACCGGGCCGCCAGGCGCGGCTCGTCACTCAGCCGCTCGGCGACGAGCATGGCGAGCCGGTCGTGGGTCGCCTCATCGTCGGTCAGGTCAGCCAGACGACCGAGCAGGATGACCTTGTCGACGGCGGGCACGCGCCAGCCGCGGTCCAGGTAGAGACCGGCGAGGGCCAGGTGGATGGCCGGGTCGGCCGGGGCGACCGCCAGCGCCTGGTAGCACGTATCCAGGGCGGCCTCCAGCAGGCCATCCCGCCGCTGGGCGGCCGAGGCGGCCATTGCCGTGGACCGGACGGCATCGAGGTCGCCTCCGTCGAGGGCGGCCTCGGCGGCGGCGAGCAGGTCCTCGCGATCGGAACGGATCGCTCGCACGGGCTGGGCGGGCGAGCCGGGGTCCCGGGCGGCGGCCTCGGCGGATCCCGCATCGGCCACGGCGGTCCCGGCCGAGCGTGGATGGGAGGCCGGCTCGCGCAGCACCTCGAGGGCACGTCCGAGTGCGAGCGTGGAGGCCATGTCGCGACCCTCGCTGCGCAGCCGTCGCACGAAGGCCTCGACGTCGGCCCGTCGGTCACGTGATTCGGCCAACTCCAGGCCCTCGCGGGCGGCGTCGCAGGCGTCGGCGAGGCGGCCCTCCTCATCGAACAGCCTGGACAGGCGGTCCAGGGTCTCGGCGGCGTCCACCGGCCGACCCGCCGCGACCAGGGCGTCCGCTCGTCCGCGCAGGGCGTTCTCGTCGCGTGGCGCGAGGGCGAGGGCGTCGTCGTAGGCGACCAGCGCGTCGTCGTACCGTGCGGACCGGGCCAGGACCCCACCGAGACTCGTGTACGGCAACGCCCGGTCCGGCGCGATCGCGATGGCCTCGCGATAGGCGCTCAAGGCCTCCTCGGGCCGACCCCGCAGGGCCGCGACATGGCCGCGCCGCAGGGCGTCCTTGTAGCGCTCGTAGAGGGCTTCGCTCACGCGATCACGTCCAGGCTGCCGAGCAGCTCCACCAGCAGCGCCTTCTGGACGTGGAGCCGGTTCTCCGACTGGTCGAAGATGAGGCTGCGCGGTCCGTCCATGACGTCGGAGGTGATCTCCTCGCCACGATGCGCGGGCAGGCAGTGCATCGCCATCGCATCCGGTCCGGCGGCGGCCATCAGCGCGTCGTCCACCTGGTAGCCGGCGAACGCATCGCGGCGCTCCTCGGCTTCGGCTTCCTGGCCCATGCTCGTCCACGCGTCCGTGTAGACGATCGCGGCGCCACGGACGATCTCCTGCGGGTCCGTCCCGAAGACGAGCCGGCCACCGGTCTCGGCCGCCAGCTCCTCCGCCCGAGCCACGATCCGTTCGTTCGGCGCATAGCCCGGTGGATGCGCCAGGCGGATCTCCATCCCGAGCGCCGTGCCGAGCAGCGCCAGCGAGTGGTACACGTTGTTGCCGTCGCCCACGAACGCCACGGACACGCCGGTCAGGTCGCCGAGATGCTCCCCGATCGTGAAGACATCGGCGAGCGCCTGGCACGGGTGCTCGCGCAGGGTCAGGCCGTTGATGACGGGGATGTTCGCCTGCGCGGCGAGCTCGGTGACCACCTCGTGCGGTCCGGTGCGGGCGACGATGGCGTCAACGAACCGCTCGAGGTTGCGGGCGACGTCGCGAACGCTCTCGCGGGCCCCCAGGACCGTGTCGTTGGTCAGGTAGATCGCATTCCCGCCGAGCTGGGCCATCCCGGCATCGAACGTCACGCGCGTCCGCAGGCTCGGCTTCTGGAACAGCATCGCCAGCGTCCGCCCGACGAGCGGCGGCTGGGCGTGGCGACGATGGGCTCGGTACTCCGCCTTGAGCGTCGTGGCCGTCGCGAAGACCTGCCCGACCTCATCCGCCGACAGATCCGCCACGCTCAGCAGATCCCGCCCGACCAGAGACCCCGATGCCGTCATGCCCCGAACTCTACGCGGTCGAGTCCGGATGGAGTACCGCGAAGCAGCGAGCCCTCTGTGGGGGAGAACTGCGAAGCGGCGGCCCGAGTCGTCCAGGCGAAGGCGCCTGCGAGCACCTGAGCGAGCGCACCTGAGGGTGCGTGAGCGACTGCGCGCAGCGAGGCAACGCACGCATGGGCGACTCCGGTCGCCGCCCCCAGGCTACCGCTTGGTGTACTGCGGGGCTTTTCGGGCTCGCTTGAGCCCGTACTTCTTGCGTTCCTTCATGCGCGGATCGCGGGTGAGGAAGCCGGCCTGACGGAGCGGGAGGCGATTGGCCTCGGGATCCACCTCGAGCAGGGCTCGCGCGATGCCGTGGCGGATCGCGCCGGCCTGGCCGGTGACCCCGCCACCTTCGACCTTGATCATCGCGTTGAAGCGGCCTTCCGTGCCGGTCACGCGGAACGGCATGCGCAGGTCGGTCTCGCTCACGGCATTGCCGAAGTGCTCGTCCAGGCTGCGACCGTTGACCACGATCTCGCCCTCACCCGGCAGCAGCCGGACGCGGGCGATGGCCGTCTTGCGACGACCGGTGCCGGAGAAGAAGGCGGTGGTGGACATGTCGGTGATGCTCCTCGTCAGGCGAGCGGCTCAGGCTGCTGAGCCTGATGCGGATGATCGGCGCCCGGGTAGACCTTCAGCTTGCGGAGCTGCTGGGTCCCCAGCCGGTTGTGCGGCAGCATGCCCTTCACCGCGCGGCGGATGACTTCCTCCGGGCGGCGGGCCAGCAGGTGGCCGAGAGTCTCCTGCTTGAAGCCCTGCGGGTACCCGCTGTGGCGGCTGTAGAGCTTGGAGTCGAGCTTGTCGCGGGTGACGGCGATCTTGGACGCGTTGAGCACGATGACGTGGTCGCCCGAGTCCAGGTTCGGCTGGTAGAGCGGCTTGTGCTTGCCCTCGAGGACCGGCGCGATGCGCGAGGCCAGACGGCCGAGCGTCTCGTCCGTCGCGTCCACGACGTACCAGCGTCGCTCGATCTCGCCTTCTCGCACCGAGTAGGTCTTCGCGTTCATCGTTGCTCGTGTTCTCCGTTCGTTCGTTCCGGTCGTCGCCCGAGAGCCACGTGCCGGAGGCAGAGCCCCTTGGCCGGGGCGGCCGCCCCGTCGAGGGCCGGTCCGTCCCCGGCGAGTGCCGAGCGGACCGTATCGATATCCATCTGTCCGAGACCGACCTGCAGCAGGGCGGCCACGATGCGCCGGACCATCCCTCGGAGGAACGCATCGGCCCGGACGTCGATCGTCACGAGCCGACCCTTCCTCCGCACCCGGACCGCCATGACGGTCCGGACCGGCGAGCGGTCCGTTGCCCCGAAGGCGCTGAAGTCGTGTCGGCCGATGAAGACCGACCCGGCCCGCTCCATCGCGGCGGTATCGAGCGGGGCTCGCACCCCGAGCGACTGGCGCTCGGCGAGCGGGCTGCGCGGCCCGTTCCAGACGGTGTAGCGATACTCCCGGTATCGCGCCGCATAGCGAGGGTTCCAACCTGGCGGGACGCGCCGCAGGTCCCGGATGGCGATGTCCCCGGGAAGCCGGGCATCGAGTGCCCGTCCCAGTTCGTCGGCCTCCAGGCGCCCGTCCCAGGAGAAGGCGATGACCTGTCCCGTGGCGTGCACTCCGGCGTCCGTTCGGCCGGCCCCATCGACCTTCGACGTCGTCCCGTTGCCGAGACTGGCGAGCGTGGTCTCCAGGATCCCCTGGACCGTCCGTCGACCAGGTTGCACCTGGAAGCCGGCAAAGTCCGTGCCGTCATATTCCACCCGCGCGCGATAGCGCACCACGGGTCCGTCCTCTCGGACGGTCGTCCCGGTCAGCTCAGACGAGCTCGATCTGGACGATCTCGGCCGCGTCGCCGCGGCGCTGTCCGAGCTTGACGATCCGGGTGTAGCCGGATGTCCGGTCGGCGTATTTGGGTGCGATCTCATCGAACAGCTTGGTCACGACCAGGGGCTCGTTCGGGAACTGGGAGACGACCGACCGTCGCGCGGCGAGGTCGCCCTTCTTCGCGAGCGTGATCATCTTCTCGACCCGGCTGCTGATCTCCTTGGCCTTCGCCTCGGTCGTCTTGACCCGCTCGTAGCGAAGGACGGAGACCGTCAGATTCTTGTACAGCGCGAGCCGGGGGCCTTGCTTGCGGCTGAGCTTGCGGCCGCCGATGCGGTGGGAGGCCACGGGTCAGCCCTCCCCCTCGTCGTCGAACGGCGCATCGTCCTCGACGTCGTCGAGGCCGTCGGTCTCCGAGTCCGGGATGATGAAGCCGCGCATGCGCAGGCGCTCCTTCATCTCGTCGAGCGACTTCTTGCCGAAGTTGCGCATCCGGAGCAGATCGTCGTCCTTGAGCTGGAGCAGCTGGCCGACCTTGACGATGTTGTTGCGCTTGAGCGAGTTGTACGCCCGCATCGGCAGGTCGAGTTCCTCGATCGGCATGTCCAGCATGTTGGCCGGGATCGCGGCGGCGCCCGGGGCGGCCGAGGCGGGCGCGGCGGCCATGCCGATGGTGACGAACGGACGGAACTGGTTGACCAGGATCTCGGCGGAGCGGCTGAGCGCCTCCTCCGGGCTGATCGTGCCGTCGGTCTCGATCTCGATCGTGAGCTTGTCGAAGTTGGTCATCTGACCGACGCGCATGCTCTCGACCTGGTAGTTGACCTTGCGGACCGGGGTGAAGATCGCGTCGACCGCGATGACGCCGATCGGGAGCGCCTCAGCGCGCTCGGCGCCCAGGTAGCCCACGCCGCGCTCGACGGTCAGGTCCATCTCGATCGTGACGTCGTCGGTGTCGAGCGTCATCAGGACGAGATCCGGGTTGACGATCTCGACGTCGGCCGACTCGGCGATGTCCGCCGCGGTGACCGCACCGGCGCCGCTCTTGATCAGGCGGAGCGGGACGGGGTGACCGGCGTAGCTCTTGAGCCGCAGCTTCTTGACGTTCAGGACGATCTGGGTGACGTCTTCCTTGACGCCCGGGATCGTCGAGAACTCCTGGTAGATGTCACGGATCTGGATGCTGGTGACGGCCGCGCCCTCGAGCGAGGACAGCAGGACCCGGCGAAGGGCGTTGCCCAGGGTCACGCCATAGCCCGCCTGCAAGGGGCCGGCTTCGTACTTGGCGTACGTGCCGACTTCCTCGATGGGCTCGATCTGCGGGGTCTCGAGTTCGATCATGAGGGCGGGTTACCTCGAGTAGTACTCGACCACGAGCTGCTCGTTGAGATCGAGCGGCATCTGGTCGCGGCTGGGCGGGGTGACCACGGAACCGGCGAGGTTCGCGGCATCGATGGTGAGCCACTCCGGCGCCTGGTGGTTGCGGAGGGTCTCCTTGGCGATCTTGAACGGCTCGCGAGCGCGGTGCGTCTCGCGGACCTCGATCCTGTCGCCGGGGCGGGTCTGGAACGACGACACGTTGGTGGGCCGTCCGTTGACCGAGAAGTGGCCGTGATTGACGAGCTGACGGGCCTGGGCCCGGGACGTCGCGAGGCCCATCCGGTAGACGACGTTGTCCAGCCGGAGCTCGAGCGAACGCAGGAGGTTCTCACCGGTCACGCCGGGACGGCTCTCCGCGTCGACGAAGTAGTTGCGGAACTGGCGCTCGAGGACGCCGTACGTGCGGCGGACCTTCTGCTTCTCGCGCAGCTGCAGGCCGTACTCGCCGACCTTGCGACGGCGGACGCCGTGCTGGCCGGGCGGGGTGGGCCGGCGCTCGAACGAGCACTTCTTCGTGTAGCAGCGCGTGCCCTTCAGGAAGAGCTTGGCGCCCTCCCGCCGGCAGAGGCGGCAGACGGATTCGGTGTAACGGGCCATGGGTCCTCTGCGTTCCTAGACTCGGCGCCGCTTGGGCGGGCGGCAACCGTTATGCGGGATCGGCGTGACGTCGGTGATGGCGCTGACCTCCAGGCCGGCGGTCTGGAGCGACCGGATGGCCTGCTCGCGACCGGCGCCGGGGCCCTTCACGTAGACCTCGACCTGGCGCATGCCGTGCTCCATGGCCCGCTTCGCGGCGCCATCGGCCGACAACGCGGCGGCGTACGGCGTGCTCTTGCGGGAACCCTTGAAGCCGGCCACGCCGGCGGAGCCCCAGCTGATGACCGCCCCGTTGAGGTCCGTGATGGTGATGATCGTGTTGTTGAACGTGGCCTGGATGTGAACGTGACCCTGGGGCACGTTCTTCTTCTCACGCCGACGCTGCTTGACGACCTTCTTGCGTTCCGCCATGCCTGGTCAGTCCCTCGTCACTTCTTGCGCCGCACGCCGACCGTCTTCTTCGGTCCGCGCCGCTGGCGAGCGTTGGTCTTCGTCCGCTGACCACGGACCGGCAGGTTGCGTCGATGACGCAGGCCGCGGTACGAGCCGATCTCGGTGAGACGCTTGATATTGAGGGCGACCTCGCGACGCAGGTCGCCTTCCACCTTGTAGCGGCGGTCGATCAGCTCTCGAAGCCGGTTGACCTGCTCCTCGGTGAGGTCGCGGACCCGGGTATCCGGGTTGATGTTGGTCTGGGCGAGGATCTTCTGGCTGGTGGGCAGGCCGATCCCGAAGACGTACGTGAGGGCGATCTCGACGCGCTTCTCGCGCGGGATGTCGACGCCGGCGATTCGTGCCATCGGTTACCCCTGCCGCTGCTTGTGCTTGGGATTGGTGCAGATGACCATCACGGTGCCGTGGCGACGGATGACCTTGCAGTTGTCGCAGCGCGCCTTGACGGAAGCTCTGACTTTCAACGGATCCTCGATCGTGTGTCGTGTGGCCGTGGGTCGGCTACTTGAGTCGGTAGGTGATTCGTCCGCGTGTCAGGTCGTACGGCGACAGCTCCACGCGGACACGGTCGCCGGGCAGGATCCGGATGAAGTTCATCCGCAGCTTGCCGCTGATGTGGGCGAGCACCCGATGGCCGTTCTCCAGCTCGACCGCGAACATGGTGTTCGGGAGCGGCTCGATGACCGTTCCCTCGACTTCGATCGCGTCCTTCTTGGCCACAGGTGTTCGTGCTTCCCTTTCTCACGCGCAGTGTCGGCCCGAGCGGGCCGACACACGAACGCGTAGCGTATCAAAGTCGGACCATCCCGGCAACCGTCCGACCCTCACAGGGCCGTCAGGATCAGCGGGCCGGACTCGGTGATGGCGATGGTGTTCTCGAAGTGGGCCGCCAGCGACCCGTCGCGGGTGACGATGGTCCAGTCGTCCGGCGCCAGGAACGCCTCGTGGCGCCCGAGCGTGAACATCGGCTCGATGGCGAGACACAGGCCCGGCTCGAGCTTGCGGCCCGGCCGCCCCGTGCGGTAGTTGGGGACCTGCGGCTCCTCGTGCATCTCGGTCCCGATGCCGTGGCCGACGAACTGGCGGATGATGCCGAACCCGTACGGGAGGGCGACGTCCTCGACCGCGGCGGAGATGTCCTCGATGTGGTTGCCGGGCACGGCGGCGGCGATCCCGGCCAGCATCGCCGCCTCGGTCGCCTCGATGAGGTCGCGGGTGGCCGGGGGCGGATCGCCGAGGAAGAACGTCCGGGCGGCGTCACCGTGCCATCCGTCGAGGATGGCGCCGGCGTCGACCGACACGATCTGGCCGGTCTTGAGCGTCCGCTCACCCGGGATCCCGTGGACGATCTCCTGGTCGATGGAGATGCACACGCTGGCGGGGAACGGACGGCGCGGATTGGCGCCCGGATAGCCCTTGAACGAGGGGATGGCGCCGGAGCGCCGGATGTGCGCCTCGGCCAGTTCGTCCAGGTGCGCGGTGGAGACACCCGGCGCCAGCGCTTCGCCGATCAGGTCGAGGACCTCGGCGACGATCCGACCCGCCTTGCGCATGCGTTCGATCTCGGCTCGTGACTTGCGGGTGACCATCAGCGTCCCCTCGCCGGAAGCTCGGTCAGCGTGTCGAGCAGGGCGGCCGTGACGGCGTCGATGGACTGCAGCCCATCGATCGTCCGAAGCACGCCGGTCTCGCGGTAGTGGTCGACGACTTCCGCCAGGCTGTCGAGCTGGCCGGTCAGCCGAGCGCGGATGGTGTCCGGCCGGTCGTCCTCGCGCTGGATGAGCGGCGAGCCGTCCAGGTCGCACTGGCCCGCGACGCGTGGCGGGTTGGATTGCTCGTGGTAGACGTGGCCAGCGTCTCGACAGATCCAGCGACCGGACAGGCGCCGGACCAGTTCGTCGAGCGGGACGTCGACATGGATGGCCAGGTCGACCTGCGACGACCGGCCGGCCAGGGCGGCATCGAGGGCCTCGGCCTGCGCGCGGTTGCGCGGGAAACCGTCGAGGATGGCGCCGCCCACGGCATCCGGTGCCTGGAGGCGGGCCAGGAGCATGCCGATGGTGATCTCGTCGGGTACCAGTTGGCCACGCTCCATGTGGCGGCGCGCCTCGAGCCCGATCGGCGACCCATCACGGACGGCCGCCCGGAAGAGGTCGCCGGTGGCGACGTGCGGGATGCCGAGGCGCGCCGTCAACTGCGCCGCCTGCGTCCCCTTGCCGGCCCCGGGAGCCCCAAGCAGGACGATCACCGTCATGCGCCGGTCCTGGCGGCCCATCCCTTCGTCGCCGCATGCGCGCGCTCGCTCAGGCCGGTCTCGAAGGTCATCGGATGAACCCTTCGTAGTTCCTCATCATCAGCTGGGCTTCGATCTGCTTCATCGTCTCGACGACGACCGACACGACGATCAGCAGGCTGGTGCCCCCAAGGCCGATCGCCCCGAGCTCCGGGACGAGGATGGACATGAGGTTGGGCGACACCGCGACGATGGCGAGGAAGAGCGCACCGGCGAAGGTGATCCGGGTGACCACGCGCGCCAGGTAGTCCTGGGTGGGCCGTCCCGGCCGGATGCCGGGGATGAACCCACCGTTCTTGCGCAACTGTTCGGCCGTCTCGTCTGGCTTGAACGTGAACGCGGTGTAGAAGTAGGTGAAGCCCATCGTCAGCAGGAAGTAGAGGACCACGTAGAACGGCGAGTTCGGGCTGAAGAAGTTGAACACCGCCGTCGCGATGGACGACACGATCTGGATCTCGGAATTCATGAAGTACGAGGCCAGCTGCGACGGGAACAGCAGGATGCTGACCGCGAAGATGATCGGGATCACGCCGGCCTGGTTGACCCGGAGGGGCAGGAAGGTCTGGCCACCCGAGTACATCCGGCGGCCGCGGACGCGGCTGGCGTACTGGATCGGGATCCGGCGCTGCCCTTCCTGGATGTAGATGATCACGCCGACCGCGGCGACCGCGACGACCGCGAAGGCGACGAAGGTCGCGATGTTCGGGCTCGCGATGAACGCCCCGACCGCGCCGGGCGCTCGGCTCACGATGCCGGCGAAGATGATGAAGCTGATGCCGTTGCCGATGCCCCGCTCGGTGATCAGTTCGCCTACCCACATCAGGGCGATGGCCCCGGCGGTCAACGTCGCGATCTGGGTCAGCGTCTCGAAGCTGGCCAGGTCGAACCCGCCGGTCAGGACACCCTGGGAATTGAGCAGTGCCAGGAAGCCGTACGCCTGGAGGATGGCCAGGGGCACGGTCAGGTAGCGGGTGTACTGGGTGATCTTGTTCCGGCCGTACTCGCCTTCCCGGCTCAACGCCTGGAGGCTGGGGACGACACCCTGCATCAGCTGCATGATGATCGAGGCGTTGATGTACGGGTTCATGCCGAGGGCCACGACCGAGAAGGCCGCCAGCCCACCGCCCGAGAACAGGTCGAGCAGCCCGAACAGCGGGTTGCCCTCGAGGAACGCCTTGAGTTGCTCCGGGTCGACGCCCGGGACCGGCACGGACGCCAGCAACCGGAAGACGATCAGAAGTCCGAGGACATACAGGACGCGCCGACGGATGTCGGGCGCGCGAAAGGCGTTCAGCAGCGAGTCGAACACGGGATCAGACGTTCAGGTCGTCAGACGGCGTCGTGGTCTCGGAGTCGATCCCGGTCTCGGTCGGAGCCGCGGCGGCGTCTGCCTCGACGGCCTCGGGGACGTCGCCGGAGGTCTCGGTCGCGGCGGCCTTGGCCTTGCGCGGCTTGGCCGGCTTGGCGTCGACGGGAGCCGGTCCCGCGTCGACCACCACCGGCTCCAGGCCGAGAGCGGCGAGTGGCTCGGTCGGCATCTCGAGGACGTTCACGACCCCACCGGCCGCCTCGATCTTCGTCCGAGCGGACGCGGTGAACGCATCGGCCACGACGAACAACGGGACGGTCAGCTCGCCGGCGCCAAGGATCTTGAGCGGCTTGTTCAACGTGCGGACGAGGCCGACGGCGCGCAGGATGTCCTGGTTGACCGTGATCTGGCCGCCGCCCTTGGCGCCCTTCTTGGCCGGCGCCTCGGCCTGCTCGAACGCGCCGCGAGCGACGAGCGCGTCGATGGCGCCGACGTTGACGATCTCGTATTCGATCCGGAACCGGTTCTTGAACCCACGGAGCTTGGGGATGCGCACGTGGAGCGGCGTCTGGCCGCCCTCGAACCACGGCGGGATGGAGCCGCCGGCTCGCGCCTTCTGGCCCTTCGTGCCGCGTCCCGCGGTCTTGCCCTTGCCGGCCGCGATGCCGCGGCCGACCCGGATGCGGGCCTTGCGCGAGCCCTCGGCGGGCTGGAGGTCGTGGAGTTTCATGCCTTCTCCCCGGAGTCGCCGTCGGCGATCTCCTCGACGGTCACGAGGAACCGGACCTGGCGGACCATCCCACGGGTCGCGGGATTGTCGTTGATCGTGCTCGTGCTGCCGATGCCGTTCAGGCCCAGCGCGCGGACGGTCGCCCGGTTCCGCGCGATGTGGCTGATGGTGCTCTTGACCTGGGTGACCTTCAGCTTAGCGGCCATCGGCCACCTCCGTCCCCGGCGCCGGCTGGCCGGAGATCCGGCTGTACAGCTTCACGCCGCGGCGGGCGCCCAGCTCCTCGGCCGAGTGGAGCTCGGACAGGGCCTGGATGGTCGCCTTGGTGACGTTGACCGGGTTGGTCGAGCCGTACGTCTTGGACAGGATGTCGCGGACACCGGCGGCCTCCAGGACGGCCCGCACGGACCCACCGGCGATGACGCCGGTGCCCTGCGACGCCGGCTTCAGCATGACCCGGCTGGCGCTGAACTCGGTGCTGACCTCGTGGGGGATCGTCGTCCCGACCATCGGGATCCTGATGAGGTTCTTCTTCGCGTCCTCGACACCCTTGCGGATGGACTCGGGGACCTCGCCGGCCTTGCCGAGACCGACCCCGACGTGGCCCGCGCCGTCCCCGACGACGATGACCGCGCTGAAGCTGAAGCGGCGGCCACCCTTGACGACCTTCGCGACGCGGTTGATCTGGACGACGCGCTCCTCGAGCGCGAGCTTATTGGGGTCGATCCGTGCCACTGTGGCTCCTTCCGATCAGAACTCGAGGCCGGCTTCGCGGGCGGCATCGGCGAGCGACTTGATCCGCCCGTGGTACCGGAACCCGGCTCGATCGAAGACCACGCGCTCGACACCGGCGGCCTTGGCTCGCTCGGCGACGAGCCGACCGACGACGGCGGCTTCCTCGGACTTGGTCGACTTGGAGCCGCGAAGCTCCTTCTCGGCGGTCGAGGCGGCGGCCAGGGTGATCCCGGCCGAGTCGTCGATGACCTGCGCGTAGATATGGTTGAGGCTCCGGAAGACGGCCAGGCGCGGACGCGCCTGGCTGCCGGCCAGATGGAGGCGGATGGAATGGTGGCGCTTCTGTCGCGCGGCGCTGCGCGATGCGACCTGCGTCATGCGGCGGTTCCTTGCTTGGGGTGGCGGATCACTTCTTGCCGCCGATCTTGCCGGCCTTGCCGGCCTTGCGGCGGATGACCTCGCCGGAGTAGCGGACGCCCTTGCCCTTGTAGGGCTCCGGCTTCCGCGTGGAGCGAACCTTGGCGGCGATCTGTCCGACGAGCTCCTTGTCGATGCCGACGACGGCCAGGCGGGTCGGCGTCTCCACCTCGAAGGTGATGCCCTCGGGAGGATCGATCTCGATCGGGTGGCTGTAGCCCAGGTTGAGCTGGAGCTTGCGGCCGTTGAGCGCCGCGCGATAGCCGACGCCCGTGATGTCGAGGCCCTTGCGGTACCCGTCGGTCACGCCGACGACCATGTTGTTGACCAGCGTCCGGGTCAGACCGTGGAGCTGCTTGTGGGTCTTCTGTTCGGTCGGCCGGCTCACGACGAGCTGGCTCTCCTCACGGCTGAGGATCATGTCCGGGTGGAGCGCCCGGGTCAGGCTGCCCTTGGGGCCCTTGACCGTGAGCGTCCGTCCGTCGATGGTCACGTCGACCGTGGCGGGAACGGCGATGGGCAGACGTCCGATGCGTGACATGGTCGATCTACCAGACGTACGCGAGGACTTCGCCGCCCAGCTGCGCCTTGCGCGCCTGCTGGCCGGTCATGATCCCTGCGCTCGTGCTGACGATGACGATGCCCAGGCCGCCGAGGACGCGCGGGATGTCCGTCTTGCGCGCATAGACGCGCAGGCCGGGCTTGCTGATCCGCTTGAGGCCCGAGACGACCGGCACCTTGCCGTCGACGTACTTGAGGGTGATGCGGAGCACGGGCATGGTGCCGTCCTGCTCCTCCTGGACGTCGGCGATGAAGCCCTCGTCCTTGAGGATCCGGGCGATCTCTCGCTTGGTCCGGGAGGCCGGCACGATGACCTCGGTGTGGCGCGCCCGGGAGGCGTTCCGCACGCGGGTGAGCATGTCCGCGATCGGGTCGGAGATGTTCATCGGTGTCCTACCAACTCGACTTGGTGACGCCCGGCAGTTCGCCCCGGAGCGCACGCTCGCGGAAGCAGATCCTGCACAGGGAGAAGCGGCGCATGTAGGCGCGCGGCCGACCGCACACGAAGCAGCGGTGATACCCGCTGACCTTGTGCTTGGGCGTTCGCTTGGCCTTCGCGACCATCGATTTCTTTGCCATCTTGGTTCCCTCCCCGCCTACGAGGCGAAGGGCATGCCGAGGAGTTCGAGGAGCTTCCTCGATTCCTCGTCGGTCTTCGCCGTCGTCACGATGCTGATCTCCAGCCCGCGGAGACGGTCCACCTTGTCGTAGTCGATCTCCGGGAAGGCGAGTTGCTCGCGCAATCCCAGCGAGTAGTTGCCGCGTCCGTCGAACGAGCGACCGGGGACGCCCCGGAAGTCACGGATGCGCGGCAGGGCCAGCATCGTGAGTCGCTCGAGGAAGTCCCACATCCGGTCCCCGCGGAGCGTCACCTTGGCCCCGATCGAGTTGCCCGTCCGCACGCGGAACTGGGCGATCGAGCGCTTGGCCTTGGTCACGATCGGCTTCTGGCCAGTGATCGTGGTGAGGTCGCCCAGCGCGGCATCGAGGGCCTTGGCGTTGGTCAGGGCCTCGCCGAGGCCGATGTTGACCACGATCTTGGACAGGCGCGGCACTTCGTTCGGGTTGCCGTACTCGAACTGCTTCTGCAGGGCGGGCACGACCTCGTTCTGGTAGCGCGCGTGCAGCTGACTGGTCACGACTTGACCTCCTGCTGCTCGCCGCAGTGCCGGCAGACGCGCACCCGCCGACCTGTCTCCAGGGTGGCGTGGGCGATCCGGGTCGGCTTCGAGCAGCTGGAGCAGACGAGCATGACGCGCCCGATCGGGATCGGCTGGGCGAGCTCGAGGATGCCGCCCTGCTGGATCTTGGGCATCCGGTCGCTCTGACCCTGCGATTGGCGCGGCTTGGTGTGGCGCTTGGCGATGTTGAGGCCCTCGACGACGACCTTCACGCCACCGGCGGCGGAGGTGCGTCGGTAGACGGTCTTGCCGCCGGTCGGCGACGGCAGCCGACGGATGACCCGCTCGACCTTGCCGCGCTTGCCGGCATCCTTGCCGGCGAGGACCACGACGGTATCGCCCTTGCGGATCTCGGGCACCTTGGTGGCCCGACCGATCGCTGCAGCCATCACAGCACCTCCGGGGCGAGTGAGACGATCTTCATGTAGTTCCGGTCACGCAGCTCGCGCGCGACCGGCCCGAAGATGCGCGTCCCGCGCGGGTTGCCCTGGTTGTTGATGAGCACGGCCGCGTTCTCGTCGAACCGGATGTAGCTCCCGTCGGGGCGCCCGTACTCCTTGGCCGTGCGGACGATGACCGCGCGAACCACGTCGCCCTTCTTGACGGCGGCGTTCGGGATGGCCTGCTTGACGCTGGCGATGATGACATCGCCCACGCCCGCCTCGGTCTTGAGCGAACGGCCCATCACCCGGATGCACTGGATGGTGCGCGCACCGGTGTTGTCGGCGACCTTGAGGCGCGTCTGGACCTGGATCACTGGGCGGCCTCCTCAGCCGTCCCGGGATCCGCATCGGTCGCTGCCCCGTCGGACGCCCGGGTCCGGCCCGGATGCGCGGCGGCGTGGATGGCCTCGGTGGTGGCGGCTTCCTCGGACGCGACGACCTCGCCGGGGAGGCCATGGTCGCCGGCCCGGGCCACGACGCTGACGAGCCGCCAGCGCTTGGTGGCGGACAGCGGCCGCGACTCCTCGATGAGGACGGTATCGCCGATGCGGGCCTCGTTGGCCTCGTCGTGCGCCTTGAACTTCGTGCTCAAGCGGATGACCCGCTTGTACAGCCGGTGGCGCGCCAGGCGCTCGACGGACACGACGATCGTCTTGTCCATCTTGTCGCTGACGACGCGGCCGACCTTCGTCTTCCGCTGGCCTTGCACTGGTGCGTTCGCTCCTGTCATCGCGTGATCTCCCTCACGCCGTCTTGCCGAGCTTGCGCTCGCGCTGGACGGTCAGGATCCGCGCGATCGTTCGCCGCGTCTGCGGGATCGTGCTGTAGTCCTTCAGTTGTCGGGTCGAGAGCGCGAAGCGGGCACCCCACAGGTCCTGCTTGGCGTCCTTCAGGGCGGTCTCGAGCTCGGCGTCGGACAGCGTTCGAACCTTGTCGATATCCATCGTCACGCCTCCTTCGCCCCCTCACGGACGACCACCCGCGTGGCGACCGGGAGCTTGTGACTGGCGAGGCGCATCGCCTCGACGGCCGAGTCATGGTCCACGCCGGCCATCTCGAACAGGATCCGGCCGGGCTTGACCACGGCGACCCAGTGATCCGGTCCGCCCTTCCCGGAACCCATGCGGGTCTCGGCCGGCTTCTTGGTCACGGGCTTGTCCGGGAAGACGCGGATCCAGATCTTGCCGCCGCGCTTGACCGAGCGGGTCATCGCGCGTCGGGCCGCTTCGATCTGCCGGCTGGTGATCCAGGCCGGTTCCTGCGTGGCGAGGCCGTATTCACCGAACGCGACCGAGTGGCCGCCCTTGGCGACGCCGGACATCCGGCCGCGCATGACCTTGCGGTGCTTGACGCGCTTGGGCATCAACACGGCTCAGCCCCCCAGCCCGGCCTGGGCCGGGAGTGCGGCATCGCGCGGGGCCGGACGTTCCGGGGACACGTCGCCCCGGTAGATCCAGACCTTCACGCCGATGCGGCCGTAGGTGGTGTGGGCGTGGACCTGGCCGTAGCTGATGTCCGCGCGGAGCGTACCGAGCGGGATGCGACCCTCGCGGTCCCACTCGCGGCGACCCATCTCGGAGCCGCCGAGGCGACCCGCGACGGCGATCTTGACGCCCTTCGCGCCGGCCTTCATGGAGCGCTGGATGGCCTGCTTCATCGCCTTCTTGAAGGCGATCCGGCGGCTCAGCTGGCCGGCGATGTTCATCGCCACCAGGTACGCGTCCAGTTCGGGCTGGCGGATCTCCTTGATCTCGAGCTTGACCTTGCGGGTCGTGAGGGCCCCCACCTGCTGGCGCAGGATCTCCACGTTCGCCCCGCCCTTGCCGATGACGATGCCCGGCTTGGCCGTGTGGATCGTGACCGTCACGTGGTTGATGCCACGCTCGACCTCGACGCCGCTCACGCTGGCGTTCGCCAGCCGGCGATCGATCAGCTGGCGGATGAGGATGTCCTCCTTGAGGGAGGCGTTGTATTCCTTGGGGTCGGCGTACCACTTCGCGGTCCAGGTGCGCGAGACACCCAGGCGGAAGCCGTACGGATGGACCTTGTGTCCCAACTCAGGCCTCCTGGTCCGCGACGACGATGGTGATGTGGGTCATCGGCTTGTGGATCGGGAAGGCCCGACCCTGTGCCCGTGGCCGGAAGCGCTTGATCGTCGGACCCTCATCGGCGATGGCGTCGAAGACGATCAGGTCTTCCGCGGACAGGTTGTGGTTGTTCTCGGCATTGGCCGTCGCGCTCTGGAGCACGCGGGCGATGTCCTTGGCGGCGTACTGCGGCATGAACCGCAGGATCGCGGCGGCCTCCTCCACGGGCTTGCCCTTGATCGCCGTGGTGACGAGTCGGGCCTTCCGGGTGGAGCCGCGGAGGAACTTGGCTTGCGCCTTGACTTGCACGATCGTCGCCCCTACTTCAGCGACGTCGATCGGTCGGTGTGCTTGCCGTGCCCGCGGTAGTTGCGGGTGGGGCTGAACTCACCGAGGCGATGGCCGACCATGTTCTCGGTCACGTAGACCGGGACATGCTTCTTGCCGTTGTAGACCGCGATCGTGTGACCGATGAAGGTCGGGAAGATCACGGACGCGCGAGACCAGGTCTTGACGACCTTCTTCTCGTTGCGCTTGTTCATCTCCTCGACTCGGCCGAGGAGGCGGGCCTCGACGAACGGGCCCTTCTTGATCGAACGGGACATCGACTCCTACCTCCCCGCTACTTGCGGTGCCGTGATCGGACGATGAGTCGTCCGGTCGTCTTGGACCGCCGGGTGCGGTAGCCCATCGCGGGCTTGCCCCACGGTGTCTTGGGCGGCATCCCCGTGGGGGACTTGCCCTCGCCACCGCCATGCGGATGGTCTCGTGGATTCATGACGACGCCGCGGACCTCGGGCCGCTGGCCCATGTGGCGGGCACGTCCGGCCTTGCCGAGGTTCTCGTTGTCGTGGTCGAGGTTGCTGACCTGGCCGACGGTCGCCATGCAGCGCATCGGGACGCGGCGCATCTCGCCCGACGGGAGTCGGACCGTGGCGTAGTCGCCTTCCTTGGCGAGCAGCTGCGCGGCGGTGCCGGCGGACCGGACGATCTGGCCGCCCTTGCCGGGGACCAGCTCGATGTTGTGGATGGTGGTGCCCAGCGGGATGTTGGCCAGCGGCAGGGCGTTCCCGACGCGCGCCTCGGCGTCCGGACCGGCGACCACCACGTCGCCCACCTTCAGGCCGTGGGGCAGCAGCATGTAGCGCTTCTCGCCGTCGCGGTAATGGAGCAGGCCGATCCGCGCGGAGCGGTTCGGGTCGTACTCGATCGTCGCGAGTCGAGCGGGGACGTTCAGCTTGTCGCGCTTGAAGTCGATGATCCGGTAGTGGCGCTTCTCGCCGCCGCCGCGATGGCGGACCGTGAGCCGGCCGGCGTTGTTGCGGCCCGAGCCACGGGTCTGCGGCTCGAGCAGCGGCTTGTACGGCTCCTTGGTGGTGATCTCCTCGAAGGTCGAGCGAGTCATCTGCCGGAGCCCCGGCGACGTGGCCTTGTACGAGCGAAGCGGCATGTCAGACCCCCTCGAAGAATTCGATCTTCTGGCCGGGGGCCAGGGTGACGACGGCCTTGCGCCAGGGGGTCGTGTGGCCCACGAACCGCCCGCGACGCTTCTCCTTGGCCTTGGTCGTGAGGACGTTGACCGACGTGACGGTCACGTTCTCCTTCTTGTACAGCTCTTCCACCGCGGCCTTGATCTGGATCTTGTTGGCCTTCTCGTGGACGGCGAAGGTGTACTTGCCGCGCTGCGATTCGTCGATCGACTTCTCGCTGATGACCGGGCGCAGGATGATCTCAGGGGCGGTCAGGGCGCTCACGCGTAGACCTCCTGCATCCGGGCCAGGGCCGGCTGCTCGATCAGGACCAGGTCCGCCTTGAGCAGGTCGACCACGTTGAGCGAGTCGGCCAGGATGATCTCCACGGTCGGGAGGTTCCGGGCGGACAGCTCGAGCGTCTGGTCGCGCCCGGGAGCCACGACGAGGACCCGACCGGTGGCGTCCAGCGCGCGCAGCACGGTGGCGAGCTCCTTGGTCCGGATCGCGTCGAGCCCGAACGTGTCGATGACCTTGATGGCCTCGTCGCCGAACTTGGCGGTCAGCGCACCGCGAAGCGCCAGGCGCTTCATCTTGCGGGGCAGCCGCTGCTCGTAGGAGCGCGGGTGCGGGCCGAACACGACCCCGCCGCCACGGTAGTGCGGCGCGGTGACGGTGCCCTGGCGCGCCCGTCCGGTGCCCTTCTGACGGTACGGCTTGCGGCCGCCACCACGGATCTCGCCGCGGGTCTTGGTGTCGGACGTGCCGGTCCGGCGGCCGGCCAGCTGGGCGGTCACGACCTGGTGGAGGACGGCCGTGTTGACCGGGGCGGCGAACAGCTCGTCGCTGAGTTCGACGCTGCCGACATCCTTGCCGGTCCGATCGTAGAGGGTGGTCTGCGGCATGGCGTCAGGCCTTCTTCACGAGGATCAACGAGCCGCGGGCGCCGGGCAGGCTCCCGTTCACCAGCAGCAGGTTGCGATCCGTGTCGGTGCGCACGATGCGCACCTTCTTGATGGTCACGCGCTCATCGCCCATGTGGCCGGCCATCTTCAGGCCGCGGTACACGCGACCCGGCGTGGTGCCGGGGCCGATGGAGCCCGGCGCTCGATGATGGTCCGAGCCGTGGGTCTTGGGCCCGCGGTGGAAGTTGTGGCGCTTGATGTGACCGGCGAAGCCCTTGCCCTTGGAGATCCCGGTGACATCGACGAGGTCGCCCTCGGCGAACAGGTCGCCGATGCCGAGGACCTGACCGACCGTGTAGTCGTCGACGCTGTCGACGCGGAACTCGCGGATGGACGAGACCTTGGGCAGATCGCGCAGCTGACCGCTCTCCGGCTTGTTGAGCTTCTTGACGACGTCCGTGCCGACCTGGACGGCCGTGTAGCCGTCTCGGTCGGTCGTGCGCAGACGGGTGACCGTGTTGGGTTCGATGGCCAGCACGGAGACGGCGACCATGGTGCCGTCCTCCTGGAAGACCTGGGTCATCCCGACCTTGCGGCCGATGAGCCCTACCGATGGGGTCGTCATCACATCTTGATCTCGATGTCGACGCCCGCTGCCAGCGAGAGTCGCATCAGGGCGTCGACCGTCTTCGACGAGGGGTCAAGGATGTCGACGAGCCGCTTGTGCGTGCGGATCTCGAACTGCTCCCGGCTGTCCTTGTCGATGAACGGGGATCGCAGGACGGTGAACTTCTCGATCCGGGTAGGCAGCGGCACGGGGCCGACGACATCCGCGCCGGTCCGCTGGGCCGTTTCCACGATCTGGGCTGCGGACTGATCCAGCAGCCGGTGATCGTAGGCCTTGAGGCGGATCCTGATCCGCTGCTTCGCCATCTCGTCCCTACTCGACGATGCTGACGATGGCGCCGGCACCGACGGTCCGACCACCCTCGCGGATGGCGAAGCGCTGGCCGATCTCGATGGCGATCGGGGTGATGAGCTCGACGCTCATCTCGACGTTGTCGCCGGGCATGATCATCTCGGCCCCGTCGGGCAGGCCGATGGCCCCGGTGACGTCCGTCGTGCGCAGGTAGAACTGCGGGCGGTAGCCGTTGTAGAAGGGGGTATGGCGGCCGCCCTCCTCCTTGGTCAGGACGTACACCTGCGCGGTGAACTTGGTGTGGGGCTTGACCGAGCCGGTCTTGGCCAGGACCTGGCCGCGCTCGATCTCCTCGCGCTCGATGCCGCGGATGAGGCAGCCGACGTTGTCGCCGGCCTCGCCCTGGTCGAGCAGCTTCTTGAACATCTCGACGCCGGTCACGACGATCTTGCGGGTGGCCTTCACGCCGACCAGCTCGACCTCGTCGCCGACCTTGACCACGCCGCGCTCGATGCGGCCGGTGGCGACGGTGCCGCGGCCCTTGATGCCGAAGACATCCTCGACCGGCATGAGGAACGGCTTGTCGATGGCCCGCTCGGGGGTCGGGATGTAGGAGTCGACCGCGTCCATCAGCTCCTGGATCGGGGCGTAGGCCGGGTCGGCGGGGTTGTCGGGGGCCTCGAGCGCCTTGAGCGCGGAGCCGCGGATGACCGGGATGTCGTCACCCGGGAAGTTGTACTTGCTCAACAGCTCGCGGACCTCGAGCTCGACCAGGTCGAGCAGCTCCGGGTCGTCGACCATGTCGACCTTGTTGAGGAAGACCACGATGAACGGCACCTCCACCTGGCGGGCCAGCAGGATGTGCTCGCGGGTCTGGGGCATCGGGCCGTCGGTCGCGGCGACGACGAGGATGGCCCCGTCCATCTGGGCGGCGCCGGTGATCATGTTCTTGATGTAGTCGGCGTGACCCGGGCAGTCGACGTGGGCGTAGTGGCGCGCGTCGGTCTCGTACTCGACGTGGGCGATGGCGATGGTGATGCCGCGCTCGCGCTCCTCGGGGGCGTTGTCGATCGAATCGAAGGCGCGGTACTCCGCGTCGCCCTTCAGGGCGAGGTACTTCGTGATCGCGGCGGTCAGGCTCGTCTTGCCGTGATCGATGTGGCCGATCGTGCCGATGTTGACGTGCGGCTTGGTGCGCTCGAACTTCTTCTTGGCCATCTGACTGCTCCCGGCTCCTAGACCTTGGACTTCTGGACGAGTTCCGAGGCCAGGTTGCCCGGCACCTCGGCGTAGTGACTGAATTCCATGGACGACGTGGCGCGACCCTGGGACATGCTCCGCAGGTCCGTCACGTATCCGAACATCTGGGCGAGCGGCACGAATGCCCGGACGACCTGGGTCGACCCGCGCGACTCCATGCCCTCGATCTGGCCACGGCGACTGTTGAGGTCGCCGATGACGTCACCCATGAACTCCTCGGGCATGAGGACCTCGACCTTCATGATCGGCTCGAGGATGGCCGGGTCTGCCTTGCTGAAGGCGTCCTTGACGGCCATGGATCCGGCGATCTTGAACGCCATCTCCGACGAGTCCACGTCGTGGAACGATCCGTCGAACAGGGTGACCTTGACGTCCACGACCGGGAACCCGGCGTAGATGCCGGTCGCGAGTGTCTCGCGGATGCCCTGGTCGACCGGCTTGATGTACTCGCGCGGGATGGTCCCGCCGACGATCTTGTCGATGAACTCGTAGCCCGCGCCCTTCTCGGATGGCTCGAGCTTGATGACCGCATGGCCGTACTGGCCCTTGCCGCCGGTCTGGCGGACGAACCGGCCGTTGCCTTCGGCGGCGCGGCGGATGGTCTCGCGATAGGAGACCTGCGGCTTGCCGATGTTGGCGGCGACGTGGAACTCGCGGATCATCCGGTCGACGAGGACGTCCAGGTGCAGCTCACCCATGCCCGCGATGAGGGTCTCGGCCGTCTCCGGATCGGTCTTCACGCGGAAGGTCGGGTCCTCCTCGGACAGGCGCTGCAGGGCCAGGGCCAGCTTGTCCTGGTCGGCCTTGGTCTTCGGCTCGATCTTGACCTCGATGACCGGCTCCGGGAAGGTCATCGACTCGAGGATGACCTGGTGGTCCGGATCGGTCAGCGTGTCGCCCGTGAAGGTGTCCTTGAGGCCGACGGCGGCGGCGATGTCGCCGGCGTAGACCTCGTCGATCTCCTCACGATGGTTGGCGTGCATCTGGAGGATGCGACCGATGCGCTCCTTCTTGCCCTTGACCGGGTTGTAGACGTACGAGCCGGCCTTGAGGGTGCCCGAGTAGACCCGGAAGAACGCCAGCTTCCCGACGAACGGGTCGGCGGCGATCTTGAAGGCGAGCGCGCTGAACGGCTCGGCGTCGCTCGGGGTGCGGATGATCTCGTGGCCGGACTTGGGGTCCAGCCCGATCATCGGCGGGACGTCGAGCGGCGACGGCAGGTAGTCCACGACCGCGTCGAGCATCTTCTGGACGCCCTTGTTCTTGAGCGCGGAGCCGGTCAGGACCGGGATGATCCGGGTGGTCAGCGTCCCGAGCCTCAGCCCGCGCTTGATCTCCGGGATCGTCAGCTCCTCGCCCTCGAGGTACTTGTGGGTGAGCTCGTCGTCCATCTCGGCGACGGCCTCGATCATGGTGTGGCGATGCTTGGTCGCTTCCTCGAGGAGCTCGTCCGGGATGTCGATGACGTCGATCTGGTTGCCGAGGTCGTCCCGGTAGTAGATGGCCTTCATCTCGACGAGGTCGATGACGCCCTTGAACTGGTCCTCGCGGCCGATCGGGATCTGGATCGGCACCGCGTTCGCGCCGAGGCGATCCTTGATCGAGTCCACGCCGCGCCAGAAGTCGGCGCCGGTGCGGTCGAGCTTGTTGATGAAGCAGAAGCGCGGCACGCCGTACCGGTCGGCCTGGCGCCAGACCGTCTCGGACTGGGGCTCGACGCCGGCGACGCCGTCGAACACGACCACCGCGCCGTCGAGGACGCGCAGGCTCCGCTCGACCTCGACCGTGAAGTCCACGTGCCCGGGCGTATCGATGATGTTGATGCGATGGTCGCCCCAGAACGCGGTCGTGGCCGCGGCCGTGATGGTGATGCCCCGCTCTTGTTCCTGGGGCATCCAGTCCATCGTGGCCGCGCCCTCATGGACCTCACCGATCTTGTAGATCTTCTTCGTATAGAAAAGGATCCGCTCGGTGACGGTGGTCTTGCCGGCGTCGATATGCGCGATGATCCCGATGTTCCGCGTCTTGGCGAGCGGAACCTGTCGTGCCACGGTGTCCCTACGCTCCCGGCTCTACCACTTGAAATGGCTGAAGGCCTTGTTGGCCTCCGCCATCTTGTGCGTGTCTTCGCGGCGCTTGACGGCCGCTCCCAGCCCGTTCATGGCGTCCACGAACTCGGCTGCGAGCTTCTCGCTCATGCTCTTGCCGTTGCGCTTGCGGGCCGCCTGGACGAGCCAGCGGACACCGAGCGACATGCGGCGATCGCCCCGGATCTCGACCGGGACCTGGTACGTGGCTCCGCCGACGCGGCGGGGCTTGACTTCGATGATGGGGGTGGCGTTGCGCATCGCCGCCTCGAGGATCTCGAGACCGGGCCGGTTGGCCTGGGCCTCCGCGCGGGCGAGCGCCTGACGCAGGATCCGCTCGGCGAGGTTCTGCTTGCCGCCCTTCATGAGCTTGGCCGAGAACCGGGCCGTGGTCCGATTGGCCGGGATCGTCTCGTACTTGGACTTGCGCGGGATGCTGGTTCGACGCGGCATGCTACTTGGCTCCCGGCTTCGCGCTGGCCTTCGCGCCGTACTTGCTGCGACCCTGCTTGCGGTCGCGCACGCCGGCCGCGTCGAGCGTGCCGCGGATGATGTGGTACTTGACCGACGGCAGGTCCTTCACGCGCCCGCCGCGGACGAGGACCACCGAGTGCTCCTGGAGGTTGTGGCCGATGCCGGGGATGTAGGCCGTGACCTCCATCTGGTTGGTCAGCCGCACGCGGGCGATCTTGCGCAGCGCCGAGTTCGGCTTCTTGGGCGTCATCGTCCGGACCTGCAGGCACACGCCCCGCTTCTGCGGGGCGCCCGGGATCGACACCTGGCGCTGGCGCAGGCTGTTCCAGTTCTTGCGCATGGCCGGCGCCTTGATCTTGGAGATCTTGCGCTGGCGCCCGTGGCGCACGAGCTGGCTGATCGTCGGCACGAAGACGCTACTCCCTTCAGGATCTGGTGTGGTCGGCCGTTGCCGACCGGGTCGGTCCGGTGTGGTCGCCACCCGGTTCGGGGCGGTCGACGGGGACCGGTGGTAGTGATCGAGATGGCCCTCGGCGAGCGCGCCGATGGCGGACCCCTCCCGAGGCCACGAAGGCGGAGTCTAGCAGCGGCTCGCCGAGCGTGTCAAACGCTCGGCGAGCTCACCGCCGGGTGTCCGGGATGGGTCGGATCAGACCTCCGCGGAGGCCTCTTCAGCCTCCGTCGAGGCGTCCGCGAACGGGTTGTCGGCGAGGTCCTCCCCGGCCCCGCCGTCGGCGGCCAGGAACGGATTGGCTTCCGACTCGTCGTCCGTGCCGCCGGCGATCGTGGCGGCCAGGGCCAGCCCGGCCGCATCGTCGTCGGAGCCACGCGGCTCGCCGTCGTCGAGGAACGGGTTGTACTCGGACCCGCCGTCGCCCAGGGCCTCGCCGGCGAGCGCCTCGAGGGCGGCTCGGCGATCGCGCTCCTTGCGTGCGGCCACGTTGGCCGGCGCGCCCGTCCCGGCGGGGATGAGCTTGCCGATGATGACGTTCTCCTTGAGCCCGATCAGGTGGTCCTTGGCGCCATTGATGGCGGCCTCGGTGAGCACCCGGGTCGTCTCCTGGAAGGACGCCGCGGCGAGGAAGCTGGAGGTGTTGAGCGACGCCTTGGTGACACCGAGGAGGACGGTCTGGGCCGTGGCGGGTTCGCCGCCCTCGGCCAGGACGCGATTGTTGTGCTCCTCGAATTCGAGTCGGTCGACCAGCTCCGTCGGGAGCAGGTCCACGTCGCCCGGCTGGTCGATGCGGACCTTGCGGAGCATCTGGCGGACGATGATCTCGATGTGCTTGTCGTTGATCGTGACGCCCTGGCTCTTGTAGACCTTCTGGACTTCCTTCACCAGGTAGCGCTGGACCGCGTCCTTGCCTCGCGTGTCGAGGTACTCCTGCGGGTTGATCGGGCCGTCGGTGATGGCGTCACCGGCGCGGATCTCCGCGTTGTTCTCGACGAGCAGCTTGGCGTTGTGCGGGATGAGGTACTCGCGCTCGACGACATCCTCGGCCCGGACCACGAGACCCGTGTCGCCCTTGACCAGGAAGCCGCGGACGGGGGCGGCCACGTCGGTCGTGTCGCCGTCCTTCCCGGACCGGGCCAGGACCTGGCCGGCCTCGACGAGGTCGCCGGCGGCGGCCAGCATCTCGGCGCCCTTGGGGATGGCGAGCGACGTGTCGTAGACCTCGGTGGAGACCACCTTGACCTTGGTCGGGCCGTCGCCGCGGATGACCTCGACGATGCCATCGATGTGGCTGATCTCGGCCTTGCCCTTGGGGATCCGGGCTTCGAACAGCTCCTCGACACGCGGCAGGCCGGCGGTGATGTCCAGGCCGGCGACGCCGCCGGTGTGGAACGTCCGCATCGTCAGCTGCGTGCCGGGCTCCCCGATCGACTGGGCGGCGATGATCCCGACCGCCTCGCCCGATCCGACCATCTCGCCGGTGGCGAGATTGCGGCCGTAGCACGCCCGGCAGACGCCGTAGCGGGCTTCGCAGGTGAGCGGTGAGCGGACGAGCACCTCGTCGATACCCGCCTCGTCGATACGGGCGGCCGTCTCCTCGGTGATCATCTCGAGTCGCTCGACCAGGGTCGGAGCGGTCTCGCCCTTCTTGACCTTGACCCGGGTGTCCGGGAGGGCCGCCGCCGCGAGGCGTCCGACGAGCCGACGCTGGAACGCCCCGATCTCGTCACTGGACTCCGCACGGATGATCCAGCTGCCTTCCTCGGTGCCGCAGTCGTCCTCGCGGGTGATGACGTCCTGGGCGACGTCCACGAGGCGCCGGGTCAGATAGCCGGAGTCCGCGGTGCGCAGGGCGGTATCGGCGAGGCCCTTGCGGGCGCCGTGGGTGGAGATGAAGTACTCGAGGACGGTCATGCCCTCGCGGAAGTTGCTCCGCACGGGCACGTCGATGATCCGGCCGGACGGGTCGGCCATCAGGCCGCGCATGGCGCCCAGCTGTCCGATGTTGCCCTTGTTCCCGCGGGCGCCGGAGGCGGTCATCATCGTCACCGGACCGGTCGGGTCCAGCGACTTCATCATCTCGTCCGACATCTTGCCGGTGGTGTCCTGCCAGATGCCGACGACCTGCTCGTAGCGCTCGTCCTCGGTGATGAGGCCGCGCTGGAACTGCTTGTCGATGGCCAGGACGTCGTCGTCGGCCTTGTCGAGGCGCTCCTGCTTGTCCTTCGGGATCTCGATGTCGAACAGGCCGATGGTCATCCCGCCGCGGGTCGCGAATTCGAACCCGACATCCTTGATGCCGTCGACCAGGTGGGCCGTCTCCTCGCCGCCGAGCTGCCGATAGCAGGTGTCGACGAGCGCCTTGAGGTCGACCCGGCGCATGACCTTGTCGTGGTACCGGAGGGGATCCGGCAGGATCTGGTTGAAGATGATCCGGCCGATCGTCGTGCGGCGACGCTCGAGCTTGAGCGTCTCCGTCTCGGCGTCCCAGGTCTTGACCTCGACGTCGACGAGCTCGTGCAGGTGGGCCTTCGTCTTCTCGCGAAGCTGGTAGGCGAGGATCGCCTCGTCCTCGGTCGAGAAGCTTCGGAACACCTTCTGCTTGGTGCCCGTGCCGTCCATGGTCAGGTAGTAGCAGCCGAGGACCATGTCCTGGGTCGGCGCGACCACCGGGCTCCCATCGGCGGGCGACAGGAGGTTGGCGGTGGACAGGAGCATCGTCCGCGCCTCTTCCTGGGCGGCCGTGGACAGCGGCACGTGGACCGCCATCTGGTCGCCGTCGAAGTCCGCGTTGAACGCGGTGCAGACGAGCGGGTGGATCTGGATGGCCGAGCCCTCGACGAGGACGGGCATGAACGCCTGGATGCCGAGGCGGTGGAGCGTCGGTGCGCGGTTCAGCAGGACCGGATGGTCCTTGATGACGTCTTCGAGGACGTCCCAGACCTCGGGCCGGACGCGCTCGACGATGCGCTTGGCGCTCTTGATGTTGTGGGCGAAGCCCTTCTCGACGAGCTGGCGCATGACGAACGGCTTGAACAGCTCGAGCGCCATCTTCTTGGGCAGCCCGCACTGGTGGAGCTTGAGCTCCGGGCCGACGACGATCACCGAGCGACCCGAATAGTCCACGCGCTTGCCGAGCAGGTTCTGGCGGAACCGGCCCTGCTTGCCTTTGAGCATGTCGGACAGGGACTTCAGGCGATGGTTGCCGGTGCCGGCGATGGCCCGACCCCGCCGGCCGTTGTCGATCAGCGCGTCGCACGCTTCCTGGAGCATCCGCTTCTCGTTGCGGATGATGATCTCCGGGGCACCCAGCTCCAGCAGTCGCTTCAGCCGGTTGTTGCGGTTGATGACGCGGCGATACAGGTCGTTGAGGTCGGATGTCGCGAAGCGGCCGCCGTCGAGCTGGACCATCGGGCGAAGGTCCGGCGGGATGACCGGCAGCACGGACAGGATCATCCAGTCCGGGCGGGTGCCGGAGCGGCGGAACGCCTCGATGAGCCGGAGCCGCTTGATCGCCTTCTTGCGGCGCTGCCCGGAGCTGGTCCGGACCTCGACATGGAGCGAGCGCGCCAGGTCCTCGAGGGCCATCCGGCTGATGATCTCGCGGATCGCCTCGGCCCCCATGCCCGCGCTGAACACGCGGCCACCCTTGGCGCCTGAGCCGTAGCGCTCGTCGAGCGCCCGGTACTCGTTCTCGCCGAGGGTCTGCATGACCTTGAGCGACTCGAGCTCGTCGCGGACCTTCTTGAGCTCTTCCTTGAGACCCTGGGCCTGCTCGGCCATCTGGGCCTTCTCGTTGCTGATCGTGTCGTCCAGCGCGGCGCGCAGGTCGGCGACCTTCTGCTCCACGGCCCGGGCCTCGTCGGCCTCGCGCTGCTGGAGATCGGCGTTGACCTGCTCGGTGTAGTCGCCGACGACCTTGCGCAGGCGGGCGGTGGCGTCCTTGCCGGCCTTCTCGCCGGCCGCCAGGACGACCTCGCCCGTCGGGGCGAACGCGATGGTCTCGTCGGCGACGCCGGTCTTGAGCTCGGCCAGCTGATCGGCCAGGCCCTTGGCCAGGGCGGCGATCTCCTCGGTCCGGGCGGCCCGCTGGGCCTCCAGGTCCGCCTTCGTCCGAGCCAGCTCGGCATCGAGCTCGTCCTTGTGCTTGTTCAGTTCGGCGCGGAGCTCGTCCTCGAGCTCGGCCAGGCGCTGGCCGCCCTTGCCGCCACGGCCCTCGGCCTCGTCCTCGATCGCCGCCAGGGCCCGCTTGCGCGCGTCCTCGTCCACGTTGGTGACGATGTACAGGGCGAAGTAGAGGATCCGCTCCAGGTTGCGCGGGCTGATGTCCAGGAGGATGCCGAGCCGGCTCGGGGTCCCCTTGAAGTACCAGATGTGGCTGACCGGGCTGGCGAGCTGGATGTGGCCCATCCGCTCGCGACGGACCTTGGACCGGGTCACCTCGACGCCGCACTTGTCGCAGATGATGCCCTTGTAGCGGATCCGCTTGTACTTGCCGCAGTAGCACTCCCAGTCCTTGGTCGGACCGAAGATGCGCTCGTCGAACAGACCGTCCTTCTCGGGCTTGAGCGTCCGGTAGTTGATCGTCTCAGGCTTCGTCACCTCGCCCTTCGACCACTCCCGGATCTGGTCCGGGCTGGCGAGCGAGATGCGGATGGCGTTGAAGTTATTGACTTCGAGCATGGTTCTCCTCCGCGCTGCCGCGTGGTTCGGCGACGCGATGCGGACCGTGAGCGAGCGGAACCGTGCTGGCCGAGACGCGGTCCCGCGAGGTGCGGTGGATGAGCGAACGCTGACGCAGGGCGATCAGTCCTCGAACCCGGCGAGATTGATCCCACCGAGATCGGGGAGCAGGTACCCGGAGGAGTCGTCCTCGCCGAGCGGGATCTCCTCGTCGTTCGGGTCCAGGATCTCCGCGTTGAGCCCGAGGCTGCGGAGCTCCTTGATGAGGACCTTGAACGATTCCGGCACGCGCGGCGGCTGGATCTCCTCGCCCTTGACGATGGCTTCGTAGGTCTGGACGCGCCCGAGGACGTCGTCCGACTTGACCGTGAGCAGCTCCTGGAGGATGTTCGCGGCGCCGTACGCCTCGAGCGCCCAGACCTCCATCTCGCCGAAGCGCTGGCCACCGAACTGGGCCTTGCCGCCCAGCGGCTGCTGGGTGATCAGGCTGTACGGGCCGGTGGACCGGGCGTGGATCTTGTCCTCGACCAGGTGGTGGAGCTTGAGCATGTAGATGTAGCCGACGGTGATGGGCCGATCGAAGGTCTCGCCGGTCCGGCCGTCGCGCAGTTCGATCTTGCCGTTCTCGGGCAGGCCGGCCTCGCGCAGCTCCTGCTGGATCTGCTGTTCGGTGGCGCCGTCGAAGACCGCGGTGGCGGCCTTCAGGCCCTTCTCATGGAGGGCCCAGCCGAGGTGGGTCTCGAGGATCTGGCCGATGTTCATCCGGCTCGGCACGCCGAGCGGGTTGAGGATGATGTCGACCGGGGTCCCGTCGGGCAGGTACGGCATGTCCTCGGCGGGCAGGATCTTGGCGATCACGCCCTTGTTGCCGTGACGGCCGGCCATCTTGTCGCCGACGCTGATCTTGCGCTTCTGGGCGACGGACACCCGGACCAGCCGGTTGACGCCGGGCTGGAGGTCGTCATTGAGCTCGCGACGGAATTCGCGGACCTCGACGACCTTGCCACGCTCGCCGTGGGGCAGGCGCAGTGAGCTGTCCTTCACCTCGCGGGCCTTCTCACCGAAGATCGCCCGCAGGAGGCGCTCCTCGGCGGTCAGCTCGGTCTCGCCCTTGGGCGTGATCTTGCCGACGAGGATGTCGCCCGGCCGGAGCTCGGCCCCGATGTAGACGATGCCCTCCTCGTCGAGGTCCTTGAGAGACTCCTCGCCGACGTTCGGGATGTCGCGGGTGATCTCCTCGGGTCCCAGCTTCGTGTCGCGGGACTCGATCTCGTGCTTCTCGATGTGGATGCTCGTGAACAGGTCGTCGCGGACGAGGCGGTCGCTGATGACGATGGCGTCCTCGTAGTTGCCGCCCTCCCAGCTCATGAACGCCACGAGGACGTTCCGGCCGAGGGCGAGCTCGCCGGCCTGGGTGGAGCTGGAGTCCGCGATCGGCTGGCCGTCCGCGATGCGCTCGCCGACGTCCACGATGGGCCGCTGGTTGATGCAGGTGCCCTGGTTGCTGCGGACGAACTTCAGGAGCTTGTACTCATCGAGCTCGCCGGCATCGGTCTCGACCAGGATCCGCTCGGCGGTGACACTGGTGACGAGTCCGCCCCGGCGGGCGACGAGGACCTGGCCCGAGTCGCGCGCGGCGCGGCCCTCCATGCCGGTCCCGACGATCGGCGATTCCGGCTCGAGGAGCGGGACCGCCTGGCGCTGCATGTTCGAACCCATCAGGGCGCGGTTGGCGTCGTCGTGCTCGAGGAACGGGATGAGCGCGGTGGCGACGGACACGACCTGCTTGGGCGAGACGTCCATGTACTCGATCTGGCTGGCCCGCGCCTCCGGGAACGTGTCCCGGTAGCGCGACGGGATCCGCTCGGCGGTGAAGTGGCCGTCCTCGTCGAGTGGCGCGTTGGCCTGCGCCACGACGTGCTCCTCCTCCTCATCGGCCGGCATGTAGTGGATCTCGTCCGTGACGACCGGGCGGATCGGGAAGGCGTGGGCCTTCTGCTTCTTCAGCTCGGCGATCGCGGCGGCCGTGAACGGCTTGCCGGCCTTGAGCACGACCTCGCCGGTCTTGGACACGAGGTCCGACCCGGCTTCGTACTTGTCGAGTCCCGACTCGTCGTAGCCGACTGTCCGCTTGACCCGGCGGTACGGCGTCTCGATGAAGCCGTAGCTGTTGATCCGACCGTAGGTCGCGAGCGACCCGATCAGGCCGATGTTCGGCCCTTCCGGCGTCTCGATCGGGCAGATCCGGCCGTAGTGGCTGTGGTGGACGTCGCGGACGTCGAACCCGGCTCGCTCACGCGACAGGCCGCCCGGCCCGAGGGCCGACAGGCGTCGCTTGCTGGTCAGCTCGGCGAGCGGGTTGGTCTGGTCCATGAACTGGCTCAGCTGGCTGCCACCGAAGAACTCCTTCATCGCCGCCACGACCGGGCGGATGTTGATGAGGGCGTTCGGGGTCGCCTTGTCGATCTCCTGGATCGTCATCCGCTCGCGGACGACCCGCTCCATGCGCAGGAGGCCGATGCGGAAGGCGTTCTGGATGAGCTCGCCATTGGCGCGGATGCGGCGATTGCCCAGGTGGTCGATGTCGTCCTTGGGGTGGAGGCCGCGGTTGCACTCGATGAGGTTGCCGACGATCGCGGCGATGTCCTCACGGGTGATGGTCCGCTGCTCGCGCGGCAGTTCGATGCCCATCCGCGCGGAGACCGCGTCCAGCTTCTTGTTGAACTTGTAGCGGCCGACCCGGCCGAGGTCGTAGCGGCGGAAGTTGAAGAACAGGCTCTCGACCAGCTGCTTGGCGTTGTCACCGGTGGGCGGGTCACCCGGGCGCAGCTTCTTGTAGACCTCGATCAGGGCTTCGCCCTGGGTCTTGGTCAGGTCCTTGTCCAGCGTCCCCGCGATGAACGGGTGCTCCGGGTCGATGTCGATGGCGCTGAACAGCGCGCTGATCTCGTCGTTCTGCTCGTAGCCGACCGCGCGAAGCAGGGTGGTCGCCGCGATCTTGCGCTTGCGATCCACCTTGACCCACAGCTGGTCCTTGTTGTTGGTCTCGAACTCGAGCCAGGCGCCGCGGTTCGGGATCACCTTGGCGCTGAACAGCATCCGTCCGGACGCCGGGTCCTCGACCTCGCTGTAGTACACGCCGGGCGACCGGACGAGTTGGCTGACGACGACCCGCTCCGCGCCGTTGATCACGAACGTGCCCTGGTCCGTCATCCAGGGGTAGTCGCCCATGTACACGCGCTGGCGCTGGATCTCGCCGGTCTCCTTGATCAGGAGCTCGACGTTCACGTACAGCGGCTTGCTGAACGTGAGGTCCTTGGTCCGGCACTCCTCCTCGGAGTACTTGGGCTCACCGAACTCGTAGTCGAGGAACTGGAGTTCCATGACCTTGCCGGTGAAGTCCTTGATCGGGCTGATCTCATCGAACAGCTCGCGGAGCCCCTTGGACACGAACCACTCGAACGAATCGAGCTGGAGTTCGATCAGGTTGGGGATCTCGAACTTCTCGTGGCTGACGCCGTCGACCTTCTTGTCGATACGGGCGTAGGAGATGCGACCCGAAGGGGTCAGGGCACGAGTCGACGACTCAGCAGACAGCATGAAATACCGCTCCTTGACGGAGGAGAGAAGGGGGAGGAGGGGCCGCGCTCACAGAAGGAGTAGGATATCGCGTTCCTGAGGATTGTCAAACGCTCCGGAAAGTGGTAATGGAGCCGTTTCGGCCCCGAACGAGAATCCGGCTGACGGACGGATGCAGCCGAAGGCGCGAGCGAGCAAGGGAACGAGCGCACCCGAAGGTGCGTGAGCGACCGGCGGAGCGAGCAACGCACGGATGCGCCGCTCGGCCGCCGGCCGACTCCACGCTACTTGATCTCGACTTTCGCCCCCTGCTCTTCCAGAGCAGCTTTGATCTTCTCGGCTTCGTCCTTGGCGATGCCTTCCTTGACGGCCTTGGGGGCCGCGTCGACGACGTCCTTGGCCTCCTTGAGGCCGAGCCCGGTGAGCTCGCGGACGACCTTGATGACCGGGATCTTGTTCGGGCCGACCTCGGTGAGGACGGCGCTGAACTCGGTCTGCTCCTCGGCGGCGGGGGCGTCACCGCCGGTCGCGCCACCGGCTGCCGGGGCGGCGGCGACGGCGGCCGGGGCGGCGGCGGTCACGCCGTACCGATCCTCGAAGCGCTTGATGAACTCGGACAGCTCGAGGACGGTCATCTTGTCGATCGCTTCGAGCAGGTCGTCCTGGGTCAGGGTAGCCATGGGTGTCTCCTTGGGGTGGTCGATCGGGTGATGGTCAGGGGAAGGTGATCAGTGGCCGTCGGCACGGGCCTTCTGCTCGGCGACCTGCGACAGGGCGTAGCCCAGGTTGCGCAGGGGCGCCGCGAAGAGGCCGGCCAGCGTGCCGACCGGTGCCTGCATCCCGCCGGCCAGCTTGGCCAGCAGGACTTCGCGTGACGGCAGGGCCGCCAGCTTCGAGACGTCGTCGGCGCCGATCGCCCGGTCGCCCAGGACACCGCCCGTGATCTTGACGATCTTGTACGGCCGGGTGGCGTCGAGGACCGCCTTGGCGGTGCCCGCCTCGTCGTTCCCGAACGCGATGGCGGTCGGACCCGTCAGGAGCGGGCTCAGCGCCTCGGCCACCGCGTCGGTGGCGGCGATGCGCAGCAGTCGGTTCTTGACGACGCGATACGTGACGTCCTGCTTGCGCAGGGCGCGCCGGATCTCGGCGATCTCCTTCACCTTGAGGCCGCGGTACTCGGACACGATCATCGTCCGGCTGTTGGCGAGTTCCTCGCGCAGCTCGGCGACCGTCTCTCGCTTGGCCTCGGTGGGCATGGGTGCCCTCCTCTACTTCGGCACGCGACCGGCGTGCGACGGTGGGGTCCGATCCGTTGATCGAACGGCCCCTGCGACGGTCCCATGGCGGACTCCCCTGAGGGAGTGCGGCCCAGTTCGCAGAGGCCCGACCCACCGCGAAGGTGGAGCGGTACCGATCTGCCTCGGCGTGCTCGCCGTCGTCCCCGGTCGTCGCCGACCGGTCCGGTCCGGCGGATCAAGCTCCGACCGTGGATGACCCGTTCGGGTCATCTTGGCGGTCCGCGAGCACAGGCTGTCTGTGGCGATCCGTCGATATGGTCAGATGACGTGCCTCTCGACCGTCATCGCAGGTGGTGGCCGGCAGGTGCCGGCCGGTGGATCAGGCGGCCGCGGCCGCCAGGACGCCCGGCACGTCGACCCGGATGCCCGGGCCCATCGTGCTGGCGATGGTGAGCGACTTCAGGTACTGGCCCTTGGCCCCGCTGGGCTTGGCCCGGTTGATGGCTTCGACCAGGGCGGCCAGGTTCTCGACGATCGCGGTCGGCTCGAAGCTGCTCTTGCCGACCGCGACGTGGACGATACCGGCCTTGTCGGTCCGGAACTCGACCCGGCCCGCCTTGACCTCCTTGACCGCGCGCTCGATGTCGAAGGTGATCGTGCCGGCCTTGGGGTTCGGCATCAGGCCGCGCCGGCCGAGGATCTTGCCGAGCTTGCCGACCAGGCCCATCGCGTCCGGGGTCGCCAGCGCGACGTCGAACTCGAGCCAGCCGGCCTCGATCTTCTTGACCAGGTCGTCGCCGCCGGCCTCGTCGGCCCCGGCGCGGAGCGCCTCCTGGGCCTTCTCGCCGGTCGCGAAGACGACGACCCGGACGACCTTGCCCGTGCCGTGCGGCAGGACGACCGTGCCGCGGACCATCTGGTCGGCGTGGCGCGGGTCGACGCCCAGGCGCAGGTGCACCTCGACCGACGCATCGAACGCGACCGTCGTGGTCTGCTTGACGAGTTCGGCCGCCTCGAGCGGCTGGTAGACGACCGCTCGATCGACGAGCTTGGCCGCCTCGACGTACTTCTTGCCGTGTGCCATGTGGCTGGTTCCTTCCTGTCGGTCGAGCGAACCCGACCTCCCCCTTCTCGCGGGGTGGGCGTTCCGGCGGATCGACGCGCTGCCGGTCGCGGTGCTGGACTAGTCGGCGACCTCGATGCCCATGCTCCGGGCGGTGCCCTCGATCTGGCGCATCGCGCCTTCGACGTCGTTGGCGTTGAGGTCGGCCATCTTGATACCGGCGATCTCACGGACCTGATCGCGGCTGACGCGGCCGATGGTCTCGCGCTTGGCCGTGCCGGAACCCTTCTCGATCCCGGCCGCCTTGCGCAGGAGGTCGGCAGCCGGCGGGGTCTTCAGGATGAAGCTGAACGAGCGATCCTCGAAGATCGTGATCTGGGCCGGGATGATCTGGCCCGACTTGTCGGCGGTCTTCTCGTTGTAGGACTTCGTGAATTCGACGATGTTGATGCCGTGCGGACCCAGCGCGGTACCGACCGGCGGTGCCGGGGTGGCCTTGCCGGCCGGGAGCTGCAGGGTCAGGACGATACGGATCTTCTTGGCCACGGGGACGTGGGTTCCTTTCTTAGAGCTTCTCGACTTGCAGGAAGTCGAGTTCGACCGGTGTCTCGCGGCCGAAGATGCTCACGAGGACCTTGACCTTGTTGCGTTCCGGGTTGATCTCCTCGACCGTGCCGATGAACTCGGCGAACGGCCCGTCGGTGACCCGGACGCTCTGGCCCTTGGTGAAGGCGACGCGGAACTTGGGGGTCTCGACGCCCATGTGCCGCAGGATCTGCTTGACCTCGTTCTCGTCGAGCGGGATCGGCTCGCTCCGGACACCGGGGATGTTGGCCCCGCCGACGAAGCTGGTCACGCCGGGCGTATTGCGGACGACGAACCAGCTGTCCGGGTCCAGGATCATCTCCACCAGGACGTAGCCCGGGTAGACCTTCTTCTGGACGGTATGGCGCTGGCCCTGGCGGATCTCGATCTCATCCTCCATCGGGACGAGGACCTGGAAGATCTTGTCCTCCATGCCCATCGACTCGATGCGGTGCTCCAGGTTGGCCTTGACCTTGTTCTCGTAGCCCGAGTACGTGTGGATCACGTACCAGCGCTTCTCGGGCGCCCGGGTCTCGATGGTCATCTCGGTCATGGTGTCGTCAGACCCCCGTCGGGAGGAGGCCGATGAGGCCACGGAAGATGGAGTCGAGGATCGTGATGTAGAGCCCGACGACCAGGCTGATGGCGAACACCAGCACGGTCAGGTTGCGGACGTGCTCGCGGGTCGGCCAGGAGACCTTGCGGAGCTCCGACACGACCTCGGAGAAATAGGTGCGTAAGCGGGTCACGTCTGTCGTTCTTCTCTCGGGCTACGGAAGTGAAGTGGCAGGGGCGATAGGACTCGAACCTACAACCGCTGGTTTTGGAGACCAGTGC